>PHBH01000027.1 GCA_002840535.1 Deltaproteobacteria bacterium HGW-Deltaproteobacteria-15 | reverse complement strand
GGTGTCAGCACAGTAGTTCATCAGTTTTCTGACACCTGAACACTGAAACCTGAAACCTGAAATGAAGTTTCTTAGGAGCGCCAAATTACAGACGGCTTATTGCATGTCGGAAAACCTGGTCCTTTGGGCCAGGTCAGAGGCCATTGGCTCAGCCGTAAAGGGGGCCTCCTGGAATGATGGAATAATGGAATTATGGAATGATGGGTTTAAAGCAGGAAAACCATCTTGCGGCACCCTCATCTCCAAGCTCTGGGTTGTTGTTCCCCAAAATTCCACTACCCCAACATTCCAATATTCCGGTTTGTCCTCGCCATGAACTTCACCCCTTCGGGGGTGTAATCAAAGACGGCCCCTCTGGAACTGGATCTTTACGAGGCTGGCCGTGCGCCATTTTCACGAAGCCGAGTGAATCCAATTGCCTTTTTTACCCCCGTTTCCCTTTCCTTTCTTCCGAGGGGCACTATATTTTGAGTGACCTGCGTCAAGGGTCCGCATCTCTATAAACAATGCGCTCTCAGGAGGTAGAACGCTATATGGAGCAGCCTAACTCGGAAATCGTCCAATGTTCCCAATGCGGCGCAAAAAACCGGGTCCCCCTATACAGGACAAATGAAAAGGCGAAATGCGGGAAGTGCGGTTCGCTTTTGAATCCGGCCGCTGGAGAAGACGAGAAGCCCTATCTGCTGCGGTGCACGGAATGCGGTGCCAGGAATAAGGTTCCTGCCGGGAAAACCGACAAAGGTCCGGTATGTGGTGTATGCAAAAAACCGCTGAGGACAGAAGAGATATTCAAGCCGCAACCTGTGATGGTCACTGAAGCGAGTTTTCAGAAGGATGTGCTGGGGTCCCCTCTGCCTGTGCTCCTTTTCGCCTGGGCCCCGTGGTGCACCACGTGCAGAACCTTCATGCCGGTCATTGACGGTTATGCCAGAGAGGTGAGAGGTAGAGTCAGGGTTGCAAAAATGAACGTGGATCAGACGCCGAATCTGGCCTCAACCTATGCCATTATGAGCGTGCCCCAGATATTTGTCTTTGACGGGGGGAAGCTCAGGGAAAATTTTCCCGGCGCCATGCAAAAGAATGAAATTGCGATGAGGATGTCGCGTTATCTCTGAAGCAGAGTCCTACCTTTCAACCCCCGGAAGAGAAGCGGTTCCCTTATTTTCTACGGTTGTTTTGATCATTTGGATTTTGGTCATTTGAATTTGTTTTCGTATTTCGTGCTTCGGATTTCGGATTTATTCATATCCCTTCGCATGAGCCCCTCTATTACGCATAAGATACTGCGAGAATACAGGATTCACCCTATGGAATTTCCCCACGAGCAGTTCCATATATTAGCTCATCCGCGTTGAACTCGTACTGAATCGTCAAGGAAACTCGCAAAAGCTACTGTCAGGGGTATGAAAGTGTCCGGTCGTAGAGGGGATCACCCGGATCAAACCACTAAGAACCGCTGGTTGGAAGACCTTCCCAGGGTGAAATCCACAGAAGGGGACGGAAGCGGCAAAGGGATCTGAAAGGAGGTTTCGAAGTATGGTGCAAGGTACTGTAAAATGGTTCAACGATCAAAAGGGGTATGGATTTATCAAAAGGGAGGATGGTTCTGACGTATTCGTCCACCACACCGGCATCAATGGGAGCGGCTTCAAAACCCTGAGGGAAGGTGACAAGGTTGCATTCGAGATCGAACAGGGCAGGAAAGGGCCCGCCGCTGTGAATGTTACAGTGGTGTAGCGGGTGGGACTAATCGAGTGGCGGCACGAGGGCATTCGATTCGATCGGTCGAATGCCCTCTCTCATACCGGACACGAAACAGCTGCCGGCGATTCCAGAGGTGCTTTCCCGATTCCCTGAACCTTTCCGAGCGGGAGTTCCTGCTGATTACCGTCCAACAGAAGCATGGACGAGTGGATAGCGAGGCGATCATGAACAGGAAGGGTCTTTTTCTCTTGCCGGTGTTCATTCTCCTGATCAACGGATGTGCCACCACGGACCTGGAATGGCCGGATCAGGAACCGAATCTGATTGCAGTCAGCTATTCCATTGCAGATGCATTGATGGACCGGTTGAAGACGAAACCCATTCCATTCAGCCCCATCGTTGTCGCCTCTTTCGTGGAGGCCGGAAAGACGGATAAGCTTTCCAATTTCGGCCGGATGATGTCCGATTTCATTGCATCCCGCATGAGCATGAGCGGCTTCAGAATCGTGGAAATAGAATCAGGAGACCAGATTCGATTGGTAAGAGACGGCGGTGATCTGATCCTGTCAACAGAAAATGCGGATGGCGGCAAAGGCGTAAGAGCACAGGCGATCGTGATCGGTACCTACACCAAATCCCACGGAGGCATCTATGTTTCTACCCGTATTGTCCGTGCAGACAATCACCAGATCATCTCCTCTGTTGACCTCCATCTGCCTCTCTCCTATGAGTTGATGTTTCTGCTTTGATATTACAAACCGCAGAAATGAATCCGCCGGAAGCCGTGTCGGCCTTGTTCGATTCTCCACGGTCCGTATGAGGAAGATAACCGGTTTTTACGCTTCGGTAATTTAAAGATAAGCCGGGAACGGGCCGCGATTCAGAGGGATTCTCCATTGTGAAGTGATATTGCAGAACCCATAATGGGAATATTATAATTCGAACATAACTATTCAGCTCTTTTCACGGGCGGCAATGGCCTAATGGTCAGGCAACGGTGCGCAACACCGCTATGAACAGGTTCGAATCCTGTTGCCGCCTCCATGAAGAAGTCAAGAAGGCAGGATAACTCCTGCCTTCTTTTTTTCTTTTACAAAGCGCCGATCGATATCAACAAATTGCCAACTCGACCGACATCAATTCCATGATCATCTATCCCGTCTCCACTGCAGCCTGTAAGAGCCTTTCAGGAGGGAAGCAGAAGAAGTAAGCGGATAAGCATCAGATTCCTGCATTCGTCCCCTGCATTTCTTGACATGGAAGGGCTGAAGCTATACTCTCAGTTCTCCACATGAAACCTCTTTCCATGGGCAAACAGGCATGCTCGATCCAGAGAGGACAAACAGGGACATTCCTTCCCGAACAGAGTACATGACAGCCCAGAAAAGGGAGCATGGCCGACGGCTCATGGGGGTGTTTCCCGCCCAATACCCCAGGGAGATTCTCTGGGCCATGAACATCCTTCCTGTTGAAATCTGGGACCCGCCGCTGGAGGTGAGCCGGTCGAACGGCCATCTGCAGTCCTACATCTGTTCGGTTGTAAAACTCGGCCTGGAATTGATCCTTCAGGGCCACTGCGCGGATCTGGACGGGTTTCTCTTTCCCCATACCTGCGACTCCATACAGAACATGGCCTCGATCGTGCACGACTACCTGGGCGTGGAGAAGCCGTGCTACTTTTTTTATCACCCGAAGGCTCCCTACCGCGATTCCTCCCGGAAGTTTTACCGCCACGAGTTGAAAGAGCTCATCACGTCTCTGGAAAGACAGTTCGGGCCCATGGACCCAGAGGGTCTGAAACAATCCCTTGAGAGGAGTCGTGAGGTGGCGTCCCTCCAGAAGGAAATCTACAGGCTGCGGACCAAAGGCGAATTAGGTGTTTCCAACGCCGATTTTTACAGGGTGATCAGGCTGAACGAATACCTCCACCCGGATGATCTCATCCCCTTGCTCCGGCGGTTCATTGCAGACGGACGGCGGGCCGACCGGGCTCGCAAAAGGATAATCCTGAGCGGAATCCTGCCGAATCCTCCTGAACTCCTGGCTCTGTTGGATGGGCTGGGGGTAAGGGTATCGGACGATGACCTGCTCAACTGCGGGCGGCGGCTTCTCGCGCCTCCCGCAGGCCAGGGAGATCCTCTGCAGGCCCTGTCGGACAGTTATTTCAGCATGCCTCCATGCAGCACCAGGAATTCGGCCATTGAAGAAAGATTGAGCCACCTGATGAGCATGGTCGGGCGGAGCCGGGCACAAGGGGCGATCTTCTGCACGGTCAAGTTCTGCGAACCGGAGCTGTTCGATCTGCCGCAGCTGGTGGAAGGATTGAAGGGAAACGGAATTCCGGTTCTTCTGCTGGACACGGAGCTCAATCAGGGCTTGAGCGGCCAGATGTCCACCCGTGTGGAGGCCTTCGTGGAGCTGCTCGGGTAACGAAAAACATCTCTCACAGAGCCCACAGAGACGAATGGCTGATTGTCAATTCGCTCGAGATTGAGATGGTATGACAACCTTCGATGCTCCGGAGGAGTTGTCCTGTTTTCTGACCAGAAAACAGGACAGAGGAATACCCTCACCGGGAACTCTGCGGTCTCTAGCGAAGCGTGCGAGAGACTCTTTTGATCTTGATGCTGCAACAAAAGCAACAATGATGGCTGGTGACCATTGATCGGCGTTAGGGAGAATGCCATGAACCTGCTTGCCCTCGGGCGTTATCACTGGATGAAAGAGATCGGGGCTCCAGCCTTGATGAAGTTGAGGAGCGCGGGAAGGAAGCGCCGCCCCCGCGGAAAGGCGAGCACCTGTTTCGGCCCTCCTCTCGCGTGCGCTTCACGCCTGAAGGAGATCATGACGCGGCATTACTTCCTCTCGCGTTATGCCGAGTCCGCTATGCCTGTGGCATGGGTGACCAGCGGCGCGCCGGTGGAGATATTGAGGCCTTTTGGTTTTTACACGATCTACCCCGAAAATCATGGCGCCCTCTGCGGGGCGCAAAAGATGGGGCCCGAGCTCTGCAGCATCGCCGAGGAGCATGGGTATCACCAGGATCTCTGCTCTTACGCCCGGATCGATCTGGGGGTCTGCTTCTCCGGAAAGACACCTGCAGGCAAGCTGCCGAAACCGGACCTTCTCTTCGCCTCCAACAACATCTGCCAGACCGTGGTCTACTGGTACAAGGTCCTTGCACGAACCTGGAATATCCCACTCATTCTCTTCGACACGCCTTATAATTTTGGCGAGATCAGGGAAGGGGATATCGCCTATATGAAG
Source organism: Deltaproteobacteria bacterium HGW-Deltaproteobacteria-15 (assembly GCA_002840535.1). Classification (GTDB taxonomy): domain Bacteria; phylum Desulfobacterota; class DSM-4660; order Desulfatiglandales; family HGW-15; genus HGW-15. Next base: position 75,546 of record PHBH01000027.1, on the reverse strand, counting down.
GAACAGTTTGAGGAGATGATCCCGATTCTGGAGAAGATCTCGGGCAAACGCTTTGACGAAGGCCGGTTCAGGGAGGTCATCGAGATCGCCAGCCGGACCTCCGATACTTGGGGTCAGGTGCTGGCCACCATGAAGGCCCAACCCGCGCCAATGACCATCTTCGATGCCTTTGTGCATCTTGCGCCGGTCGTATCCCTCAGGGGTCTCCCGGTGGCGCTAGAGTATTATGAAATCCTGCTCAAAGAGCTGCAGGCAAGGGTGGAACGGGGTATCGGCGCCGTCATCAATGAAAGAAAAAGGCTGATGTGGGACAATATCGCCATCTGGTACAAGGTAAGGGACTTCGCCAATCTCTTTGCAGAGAGGGGTATGAATTTCGTGACGGCGACTTACACCAACGCATGGGCGGAGACCAATACCAACTTGGATAAAAACCGTCCCTTCGAGTCCATGGCAAGGACCTACAGCCTCGTGATCCTGAACAACAATCTCAATCACCGGTTGCACCTCATGGAGCGCTTGATCGGCGATTTTAATGTGGACGGTCTCGTGATCCACTCCGCCAGAAGCTGCAAACCTTATTCCGTGGGACAGTACGATCTGAAACGATTGCTCATGGAAAGGCTCGGGTTGCCGTCGGTGGTCATCGAGGCGGACATTACGGATTCAAGGGCCTATTCCGAGGAGCAGGCCCGCACTAGACTGGAAGCCTTCTTCGAAGCCATGGACTCTTGAGAAATTCGAAATCCGATCTCATTCACCCTTCGATACCTCAGGTTGAACGGATTAGACAAACCATAAGTACCCTCCCGTCATCCCGGTGAAAACCGGGATCCAGTATTATCAAGCCCCTCATCCGATCCGGTGTGCTGCACAAGGGATATCTTCGTTGTGGCCGTGCTCGCGCCGCTGCTCTCTCTGCTTGTCCTGACAGTCCTGGGCACCCTGCTCGGCTCGTTCTGAATAGCCCTCGGTGACTAACAGAGGACGCTGTGATCGAAATTACAATCCCGAACATGCCCTGCAGCAGCAAGCAGAAAATCCGATTTCTATATCAAAGGCATTTTCGTCTTCCCAGCTGAGATGCTGCCACTAGATTGAACATTCCATCTTGGGTTGACTCGGCCGATACGGTCACCTTTGAGGTGCTAAAGGCGGATTAACCGGGGGGCACCTTCAAGTCACCCAGCCGGCCGGCAATCTCAGTCTCGGGCCAGATTAAACATTGCCATGCTAAATTATTCTGTTAGAATAATCCAGTCAGAATAATCCTGATCGGGAGGGCACAGGATATGGGTGACAGCAGATCACTGAATCCATTCAGCCTCGGCATTATCTCCATGGATCAAGAGTTTTGCAACCGTGAGAAGGAGATCGAGGAACTTACCCGCCATGCTCTTAATTGCACCCATGTGGTGATCTTTTCGCCCAGACGCTATGGAAAAACATCGCTTGTTAAGCAGGTGATGGCGAGAGCCTCCGCTCAGGGGTACCTGACAGTCTATGTGGATTGCTTTTCCGTAATCGCCAAAGAGGATCTGGTCCAGAAATTCACCTCGGCCGTCATTTCCTCCATAGGCAAGAACGTTGTTGAAGGAGATATTCTGCAGAAGACGGTGAAGTTGTTCAAACGCATCATTCCGTCACTGGACATAAGGCCTGATGGGGTCTCGATTTCCGCCAAGTACGATCAATCCACCGCCTTCCCTTACCTGATAGAGGATATCTTTAACGGGATTGCCAGGTATCTTCGTACGAAAAAGACCAGGTGCCTGATCGTTTTCGATGAGTTTCAGGAAATATCAGAGCTGAAGGAAAGCAAGCAGGTGGAGGGCCTTCTGAGGGAGCAGGTGCAGGCGGTATCGGACATGGGGTGCTTCTTCGTGGGAAGCAGAAGGCGGATTCTGCAGTCCATGTTCAATGATCGAAAAAGGCCTTTTTTTAAACTTGCTTTTAATTACCCCTTGAAGAAGATCCCAAAAGAGGAACTGGCGAACCACATAGTGAAACTGTTCGCGAAGACCCGGAAGACTTGTCCTTTGACTCTGGCGGATGACCTTTATGACCACGTAGAAGGAAATACATATTATGTCCGAAAGCTTTCCCACCTGCTCTGGGACATGACGGAAAAAGAGGCCACCCCTGAATTGCTGAGCGCCGCGAAATCGGAGCTTCTGGAGGCGGAAAGTCTGGACCTCCAAGGCGTCTTTGCCGGGCTTTTGATGGGGGAGAAAAAGTTGGCAATGGCCCTGGCCAAAGAGCCTACCGGCAAGCCATACGCTATGGATTATCTAAAGAAGCACAATCTTTCGCCAGGGGGCCTTCAGAAGAGCATGAAATCTCTTCAGGGAAAAGACATCGTCGAACAGGATCACGAAGGTATCTACAGGTTGACAGATCCACTCTTTGGGCGGTGGAGCCGGGCTCAAGACATGATTTGAATCAATGTAACACTTTAGCTCTATGAAACGGCGAGTTGATGAGGTTGGGCATTGGGTGCTCTTTTCAAAAACGAAGGCGTATTGGGGAAGGTTCTTCCCTTGCAGCGAAAAATCATTTGGGAAAGACTGGATTCCCCCGTATCCCCGCCGAACGGGATCTTCGATGCCCTTGAATGCCTCTGGGAAAGAGGAGACCTGATGACGGGTGTCTTCAGCGTGGACGGGGACATCACGGCCGCCGCAGACCCGGGGAAGCTGGCTGAAGGTCGGGTCGAACGCGGTTGACTCGCCGCTCAAACCTACGTATATACTGAGTATCGTAGACAGATAAGGAGGGTCATCATGCGAAGTATTCTGCTTGCAACGGATGGATCGCAGCACGCGTTGAGGTCTGCATATTACCTGGCTGATCTGTATAAAGGCGCATCGGATGTGCACGTGACAGTGTTGAATGTTTCGTCGGCTATTCCCCCCCTTTATCGGGAGGAAGCCCACGACCCTGCTGTCAGACAACAGTTTACCTCTTGGCAGAAAAGAAGAGAAAAGGAAGCGAAAGAACATATTGGGGAAGCCGTAAAGGTTCTTCAAAGAGGGGGGCTTAAGAAAAACCGGGTCACGGCCAAGTATCGCCAGCAGGCAATCGGGATAGCGCGTGACATCATCCACGAGATGAATGCGGGAGAGTTCGACGCATGCGTGGTCGGGAAAAAGGGTATGGGGTGGTTCGCAAGCACACTGTTTGGAAGCATCACGGGCAAATTGCTTGAAGTCTCAGAAGACCGGCCCCTCTGGCTCATTGAAGGAAAAAAGTGGAACAGCAGAAAAGTCCTGATTGCGATGGATGAGACGAGAAGCGCGGTGGACATGGCCCGCTACGCAGGAACCATGCTCCAGGGAGTCGAGGGAGTGGAGATACTCTTCTATCACTTCTGCGCCCCTTTTACGGAAGATCTGCCGCCGGAAGAGCGAAAGAGATTGAAGGAGCTTGAAAAACGGGTGGTCGAGCGGGAAAAAGAGGAATTGGTTCACTATTATGAGGAGAGCAAGAAGGTGCTCTTTGATCTGGGGTTTCCCGAGAAGAGCCTGAAATTCGAATTTCGATACCACCGATCCGCCCGGCCCAAGAAGGTTTCACAAGCTATCCTGGACCAGGTCAAAAAGGGCGGTTTCGGCACCCTCGTGATCGGCCGAAAAGGAGCAACACAGGCCCGGGAATTCCGGATGGGGTCCGTGGCCATGCGAACTGCGGCTGAATCATCGAATTGCGCCGTGTGGGTTGTCTAACGCCTGGACGAAATCGCGTAATGTGATTTCGACCCCGGCCCCGCAGCGAGTACGGGATAAACTGCAGTCGGGGAAGAAATCTCCTTTCGTGTTCCAAAGATTTCTCAGTCGCTTCGCTCCTTCAAAATGACACCTGAACTCACCCGTACTGCAGGTTGAATTCTTCCCGCTGCGCGGTATCGCCTATCATGATCAGTTCGCTCTCAGCCGCCAGAACGAGGGCCCCCTGTGGATTCGTGATCGTTTCCCCTCCTTTCTGAACTGCAATCACGTTCAACCCGGTGCGCAGTCCGATTTCGCTTTCACCAAGCGTTTTGCCGGCGATGGATTCGGGAACCCTGACATGAAACATCTCTATTCCCTCCCCCATCACGGCCAGTTCCCTGTTCTGTAAAATGGACAGGACCGACTCCGCACCGAGTGACGCAAAACTCAGGACGAAATCGGCGCCTGCTCTGTGGATGGCTTCTATGTTTCGCTCATGGGTGACGCGGCTGACGATCCGCAGATCGGGCTCAAGTCGGCGGCAATATACGGCCAGGTAGATGTTCGTGGCATCGTCGTTGGTCGTGATAATGACCGAAGGCGCTTCCACCAGTCCCGCTTGCATGAGCACCTCGCGATCGGCCGCGTCTCCGATGAACACCCGGTCGGCTATGCCCGAAGCCCGCGCCAGCAAAGATCCGTCGCGTTCAATGATGTGCACCGATATGCCGTTCTGCTTGAGCGCCGAGGCGGCGGCATATCCGACGTTGCCGCAGCCGATTACAAGAACCGGACTGTAATTGGTGTCGTAGATTACCATAAAGGATTCGAGGTTCGCGATCTGTTCAGGGGTACCCACGACCACCGGCACGCTGAAATCGGACAGGACCGTATCAGCGTGTGCAGGCAACAGGCGGCCTCGATTCCAGATACCCACCACATTGACTCCTATGGTGTGCCGCAAGCGGGTCTCCCGAATCGTACGCCCGGCCAGGGGGGTCTTGTGGACGGGCGATTCAGCTATCAGCATTCCCCTGAAGGTGCCGATAACGTGCACCTTGGCGTGACCCGCATTGACACGGTGTGAAAGGTGCTCGCCCAGTCTCTGCTTCAACGGAAGGACATGAGTAGCTCCGGCCAATTGCAGTATATCAATGGAGTCCCTGTTCTCTACAATGGTGACCACAGGAACTTCCGTGGCCTTCTCCCGCACGGTCAGTGTGATGTTCGTGTTGGTTGCGTCATCGAGGTTTGCGAGCACCAGCCGGGCTTTCGAGGATAACAGGGCCTCATAGGTTTTGCTGTTGTCTATCTCTCCTGTAACAACCGAAATGCCTTCATCGTAAAGGCTTGCCGCAACCGAGGGGTCCGGCTCGATGACATGGTAGGGGACACCGAGGAGTTTCAGTTTGCGGATCAGACCCCTGGCCACGGGGTCATAGCCGCAAATGATTACATGGTCCCTGGTGTCGGGAGGAACTTCGCGGGGAGCCCGCGTGCGGAGCTGGGCCTCCAGCCACGGGGCGTAAAAGAAGCGAATAAAGGTGAAGGGCAATACGATGAGCAGGAGTACGATTCCCGAAACCAGAACAATAAGGCTGAAGATCCGGCCGATATCGCTGTGGAAGGTGATATCGCCGAATCCCAGGGTGCTCATTACGGTGAGTGTCCAATAAACACCGGTGATCAGGGAATGGTCCTGATTTTCCACCTTGATCATGATCCAGTGAAAAACCCCGGCAAACAGGAGAATGACGATGAGAAGAAAGAACACGAACTTCACCAGCGTCTTTAAATTGCCGCGGGATTTTTGCTGGCTCAGGAGGTATGCAAGCTGGGCGCCGAGAACTTTCATTTGAGGTCATCCTTTTGAATTGACAGGTCTCTCGTTTCACTTGTTTTTGAACTGCCGTCGACATAATATCACTCACTGCACATAATGCATATTACAGGTTTCTTTGACCATGAAGACAGGGATGGATTATTTTGCCGGAATCGATGTGGGCTCTCTCAGCACTGAGGCGGTGATCATCGGCGATGATGACAGGCTCTGCGGTTTCAGCATTGTGCAAACCGGTGCAAACAGCACGGAGGCTGCCGAAGCTGCGCTCGGCAGCGCCCTCAGCAGCGCAGGCATCAGGAGGGAGAATCTTTCGCGGATCATCGCTACCGGCTACGGCCGGATCAGCGTGCCGTTTGCAGAGAAAAAAATCACTGAGATCTCCTGCCATGCGGCAGGGGCCTTCCACCTTTTTCCGGATACAGGGACTGTGATCGATATCGGGGGCCAGGATTCAAAAACCATTCGAGTGGGACCGGGCGGCAAGGTTCTGGATTTCAACATGAACGACAAGTGCGCCGCAGGGACGGGCCGGTTTCTCGAGGTAATGGCCGGCAAATTGGAGGTCTCTCTGGAGCAAATGGCCGAGCTCTCCCTTCAAAGCAAGGGGGAGGTCCAGATCAGCAGTGTGTGCACGGTCTTTGCCGAGAGCGAGGTGGTTTCTCTTGTGGCGCAGAACCACCCAAGGGATCAGATCATCAAGGGGCTTCATCGGGCTGTGGTCAACCGGGTCTGGAGCATGGTCAAAGCTCTCGGCATCCACGGCGGCGTCACAATGAGTGGAGGGGTAGCCAAGAACAGGGGCGTCGTGGCGCTCTTTGAGGAGAAACTGGGTCGTCGGATTCACGTCCATGAAGAACCGCAGATCGTGGGGGCATTGGGAGCCGCCCTTCTCGCCAGGAGGGAATCCCAAATCACCCGGAAAGTTGTTCAATAACTCTTATTTACCGATTGACAAGGAAATGCTTTTCGCCTAGGCTTTCGCTGGCATTGCACAAGAACGTGTCGTGTCTCACCAACCGCTTCGTGCTCTTCGTGTCCTTCGTGGTGAGATATCCCTTCAGCGGTAAGCGGCTATGCCGGCGGCTGGAAGCGGATCGGCACTACCCAAAAGGCATGGGAACTCAATGGCTGAGACCTCTGTCAAGCTCCTGCACTGCGAACTTGCGACTGCGGGGCTCTTGAAAATCGATCAGGTAGGCTCCGGGGTCGGCGTAGTAATTTACAGCCCTCTGCAAAAGGTTGGGGTGGGTTTGCATATCCTGGCGCCCTTTTCGGGAAGTATCGCTTCCAAGAATCCTCTCATGTATGCGAACACAGCCATTCCCCATGCCATGGAACTACTCGCAAGGAAGGGGGTAAAGCCGCCTTTTTCCGTTGCAATAGCGGGCGGAGCCTCTCTTCTCAAGTGCCAGACCGCAATGGGCAGCAGCCAGCGGATGATCGACGCAGTGAAAACCGCGCTTACAAAGGCGGCTCTCAACGTAAAACTCGAGAGTACGGGTGGTGCGAAGGTCCGTTCCATCACTCTGGATATCGATGCAGGGAAGATCAGGATTGAATAGTGTCATGTAACAGAAGCAGGTAGACGAAACTGTCAATTAAGATCTCTCCCGCAGTTTATCCCGCGAGAGTCGCGGGAGTCGAGATGACAATTTTCTTGTGTTACACGACACTAGGCACCGCGTCTCATTTCCGGTCAGTATTTGGATTTTGAAATTGTTTCGGATTTCGAATTTCGATATTCGGATTTTTACCAATGGGGGGCGAGATTGGCGACCGTAAGACTGCAATGCCCTGAGTGTCACAAGGTCTATCAAATACCCGAAGAGCGATTGCCGAAAGACAAAGAGATCGCCTTTCCATGTCCCGCCTGCAAAACAATCATCAAGGTGAACCGTCCGGGCGCACCATCGGCCGAAGCATCGGGCGCGGCAACGGCCGCCGATGCTCCCAAGGGTGAAGCCCTGAAGGCCGGAATTCTGAAACGGGTCACCGATTTGCCTCCCATGCCGCAGACAGTGTTCAAGGCGCGGGAGATTCTGAGGGATCCCCGTTCCAGTTCTCAGGAGTTGGCCAAAATTCTGGAATCCGACCAGGGAATTGCCACCCGGGTTTTGAAAATGGCAAATTCGGCCTACTACGGAATGATGGGGAAGGTCTCTTCTCTCCAGCATGCTTCGGTGCTGTTGGGTTATAAAACCCTTGCAGAGATCGTGTCCCTGGCAGGGGCATCAACCGTTCTAAGCAGTATGTTGACAGGGTACGGGCTGTCGGCAGGGGATCTTTGGAAGCATTCCCTTGGTGTCGCATTCGGATCCAGGATCATAGCAGCCAAGAAGAAACCTGAACTGGCCAACGATGCCTTTGCAGCCGGTCTCATTCACGATGCGGGGAAGCTTGTCCTGGATCCTTATATCTCAGAGAGGAAGGATGAGTTCGACCGGTTCATGGAAGGAGAGTCAAAGCCCTTTCTCGTTGCGGAAAAGCAGATTCTCGGGTTCGACCATGCTGAAATCGCCTTTGAGTTGTGCAAGGTCTGGAATGTCCCCCAGACCCTGATCAGGGCAATCCGTTATCACCATTCTCCTAACGGCCAGGGAGACGATCTGGCACATGTCGTCCATGTTGCCGATGCCATTGCCATGATGAGCGGGATAGGGGCGGGGCTCGATGGACTCCAGTACGAGTTGGACGATCGAACCATGCAAATGCTTGGAATTCAGGAGGAGGATATCCCCGTCATCATGGTGGAGATGGTGGAAGCGGTTCAGAGGATCACCGGAGAAATGAAAAACTGAACCTCTGATTCTCAGTTCTTCGGCAGACTCGCCTTGCATTGTCTCAGCAGTTTCTGTAATTCCCCCCCTTCCTCGTTCAAGAGAATTTCCCCCCGGGCTCCTCTTTTCACAACGGTAATTCCGGGATAATCCCTCTCCAGCTGTTCGATGATGTCCGACTGTCGTTTGATCGTCCTGAGGAGCCTCTGGTTTTCCTTCATCAATTCCTGGTGCTGGAGCGCGTGTCGGATCGTGATAACGAGGTCGAATATATTGCAGGGTTTTGTAAAAAAACGGTAGATCTCCCCATGGTTGATGGAACGGATGGCAGCTTCCAGGCTCGCATGCCCGGTAAGAATGATCCGCACGGTCTGCGGGTACTTCGCTCGCACCATGGCCAGGAACTCGGAGCCGCTCATGCCGGGCATCTTTTCATCGGAAACCACCAGGTCGACAGGTTCTGAGGCCAGCAGATCCAATGCCTCCGAGGCGGAGGATGAACTCAGGACTTCATAGGGTTCCCTGCAGAAGGCCTCCTTCAGGAGAGCAATGAAGGCGGGCTCGTCATCCACAATGAGGATTTTGTGTTTCATGACTCTTCTCCATGGCATAAGATGGTGGAAGCATGAAAAAGTGGACATATTGAAATATTGCAAAACCAATGCCACGTCCCGTTCTCCAGTCAGGCAAGAAGGAGACCATATGAAGGAGTACAGGGAAAGGACTTACCGTGAAAGGGTCAAGGCGACCGGCCTTTTTTCTTTTCAGGTTAAAGTCAAGGAGACGGACCTGTGGGTGAGCGCAGGAAAGGAACTTCGGCAGGAGACTCGAGATCTGGTCCTCGACGCCAGATATCAGCTTGAGAGCTATATCACCTCCCATCCCTATTTTCTCACCGCAATGAATCCATTGGAGGACGATCCCACCGCCCCTCCTCTGGTCAAAGAAATGATGAGTGCAGTGAAAGCCGTAGGCGTGGGCCCCATGGCGTCTGTCGCAGGTGCTGTCGCAGAGTTTGTGGGAAGAGGCCTCCTGGAGTTCACGGAGGATGTCATTGTAGAGAATGGGGGAGATATCTTTCTCAAGACCGGACGGGACATAACCGTTGCCGTTTTTGCAGGCGAGTCTCCCCTGAGCCAGAAGATAGGTTTCCGCATCCCCGCAGTCCGGATGCCGCTCGCCGTATGTGCATCATCAGGCACCGTGGGCCATTCCTACAGCATGGGAGTCGCTGATGCGGGGTGCGTCCTAGCTTCTTCCGCCGCGTTCGCGGACGGCGCGGCAACGGCTCTCTGCAACAGGATCCGGGGCAAGAAAGACCTGGCACATATCGCTGAATGGGCTGCATCTATCCACGGTATTCAGGGTTGCCTCGTGATCCTGGGGGAGCATATGGCGGTATGGGGCGACGTGGAGCTTGTAGCGATCGAGTGATAAATCACAGTTCGTACAACGTGGCATCCACCTGAGGGGGGCGGTGCCGCTTTCCGGGTTTCCCGCCTTTCTTCCTGGTGGTGAACGGGTCCTCCCCTTCGAGAAGATCGCCCATCTCCGCCTCTACCTGTTCGGGATCTTCTCCTGACTCCATTCTGCGCAATGCCTCTTCCATTCCTGAGCCGAGATTGAGTCCCGTCATATCGGAGAGCTTTCGCATCAGATTCGCAGCTTGCCTGGGATCGTTTTCGTCCAACCTTTCCGCATCTCCCGCAAGAGCGCTCATGGCCTGCATCATCTTGGATTCATCCATGTCGGGAATACCCGAATCGGTTTCCTCTGAAGCACCCTTCAGTGTGGCGAAAGCAGACATCCGGCGGACAAGCTTCGTCTTCATGCAGCGGGGGCAGGTCGGAACCTTATCGGTGTTCACCCTCGTTGAGAAGAAGTTGAAGATCATGTGGCATTTGCCGCAATAGAATTCATAGATAGGCATGTTGTCCTCCTCCAGCGATTCGCAGCGACCCGGCATTCTTCGGGTTGCCGTTCAATTCACAGATATATGAAGATGACGGGATGAGTCAACCGGTTTCAAAAAGGCAGGAAGCTGGAGAGCTTGGAAGAGTGCTTTGTGTTCCCCGCCTTTTAGTGCGCTACTCATAAGTTCTCTCCTCGATTTTGGCAATTCAACAGGAGCGGGGATTGCCGCGTCTCTGGGAAATGGCTCAAATGTAAAGAATCGCCCCATAAATCAAATTGCCATTTCCTGATGCAGAACTTATGAGACGCGGCACTAGCCTCCAGGCTTCCTGGAAGGTATTATCGCTTGTCTTTTTTCATGAGGCTGATATACTCCCAACTCCGAAGTACCCGATCGAGAAAGGCGCTGCCGGGATGTTGAAAAAGATCGGTGTCTTATCGGACACTCACCTCAGCAGAGTGACGAAAGATCTCAGAGACATCGTCGACCGGCATCTGTCCGGCGTTGAGATGATTCTCCATGCCGGAGACTATGTATCCGCTGAACTGGTTCACTTTTTCAAAAGAAGGAACTTTCGAGGCGTTCATGGCAATATGGACGCTCTCGAGGTGAAAGGAAGCTTGCCTGAGAAGGAGACCATCCAGGTAGGACCCTGGAAGATCGGTCTCATTCACGGGTGGGGACCCTCGGAAGGAATAGAGGACAGAATCCGGCTTGAATTCTCGGATGTGGATGTGATCGTTTACGGGCACGCTCACCGATCTGCCAATCACACGAAAGACGGCATTCTCCTGTTCAATCCGGGTACGGCCACCGGATACACCCCCTCCGGCATCAACAGCGTGGGGGTACTGGAGTTCGGAGAGAAGATCAAAGGAGAGATCATCGAGATATGAAGGTGCTCTGGGCGCCATGGAGAATGGGCTACATCCTTTCCAACAGGAAAGATCAGAACTGCATCTTTTGCCCGGGAGAGGACCGAAGCAAGGATGCCGAGCGACTGATCCTGTTCTCAGGGGAGCAATCCCTGGTGATGATGAATCGCTTTCCATATAACAACGGCCACTTGCTGGTAGCGCCCGTCAGGCATGTCGCAGGGCTGGAAGAGTTGGGGAGCGAAGAGATCCTGGATCTTCTTTTGACGGTCAGAAAGTCCATTGGGATTCTCAAGAAAGCGATGAAGCCGGAGGGCTTCAACGTGGGATTGAATCTGGGGCATGTGGCCGGTGCGGGGATCGAGGAGCATATTCACTTCCATATCGTGCCCCGTTGGAATGGGGATACGAATTATATGACCATACTGGACGACGTGCGGGTTATCCCCGAACACATTCAAAAGACATATGAGAAACTTCTTCCTGGTTTTCTTTGATTTGATGGTGGAGCGAAGGAGGTCAAGATGGGGCATGTCAAAATTGTTTTGGGAATCCTGATAGGATTGTTCGTCATCATCGTGGTCGTCCAGAATATCGATTCCTTGAACAGCAAGGTGGAACTCAGAATGGACCCTGTGATCGTCGAGGAAATGAAATGGAGTGAAGTCACTGTCTACCAGATGGTTCTCATTGCCTTTCTGGCGGGTGTTCTGGGAACGGGCTTGCACGGGATCATTGAACGTTATCGCCTGAAGAAAAAAATCAAGGTTCTTACCCGTGAGCTTCAGGATAAGGACAAGGAACTCAGTTCCCTGAGAAATCTGCCATTGACCTACGACAGTGTGGCCCAAAGACAAGGAGAAGGCACCTGAGGATTTGAAAAGGAGAGACACCGCATGTGGCAGCAGCTCTGGCAGTGGTTTCTAGAACCTGGGAACCAGAAGCTTTGCATGGGTGTCTTGGCCGGCATCCTTTGCGGCTTGATCGCGGGCATTCTTTCCAGCCGCCGGAAGAGGCAGGAGATCAAACCCCTGAGCAGGGAAGGGGATGAAGCCTTTTTAAAGGGCATCCGGTATATCCTCTCCAATGAACACGACCAGGCAATCGAACAGTTTACCAAATCCGTTCAAATCAATTCCGACACCATCGAGACCTATGTAGCGCTCGGCAATCTGTACCGCTCCAAGGGCGATATTGACAGAGCCATCCGGATCAGGCAAAGCATAATCCTCAGGCCGAACACCAACGAGCAGATCAAATTAAGGGCGCTGATCGATCTGGGCATGGACTACCGCAAGGGCGGCTTTTTCAACCGGGCGCTGGAGACCTTTTCGAGTGTGCTCCAGAAGCAGCCTTCCAGCCTGGAAACGCTCCTCGAGGTCGAGAAGATCTATGAGGAGATGAAGGACTGGCCGAATGCCTTTGCCACACGCCAGCGTATCGCCAGGCTGGTGAAGGGGAATCATTCCCACATCCTTGCCCATCATCAGACCGAGATTGGGAAGGTCTTCCTGGAGAAAGGAGATTTCTCCAAGGCCAAGTCCGGCTTAAAATCGGCCATTTCCATCGACGCAAAGTGCATCGATGCCTACCTCCATCTGGGCGATCTCTATTTCTCAAGACAGGAATACAAGCAGGCTATCGCCACCTGGAGGAAGGTGGTCGATGTATCCCCTCATTTCACCTTTCTCGCCTATCGTCGTCTGGAGGGGGCCTATTCCAGGATGCGGAATCTCAAACCCGTAGGAGATTTCTTGAAGGAATGCGCGCAGCTCAGTTCGGACCCGTTCACCCATATGGCCCTTGCCCGTTATCTTTACAACGAAAAGGACGAACAAGGCGCACTGAAGGAACTCCGGAGCGCGCTTGACCTCGATCCGGCCTTCTGGGAGGCGAGGAAATTCATGGGAGAGATTCTGCTCAACCATGGAATGAGCGAGCTGGCTCTGGAAGCGTACAAGGATCTTATCTCTCACCTGGACGTTCCTTATCTTAAATTCCAGTGCTCCAATTGCGGTTTCAGGCCGGCGGACCTTCAATGGCAGTGTCCTCAGTGCAGGCAGTGGGATTCCATCGATTTCATGGAATCCATGCCTGTGGATTCCGCCCCACCCGGGCCGGAAGGGCCTCTCCCGATGCAATTCTCCAAAACACCCGGGGGGGAGGAATGAGTGTTCCCACTCCCATGTTCAAGCAGTACATGGGGATCAAGGGGCGCCACCCTGATGCGATCCTCTTTTTTAGAATGGGCGATTTCTATGAGATGTTTTTCGAAGATGCCCAGAACGCTTCCCGAGTACTGGGAATCACTCTAACCTCGCGGGGCACTCACAATGGGAAGAAAGTTCCCATGTGCGGTGTCCCTCATCACTCGGCCAAGTCCTACATCGCCAGGCTCGTTGAACACGGTTGGAAGGTAGCCGTATGCGAGCAGACGGAAGACCCCAGGCTTGCCAAGGGGATCGTAAAGAGAGAGGTGGTCAGGGTGGTGACCCCCGGCTCGCTTCTGGAAGAAGGTGAAATAGACAGCAGGAGCAATGTCTACATGGCGGCCGTTGCCGGGGAAGAGGGGAGATACGGGCTTGCCCATGTGGATCTGTCCACAGGGGAATTTCGCGTCACGGAGATGGAGAATCTGGCCGGGATCCTGGATGAATTGAAAAGAATAGGCCCCGCCGAGATACTGATAGCGGAGCAGAGCGACCTCCTTGAACGAAAAGAGCTTTCGTTCTTCAGGCTGGAACCCCTTCCAAAACCGGTATTCGAAAGAAATCGGGCGGAGTCCCTGCTGAAGGAGCAGTTGGGCGTCAAGTCTCTTGCAGGCTTCGGCTGCGAGGATCTGGTTCACGGGATCTCCGCCGCCGGCGCTATCGTCTACTATCTGCAGGATACCCAGAGGGGGAGCCCGGACCACATCAAGGAGATCGTCACCTATCGTCTCGGCGATTTCATGTTTCTGGATGAGTCGACGGTCAGAAACCTGGAACTCTTCACGACCATGCGGCGCCAGTCGGAGCGGGGTTCGCTCTTCTCCGTTCTGGACAGGACCCTGACTCCCATGGGCGCCAGGCTGCTGAAAAAATGGATATCCTATCCCCTGCTGGATCCGGCAGAGATCCGAAGAAGACTTGCCGCGGTGTCCGTGTTCAGGGAAGATCAGTCGCTCAGAGAAAAGGTCAGGCAAGGGCTTCATGGGGTTTATGACCTGGAGAGGCTGAACGGACGAATTTCTGTTGGAAGAGCCAATGCAAGGGATCTTGTGGCGCTCAAGCTCTCCATTCAAAAGCTGCCTTCGCTGAAACAGGCGATCGCGGGCTCCAGCAGCGAGCTCCTGTCGGAGATCTCTTCCGGCATGGATGCGCTGCAGGATATAGGGGATCTGATCGAGAGGGCGATCTGCGAAGAACCCCCGGTCGCACTGAAGGAAGGCGGGCTGATCAAGGAGGGATACGACCCCGAGTTGGATCGGTTGATCTCCCTGACAAGGGATGGAAAGGGGTGGATCGCGAAGCTTGCGGAGTCTGAACAGAAGAGGACAGGCATATCCAACCTGAAAATCGGCTACAACAGGGTCTTCGGGTATTATATCGAGCTTTCCAAGTCCAATATGCACCTTGCCCCTGCCGAGTATATCCGCAAACAAACCTTGTCCAACTGCGAACGGTACATTACAGAGGAGCTCAAGAAGTATGAAGAGGCCGTGCTCGGCGCGGAGGAGAAAAGAATCGGCCTCGAATGGGAGATCTTCGAGAATGTGAGAAAGGCTGTTGCTTTCGAGAACCGGCGGATCAGGAACACCGGGATGCGGGTTTCCGAAATGGATGTGCTTGCAGCGCTTGCCCTTACTGCCGATCTGAACGGGTATGTATGCCCGGAGGTGGATGAGGGAGGCGTCATCGACATTGTGGACGGCCGCCATCCCGTAATCGAGCAGACCGTCAAAGACGAGGATTTTGTGCCGAACGATATCCGGCTGGATGATGAGAACCAGCAACTGCTGATTATCACAGGACCCAACATGGCGGGGAAATCCACGATTCTCAGACAAACCGCCCTCACGGTGCTGATGGCCCAGATGGGAGCTTTCGTTCCGGCATCGAAAGCCCGGGTAGGCATAGTGGATCGGATCTTCACCCGCATCGGTGCATCCGACGACCTGGGAAAGGGACAGTCCACCTTCATGGTGGAGATGAATGAAACCGCCAATATTCTACGACATGCCACCCCGGCGAGCCTCGTCATCCTGGATGAGATCGGCCGTGGAACAAGCACCTACGACGGCCTCAGCATTGCCTGGGCCGTTGCCGAGGTTCTCCACGACCGCGCAGGGAAGGGTGTGAAGACCCTCTTTGCAACCCATTATCACGAGTTGGTGGAACTGGCGGCAACCCGAAAGAGAGTCAAGAACTACAACATCGCCGTCAAGGAATGGAAGGAGCAGATCATTTTTCTGAGAAAACTGGTTCCCGGAGGAACCAGCAGGAGCTATGGCATACAGGTCGGTCGAATTGCCGGTCTGCCCCAACCGGTCATCGAAAGGGCGAAAGAGATCCTTGAAAGCCTGGAGAACCAGAACCAGGATGAGCTGACAATGAGAATAGCCCGGAGCCGGAAATCGGAAAGCAGGGATGAACACATTCAGCTGGCCCTTTTCAGCTCCGTGGATCGGAGATTGAGGACTTGGATTTCAGACCTCGACATTCAGGCCATGAGTCCGCTGCAGGCCCTTTTGGAACTGAGCCGGATCAAGGAATACCTGGAAAAGAAAACGGCATGAAGGATCGAATCGGGCACAGGATAGGGACCCTCCTGCTTGCGGCCGCCGCAATCTTTGCGGTGGCTGGACAGGCCCATGCCAAGCCTTCCCTCACCCCGGAAAAGCTTCTGAGCAGTGCGGAGCAGTGCCAGAAATCCCTTTACGCTTCAAAAGAAAAGCAGAAGTATCGCCATAATTGGATTCTTTGCATCGAGCGGTTCCAATCTCTGGCCCACCGTTTCCCTCAACACGAACATGCGGCAAGATCCCTCTTCATCGCCGCCACAATGTATACCAAACTCCATGTTTTCTCAGGCAAGGAACAGGACCTGGATGAGGCGATCAGGCTCTACAAACATGTTTCGGAACGTTACGCGGAGAGCAACCTTGCCGATGACGCTCAGTTCAAAATCGGCGAGATCTACTATGAAAACAAGAACGACCTCACCCAGGCCTATGTGGAATTTCTGAAGGTGGATATCCGATTCCCCTCCGGGGATATGCGGCCGAGGGCTCGAACGATGCTGGATAAGCTCTCTGCGGTTCTTGCAAAAAGGGATGCTCAAAGGACGGAAAAACGAGAGAGCGGTGACTCGCAAGGCCTGACGGAGGTCCAGGGGATTCGACACTGGTCCACTCCAAACTATACCCGTGTCGTGATCGACATCTCCAGACCCGTCAAGTATGAATCCCATATCATCAAGGAAGATCCTAACCTGAAAAAACCGAGAAGGCTCTATGTGGATCTCAAGGACGCCCTGGTCAAATCGGATATCACTACATCCATTCCCATCGATGACGGACTGCTCAAAAGCGCAAGAGCAGGTCAATACGCCAAGGAGACGGTTCGCGTGGTGCTGGATATCGACTCCATTGGAGGGTACAAGATTTTTCCCCTTCACGATCCTTTCCGAATCGTGATCGACGTACAGGGAAGAGAGGAGAAAGAGGCAAAAGAAAAATCCGAAAAGGAAGAGATCCCAAGGAAGAAGGAGAGCGAGGTCGTCGCTGAATCCTCCAAACCTGGAGTCAAAATCGACAGGCAACGTGTACGAAGAGGGATTCGCAAGGAGAAGAACGCCGACCAGTCGGTCACCCTTGCAAGGCAGTTGGGGCTTGGTGTCCGCAAGATCGTCATCGATCCGGGCCACGGTGGCAAGGACCCCGGCTGCTTTGTCGACGGGATCGAAGAGAAAACAATCGTGCTCGAACTCGCAAAGGCAATGGCCGGGAAGATCAAAGAGAAGCTTCAGTGTGAAACCGTCTTGACGAGGGATAAGGATCTGTTTGTCCCCCTCGAGAGAAGGACCGCATTCGCAAATATGCACAAGGCCGATCTCTTCATCTCTCTTCATATCAATGCCCATAAACAGGATGATGTTCACGGCCTGGAGACCTATTTCCTGAACATGGCAACCGATGAGCGCGCTGTGATGGTCGCGGCGAGGGAGAATGCGACTTCGGAGAAGAACATCAGCGATCTGCAGAAGATTCTAAACGATCTCATGTTGAACACCAAGATCAGCGAATCGAGCAAACTGGCCCACGAGGTCCAGAAGGGGATCCTCCTGGATGTGAAGAAAAGATTTGACAAGGTCAGGGACCTCGGGGTAAAACAAGCACCCTTCTATGTTCTCATCGGGGCAGAGATGCCCGCTGTACTCGTGGAAGTGGGTTTCATCACAAATGACATGGAAAAAAAGCGCCTCTTGAGCAAGCCGTACATTGAAGCACTGGCAAACGGGCTCGTGGCCGGCATAGAGCGCTATGTAAAGGGGATTGAAATGGTAAACAGGGGCCGTTGAGGCCCCTGCGCAGTGACATCGTTCAGCAAGTTGCCGGAGTATTGTATTATTGGCGAGAGATTGACCTTCCATCCCGATTCTTCAGTGTGACTGTTTCCTCTTCCGACTGGATTTCCCTCCGGATCACCGATCATCCTGCTCCCGCTGCGGCTTGCAGTCGAGCGATCCTCAAAGAGAGAGCCATACAGCGAACCTTTACCGAAAGGAGGAACTATGTTGTCCTTGAGAACCATCCTATCGGGTCTTAGCCTTGTCCTGATTGCTCTCCCATCCATTCCAGGGTGCAGTAATATTCCATTTGTCAGATCCACTACTGTAGTGGAACCGTCTGAAAGGTTTCCCTCTTTTGTCCGCGAGCGGAAGCAGATCACTATCCCCGGAAACCATGCAGGCATGGTCTCTACCGGGATTCACCTCGATATGGGCGAAACTTACACTCTCCTGGCAACAGGAGTGGTGGATGTGTATCCACGCATAGGAATTCGAAAAGTACCGGCGGACGGGGTTCTTTACCTGAAGGTCGGCAAAAGCGGCACCTTCCCCGCCTTGCCCGGAGGGTCCAGCGCCAAGACCATGGAATCCATTGCTACAGGAGATCTCCGTCTTGGAATGGGCGAAGGCGGCCTGGGGTTTCGAGTGGACGGATCGCCCCACCAGGCCCACTACTACAAGGACAATGTCGGATCCTTCCAGGTGGAGGTTATCGTATGGGAGACCAAGGACTATGTACAGATAGCGGGTTTTCTGGAAACCCTCTATAGCCGGGATCCCAAAAACGCGAGCTTTCAGGACGGGCTGAAGGAGGCGAATACGCTCAAAGAATACCAGCTCGCTTCCGAGAAGACCTCGAAGCAGATCGCGGAGACCATGAAGCAGATTCAGGATCTGAGAACTGCGAAAGAGACAGAGGACAAGGCCCCCGCTGCTGAGTCCGGCGACAACAAACAAGCCAATCAGGAACGGATTGTTCAGCTTGAGAAGATGCTGGGGGAGCTCACCGGAAAACTGGCCCAACTGGAGGAGACCAAGGCGAAGTTGGAAATGGAGCGGGAGAAGAGCACCGCCCTCGCACTGGAGCTGGAGGAGAAGGAACGGGAGCTGATCTTTAAACGAAACGACGGCCCCGTCAAGCCTGTTGTCATGATTGCGTCTCCGGCCGAAGGGAGCAGAATCGAAGTCTCTCACGTCGCACTTACGGGTGTTGCCGAGCACGACCAGGGTCTCTCGAGAGTCGAGTTCTCCGTCAACGGCAAACCGGTCAAAAAGGAAGGGCAACGAGGGCTCGTCGTGAAAGATGCGGAGTTCCCGAAGCGGGTGGACTTCAACGAGCGGATTTCTCTTGATCCCGGTCTCAATGAGATCGTGGTCAAGGCCTTCGATCGAGAGGGTGTTGCCTCTGAAAGGACCCTGAACGTGTATCGCGGGGAAATGCAGAAGAACATCTGGGCCGTGGTGGTAGGCATCAATTCCTATCCCAAGGCTCCGCAACTGAAGTACGCGATCGACGATGCAAAGGCATTTCAGCGGTATCTGGTGGATCAGAACAGGATCCCTGCGGAAAATGTGACTCTGCTGCTGAACGAAGAAGCGACCCTTGCAAAACTCCGGTCCATTCTTGGCACCCAATTGAAGAACAAGGCGGGCAAGGAAGACATGGTGATCCTCTTTTTTGCCGGACACGGCGCCACGGAGCGGGATGTGATGAGTCCCGACGGCGACGGCCTTGAAAAATACCTTCTTCCCTACGATGCCGATCCGAAAGATCTCTATGCGTCCGCCTTGCCCATGAGAGAGGTGTCCCATATTTTTCAAAGGATCCGCTCGGAGCGGCTGATCTTCCTGGTGGATGCCTGTTACAGCGGCGCCAGCGGAGGAAGGACCATTGCATCATCAGGGAAGAGGGCGACTATCTCGGATGCCTTTCTCGAACGGATTACGAGCGGAAGGGGAACGATCATCCTGACCGCGAGCGGGGCAAACGAGGTAAGCACGGAAAGCGACGATTATCGTCACGGGATATTTACCTACTTCCTGCTTCAGGGACTCAAAGGGGAAGCAGATACGGACAAAGACCGTCTGGTTACGGTAGACGAGGCCTTTGGCTATGTCTCCAAACATGTGCCCCAGGCAACGGGACAGGAGCAGCATCCCATGAAGAAAGGCCAGGTGGAGGGAACGCTGATTTTGGGCGTGATTCCGAAGCCGGGAGAGGCGCAGGAACAGAGAGAAGCGAGCAGACCGCTGCCGTATAATTGAAATAGTAAGCAGTCCCGCGCAACGACACACGGGATCTCCGCTGCGCTCCGATAGGCAGTGAGCAGTGAGCAGTAAAAAACATGTAGGAGCAACCTCCCGGTTGCGATTCCTCTGAGACATGGATCGCAAGCAGGAGCTTGCTCCTACAGTTTTTTGAGGGAGTGCAACAAAGTTCTTCCGACTCCCGACTCCTGTCTTCTGTCTTCTGACCTCTGACTTCTGACCTCTGTCTTCTGTCTTCTGATTACTGCCTACTGCCTACTCTTTCCTAACCGGGCATACCGCGCGGCAGGCCCCGCAATCCTCATTACACGGCTCAATATGGATATCGATCTCGGCGCCCTCAGGAAACAGCCGCCGGATCTGGGACTCGAGATTGCGGCCTACACTGTGCGCCTCGGCAACAGGCAAGGCATGGGGGAATCCCAGAGCAAGATGGATGCGGTGTATGCCTCCAGAGGAAATTACTTCCAGTTCATGGATGCCGGCAAAACGGCTCTGGTGTTCCCCCACGATCCCCCGTATCAGTTCCATGTCATCTTTGTGAATAGCGTTCTGCCAACCGTCTGCGGGGTGAAGAGAAATCACGGTTTCCTGGATTTCCGGAAAGCAGCGTTCCAGGCGCGCCCTGAGCTCATCCGTCACCACCCGACTCTCGGCAAGGGTCACATCGGGGTCCAGGGAGACGCCTGCCTCCACCCTCAGATCCCCCCTGTAGGATTGCGCCTTGAGTTCAAGGATCTCGCGCACCCTTGTGTCTTTGAGCAGCTCTTCCCTCATGCATCGGACCTGCTCGTCGGCAAGAGTGAGGGTCTGGATCGATCGAGCGGGTTCCAGATGGACAAGCACATTTGCGCCGGGAACGGATTTCTCGATCCGGGACTTGAGGGCATGGCTCAGCTCGTGGCCCTTTTCCAGGGTGATGCCGGGTTTGCATCCCATGTGGAGATCGATGTGCAGGGAACCGCCGGCGCGCCGGGTCCGCAGTTTGTGAAAGTCCATGCCGCGAGCGCTGAATCCGTTCAGCGACTCTTTGATCATCTGCAGCTCTTCGGGGGAGGCAGGCGCGTCCATGAGAGGCAGAAAACTCTTTATCGTGATCCTGTAAGCGGCAGAGAGGATGAGCGCCGCCACGACGATGGCGATGGCCGGATCCATCCAGCTCAGATCCTTTCCAAAGAATTTTTCTCCAATGGTGATGATCGTCAGCCCGATCAACACACCGGCGGATGTATACACATCCGTATAGAGGTGGGCTGCATCGGCCTCAAGGGCGACCGAACGGTTTTGTATCGCGGAGCGCCTGAGGTTTGTAGCCACTATCAGGTTCAGCCCGGCGGAAAGGGCCATGACCGCCACCCCATGGCCCAGGTAGTGGAGTTCCACTCCATGAATCAGCTTGTCCACGGATTCATAGATGATCCAAGCGGCGGCCAGGAAGATGAGGAGCCCCTCGATTACCCCTGAGACATTTTCCACCTTCTCATGACCGTACGGGTGGGAGGAATCCGGCGGCCTGTCTGCGACATGCACCGAGAAGGTGGCGAGCCCGGATGCGATCAGGTCCATGGCCGAGTGGGCCGCCTCCGAAAGGATGCTGACGGATCCAGTGGCAAGGCCGGCCAAAAGCTTGCTGAGGGTAAGGAATGTGTTGCTTCCTACCGAAAGCCATGCTGCGTGCCGTTTGTTTGAAAAAAACTGGCGCATCCGTTCAGTCTGCCTCGGTCGAATTCTTCCGCCTCGTTGAGCACATGCATTCTTATCCAATCCCTGTGAAATGTCGATCCCAAACCCTCGCTCAGCTTTTGACCAGCAACGCGGACCTTCCTCCCATTTCGGTCCTTTGCGCCAGGGTCTTGAAGCCGATCTCTTTCGCAAGAGAGATCGACTGTTCCATGTTCTTTCTCGAGACGTGAAAAAAAGGTTCCAGTACGAATAGCTTGCCATTTGGCTTCAGGACATCCAGGACCTCTTTGAAAAAAGAAGCCTGATCGGTCACCTCATGAACCACGTGCACGGCAAGGGCGAGATCCGCGACGGAGTTGAGGTCCGAAAGCCCCATTCCTTCTTCGGTGGCGAGGCGGATATCCAACCGGTCTAGCAGACCCGCTTTTTTGGCCCGACGGGTCAGGCCTGAAATCATTTTCGGCTGGATGTCCACCGCCACCACCCTGCCTCGAGGCCCCACCATACGGGCGATGGGAAGCGTGAAGTACCCCATTCCGCAGCCGGGCTCCAGGACAATCATTCCTTCCTCGATCAGCCCATGGAACATCTTTCCGGGTTTCTCCATGAGCCTTCGAAGCGGGTTCAGAAGGAGCAGGGGACCGAGCCATGCAGGGCAAACGTGGGGCATGAAGTGTCGCTCCGAGTTCGTGGCTTTTTAAAGGACTTTTTAAGCCAACATCAACAATGGGGTTTCGACCATCTCCTTTATCCTCATCAGAAAGCGCGCCGCCATGGCGCCGTCGACGGCCCGATGATCCACCGACAGACAAAGCTTCATCATGGGCCTGACGGCAATCTCCCCATCCACGACCTCCGGCCGCAGCACCATCGCGCCGACAGCCAGGATGGCGCTTTCGGGGGGATTGATAATGGCATGAAAACCCTCCACACCGAACATCCCCATATTGGTGACGGTAAAGGTGCCCCCTTCATACTCATGGGGCAGGAGTTTCTTCCCCCGGGCCTTTGCGGCCAGATCCGCGGCCTCCCTGCTGATCTGAGCGATCGATTTGGTATCGGTGTTCCTGATGACCGGGACGACCAGACCCTGGTCCACCGCGACCGCCAGACCGATGTTGACTGCCTTGTGCAGCCTGATGCGATCACCTAAGAAACTGCCATTCACCGCAGGGAATTCCCTCAGTGCATGCGAGACGATCTTTATCAGGATGGCATTGAGCGTGATCCTGGCGCCCTGCCTCTCCACTCGCTTTTGAATCTCATCTCTCAGATG
This sequence comes from Deltaproteobacteria bacterium HGW-Deltaproteobacteria-15, assembly GCA_002840535.1. Taxonomy (GTDB): domain Bacteria; phylum Desulfobacterota; class DSM-4660; order Desulfatiglandales; family HGW-15; genus HGW-15. Next base: position 52,647 of record PHBH01000027.1, on the reverse strand, counting down.
ATTCAGGGCCGTGCCGTCCGCGTGAACGTCCACATAGAAATGCGGGGCAGTGGCCTTGCTCTGCTGAAGCCGTTCCGCGATGATCGACCTCATGGGGGTGATCTCTATATCCTCGTACTCCTCCGCTTCCTTCCCGGCGGCCCCGGTCTCCATCCCGGCAGGCAAGTCCGGTCGCGTCGCTCTTTCGATCAGGGCTTTCTCCACATCCTCTTTCGTGATCCGGCCTTGGGGACCGGTACCCCTGATGGAACGAAAATCTATCCCCTTCTCTTCGGCGATTCGCCTGGCCAGGGGCGAGATCCTTATTTTTTCCCTTTCGCCTGCGGTCGCTCTTTCAGGTCGTGGAATCCCGGAGCCTGCAGCACCCGCTTCAGCAGCCGCCTGAACTTCCGCTGCAGGTAATGCTTCGGCCACTTGGGAAATGTCCTCATCCATACTCTCAGAAATAACCGCAATGGGCGTGTGGACAGCGGCCTCCAGCCCCTCGCTCAACAAAATCCTCCTCACAAACCCGGTGACCAGGGAATCGACTTCAACATTCACCTTGTCCGTTTGCACTTCGAAAAGGATTTCTCCCTTTTTCACGAAATCGCCTTCCCTTTTGTGCCACTTTACCACTTTCCCCTTTTTCATGGTGGAGCTCAAGGAAGGCATCTCGATGATGGTTGCCATGTTTTTCCCCTCTCGCAGCAGTTCGTAGGCAGGTACGATCAGAACAATTCCTTCACTCCACGTACAATCTTCTCCGGATCGGGTATGACGGCCCTGTAAAGCGGCGCGGCATAGGGTATCGGCGTATCTACCGCAGCGACCCTCTTGATGGGCGCATCCAGGTAGTCGAAAGCATTCTCGACAATCCGGGCGGCGATCTCCGCACCGAAACCGCCTGTCTTGCAGGCCTCATGCACGATCACCACTTTGCCGGTTTTTTCCACGGACCGGACAATGGTATCGAGATCCAGCGGTGCCAGGGTCCTCAGATCCACCACCTCGGCATCTATGGACTCCTTCTCCAGCCTGGCGGACGCCTCCAGACAGTCCAGCACCATCTTGGACCAGGTCACGATGGTCACATCCCGGCCTTCGCGCTTGATATCGGCCTTGCCCAGGGGAATCGTGTACTCCTCATCGGGAACAGGTCCCTTCGTCTGGTAGAGCAATTTGTGCTCGATGAAGACCACAGGGTTGTCCTCCCGTATGGAGGACTTGAGGAGACCTTTTGCGTCATAAGGGGTTGAAGGCATTACGACCTTAAGTCCTGGGACATGGGTGTGCCACGCCTCGAGGCTCTGCGAGTGCTGCGCTGCATCCCCGATGCCCACGCCCCCCTGCGTCTTGATCACCACCGGGACAACAGCCTGCCCGCCGGTCATAAAATGAAATTTGGCGCACTGGTTGGCGATCTGATCCATTGCCAGCCCGGTAAAATCGACGAACATGATCTCCGCGACCGGCCTCAACCCCGCCAATGCCGCTCCCAGGGCCGCTCCCACGATGGCCTGTTCCGAGATGGGCGTGTCCATTACACGGGACGGCCCGAAGGTTTCCCACAGCTTGGCTGTCGACTGGAAAACCCCGCCGAACTGTCCCACGTCTTCTCCCAACACGAATACGTTCTCATCACGGGCCATTTCTTCCCGGAGGGCTTCACTGATGGCTTCACGATACATGATCTTTCTCATGCTAAGACCTCCCCTTTCCGCGTTTCACAGACCTGCCGCGCGATGGTACACCCCCTTCAACATCTCACTCACGTCGGCCGGGGGGCTGTCCTGCGCAAACCGGAAGGCGCTTTCGATTTCCTGATTCACCTCCTGTTGAATCCGGTCGAGATCCTCCTGTGCGGCCTCCTTCGTGTCCAGGAGATGGGCGGCAAAGTTCTTGATCGGGTCCCTTTTCTCTTTCCAGTACCTGACCTCCTCGTCGGGACGATACTTGCCGTCATCGGCAGTGAAATGGCCGTACCATCGGTAGGTCTGGCATTCCAGAAAGGTGGGGCCGTCCCCCTTGCGGGCGCGATCCACCGCCCGGTTCGCCGCCTCCCGCACCGCCAGAACGTCATTGCCGTCCACGCAGACTCCCGGGATCCCGTATGCAGCGCTTCGACCGGCCAGCGTATCCAGCGCGCAGGCCTTCTTGATGGATACGGATATTCCGTAGAGGTTGTTTTCGCAGACGAATACTACCGGCAGCTTCCAGATGGAGGCCATGTTGAGCGCCTCGTGAAATGCGCCCGTGGCTATGGTCCCATCGCCGAAGAAGCAAAGAACCACCCGGTCAAGCCCTTTGTACTTCATTGCCAGGCCCGCCCCCACCGCGATGGGGACTCCCGCTCCGACAATACCGTTGGCGCCCAGGATGCCCAGGTTCAAGTCGGCGATGTGCATGGAGCCGCCCCTGCCACGGCAGTAGCCGGTTTCCTTGCCATGGAGCTCCGCAGCCATGCGGCCCAGATCGGCGCCCTTTGCGATAAGGTGGCCGTGGCCCCGGTGAGTGCTGGTGATGTAGTCGTCCTTTCTGAGATCGTGAATGGCTCCCGCCGCCACGGCCTCCTCTCCCACATAGAGGTGGAGAACTCCATGGGTGAGCCCTTTCCGGAAAGACTCGAAGCCTTGCTCTTCAAAGGCGCGGATCCTCAGCATCACCCTGTACAGATCGATCTTGGTCTCCTTTGAAGTCTGCATCATCATCCTCCTCTTGGACTTGTGCTCATCCGGAAATGAAGACTCCCGATTCGAGCGATCAGTGGTCAGGTGTCAGGTGTCGGAAAACATCCTAAAGCAGTGAATTAAGCTGACACCTGAAACCTGACACCTGAAACCTGACACCTGAAACCTGACACCTGAAACCTGAAACCTGAAACCTCAATCCAGAAAATGCCCATTTCTGGATAGACACTAGACCAATGACTTTACCATGCCGCCGTCCACGTTGATGGCCTGTCCGGTAATGAATTTCGCCCTGTCTGAAGCGAGGAAAGCCACCATGTCGGCAATGTCCTCAGGCTCGCCGTGATGTCCCAGGGGGATGTTCTGCTCAGCAAACCATTTCATCACCTGCGGGATCGTCATCCCGAGCTCTTCACCGATTTTTTCAGCCATTTGTCCGGGGCCGTCCCACAGCGGAGTCCGGATGGGCCCGGGACATACGGTATTGACGAGGATATTGTCCTTGGCAAGATAGTTGCTGAAGTCTTTCGTCCACATGTTCATGGCCGCCTTGATGGAGTCATAGTCCAGAAGTCCTCCGGGTTGTTTGGAGAAGATGGAGGATATGTTGATGATCCTGCCCCATTTCTGCTTCCTCATGTACGGGATGGCAAGTTTGCACAATTGGATGGGACCGAAGAGCATGAGATCCATGTGATGGCGGAAAACCTCCTCCGCGAGCTCCAGCGGGTCGCTCTTGGGGCCGACCCCCGCGTTGTTCACCAGGATGTCGATCCTGCCGAACTTCTCTGCGGCTTTTGCAGCGAAGTTGACGTTGTCTTCCCGTCTGGCCACGTCGGACTGGACGGCCAGTACCTCGACTCCCCTGGATCTGATCTCTTCCGCGGAGGCATCGAGCATGTTCTTGCGGCGGGCGCAGATGGCCAGATTGCAGCCTTCCTCAGCCAGGGTCATGGCAATGGCCTTGCCGATGCCTTGACCGGCTCCAGTGACTAGTGCGACCTTCCCCTTCAATCCAAGATCCATCTTTCTCTCCTCCTTTCACCTGGAACGTCATGGCTGTGAATTTTTACACCAAACGCGATAAATGCTCAACCGTCTCTCGTTTTCCTCACTTGTGTCCGGGAGGGAGTTTAGGGGCCGGTTCCGTAGGATGGGTTTCGCTTCGCTCAACCCATCCTGCCCCTGCAGACTCTCCATCGTCCACTTCAGCAGTGATCTTGACATATCCTACCCACTCGTGGTGGGGGGTAGGGGAGGGGGTCCGCCGAGATGCAATATCAGAAAGCGCGCATCCACTCCGGTTTGATGCCGACTTCGCCCCGCAGGGCCGCATCGATCAGGTCAAGCCCTTTCTGCTTTTCGTGTGGAAGTCGGACCCTGACGGACAGGTAATTGGATGCATGGTTGGAGGCAAAAACACCGTCACTCAGGTTGGTGTGCGCGAGCATCTCCCTCATCTCGAGGAGTATTCCCCTCTCATCCGGCATCTGCGCGGCGCCACTCTGCAAATCGTCCCAAAAAGGGGTGCCCGGGGTGGGGATCACCGTGAGGGCGGCGACGTGGTCCGGGTCTATGCCGCTGAGGAGCTCTCCCGTCGCCCTGGCGTGGCGAAGGGAGTCTTCGATGCCCGCAATGCCGAGAAGCACCGTGGCTGTAAGGTGCATCCCTGCATCCTTGATCTTCCTTCCCATCTCAAGACAATGCCGACCGCTGGATCCTTTGTTGACCCTTTTACGAGTCTCGTCGTCACCGGATTCCACACCGAGGTAGATCCTGTCCAACTTCTTTTCCCTCAGTTCATCCAGCTCCTGCGATGACTTCAGGCTGACGCTCTTGGTGTTCGCATAGGATCCGATACCTTCAACCCAGGGGAGGTGTTCATGGATTTTGTCGAGGATCCACACCAGCCTCTTCTGAGGGATGATCAGCGCGTCTCCATCCATGAGGAAGACACGATCCTGTCTTCTCATGTGCCTGGATGCAAAGAGAATGTCGCCCAGGATGGTATCGTCGTTCTTTATGCGGAAACGTTTGTCCTTGAAAGTCCCGCAAAAAGTGCACCGGTTGTGCGAACAGCCCAGCGTCACCTGGAGGAGGATGCTGAATGCCTCGGGAGGAGGTCTGATGCAATTCCCTTCATAATGCATGGTTTCGCTTTCGCGGATTTCCTCCACTGCGCCTCTGATGCCTCCATAAGAAAATATTGCCACAAAGACACAAAGGCACCAAGAAAATCATTTTCTGTCTCTTTGTGTCTTCGTGTCTTCGTGGCCGATCTCAGGTGTTTTATCTTCCTTTGTACCCGGGTTTTCGCTGCTCGGCAAGGGCCTGGAGCCCCTCCCGGTAATCCTCGCTCCTCAGCACTTCCTCGAAGAAGGCAAGTTCAAGCCGCAATCCTTCCTCCAGGCTCATCTCTCTCCCCCGGATCATGGCCTCCTTGGCCCTGCGAACAGCCAGGGGACCCTTTTCGCATATTTTCAGCCCCCATTCCTTTGCCGTAGGGAGAAGAAGATCAGGAGGGACAACCTTGTTGACAAGTCCAAGGCGATAAGCCTCGTCAGCGCTTATGGGTACGCCCATGAAAATCATCTCTGCGGCCTTTGCAGACGAGACCATGCGGGGCAGCCGTTGCGTTCCACCCCACCCCGGAATCAGGCCGCGGCCCACCTCCGGCAGCTGAAGGGTCGCCTTTTCTGAAAGAATCCTGATATCGCAGGCCAGTGCGATCTCGACTCCTCCGCCCCTGGCAGGACCGTTGACCGCGGCGATCAGGGGCTTCCATATGTTCAGTCCCCTTGTAATGGATGGAGGGGGCTCGAAAGAGCCATCGCGCCATGGGATCAGGAGTTTCTCATGGTGTGCCCCGTCGGAGAAGGCATTCCCCGCGGCTGTCACAATGCCTACTATTGCCTCCGGATCGTCACGGAAATCCTCCATGGCCCGGCTGAGACCGGTGAATATCTCGGAGTCTATGCGGTTGAGCGCTTCGGGCCGGTTGAGGGTGATCGTCACGATCGGCCCCTCTTTGTCGTAAAGAACCGCCGCCATACTCGCCTCCATGCAGCCATTTGCCCTTTGTCACTTTTCTAAAATGAAAACAACTCCCAGATCGCCGTCGATCTTCACCTTTTGTCCTGTCTTGATCTTCTGCGTCCCCTGCAGGCAACCCGCAACACACGGTATGCCGCACTCCCGCGCCATAATGACGGGATGCGACAGGGCGCCGCCGCCGTCCGTGATGAGTCCCTTGATCAGGCTGAAGGCCACGGTCCATGCAGCGGATGTCCCGGGGGCTACCAGTATCTCCCCCTCCTTGAGGTCTGAAAGCCTGTTCGCTTCCATAATGACCCTGGCGGTCCCTTCTACAATACCGGGGGCAGCGGCCGCACCGTACAGGTCGGCCTTCAATTCTTCCCTCACGATCGGCAATTGCGTGGAGACCGAAAGGGTGGGGTCGCTCCTCAAAACCTCGCCGGCTTTCTCGATGTTCCCGTAGAAGGTGGGTGGATCGGTCTTGTATGCCTTCTCCCAGGCCGCCTTCCTTCTCTCCACATAAGGCCGGAGGTTGACTTCCTTCATCGGGACGGCCGCCTTCCTGATCTCGTGGGCATGGAGGAAGTGGACGTCTTCGGCCGAGTCGATGGTGCCGGCCTCGGCAAACCGCCTCCCGAGCTCCGCAATGATACACCGGCCCAGGGCGCCCACATAGAAGTCGCAGAAGTAGGTGTGATCTTCGCTCCAGTACCCCGATTTCTGGGCAGACTTCATGAGGGTCTCGAACCATTCCTTCTGGCCCGGAGACAATTTGGCCAGAACCTCCTTTTCCGCGGCCTCCCTTTTCGCAACCAGCCGGACCCGCTCCACGTCAAAGGCAAATTCTTCCTGGTTCATGTACACCTTGACCCGGCCTACGGCCAGATCGGGTCTCTCGATCCATGCCGGGGTGTCATAGGCATGCATCCGTTCACATCGCCACCCGTGCTCCATGAGGAATCCCTTGTATTCCTTCAGCCAGGCCCTGCCTTGATCGCTCTTCTCCAACTCCTTCAGAACCTTTTTGTTGTCCTCGATCTCGAAGGCGCTTTTCAGTCCCATGCCGGGGATCTTCCTGGAGAGTTTCCACAGTTCCCTGTTGACCTTGTGGTCCTGCGCCTCGTAGCCGCTCATCAATGCGGCGAAGGTCGGGTCAATGGGGGCCTGTTTGCCGAAGATCTCGAACCACATCTGCTGGAACAAGCCGTTGATGTAGTTTGCGGCCACCAGCATCATCATGTGCGTCTCGGCTTCCTTCCGGTTGATCACGAAGGCATAATCCAGGAAGAACCTGAGCAGCTCTATGTTGCTGAGCTTCTTGATGTCGTCCCATTCGTTGATCCGGTAGGTCTTCTTGGCCGCTTTGTAAACCTCCATCAACTCCGCCTTCATCGGGTTCCACACGCCCTCGAAGTCTTCGATGAAAGGCCTGATCTTTTCCCGGAACACCGGTTCCCGCGCCTTGGCCTCCTCCTTGGTGGTCTTCATGCAGGTCAGATAGGGATATCCGTCCCTCACCCGGTATCCCCATCCCTTGGTCGTGGGTAGCTGGAGGGTCTCGGCCGCATTCATGATGGCGTACACGTACCAGTACCAGCCGGTCCCGAAATAGAGGGGTTTAAGGGGCGGTTTACCATGGACGAGGTCGCACAGGAGCACGTCCCAGACCTGGGTGTCCCTCTCATCATCGAATTCGTAAAAGGTGAGATCATAGGCCGGATGCAACATAATAATTCCTCCTTTCGTTTACGAAAACCTTCGTTTACCGACGCCTCAGATTCCCAAGGCGAACTCAGTCTGATTTGCAGACCATCTGGTGTCGCAAACCCTCGATCATGAAACATCGTTGGATGGTGCGCGTCCGGAGAATAATCCGCATGTATGCATGCCTGCAGGTGAATGGGATGAACAGCATGGGAAGGTTGCCATTGGAACCATCATTGCCCCGATGTTTCCTTTTTGTCAACAGAAACCTAACGGCGGATCAGGGCGGCGACAGCCGCGACGGCGGCTGTTCTCTTCAGATCACCCGAAGAGGACCATCCTTTCCCCAACCATGCTTCTTCATCCTGCACCCTTTTCATTTCATCCGGCAATGTCGTCTCCCTCTCGATAAACCCGGTATCGAGCTCTCCTTTCACAAAGCGGGGGTTCTCCATCAGAGCCCTGTGGAATGCGAGATTGTTTTTGATCCCGAGGATGACGTATTCATACAGGGCGCGGCGCATCCGGCTGACGGCCTCCATGCGGTCCCTGCCCCAGACGATGACCTTCGAGATCATGGGGTCGTAAAACGGAGGTATGGAGTAGCGGCCATACACCCCGTCATCCACCCTCACACCGGGTCCGCCGGGCGGCCGGTATTCCCTGATCCTGCCGGGGGAGGGGGCGAACTCGTTCAGAGGGTCTTCGGCATTGACGCGACACTCCAGCGCCCAGCCGTTCATCCGGACTTCTTCCTGCCTGAGCCCGAGTGGAATTCCCGACGCGATACGTATCTGCTCCTTGACGATATCGACCCCGGTAACCATCTCCGTGACCGGGTGCTCGACCTGGACCCTGGCGTTCACCTCGAGAAAGTAGAATTTCCCTTCCGAGAACAGGAACTCCATGGTCCCGGCGCCTTCATAGCCCACGAATCTGGCGGCGCCGGCCGCGATCTCGCCCATTTCGGCGCGCATGGCAGGGGTCACCGCCGGCGAAGGGGATTCCTCGACAAGCTTCTGGTGCCTCCGCTGGATCGAGCATTCCCTCTCGCCGAGGTGAATACCGTTTCCTTTGGAATCCCCCAGCAGCTGAAATTCGATGTGGCGGGGATTGGGGAGGTACTTTTCGATATAGACATCGCAGATCCCAAAGGTGTTCGTCGCAACGGCCTGAGAGGACTTCAGCGCACCGGCCAGTTCCTCTTCGCGGGTCACCACGGTCATCCCGATCCCGCCGCCTCCACCCGAGGGTTTGATGATCACCGGATAGCCGATCTCCCGGGCCAAATCCCTGGCGGGGCCGAATTCCGTGATGCATTCATCCGCACCGGGCACCACGGGAACGCCGGCCTTCTTCATCTCACGGCGCGCGGCCACTTTGTCGCCCATGAGTGCGAGCACTCTGCTCGAAGGGCCTATGAACTTGATCCCTTCTTCTTCACAGACCCGGGCGAATTCCGGATTCTCCGCGAGAAAACCGTAGCCGGGATGGATGGCTTCGGCGCCGCATCCTTTTGCGACCTCGATCACCCTGGCAATGTTCAGATAGCTCGCTCTTGCAGGCGGGGGGCCGATGCAGAAAGCCTCGTCTGCATATTTGACGAACAGTGCATCCCTGTCCGCTTCGGAGTACACGGCGACGCAGGGAATGGACATCTCCCGGCACGCGCGCATGACACGAACAGCGATTTCACCGCGGTTGGCTACAAGAATTTTCCCGAGCATTATTCCACCACCATCAAGAGGTCTTCCGGCGCAACCATCTGACCCTCCTGAGCAACAATGGACTTGACCAGACCGCTGCGCGGCGAGTGGACGTGCCTCCTCATTTTCATGGCCTCGATGATGGCCACCAGGTCGCCCTCGTTGACATGGGAGCCTTCCTTCACCTCGACTGAAAGCACCAGGCCGGCCATCCCGCATACCACCGCCCCCTGCGGCAGTTCCCTGGGCTTCAGGGGTTGATTCACCTCCACGGAATCGACGGATCTTTCGGTGCCGTCCCCCTTTTCCGTGATCCTGACGTTGAAGATCTCCCCGTCCACGTCCACAACAAACTCCCGGGGACCTTCCACGCGGACGCCCGCAACGGCTTTCGCCCTGGACGAGGCGGCGGGGTCGGCCTTCCCGGACGCATTCCTCTTGACAGGTTTTCCCGGTATCAGGATTTTGAGAAGCAGATCGTCATCGGAAAGCTCCGGGCCGATTTCGCGCCTGAACTCCTCAATGGGTTTATCGTAACCCTCAGGCTTCCAATTCTTGAACTGCTTTACCCTGGGCGAGTTCATCACGCTGTCGATCACGGTCTGATCAACGGGTCCATCCGGCTTTCCGTAGTACCCAAGGACGAACTTGATCGCCTCATCCGTCATCTGTTTGTACCGCTCTCCGGATATGACATTCTCCACCGCCTGGGCCCCGACGATCTGCGAATAAGGGGTGGCCATGACGGGATACCCGAAATCCCTTCGGACGCGGACAGTCTCCTCAAGGATCTCGTTCAAACGGTGCTCCATCCCGACCTCTCTCAGTTGTCGCGTGAGATTGGTCATCATCCCGCCCGGGACCTGGTGCTGAAAATGAAAGAGATCGTATTCCATCGGCGAGCCGATCGGCAACCCTTCCTCTTCGGCAATCCTTCTGAAATGAGAGGAAACCGCCTGAAGCGATTCCTCGTCCAGATCCACTGAAAAACCCATGCGCCGCAGGTTTTTCAGGATCGTCTCCGCGGCAGGCAGCGAGGTGCCGTTGCCAAGAGGCGCCACGGCAGTATGGAGCGTCCGGACCCCGGCTTTGACGGCCTCCAGGTAACATAAGGGGGCGAGCCCGCTGTTGCAGTGCGAGTGGAACTCCAGGGGCAGACCTTCGGAGTTCTCCTGGATCGTGCGGACCACCATGCCGGTAGCCTCCGGCGTGATCACTCCAGAGGCATCTTCGATCATGATGCGATCGATATAGTCTCTGGCTTGCATCAGGGTGCGGGTCTTTTTTGCCCAGTGCTCGCTCGTATGAACAGGGCTCGAAGTATACATAATGGCAGGGACCAGCTCGGCCCCTTCCGCTTTGGCCACACGCGCAAAGTAGACGAACTTTTCCATTTCATACTGGTAGTCGCAGATCCAGAAGCTCCTGATCCCATTCGCCACCGAACGCCGGATCCACAGATTGATGATCTCCCGGGGCGTACCCAGGTCGAAGGAGGACAGGCTTCCGATCTGGTAGGAGCCCCTGATAGGGGTTCTCGTGATCAGCTTGGACAGGGTTCTGATCCGCTCCCAGGGGTCCTCGTTGAGATTGCGCACCTGAATGGTAAATGCCTGGCTGCCCACGGTCGCAATGGCTGCATAGCCCACCTTATCCATCACTTCCGCTATGGGGATCATGTGGTCGGTCCTCATGGTAAACCCCCAAAGACTCTGCTGGGCATCTCTCAGGGTTTGATCCACAAAATGGATTTTGTTGTCCATGCTGCTTGATTTTCCTTTCAATAACCTGATCGGTCTTCCTGGAGTCGGCTCGCGCGGTAGGGGCCCCGCGATAGAGAGGAGATATCGATGCCATATTTGTCTTTCTGTTTCCTTTTTGTCAACGAAAAATTCCGCTGCTCCTGTTTCGAATAATGGAGGCGCAAGGAAGAGGCTTGCCAGATCTTCTTTATCCGTAAAAAGCGTCCGGAAGCTCCCCCTTTTCATGTTGACAGATAGGAAACAATGGCATATATCGGAAACAAAGCTATTCTCCGGCTTTTTTCCGAAGCTTGGCTCAAAACGTTTCGATGAGGTCCATCGCCTATGGTCGGCATTACTTCCTTTCAAGCCTACATTCCTCCCTACCGATTGAGCCGGGGCGAGATCGCAAGGGTATGGTCCACAAGGAGCCTCGGCGGCAACAGGGCTGTCGCCAAGTACGATGAAGACAGCCTGACCATGGCGGTAGAAGCCGTCACAGGGTGCGCCCTGCAGGGCCGGCGACAGCCCGATGGTCTGTTTTTCGCCACGACAACGGGCCCCTATAAAGAGAAACAGGCCGCAAGCCTCCTCGCGGCAGCGGCGGATCTTTCGCGGGAAATCCGAACGGCAGACTTTTCGGGATCCCTCAGGGCGGGATCCATGGCGATCCATGCGGCCGTGGACGCGGTCCGCGGAGATTCGGCGAAAAGCATCATGGTGGCCTGCGCAGACTGCAGGATGGGGAAGGCGAAGAGCCCCTTTGAGCAGATTTTCGGGGAAGGGGCCGTGGCATTGTCCATCGGGCGGGAAAATGTTCTGGCCACCATAGAGGGGAGTTGTTCCATTTCCAGTGAGTTGCTGGATGTATGGAGGGACGAGGGGGATTCTTTTGTTCGCTCCTGGGAGGAGCGGTTCGCGGTTGGCGAAGGGTACCTGAAGGTCATGGAAAAGGTGATCTCCCGCGTCAAGAGTGAGTACGGGCTTGGTCCCAAGGACTTTTCAAAGGCAGTCCTGTACGGGCCGGATGGAAGGAGCCATGCCCTTTTGGCAAAGCGTCTGGGTTTCGATATGGCGTCTCAGGTTCAGGATCCTCTCTTCAGTGAGATTGGAAACACGGGGACGGCCGCTCTTCCTCTGATGATCGTTGCAGCGCTGGAGGAGGCAAACCCGGGGGATGTCATCCTTGCGGCCAATTACGGTGACGGGGGGGACGCCCTCATCCTCAAGGTGACGGAGAATATCAGAGCTTACCGGCAGAACAAGGGGATCAGGAATATCATCGAGAGGAAGATCCCCATCTCCTATGAGCGATACATGAACTGGAAGGGCATGGTGCCTGTCCACGAGATCTCGAGGCCCCCTTCGCCGCCCCATTCCCTTACCTGCCTCTGGCGCGAGAGCAGGGCGGTCATGGCCCTGTACGGGAGCAAGTGCCTCCGCTGCGGGGTCCCGCAATATCCGGCGCAAAGGGTCTGTGCGGAATGCCAGGCAAAGGATCAGCTCGAGAATTACAGGTTCTCCGACAAGAAAGGGCGCATCTCCGCCTACACGGTAGACCACCTGACGACCAACCTGGAGTCTCCGGCGGTTGTGGGCGTGGTGGATTTCGAGGGTGGAGGCAGGCTCATGTGCGAGGTGACGGAGTGCGAGCCTGACGAGATCAGGGTGGGTATGCCGGTGGAGATGTGCTTCCGAAAAATCGGCCTTCATGGAGGTGTCCACAGATATTTCTGGAAGGCCAGACCTGTCGTAGGCAGCAGTGTGCAATAGCTGCCTTCATACTGGCTGATTCAGGGAAGAGGATCTCTCGCCCGCTCCGCCCTGGCGGGCTTCGCTTGAGGCCGCAGAGTCACAGAGGCGGTCTTTGTCCTGTTTCTTGAACCAAGAAACAGGACAAACTTCAGCTCCTTCGGAGCACAGGCAAGCGGGCAGAGGCGCGATGGAGCCGTATCCTCGTCTCAACGATTCGCTCTGTGTCTCTGCGGGCTCTGTGAGAGAAAAGGATTTGCCGGCTTGGTGAAAGGATAGTCAATGGGAACGATTAAAGACAAAGTCGCGATTATCGGGATGGGATGCACAAAGTTCGGAGAGCTCTGGGACAAGGGCGTGGATGATCTCATCATCGAGGCGACCTTTGAGGCTTGTGAGGATGCGGGGGTCGATCTCAAGGACATAGAGGCCGCCTGGTTGGGCACGGTCTTTTCCGGTCAGACCGCGCTCAGTCTCTCTTCTCCCCTCAAGCTGCAGTACATCCCCGTGACCAGGGTCGAGAACATGTGCGCTACCGGCACAGAGGCCCTTCGGGGCGCGGCTTATGCCGTGGCTGCCGGCGTCTGTGACATTGCCCTGGCGGTGGGAGCCGAAAAGCTCAAGGACACCGGATGGACCGGGGTGCAACCGGCCAATGTGGTCGGTAGAACCGCCATGGGTACCGCGGGGACCGAACTCGAGCTTTCGCCTCCCGGGCTGTTCGCCCTCCTGGCCTCGGGTTATTTCCATCGGCACGGGCTGGATGCGGAGAAAGGAAAGAGACTCCTTGCACAAATTGCCGTGAAGAATCACCACAACGGCAGTCTCAATCCAAAGGCTCATTTCCAGAATGAGATTACCATCGAGCAGGTTCTCAAGGCGCCCATCGTTGCAGCCCCCCTGGGCATCCTGGATTGCTGCGGGGTCAGCGACGGGGCGGCAGCCGCCATCGTGACCCGTGCCGACCTGGCGAAGAAATTCCGGAAGGATCCGATCTATATCAAATCCATGGCGATTGCCGCCGGGCCGGGGCGCGATCCCATCACCACAAAATACGACTTTGCACACGTGGAGGAGAACGTCAGGGCCTCCAGGCTGGCTTACAGGGAGGCCGGGATAAAGGAACCCCGCCGTGAACTGAGTATCGCGGAGGTGCATGACTGCTTCACGATCCACGAAATGTGCGTTTACGAGGATCTCGGGTGGAGCGGGAGAGGGAGGGCAAAGGATGACATCGAGGCAGGCACATTTCAATTGAAGGGCGAACTGCCGGTCAACACCGACGGAGGTTTGAAGTGCTTCGGTCATCCCCTGGGCGCGAGCGGGCTCAGGATGCAGTATGAGGTGTACAAGCAACTGCAGGAGAAGGCAGGTCCCCGGCAGGTGAACAACCCACGCCTGGGATTGACCCACAACCTGGGCGGCACCGTCTGGGGAGGTGTGGCCTGCATTTGCATCACCGGAAACGAGTTGGACAGGAACTAACGCCTTTTCCTTCATGCTCTCCGATGAAGGTCTCGAGCAGGCGCAGAGATGGAGAATGAATGCTGAACCGCTAAGGCGCGAAGGACGCGAAGAAGAATGCAAGAATTTGTTTTTTCACCTGCTCCGGCAGGTGAGAAAACAAATCTTTCTTGGCGCACTTGGCGTCTTTGCGGTTTAACCTGGGAACATCCGGACAACCAATCAGGAGGATGGATTATGGCGAGAATAACCTACAGGGACTGGCCCCCGTATTCACCCACCGATCAGAACAGGAGGGAGAACACGGTTGTGGCCGCCAGGCTGATGATGAATGCGGCCCTCACCGCGCCCAATGTCGGCGGACTCCCCATGACCGAAGGAGAGATCGTCTACGGCGAGGAGGAGCAGGAGCAGATCGCCCGGAAGATGGAGGAGATTGCCCATGAAAAACAGGCATGGCAGCACATCTTCCTGTATGAGGCGGTGATGGCCAGGCAGGCCGATTCCATCCTGCTCCTGGGGAACACCCGTGCCTACTCCAGCCCCTGGAACGGCGAATGCGGTCTTTGCGCCGGCCGGCCCGATTGCAGTTTCGTGTACGAGAACAGAACTCAGAAGGCGGGACTCATCGATACCACCGACAGAAGGTGCGACACACTCGTGCAGGGTCCTCTCTGTGCCATGTACGCCCATCAGCTCGGATACAACGTAGGCAGTGCGCTCGCCGTGGCGGTGCACCTCTATGTGGACGCACGGCCCTTCATCAGCATCGGGACGGCCGCTCAGAAGCTCGGGTACTGCAACAATTCGGCGGTTGTGATCGGCATTGCGGTCAACGCAAGGGCGAAGTGCGAGCCCTCCGACCCTGCCATCGACTACCACTTGGTGAATCTGGACAGGGCAATCGATGCCATCCGGGGCAATGTGAACCAGCTGGGCGTGAGACCGGCGACCGGCAAGGAATACAGGGCCGGTGATCCGGCGAAGAAGAGATAAGGAGGGGACAGGCATGCCTCTATACGATGGAAAAAAGTTCGCACAGGAAGGTCTATTGCAGGTGGCGCAGCACTGTGCTCAGGCGGCGCTGCATGCGCCTCAACTGATCGGCAAGACCGAGATCAGGATGGAAGTGATCACGGGCGATGAATTGAAGGATTATTTCAGGGTGCAGGACGCGGCCAACAAGCTGGGGGCCAGGCTCTCCGGCGAGACCTACAAGGCCGCTTATCAGATGGGAGAGCCCCCGGTGCTCCTGCTGATCGGCGCCGACGTAACGCCGATTGTCCAGGCGCCCTGCAGGGCTGCCTGCCCTGCAGGCATAGATATCCCCCGCTACATTCGGCTGATCGGAGACGGCCGGTACGACCAGGCCGTAGAGGTCGTCCGCGAAAAGGTGCCCTTTCCCTCGGTCTGCGCTTATGTCTGCCGCGCACCTTGCGAAAGCAAATGCCGCCGAGGCACTTTGAGGGATAAGCCTCTGGCTATAGAGGCCCTCAAGCGTTTCGCCGTCGATCATGCGGACAAAGGGTTCAGTTCTGTTCCTGCCACGACAACCACAGGCAGGCGTGTAGCCGTCGTCGGCTCAGGGCCTGCGGGGCTCACAGCCGCCTATTATCTCAAGAAGGTATGCGGTCACGAAGTGGTTGTCTTTGAATCGCTTCCCCAACCGGGAGGCATGATGCGCGTGGGCATTCCCGGATATCGGCTGCCGAGGCAACTTCTCGACAAGGAGATTCAAGGGATAAAAGACGCGGGTATTGATATCAGGACGAATACCAGGGTTGATTCGCCGGAAACCCTTTTTGACGAAGGATACGACGCCGTTCTCGTGGCCATCGGCACTCATGAAGCGAAGAAGCCCTCTATTCCGGGTGCGGAGCTTGACGGCGTGCTGGCGAGCATGGATTTTCTCAGGGATGTGAATCTCGGCAAAAAGACAAAGGTTGGAAAGCGGGTGCTTGTGCTTGGGGGCGGGGATGTCGCCTTTGACTGCGCCCGGCTGGCCCGCCGTGTAGGCGCGGATGAGGTTCATATGGCCTGTCTGGAGCCCAGGGACAAAATGCCGGCCGCTCCCGATGAGATCGGACAGGGGGAGAAGGAAGGCATCGTAATTCACCCTTCCCACACCTTCACTAAAATCATCGGCAAAGGAGGACGTGTCTCGGGCGCAGAGTGCGCGGAGGTGCGCTCCTTTGGATTCGACCAGGACGGGAAGGCTCAGATACATGTCAAGAAAGGGTCCGGGCAAATCATGGAGGCAGACACCTTCATCTTTGCCATTGGCCAGGATCCTGAGATTCCCGACAGCTTCGACTTGACCATCGGTCCGGGGAAAACCATAGAAGTGGATCCCCATACCTCCGCCGCCAGCAGGAAAGGGGTCTTTGCCGCAGGCGATGCAGTGACCGGAACAGCCTCCGTCATAGAGGCTATTGCCTCCGGAAGGAAGGCTGCTTCCGCGGTAGACCGATACCTGGGCGGTCTGGGAATCATAGACGAAGTGCTGGCGCCTCCTGAACAGGTGGTTGAGGTTTCCCCTGCGCAGGCGTTGTTGGCGCGGACCGGCAAGGATCCTGAAAGACCCCAGATGCAGCTCTTGCCGGGTGAAAAGGCGGTGGCCGGTTTTGAAAAGGTTGAGCTCGGTCTTACCGAGGAGCAGGCTCTGCTCGAGACGACCCGCTGCCTGAAGTGCGACCAGGTCGGTCTTGACTGCGGGGGTTGCGGTTTCAAAACCTGTCGAGAAGCGGTCATCCAGTGCCAGAACAGGCTCAATGAAACCGGCGGTGAGCCGTGGGGCTGGCTTATGAAAGGCCCGAGCTGCATCTGGAGGACCATGGAATTGGGGATCAGCATTGATTGGGCAGCGGCCGCGGCCCACAGACTCAACGTGGAGAGCAGGGTGGCCATGATTCCCGCTACCGCTTTCATGCGCATGGGTTACATGGAGGGCTGCACCTTGGTGACGGTCCTTCCTATAGGCCCCTGCAAGGAACATTGGTACTTTTCGCCTGGCACGGGAAGAGAGGAGTATCGTCCTGCGCAGATGGAAAGGATGGGTCAGATCCTGCAGTATCCCCCGTTGTACATGCGTTTCACGGGACCGGGCCGGGACCTCGGCAAGAGGGGCATCAACGTCAAGGACAGGTGGTGGGATCCGCCCTATACGCGGCTCGAAATCGTCGAGGACAACAAGTGGGGGGATTCGGTCCTCGACAGGGATTATGCCATCTTCGAGGCTGCGGACCAGATCAGGAAGGAACGGGGACGTGCCCGGCTCAATCTTCCCCGGATCAAGTCAAACCTGGATTCCAAGAAGAGCAAGTAGTCGGAAAACAGAAGACAGAGGACAGAGGTCAGAAGACAGAGGACAGAGGTCAGAAGACAGAGGACAGAGGACAGAAGACAGAAGACAGAGGTCAGAAGACAGAGGTCAGAGGACAGAGGTCAGAGGACAGAGGTCAGAAGACAGAGGACAGAGGTCAGAAGACAGAGGACAGGAGACAGGAGTCAGAAGGCAGAAGACGGGAGACCGTGCTGAGCTTTCCAGCATCCCAGCCTACAAGCGCGCGCAGTAGGCTGCTTCTCCAACCTGAGAGGCCAAGAGGAGATAAAGGACATGACGAGTATGCTCGATATGGAAAAAACGTTCTCGGTCTACATAAGGCATCAGAGCCATCCCCTGGCGGTGAAGATGCTCTCCAGTGAAGATGCGATCCCGGCCGCTGCAAAACTCCCGCTGAGGGACTTCGGCGTGCCGTTCGCGCTGTGCCAGGCGATTGGATTGAGCCGCAAGGAGGGTCTTTGTATCGCGCTGGACAGGGAGAGCCTTTCCTGTCCTATCGCGCTCGCGGGGCTGGGGTTTGTCCGCCCCGAGGAATTCCTGAGCGGGAAATACCCCCTGGCCCCAATAAACCAGGCTGTCGAGGCGAGAAGAAATATCGCGGAATCATTGCCGAGATTTCCCTTCGGCAGGTACCGCTCCATCCTCATTGCGCCGATCGGCGCGGCGGACTTCGAACCGGATGTGATCGTGTTCTACGGGAGCAGTGTTCAGGTGATGCGTTTGATTCAGGCTGCGGTGTTTGCATCAGGTGAGGGCTTGACATCCAGGTCCATGGGCACCGGCGGATGCCTCCTGCCGATTGTCGCCCCCATCCTTGAAGGGGCGTGCAAGTACGGGGTTCCCGGGAATGGAGATCGCCGGTTGGGATTGGTTGCAGACGGGGAACTGGCCTTTGCCATGCCGAAAAATCGCTTCGAAGAGGTGGTCGCGGGATTGAAACTCTCCCACGAGGGCAAACAGACCTATCCTATCAACCCGGGTTATATGAAGCTCGAGTACCGAATGCCTCCGTCCTATGCGGAGCTCAGAAAGGCGCTCATTGAGCGCTCATAGAGGCGACAGTTCTTCAAACGAACCGAGGATCCGAGGAGGGATTTTATGTCAGGCAATGAAATCAATGTCGTAGGAAAGCTGATTCAGGAAAAGGCCCGCATCCACAAAGAACGGCCCTTCCTGTATTTCAAGGACGAGGTTTTCACCTACGAGCAGTTGGACAAGGGATCCAATCAGTTCGCCCATGCATTTCGCGCCAGGGGTCTAAAGAAGGACGACAAGATCTCTATCATGATGATGAATCACCCCTACTATTTGCACACATGGTTCGGCTCGGCCAAGCTGGGCATCGTGGAGGTCCCCATCAATACCGCCTATAAGGGAGATCTTCTGCGGCACCTGATCAACAATTCGGATTCGAAGCTGCTGGTAATCGATTCGGCCTTTCTGGAAAGGCTCGTCCTGATTCGGGACCAACTCACCAAGCTTCAGGGGATCGTCTGCCGCGGGGAGATCGATCAGGAGATCGCGAAAGAGATTCCCGTCCCCATCAGCCCGATTGAAGAGTTTTTCGACTATCCCATGGATCCTGTAGAGGAGGACGTGAAGCCCTCCGACCCGGCGGCTATCATCTACACCTCCGGGACAACGGGCCTCTCCAAAGGGGTCGTCTGTCCCCACAACTATTACGTCCACACGGGCAGGCTTGTGGCGAGACTGCGCGACGCCAACTCCAAAGACCTGTTCTATACCTTTCTTCCCCTTTTTCACATCAACGCCCAGCTCATGACGGTTCTGACGGCGCAGGTCTCTGACGCCAGGATGGCACTGGCCGAACGATTCAGCGCCTCCACCTTCTGGGACGATATCCACAAATACGGCGCCACCCAGTTCAATTATCTCGGCGCCGTCATGACCATCCTTTCCAAGCAACCGCCCAGAGAGGACGACGCATCATGCGGCATCAGGTACGCCTTCGGGGCGGCCTGTCCGCCGGATGTCATGCAACATCTTGAGAAGCGTTTCGGGTTCGAATGTCTGGAGGGCTTCGGCATGAGCGAGATCGGACTTGCCGTGCACGACGCGATCGGCAACAGGAGAACCGGATCGTGCGGGAAGGTCCTGGATGACCTCTTCGAGGTGAAGCTGTTCAACGACGATGACGAGGAAGTTGCGGTGGGGGAAATAGGCGAAATCGTGGTCCGCCCCAAGAAGCCCAACATCATGATGACCGGATACTACAACATGCCTGAAAAGACCCTCGAAGCGTTTCGCAACCTCTGGTTTCACACCGGCGACTATGCAAAGAAAGACAAGGACGAGTTCTTCTACTTCGTGGACAGGAAGAAAGACGCCATGCGAAGACGCGGAGAGAATATCTCCTCGTTCGAGGTCGAAAAGGTGATCAACACCCACCCGAAGGTCCTCGAATCGGCGGTGTTCGCCGTTCCTTCCGAGCTTGGCGAGGATGAGGTCATGGCGGCTGTGGTGCTGAGACCCGGCGAGAAATTGAATCCCGAGGAATTAGTCTCTTTCTGCAATGAGAGGATGGCGTATTTTGCCGTTCCGCGATTCCTGGATTTCATCCCTGAGTTACCCAAGACGCCGACAAACCGCATAGAGAAATATCGTCTCAGACAACAGGGTATCACGGCAGGCACCTGGGACCGGGAAAAGGCGGGGATAAAGATCAAACGCTAGGGAGATCTAAACCGCAAAGACGCCAGGTGCGCCAAGGAAGAATTTATTTTCTCGCCTGCCGCTTCGGCAGGTGAGAAAACAAATCGTCGCATTCCTCTTTGCGTCCTTCGCGCCTTTGCGGTTCAAAGTGTTCCACTCTGCCTCTGCACCAGTGCGAGATCTTCTTTAGTCCCGTAGGATGGGTAGAGCGAAGCGAAACCCATCGATTCATGGCGTCTGGGAAGGGAAACCTCAAAACCGATGGGTTTCGCAGGCTCAACCCATCCTACAAACGGAACGCAACGTTTCCTACACCTCACCCTTCTTCGCTTCGATGAATGCTGTCATGGCGTTCACCAGCGCTTCGGCGGCGGCCGGATCCTCCAGGTTGCAGTCGACCTCTTCGATGGGGAGCGAAACCGTCAACCGTTTTTTCAACTCCTCGACGAAGATCCTGTCCGAGTCCGGATCATAGAGGATGCTTCCCTCCCTGTCCAGGGAAGACCAGCCCCTCAAGGGCACGATGAGCTTGATCGGGCCCTTGGCCTTGTTGATTTTTTCTGCATACAATTCGGCCCCTACGATCATCTCATCCAGCGGAAACCTCGCCATGGCCCTCATTTCGTCGATCCCGAGCACCTTTCCCGAGGCGACATACTTCTCCCGGTTGTGCCTGGTCGGTCCCGCCCCCGTGATGTTCAGGCAGCAGGGAGCCCATACTTGCGGTATGCCCCGCTCCCCTGCGGCATCGAGCCTCGACATCCCTGCGGGCCTGTTGCCCTTGAACCGCTCTTCTATGAGTCCGGCCGGCACAATCTCTATGACGCCGTCGAAGAATCCCTGCGAAATGAGCCTGTCCATGGCCTGATCGCTTATCCCCTGGGCATGGAAGGTGTAGACATGGTATCCCTTCCCGGTCAGGAGACGCTCCACGTTACGGGCGCACTGATCAGAAAAACCAAGCTCTGTTACGGCAATAGAAGGATAGGGAAGCCTCAGGGAGGAATAGTCCATGGCTTCTTCGACCATCCCGGAGATGACCCCGGCCACCTGCGCTATGGCATTCTTGACCAGATCATTCATCCCCGCAATTTCCATGATCAGCTGCATCACAACCGAATCATTGGACCCGAACCATTTCCCGACATAGACGGGCTGTGCAGCGGGGACACCGATGACTTTCGGGATGCCGAAGGGGAGCCGGGACATGACCTGGGACCCGAGCAGCGCGATGGTCGCTCCCCCGAGGGATACCACACCGTCCAATTGCCTTCTCGAGAGGAGGTCGAGGGCCTTGAGTTGTGCACCCCTGGTCATGGCATTGGTGATATCGAACCTGTCCCTCGAGTGGATGATCTCGTCAATGTCTTTTCCACCCAGACGCGCGATCTCCTCCGCTCCGAACTCCGCCTTGACAGGGGCGCGGCCGCCCATGCTTACGTCCAAAAGCATGGCCTCGTGACCGCGCGCTTCTATCCTCTCCTTCAGGAACGACAATTGATCCCCCTTGGTGTCCAGAGATCCGATGACGAGAATTTTTTTGCCCATATCCTTAAACCCCTTGGATTCTAGGATGTCGCCTTCGTATAGCGGCAACTAAAAATCTGCCACAAAGACACCAAGACACAAAGAAACCGGAATATTTCTTGGTGCCTTTGTGTCTTTGTGGCAGTCCTCTCACATCCTTCTGTAGTTATACATCACCGCCAGGAGCCGGGCCTTGCTCTTTCCCAGGCTTCTGCCGGTATGTGGCACGGCCGCGTCAAAGTAGACACAGTCGCCTTTTTCCATGATGTAGCGCTCGCCTCCATAGAGCAGTTCATGCCTGCCTTCCAGCACGTACATGAACTCCTCGCCTTCATGCTGAAAAATCGCCTCATCGTCGAAGGCCGGCTCTATGATGAACGGCTCCATGTTCTTCCCCGGTTTATCAGAGGCAAGCGCCTCATAGCCGTAACCGTACAGGGACCCCTCCGCCAAAGACCCTACGCTCCTGATGCTCTTGCCTTTCGCTTTTCTGGTAAATGAAATCCTGATGCCTTTGGTGTCTGCAGGGTTCTCTTCCAGGAAAAATGCCGCATCCACCCCCAATGCGATGGCAATCTTATTCAGAGTGGAATAGGGGGGAGCCTTGTTCGATCTCTCGATCTTCGAGAGATAACCCTTTGTAAGACTCGTCAGGGATGCGAGCCTGTCCAGAGTCATCTTCCTCTTCTTTCGAAGCTTCTTTATGTTGTTCGCAATGATTTCCTCACCCATTCGATTTCCCCGATTCTGAATCTTTCCGAGTGTCATGTAACGGAAGTTCGATGAAGATCTCTCCCGCAGTTTATCCCGCGCGAGCCGCGGGAGTCGAGATGACAACTTATTGCCTACACGACGCTATCCCAACCTGCTCATCATCAAGTCAAGAATCCGGTCAACCGGCTTCTTCTGTTCCGGGATGACTGCGTTTCGGGTCTGCAACAGTATCACACTGTCAGGGCATGTCAATTCGCGGTCGATTGCCCATTCCGCATCCTGAGGCTTGCCGAAGTGCGCCTCCAGGATCTTGCCAAGCCTTCCGATCTCCATAACCTCATCATCGCTTAGACAGAAGGCATTGCACTCGTCCGGTGTTGTCTCCAACTCCTCTACGCCGACCTCCTTGAACACGATGCAACTTTTCTTGGTGCCCAGTCTCCTGTCCACGATGCCCAGGCTTTCCTTGTTCAGGAGATACATATCGGGCATGGCCTCGCCTCCCACCACGCTCTCTCCCAAACCCCAGTTCGCCTCGATCATCATTCGGGAACGATCCCCGGTGCTGGGATCTGCAGTGAACAGGACCCCGGCAGCGCGAGCGTTGACCATCTTTATCACGGCCACTCCGATGGGGTCCGACTCCAGGGGCAGCCCCACTCGCTTCCTGGCGGCAATCGACCTGGCGTTAAATGTGCTGGACCAGACCTTGACGATCTTTTCAATGAGATCCGATTCACCTACCACGTTGAGATACGTTTCGAACTGCCCGGGATGACTTGCCGCTCCGGCAGATCGCGTAGATACAGCAACCCTCTCTGCATTGCATTTCCTGCATACTTCCCTGTAACAGTTCAGGATATCTTCTTTCAGGTCCGCGGGCGGTTCTTTGGATTCAACGATTTTGCGCAACTCCACACTTGCTTCTTCGAAGTGATCGAGGTTTTCAAAATTGTGCGGGAGGCTCTCGAGGTATTTCACAATTTCCCTTTGTGCTCCGGTTTCGGACATGAACCTCCTGTAAGCCTCCAGGGAAAGGGAGAAGCCGGGGGGCACGCGCAGTCCGATCTTGGCCATTTCGCCAAGATTCGCGCATTTTTTGCCGACGACGTCATTGAACTCCTGCCCCAGTTCCTCGAGTCTGAAGATACACTCCATAAGATTCATCCTCCCGTTAGTTGTAACTACACCCTTCACCCCCATGGAGAACCCGGATAGCTTCGACCGATCCGCGGTGAAGAGGCGGTAGATCAATGTTCAAGGTCTAGTATTCAGCGTTCAGTGTTCAGGGGTCAGGCGAACGAAAGAGTCTTTCCTGAACACCGAACGCTGAACCCTTTATGTCTTACTGGTGGCCGAGTTCAATCCCTTTCACAAACTCCTCGGATGTCGTGACCCACCCGAAGTGGGACTGGACATTGAGGATGGTCGCCTGTTGTGTGACCGCGGACCCCGCCTGGCACACGGCGTCCGAAACGAGCACGGAAAAGTAATCAAGAAAAAAGGCGTGGCGAAGGGTCGATTCCACGCATACATTGGTGGCGGTTCCGACGAAGACCAGATTTCTGACGTGATGGGTCCTCAATACGATGTCGAGGTTTGTGCCGATGAATCCATCGTACCTTTGCTTTCGAACCACGATATCTCCCCGCCGGGGCGCCAATTCCTCTATGATCTCGGCGCCCCATGCGCCATAAAAGTAGAACTTGTCCTTGAGTTCGGGATGGCTGTTGATGAATCGCAAACCCTTTGACTTCGAATTCACCGGTGAATCGGGCGGGCCTTTGTCGGACAAGTCGGGGCTGAACCCCATCTGCAGGTATATCACCCGCGCCCCTCCATTTCTAGCGGCTGCAGTGACTTTTCGGCAGGGTTCAATTATCCTTTCCGTAGCGGAGAGGTCGTAACCCGCCAGGTCAAAATAGCCCCCCTTCTTCACGAATGCATTTTGCATGTCAACCACGATCACCGCGGTTCTCGGCATATCGATCGTAATGGGATCAGGTTCGGCCTTTATCTGGACGGTGCGGGACTGCTTTTCATTCACCAGAGAAACCTCGCTTTTCTGACTTGCGGCGTCAAAACGACCCTTGATCCGGTAAGGCCGCAAAGCCGGTTCAGGGTCCCAAGGAACAAGGCTCGTGATTGAAATGCCTGTTTCAGTGGGCTTCTCATCTCAATGGACGGCAGGAGAGATCTCCCGGGGGGCGACACGGCCCGGCAGATTTCAGCAAACGAAAACAATGCCAAGCGCCATCGCCCTCGGCACTTCCGCGGGATTGACGCTTCGATAGATCGGGTAGATTTCCCACCCCACTCTTGTGGCCAGACCGTAAACGTCCATACCGACGGCTTCCATGGATGGCCGGGCCTTGAGCGGGTAAGGGCAGGGGCTTCCTTGCAGGGCAAGACACTTCTCCTGCCCGCACAATGCCTTCCGGCAACTGGCTTGGGCAAAACCCATGGCAAGATAGTAGCCGTATCCAAATGCCAGGGTCTCTATCCCGCCCACGATTTCGAACACCTTTCTTGACCAGCCTTTGACCGCATCGCGCTCTATGGTCCGATCCGAAAACTGCTCTGCGGGCACCACGTCCAGGCAGAACAGGACAGCGTGGGTATACCGGGAGAGTGCGCTTCTCATCAGATCCGGAGAAGGGGTGTTGGGCGGACAAAAGAGGCTCTGATTGTAATTGGGGCACAGCGGGATGGAGCATTTAAGCCGGACTCTCTCATCGATGCACACCCAATCCGCAGGGATGATCTCCGCCTTGGAGGCTCCAAGATCGAGAGCCTGCTGCTTGAAATGCGCGAGATCATCGTTTAGTTGAGAATCGGAAACGCTCAGGGTAATTCGTCTGGCAGGACCTCCACAATCTTTCGGCATGAATAACGCCTCCCTGCGCTTGTTCTGGACGTAGTAGAAAAAATAGACTGCTTGTTTCCAAATTGTCAACAGAAAAGTACCCGACTGCCCGTGATCAGGTTGGGAACTTCACTTGGACTTCGTCGTTTTACGCGGTATGCGAATTGAAACGGCTATGTACGGCCACCTCCTTCAACTGGTCTTTAGCTCTTTTTAGTTGACAAAAAGGAAACCGGATTCTACAAAGACCGAAGCTGTGGAGCGAGCCTGCTCCTGAACCAAGAACAAGCTGTCTTTTCAGTTCATCACCGCATCTGATAATCCGCAGGAAAAGCAACCGCAAAAATTGCCTTAAGGCAGAAGGAGGTGAGGGAGAAGGTAACGCATCGCCATGAGGGAAGGACCTGTGAAGGGTCCGTTGAAGTCATTTCAAGCCCTAGAAGGAGGTCAAAAGAATATGAGGAAAGACAGGATCATGTGGTTTACACAAAAAGATCGTGCGGCCTCGGTCATGATGTGTGCGTTAATGCTCCTCCTTATTCTCTGGGTCCTGCCCGGCCAGGTTTTGGCGGCGTCGGGAAAGGCCCCGGATAAAATCCGCATAGGCAATGCCATCTCGCTCTCGGGCCCTTACGCTCCCGGGGCGATCACCACGCAGTCGAATCCTTACGACATGTGGATCAAGGAGGTCAATGCGCAGGGGGGGATCTACCTCAAAGAGTACAACAAGAAAGTACCCCTGGAACTCATCAGGTATGATGACAAGAGCGACATGGGAACCGTCGTCAAGCTGGTTGAGAAGCTGATCCTGGATGACAAGGTGGACCTCCTGCTGCCCCCGTGGAGCACCGCCATGAATTTCGCCATTGCCCCTATCGTCACCAAGCATAAGTTCCCGGTTCTGGGGGTCACGGTGGACTCCATGAAGCTGAAGGAAATGGCTCCCAAAATCCCTTACATGTTCATCCTCCTGAACCAACCCCCGGTCAAGGCCGATGCCATTGTGCCGCTTTTTAAAGAGCTGGGGGTCAAGACGGCGGCGGTCGTGCACCACACGGATTTGCACGGCATTGAGTTTGCCGGCCACGTCACCCCTCAGTTAAGTGTAAACGGCATCGACGTCGCGGTCTACAAGAGCTATCCCCTTGGGGCGAAAGACCTGTCCCCTTTGCTCAAGCAGATCAAGTCTGCGAACGTCGACGCATTCCTGGCCTTCTCCTACCCGCCGGAAACCTTTCTGCTCACGCAACAGGCAAAGGCGGTCGAGTTCAACCCCAAGCTCTTCTACACGAGCATCGGCACAGCTTTCGCGGCCTACCGGGATGCCATGGGTGTGAAGATGGTGGAAGGCGTCATGGGAACAGGGGCCTGGAACCCGAAGGTTCCTTATAAGGGCGCCAAGGAATTCTGGGAGAGGATGGTGCAGCATGCAGGGGCGGGGAAGGTGGACTGGTATGGAAATGCCTTTGCCTATTCCTCGGTTCAGATCCTTCAACAGGCGGTAGAGAAGGTCGGAAGCCTTGACAAGAAGAAGATCAGGGACGTGATTGCCAAGGGGACCTTCGACACGGTGATCGGCCCGGTGCGGTTCGAGGATCAGGTCAACGTGCAGTCTCCCGGCGAGGTAGGCCAGTGGCAGAATGGGGAATTCGAAATCGTAGCGGCCAAGGAAAAGCGCACTGCCGCGCCTATCTACCCAAAGCCTCCATGGCCGTGAGAAGCAGTTCCGAACAACCGCGAAATCCAGAAGAGTTCCCATTCCCGATAGCCCCGGATACCTCCCCCGCAAGGGGGACGGTTCCGGGGCAATGTAATTGTGTTCGGCAGTAGTTGAGAGGCGCACCGTGTTTGCGACAATCCTCGATGTGGTCATTGGCGGTCTGATCATGGGGGGCATTTATGCCCTCATTGCCGTAGGGCTCAGCCTCCAATATGGAGTCGGACGCGTCCTGAACATTTCTCATGGCGAGTTCATCATGTTGGGGGCATTCGCCACATGGTCCTTATACACCTTCCTGGGAATCAGCCCTCTCCTCTCACTGGTTATATGCGGACCTGTTTTGTTCTGTTTCGGTTTTCTCATTCATGCGACGCTCTTTCGTTACCTGAGAAAGAAATCGAAGTCCGCAGGGGCCTTCGCAGACAGCTCCCTGCTTGCCTCTTTCGGTCTCCTGTTCATCATCCAAAACCTCGCACTCATCACATGGAAGGCCGATATCCGGGGATATTCCTACCTGGATCACTCGGTGAGCATATTCGGCGCCCTCTTCGCGGCAAATCGCATTGTCGCTCTCATTTTTGCCGTAGGCATCAGCATAGCCTTTTATCTGTTTCTGACGCGAGCCCGGCTCGGAAAGGCGATCAGGGCCGCCGCTGAAGACCCGGTAACAGCACAGATCATGGGTGTGAACATTCACCGGGTTCTGGCCGTTTGTTTCGGTCTGGGCGCGCTGATGGCCGGTTTTGCAGGCCCCCTGATCAGTATGATTTATGAAATACAGCCGTCCATGGGTCTGGAGTACACGATCATCGCCATTGTGGTGGTGGTGCTGGGGGGGCTGGGGAGCATCACAGGCAGTCTCATTGGAGGGTTTATCCTGGGTTTGATCGGGAACATCGTCACGTACTTCGATGCGGGGCTTTCCCTGATCGCCTACTATGTGATCTTCATTCTCCTTATCCTGGTGAAACCTACGGGTATTTTGGGAAAGTAGTGAATATGGATCGTGCTCGCACACTGCCCGTCTACATCTCTTCGTACGGTTTTTCCTGCCTCGTGTTCCTGCTGCTGGCAACCATACCGCTCTATGTCAACCCCTATCTGGTCATCCTGCTCACCAGCGTGTTCATGTATATCGTCCTGACCCTGAGCTGGGCCATTTTCTCCGGACCGACCCGTTACATCTCGCTTGCCAGTTCGGCATTCTTCGGCGTGGGCGTATACACATCGGCCGTGTTGGGGGAGGTTTTGCCGATCCCTGCCGTCATTTTCCTGGGGGGGATCGTCGGCTCCATTCTTGCCTTTTGCATAGGCATTCTGACACTGAGACTTCGGGGCATGTACTTCATCATATTCACCTTCGGGGTGAGCGAGCTGATGAGGCACTTTCTCCTGTGGTGGGAGACGAACATGAAAGGGACGGTTGGGAGGTTCGTGGTCTCCATGGAACCCGAAACCGTGTACTACTTCATGCTCGCGATCTTCGCGGTCTGTTTGATCGTCGCGCACCTCCTCAAGGAGTCCAGATTCGGGCTGTCCCTGAGAAGTATCGGAGAACACGAGGAGGCGGCACTTCACATAGGCATCAATGTGACCCTCCTGAAGACGCTCACCTTTGCCTTGAGCGCTTTTTTTATGAGCGCTGCAGGGGCGATCATGGCCACGCGGTGGACCTACATCGACCCGTCCATCGCCTTTAACCCGCTCTTTTCCTTCATGCCGGTACTGATGGCGATTTTCGGGGGGATCGGCAGACTTTCCGGCCCTGTCATCGGGGCTGCCATCTTCGCCATACTGGAAGAAATTCTCATTACAAGATTTCCTTATTATTACATGCTCATCTTCGGCGTCATCCTGATCCTGGTGATTCTCTTTCTGCCCAATGGTCTTGTCGGGCTGATCAAAAGAAAGTCGAGAAGGAGCTCGTGAGGAATCGGAGTTGCAGTCCAAGGGCGGCACGGGGGACATATGCAATTGCTTGAGGGCAGGAAGGTCACGAAAACCTTTGGAGGACTAGCCGCCGTTTTCGGCGTGAACTTCCATATAGACCAGGGCGAAATCGTGGGCCTCATCGGTCCGAACGGGGCCGGGAAGACAACCCTGTTTAACTTGATATCAGGGGCCTACCCGATGACTTCCGGCGGCGCATTTTTCAAGGGGGAGGAGATCACCGGGCTGAAGCCCAATCAGATATGCAGGTGCGGAATAGCAAGGACCTTTCAGCTCATCAAGCTTTTTCCAGAGATGACCGTTTTTGAAAATGTCTTCCTCGCATGTCTCTCGGGCAGGCTTAGGGGGATCAAGCGATCGGATGCGGAAAGACGAACCGAGGAGTTGCTGCAATTCGTGGGGCTGTCCGTAGAGCCGACAACCCCGGCCGGCGAGTTGACACTGGCAAATCAAAAACGGCTGGAGGTGGCCAGGGGGTTGGCGACCGGGCCGGAGTTGATCCTGCTGGATGAGTTGATGGCTGGCTTGAACTCTTCCGAAGTGACCCAGTCCATGGATCTCGTGAAAAGGATACGGGAGAGGGGAATCACGGTTTTCATGATAGAGCATGTCATGAAGGCGATCATGAGTGTTTGCGACCGGATCATGGTCCTCGATCACGGCGTCAAGATCGCGGAAGGAATTCCGAAAGCAATTTCCACCGACAAGAAAGTCATTGAGGTGTATCTCGGAGATCAGCACCATGCTGAAGGTTGACCATCTGGATATCTTCTATGGAAAGACACAGGCGCTCTGGGACGTCTCCCTGAGGGTCGAGGAGAAGAAGATCGTCTCCATGGTCGGCGCAAACGAGGCAGGCAAGACCACACTGCTCAATGCCGTCTGCGGCCTTTTGAGACCGGGCTCCGGCAGCATGGAGTTTATGGGCAGGCGCATAGACGGGCTCGCCCCGGACAACATCGTGCAGATGGGTGTTTCCTATGTGCCCGAGAGCGGAAAGCCTTTTGTCGAGATGACGGTTGCGGAAAACCTCGAGATGGGGGCCTATCCTAATCCGTCATGGAAGCGCAGGAAAGAAACGCTTGAGCGCGTCTACGGGCTGTTCCCTGTACTGCGGGCCAGGGCAAAACAGCTGGCAAGAACATTGAGCGGGGGTGAAAGGCAAATGCTCGCCATGGGGCGGAGTCTGATGGCAAATCCCAGGCTGTGCATGCTGGATGAGCCGTCCTACGGGCTGGCGCCTCTGATGGTCAAAGAACTCTTCAAGTTCATCCTGATGCTGAACCAGCAAGGGATTTCCATCCTGCTCGTCGAGCAGAACATTTACCATGCCCTGGAGATAGCCGACCGGGCTTACCTGCTGGAAAACGGCAGGATAACGCTCGAAGGGCACCGCGACCTCTTCCTCAATAACGACCACGTCAGAAAAGCCTACCTCGGTCTTTAGCAGGTTGCTGAAAAATACCCATCTGCGGCGTTGCCCTCGTCCCTCGTCGTTGCGGCGTACTGAGTGTACGCCTCACTCCTCTGGATGTCGGGCGCCTTGCATCTGGGCATTTTTGAGCAACCTGCTGAAGTGACCTGTCAGAAGTTCATTAAAAAGTTGCATCCTTACCACCCCCACCTGTCCTCCCCCGTCAAAGGGAGAGGAACTTTTGGGACGTTTGGTAGTCCCCTCCCTTGGCCGGGAGTGAAAGATGTCTTAGCCTGAAGTGAGGCTGGGGCTGAACTCTGAACGCTGAACACTCTAGTGGATTGCGTAGATCTGCCCTATATCCATGATCAGGAAGTGGCAGGATCGAAGACGGATGGTTACCCTTGGGAGAGCCCGTGGTTATTTCACTGAACACTGAACGCTGAACCCTGAACACTTTACTGGATTGCGTGGATCTGCCCGATATCCATGATCAGGAAGCGCGAGGGATCGAGACGCATTTTCCTGATCGCCCTCCTGAGATCCAAGGCGGGATATCCGGGGGGTTCGTCGCCGAGGTGGAAGGTGCCCCATTGGGTCGGGATGAAGAACCTTGCCCCAAGGGACTGGAACGCGTCCAATGCCTCCTGAATGTTCAAATGGGCGTAGTGCATGAACCAGCGGGGATGGTAGGCGGTGGTAGGCAAGAGCGCATAATCGATATTGGGGAAACGTCTTCCGAATTCCCCGTATCCGACGAAATAGCCGCTGTCGCCTCCGATGTAGATGGAGGAAGCGGGTGTGACAAGGATGAAGCTTGCCCACAATGTGCTATTCATGTCCTGCCCTAATCGTCTTGACCAGTGCTGTGCGGGAACACACGTGAGTTTTGTATCCTTTCCCGCATCGATGCTGTCCCACCAGTCCATTTCCTTCACATCCCCGCTGTGGATAGACTGCACATACTTCTTGAGGCCGAGGGGCACCAGGAATCGGGTTCTCTCCGGCAAAGAGCGGATGCTCTGCTTGTCGAGATGGTCATGGTGGTTATGTGAGATGATCACATTCAGATCTCCTGCCAGGTCATTCAAGTCCTTCCCAACAAGTGCAGGGGGTGTCACCCTCCTGGGGATCAATGCCCGGTCCGAGAACACGGGATCAGTCAGCCAGTATGCCCCGTCAAGCCGCATGAGGAAAGTACCATGCCCGATCCAGGCGATGAAGTCACCGGCAGGATGCGATCGAATGCGTTCTTTCAATCCTGGAATGAAATTCGGTCTGTAACTTTTCTCCTCATCCGTATACCGCGCCCGTGCCGAAAACAACTTCCATTTCAGCAATCGAAAGAACCCTGCATGCTCCATCGGCATCCACGGATTGAAGAACTTGCCCTCCTTCCAATGGACCGCGTAAAGATTGTCAGTTCTCTGTTCCCCCACCTTCTTCCGCCACTCGGCCTCATTGAACGCAACGGGATCATGGGTGCAGGAGAACGAAAAGATCATCAAGGAGACTCCTATGAAGCGGCTCAGCCATCTTTTCATCACACGGGCATCTCGACAGGAGAGTTCTCAACGCAGAATGCACACATGGCCGTAACCCCGGGAACATCAATGGAACGAAAGCCCTCCATCGTGAACGATCATCTGGCCCGTGACGAAGGCGCTGTCATCGGTCGCAAGAAAGATCGCGGTACCGACCAGATCCTCCGGCACCGCCGCTCTCTTGATGCAGCGGTGCTGCAACTGGAGCTCCTCGAGGGGTGGGAGGGGAAGGGCCTTGCTGCGATCGAACTTGTCTCCGCCTTCGGAATGGGTGAATCCCGGGGCAATCGTATTGACATTGATCTTGAAATCTCCCAGCTCCCGGGCCATGGACCGGGTCATCGCCATGACCGCTCCCTTGGACGCCACATAGTGGGGCATGCCCGGCACACCTTCCAGGATCGATGCGGAGGACATGTTGATGATCTTCCCGCCCTTTGCCTTCATGTAAGGGAACACGGCCTTGGTGCAGTGAAAGAGACCGCTTGTGTTGATCTCCACGACCCGTTTGAATTCCTCACTCGATATCTCGGTGAAGGGCCTCAGCACGAGGTCCGCAAAAACGGCCGCATTGTTGATCAGAATATCGATCCTGCCGAAGCGCTCAAAACCCTTCTCGGCCATGCCAATGCACTCCGACTCCTTGCTGACGTCCGTCCTGATGAACAAGGCCTCGCTGCCCGCCTTCTCGACTTTCTTGACGGTATCCGTTCCATCCGAGAGGTCGGCTATGACGATTTTTGCACCCTCCTTTGCAAACCCCAGTGCGAAAGCGGCGCCGATGCCGCGGGCGGCCCCGGTGATGACGGCTACCTTTCCTTTTAGTCTCATATCAGCCTCCAAATTATGCGCAACGTGCGTGATAGAAACAACGAAATAGTTGGAAATGGAGTGCTGGAGTAATGGAGTGATGGAAAACTCCAACACTCCTCAACACTCGTTCCCATGCTCGGCACTATACATCGAGCGGGTTTCATCGTTCCCACACTCCAGCGTGGGAACGCCGGACCCGGACGCTCCAGCGTCTCGTCTCCTCATTCCCTTCATTCCCAAACTGGAGCGTGAGAATCATCAGCAGGCTGTGGGATGAGTACCGGATGATGGAGCAATCGGAATCCCTCGAGATCCAATACTCCAATACTCCACCACTCCAATACTCCAAAAGCCTCTATTACCGCTTATCCCAGGGCGGCGCCATTTTGAGCTTCCATCCGGACTCAACGGCCGGATAGACGAGTCTCTGCTTTCCTTCCCACCACTGGTTGCCGGTACTGTTAAACAGGGCGATGCCGTCCTGGTCGTATTTCACGTCTCCCATTACCGTGCCCTTGAACTCCCCTCCGGCCACTGCAGCCCTCACCTTGGCCGAATCCAGAGATCCGGCCTTCTCTATGGCCTGCCAGAGGATCTGGGCGAGTCCGTAATACAGGCCGGTGCTCACGGATTGCTTCTTGTATTTTGTGGTATACCTCTGCCCCAGTTCCTTGGCGCCGGGGTAGGGATAGTCCTCGGACCAGAACCCGTCGAGCATGACATACTGGGCGTCTTTGCCGAGGGCTTGCCAGAATTCAGAGGTCCATGTCCCTTTCCAGCCGTGGAGATACCTGGCGTTCAACCCCATTTCCTTCATCTGTCTCACCAGCGTGATGCTGTCCTGGGGGGAACCGAAGATCAGTATGGCGTCCACGTTCTTGGCCTTGGCCTTCAGGATCTGTGATGAATAGTCCTTGGCCCCGACGGCCCAGGGTTCATCCAGGGCAAAGGTATAGCCGTATTTCTTTGCCGAGTCCCGGAAACATCCACCGAATGCCTGTCCGTCAATGGAATCCTCCATCAGCAGGGCCACATTTTTCGGCCTCTCCGATTCAGGCAGCGATTTCCAGATCTCGAACGGCACTTCGCTTCCCTGCATTGGGGTAAAGAAGAGGACGCTGGACCATTTGAACTTCTGTTCCTGCCACAGCGGAGGCCATATGGTCGTGGCATGATAATATTTTTTGTATTTTTCCGCCGTGACGCAGGTCGGCAGAACCAGCGGCGTGGAATGGGTCGATAGAAGCAGATCCACCTTGTCGATCTTGATGAGTTTTTCCACCGCAGCAGCGGCTTTGCCGGAAGTGGACTCATCATCGGCCACGATGAGCTTCACCGGCAGTTTCTTGCCGAGTTCCTTGACAAAGATGCCCCCGCTCTTGTTGACATCGTTCACTGCCTGCTCATAGGCCCAGCCTTGTTCCTCTCCATCCATGGCCAGGATGCCGGTCAGGGAAAGGGGAGCGCCGATGAGAATCTCCTTCTTCTCCGCTGCCCAGGCCCCGGGGAGAAGAATCAACCATACTGCAAATGCCGTAAGAAACAAACTGCACCATTGAAACGATTTCCTGTTTGTCATCGAAGACCTCCTCTTTCCGTTTCGGGTTTATACCTCATGGCACGGGGGAAACCGCACCCCGTCCGCCGGATTGCCCCTTCTTCTTCAGTCGAAAAACCCCATCCGGTAAGAACAACATCACGATAATGATCAGCGCCCCTGAAAAGATGGGATGCACCTCGGGAAGATAAATGTTGGCCAGAGAGAAGACCGCGGTCAGGAACATGGCCCCGAGAACAGGCCCCAACAGGGTGCCGCTGCCTCCGAGCACGCACATGAGGATCGGGTAGAGGGTCCAGTTCAGGTTCAGGAATCCTTCCGGATGGATGTGAAAAAGGTAATAGGCCTGCAGGCTGCCGCAGAGACCCGCAAAAAAACCGCTCACGGCAAAGGCCAGAACCTTATACAGCAGAACGTTCACTCCGCTTGCGGCCGCGGCCATTTCGTCTTCCCTGATAGCTCCCAGCGCCAGACCGATCCGGGAGCGGACGATGGCGTAGACGGCCGCCGTGCTGAGCAAGGCCAGGATGAGGCTCGTGAAATAGTAGGGTTTCATCGAGGTGTAGGCGCCCGCAGGAAGCATCAGACCCGTGGCGCCGCCGGTAAACGATCCGCCCTTGATGAGGAGGACGCGGAGGATTTCGCCGAGTCCCAGGGTGCCGAGAGCGAAATAGTCTCCCCGAAGCTTCGAGAGGAGCGGGATCCCGATGGCTATTGCCAGAAGAGCCGAGCCCAGTCCGCTCAGAAACATGGTCAAGGGATCGAAATAATACCCGGTGCCTGTAAGGTCATGGATCCACACGACGCCCGTCACGTAGGCGCCGATAGCGAAGAACGCGTGATGCCCGAGGGAAACCTGGCCGGTATATCCGGCGAAGAGGTTCCAGGACTGGCTTAGCGCGACGTAGGTAAAGGCCAGGAAAAGGAAATAGACGGCGTAGGAGGACTCCGTGTCCAGGACAAAGGGCAAGCCGACAGCCACAGCCAGGAGGACGGCCGCCGACAGGAGTTTTCGTCGATTTGACTTATTCATCCCTCATGCCTTTTTGAACGATCGGGCAAAAAGCCCCTCGGGCTTGAACAGCAGAAACGTCAGAAATACGCCGTAGGATATCGCATCCGACCATCCGCCGCTGATCAGAAAAGAAGCGACGCTCTCTATTACCCCGAGCAGAACGCCCCCCAGGAAGGCGCCCCCAACGCTTCCCAGACCGCCCAGGGCAAGGGCGATCATAGCCTTGAGACTGAAGATGAAACCGAAATAGGGGTCAAAGGGGTAGGTCGTGGCAATCGCAATTCCGGCCACGGCCGCAAGCGCGATCCCGATGGCAAAGGTCATCCCGTTTACCCCGTGTGGGCTGATGCCCACAAGGGTGGCAGCCTCCATATCCTCCGATGCCGCGCGGACGGCCTTTCCCAAAAGGGTTCTCTTTAGAAAAAGATTCACCCCGAATACCGAGAGGAGGGAGACCAGAAAGGCGATCAACCGGGTCAAGGAAATCTTCAGGTTGAAGAGCGTGATCCCATAGGCCGTGTAATCCGTTCTGATTGCCCTGGTGTTGGCCGTCCACAGGACCGACATGAGGTGCTCCAGGAGCGCCATCAGCCCGAAGGCGATCAGGAGAGAGGTGATCTTGGATCCGGCCACTTTCTTGAAAAGCACGACATAGAATCCGCGGCCCAGGACCAGTGAAGCGGGGAGGATGATCAGCATGGAGAGATAGGGATCGATGTGATAGAGGGTGAACAGCCAGAAACAGAAATAGGATGCCAGGATGATCATCGTCCCCTGGGCAATGAAGATGATCCGCATGGTCCCGAAAATGAGGCTGAGGCCGATGGCGGCGATTCCGTACATGGTCCCGAAGAGAACGCCGTTGATCAGGAGCTGAGACAATAAACCAAAGGTGAGGTACTCCAGCATGGTCATTTACTCCAGCGTTCCCATATAGGCCTTCTTGACATCCGGATCGGTCAGGAGTTCTTCTCCCCTGCCGCTCAGGGCCACTTTCCCGTTTTTCAGCACGTACGCAAAATCCGAGATCTTCAAGGCCTGGTAGATATTCTGTTCCACGAGCAGAATCGTGATCTTCTCTTTCTTAAGGACCTGGATCAGTTCGAAAATCGTTTTGACAACGATAGGACTCAGCCCCATGGAAGGCTCATCCAGCAGAAGCGCTCTCGGCTGCGACATGAGGCCTCTTGCGATGGCAAGCATTTGTTGTTCACCGCCGCTCAGGGAGCCGGCGATCTGGCGGATCCTTGCCTTGAGCAAGGGAAAGAGCGCGAATGCCCGTTCCAGGGAGGCAGAGAAACCCGCCCTGGCCCTTGGGGTATATGCCCCCAACTCGAGATTCTCCATGACGGTCAACTGAGAAAACAAACGGCGTCCTTCGGGAACCAGAGAGATACCGGAGGCGACCACCTTCTCAGGCCGAAGATGAAGGATGGGTTTTCCCGAAAAGAGGATCCGGCCGGTTCTGGGATGGACCAGGCCGGAAATCGCTCTCAAAAGTGTGGTCTTGCCCGCCCCGTTTGCCCCCACGAGTGCAAGGACGCTTTCCCGGGCCGCCTGAATGGAGACGGACCAGAGGGCCTGAATGTCCCCATAGAAGACATCCACAGCCTTCACTTCAAGCAGGGGATTCTCCAAGGTATGCCTCGATCACCTTTGGGTTCTTCGCAATGTCCAGCGGTTTTCCGTCCGCGATTTTGACGCCGTAATCCAGGACCACGATGCGGTCGCAGATCGAGAACACGGCGTCCACCTTGTGCTCGACCCAGAGCAGGGCAAGGCCTCTCTCATCCCTGGCTTTCCTGATCACCTGGAGCATCTTCGAAACCTCCGTATCGTTCAGGCCCGCCATGGGTTCATCGAGCAGGGTGATGTGGGGCATGGAAGCGAGCGCCCTTGCCACCTCCACCAGACGGCGGTCCGAAAGGGTCATGTGGGCCGCGGTCATATCCTTCTTGTCGGCAAGACCTACCAGTTCCAACGCCTCCCATGCCCTCCGGCGGGTCTCCTTGCGTCCCTGCCTGCCGCCAAAGGCTGCGCCTACCATCACATTTTCCAATCCGGTCATGGAGAGAAAGGCCCTGACGAGCTGAAAGGTCCTGGCGATTCCCATGCGGCAGAGTCTGTGCGGAGACTTGCCGGTAACCTTCTCACCGCGCAAATATACATCTCCTCTATCCGGAGCATATATGGAGGTAATCACATTGAACAGCGTCGACTTGCCCGCCCCGTTGGGACCGATGAGGCCCACCAACTCCCCTTTTCCCACGGTCATGTTGATGTCGTTCAGGACGGTCAAGCCGCCGAAGCCCTTGGCAATCCTATCAACCTGTAAAATCGTTTCGCTGTTCACCATGGAATGTCCTACTGAACACTGAACTCTGGACTCTTCAACATCTATTTGGCCAAGACGCCGCCGTCGGTCACGATCATTTGTCCGCACATGTAATCGGAGGCCGAGGAGGCCAGAAAGATGGCCGCACCCTTCAACTCCTCCGGCTCCGCCTGCCTACCCATGGGCGTGAATGCACAAACCCCTTTCACAAACTCCGGGTCATCGCAGCCGCCCCCAAGGTTGGTCCGGTAAAAACCCGGGCAGAGTGCATTTACGTTGATTCCAAGAGGCGCATACTCGAGTCCAAGCTCGCGCGTCAGATTCACCACAGCGCCTTTCGCGGCATTGTAGGCCGGGACGGGGAACAGACCCGAAGAACCGGCAAGCCCCCAAATGGATGCGACATTGATGATTTTTCCGCTCTTTTGTTTGACCATGATCTTCAGGGCTTCCCTTGAACAATAAAAAACACCCTGGAGATCGACGGCCAGGATGCGGTTCCATTCCTGCGTGGTGTATTCATGCAGGGGCTTTGGCACTTCCTCGGCAATGCCTGCATTGTTGAAAAGGATATCCAGCCGGCCGAACGCGTCCACCGCCGATTTCATCATGGCCAGAACTTCTTCTTCTTTGGACACATCGCATATCAGGGCCAAGCCCTTCTTTCCGAGCTTTTCGATTTTCCTGGCTGTCTCGTAAACGGAGTCGGCAATATCGGCGCACACCACGTCCGCTCCGGCTTCAGCCATGGCCTCGGCAAAAACAATTCCAAGGCCGCTCGCAGCCCCTGTGATTAAGGACACCTTTCCATCCAGATTGAACGGTTTGGGAAAAGACATATCCACCCTCCTGGTTTGCGGTCCCTGATTTCTTCACCCTTGGACTACATCACTCTTGACTCAGCGGCCGACCCACTCAAACGAGAGGAAGTGTATGAATTGGAAACCTTCTTGGACATAGATAAGGCAACAGCATGGGGCCGGAGCAATCGTTCTTGGAGATAGGATACTGCGGTTCATCTAAGTAATGGATAGTTTATGCTTTTTGTTTTAAGTGGAAAGGATATCGACGAGAAGGATGCGCGCATGTCCGCGTGCCTCTTGAAACGAAACGCTATCCTCTTGTTTCCTATTTGTCAACAAGAAATCCAGGTCCCGCAAAATCCAGGGAAGGGTATGAGGAGGATTCCTGGTGAGCCGGCGCCACAAACTTCACCCCTTCGGGGTGCATGGAAGCCGGCCCCTGGGGGGGTCGGAGTTTTGCTCCCCTTCGAGGGGCCACCTGATGCCGCCGGCCTTTGCCGGCGGAGCCTTACTTTTTTCTGTCTTTGAGACTGGCACGGAAGGTATCCCAGAATCCCTTGTCCGTATCCCTCCAGGCAGAACCCCACCTTTTTTCAAAGTAGGAGGAAGGCAATCTGTCCTGCCATGAGGACCAGGGGTCTTTTCCCGTGGCCTTTGCAACAAGCACATCGTTGAGGAACTCGGCGATTCTCTCGATCTCTTCTTTGGGGATGTAGGATGCGGCTCCCTCCCGGATGGAGCGGACGAGATTGGGAGGATTGAATGCATGGGCGGTCAGCATGACTGCCGGCACCCTCTTCTCATTGGCAATCTTCAAGAGCCCGTATCCATCGACCCCCATGATGTCGAGAACGGCCAAATCGAAATACTGGGTTTCCAGAAGCTCCTTGGCAGTGTCGAAATTCGGCGCTTTCACGACCCTGCACATCTTCAACAGCTCTTCCATGATATCCAGAATGTCGGGCTCATCGTCCACGACGAGAATTTTCTTGCCTTGTAACAGTGCGGATTCCGCCATGGTGAATCCTCCTTGTTTCGAATAAAAACGGCGTTCACAAAAATTTAAAACTCAGCACCACTAACTCCGGACCAAGGCAACCTGCAGAGGGTATTCTTTCCCGTTTTCAAATCGTCCCTCGTCCTGGAGAAGCGGTCGTCTATCGTCCCCCGGTTTTGTTTCGGTCCTGTCACCGGTCTCCTTCCCAGCGTTGGAACAGATCATGCGGGATTGAGAGATAATCAAAAATCTTGCCTATAGTCTGGTGAATGATATCTTCAATGGTTTTCGGCTTGTGATAGAAAGAGGGAATGGGCGGCAGGATATGGGCGCCCACCTCTGCCGCCATGGTCATCAGTCTCAGGTGACCCAGGTGAAGAGGGGTTTCTCTGACCACAAGAACGAGTTTCCTTTTCTCCTTCAACGTCACATCCGCGGCCCTGACCAGCAGGTTGTCATCGTACGAATTGGCGATGCCCGACAGGGTCTTGATAGTGCACGGCACAACTACCATGCCCTCGGTCAGAAAAGACCCGCTTGCGGGCGCACCGCCCACATCCCTGTTGTCATAGGTGCGAAAGGCCATGGACTGAAGATCGCTCACTGAAAAAGGTGTTTCGATCTCCACGTTGCGTTTTCCCGATTCGGAGATGATAAGATGCGTCTCGAATCCCTTCTCTTTGAGCAGCCGAAGCGCCGTCACGCCATAGATGACGCCGCTGGCCCCTGAAATCCCGACAATGATCCGTCTCGCCATTTTCTTTTAATCCGTAATCCTTTATGTGTGGCGCATCAACTCTTTTACAGGATTTTATTCAGCGCGTCCACTACCGCGCGTGCGAATTCAGGAGTGTTGATATGACTGCTTATCTCGATCACCTCGATCTGCGGATCGAGATTCTTCTTTAACTCATCTGTGAATACCCGGTCGCAAGCCGGGTCGTGCAATGCGCCCCCTTCGACGCTGATAGAGGAGAAGCCCTTGGTGGGAACCACGAACTTCACCAGAGTCTTCTTCGGATGCTCGTTGAGTTTTTTTGCAACTTCCCGGGCGATCGTCTGAACTTCCTCAGGGCTTGTTCTTGCCTGGACCCTTATGGCATCCTGAACGAGAAGCTTCCGTTCGGCCAGCTTTCGGGAGACCCAAAGGGGATCCCCCTGATCTCGTCTCTGTATGGGGCCGCAACTGATCATGTCGAAACCGCACGGCGTGAGGATGTATGGCTTTCCCACCCTGATGCCTGCATCCAGCCGGTCAGGGCCTGCCGCACGGTTTCCCCCCAGCAGGTACTCGCTGAAACCGCCGGGAACCAGATCGATGAAGGCCTCGAACAGCCCCTGTCCAACCAGATCACAGGCGGCCTTTTCTCCGACGCCGGTGGCATGGAAGGAAATCAGACTGTATTTTTCCTCCAGGAGCTCGCGAACATAGTGTGCCCCCTTTTCGCAGAATCCAAACTCCGTAATCGCGATAGACGGTTTCGTCTCCTTTTGAGGCGCCTTGGATGCCTCCACCATCCCGCAGATCGCGCCGGCCCCGTTGATCATCAAGGTCCTCACGAGAGGGTTCAGGCCGACGGTATCCACCACCGTGTGCATGACGGTGATATCCCGCACACCGAGGTATTCGGACAGCTGCTTCGAATAGGAGGGCATGGCTACAACGCTTGAGATCATGAGCTTGGGCACTCCGAAGGGAATCCGCTTCATGGCCGAAAGGGTGATGAAGGTGCCTGTCATCCCTCCTACGGCAATGACTCCTTCCATTTCGCCCCGGTCGAGCAGTTCCTGTAGCACATTTCCGAGACCCTGGGCCATTGCGGCGGTGGCTTTTTCCCGCTCCTTTCCGAGCATCCCCCGGACCGCATCGATGGAACTCCCGCCGGCGCGTGCGACCTCACTGCAGGAGATTTGTGGTTTGAGCTCGGCGGCGATCGCCCCCGTGCCGATGCTGATATCGATCAGTGCCGCCCTGTGGCCTTTCTGCCGGACCGTGTCGATGATGAGCCTCAGGCCGTCTTCCCTTTCATCCAGCATGCCTACTACTGCTATGGACATGATGAATCCTCCATTAACCACCGCCGATGTAAGTACCAACGGCCCGCGGTTTTCCATGATCCAGATGCTGCCCAGGAAACACGCTCCACCTGCAGGAGCAACCTCTCCATCCTCCGCAGCCGGCAGCTACTGCGGAGGACGGGCCGGTTGCGATCGTCGGTTCTGAAAGTAATCGCGAGCAGGAGCTCGCTCCTACAGGCCGGTTCTCGCAGCAAGCGAAGATCCCGTGTGTCGTTTCGCGGAACTGCTCACTGCTCACTGCTTACTGCTTACTGCCCACTGCTCTAATCAGTCCTTGAACCCGAGCTCCTTCCACCTGGCCTGAATCTTC
The DNA here is from genome assembly GCA_002840535.1 of Deltaproteobacteria bacterium HGW-Deltaproteobacteria-15. Taxonomy (GTDB): domain Bacteria; phylum Desulfobacterota; class DSM-4660; order Desulfatiglandales; family HGW-15; genus HGW-15. The sequence goes on along the minus strand of PHBH01000027.1, from coordinate 10,913 downwards.
TTGACGATATCCGGGTCAAGGGCAATGGGAATCGGTTTTTCCTCCCAATCGTAAGGGATCGTCGCATCGATCAGGAGACGGCCTGTGATCCATCTCGATTCAATGGGCAGTGACGGGTCAAGCGGTGTGGAGCGACCTCTCTGGATGATCTGGGCGCGGAGCGGGTTGAAACGGAAGGCCACCGCGTACAGAACCCGTGGAATGTCTGCCGGATCGATGTCCTCGTCCACGACAATGACCGTCTTGAGGCCGTATGCCCCCATTTCCGTCGAGATGGCAGCGGTAAGCACCTGATTCGCGTGGCCGGGGTACATCTGTTTCATGGAGATGATGGCGATGAATCTCCCCGCTGCCTCGGGGGGGCAGTAGACCGCCTTGATTCCGGGGATCTTCATGTCCGAGAGCTGCTGCCACAGGGTAGCGCCGTATGCAATCGCGAGCGTCATGTGTGTGTCGGTGACGGCTCTTCCAACGGTCGTGGCCATGAAGATCGGGTTGTTCCGGTGCGTGACGCAATTCACCTTGATGAAGTTGCGCGGGTTGGTACCGACCCCCGAATAGTAGCCCGTGTATTCGCCGAACGGTCCCTCATCCTTGAATGCGTTGGCATCCACCTCGCCCTCGACAACGATCTCCGCGCCCGCAGGCACGATGAGGTCATTGGTCTCGCACTTCACCACCTCGATGGGCTCGCCGCGGATGGAACCGGCCAGATCGTACTCCGACTCAAACGCGGAGAACCTCGCCCCGCCCATGACGAACATCAGGGGATCGGCGCCGACCACCACGGCCACCGGCATGGGTTTTCCCATGGCCTGGTACTTCTTGAGCATGATGTCGGAGTGTTTCCCCTTGATGAACTGGGTTCCCAGAATGTCTTTGTCGATCAACTGAAGCCGGTACGTGCCGATGTTCACCCAGCCGGACTCCGGGTCCTTGGTGATCACGACGTGGGCAGTCCCGAAATACCTGCCCCCATCCTTGGGGTAAAACTTGGGCACCGGGAACTTGAACAGGTCTATATCCTTGCCCACCATCTTGTTTTCCTTGCACGGCCCGGTGCTCAACACCTTTGGGGGGATCTTCCTGTTCCCGATCTCGACCCATCGTCTCATCAACTCCACAAGAGGGGTCTCCTTCGGCATCCCCATGATGATGGAAAGCCTTTCCGTGGTGGTACAGGTGCTGGTGATGACCGGCCACTTGTACCCTTTCACGTTTTCAAACAGGAGGGCGGGCCCCTTCTTTTCCTCGTTAAGCTTGGCGATATGGGAAAGCTCCAGGTCCCAATCCACCTCTGCCTTGATCCTCTGAAGCACACCTTCCTTCTCGCATGCAGCGATGAAATCCCTCAGATCCTTCATGTTCTCCTCCCTTGGCAATAGAGATTAATCCACTCGCGGCAGTGTTTTTCCTCAAAACGGTTGCTGCCGTTTCCGCGCTTTAATCGAGTTTCAGCTTGACGGGGGTCGTCGCCTTCTCAAACAGCAGATCCCACCCCGTTTTCCCTCCAAGCACCGACTCCTTCTTTTTCTTGCCCCACACACTCTCGGGACGGGCCTGGACGAGAAAAATATTCTCCGGGAATGGAAGGCTCATGGACACCGAGTACTCGATGTCCTGGGGGCAGCCGAAATGGGCTTCCACCTTCTTGGCGATTCTTGTGAGTTCCAGAATCTCCCGATCTTCCAGACAGGCGACTTTTCTCTTGTCAGGGGGCAACTCCACATATTCCATTTCCCTGGTCTCGGGGTTGTAGGCGAACTCGCATCCTTTGTCGGAGACCACGCGTTCATCGATATCGAGGGTCACCTTGTCCACCAGGTACCGATCCGGCGTCACATTCCCGGACACCACCGCCTCGCCGAACCCGAAGCTCGACTCGATCGCGACCTTGGACTCATCCCCGTTCACGGGATTCACGGTGAACATCACGCCCGCCGCCTTGGCATCGACCATTGTGAGCACGGCTACGCCGATCGGATCATAGTGCAAAGGAAGGCCCAGCCTGGCCCTTGCAATGATGGAGCGGGTGTTGAAGGTGCTCGCCCAGACCCGGATCACGTTTTTGACCACATCGTCGGAACCGCACACATTGAGATAGGTCTCGTATTGCCCCGGATGGCTTACTGGACCTGCGGAGCGGGTAGCCACAAAGAGGTTTTCCTTCCCCGCGATCCTGCACAACTCGGAGTAGCGCGACCTGATATCCTCCTCCATATCCACAGGCATCCGGATGGCTTCGACAATGCTCCTCATCTCCCTTGAGGCGGAATCGTACTTGACCGTGTCGGCGACACTGTCGGGATCGGCCTGAAAGGTCGACAGAAACTCCAGCAGCCGCGGAGTGGCCTCCGTCTCCTTCATGAACCGATCGTAGGCATGGACGCTCAAGGCAAAACCGGGAGGCACGTGGAACCCCGCCCTTGTCAGTTCACCGAGATTGGCGCATTTCTTCCCCACCAGATCGTTGTGTTCGGTTCCGACTTCCTTCAACCAATAGACCCATTTTTCCGTCATGATCATTTTCTCCTCGACCCCGCGCGTTGCGGGGTCATGGAAAGAAAGAGTCCCGGGCGGCATTCTCAAGCAACTACGCCCTCTTCAGGATCTTCACCGTTCCGGCGCTGCCGTCCACTCTGATGATATCCCCTGTCTTGATCACGGAAGTAGCCAGGCCCGTCCCTGTCACGGAAGGCAGGCCGTACTCTCTCGAAACGATAGCAGCATGGGAAGTGAGCCCTCCTATGTCCGTTACGGCAGCCTTGATCTTCGTGAACACCGGTGCCCAGGAGGGATTGGTGCAGGGGGCGACCATGATCTCCCCGGGCTGAAGAAGCACTACGTCCCCCAGCAGTTTCAGCACCCTGGCAGGCCCTTCCACGATCCCGGCAGAGGAGGCGAAGCCTTTCAGCTCGTTGAGATCTTTTGGCTCGGACTTCCCTCCTTTCAGCCATTCGCCGACCGTGTCGCCTGTCACACCCCACAACATGATCGTGAACGGCTCGGAGACCTCGGCCGGCGGAACTCCAAGGGCCGGAATGGGGCTCCATTTCCTTGCTGCCTCAATTATTTTTTCCCTCTTTGCCGCCTTCTCCATCCAGTACTTGCCCCTGGTGGGAGCTCCTATGCCGAGGGCCCACGAAGTGGCAAGGTCTTCGAGCAGCATGGGCACCTCAAAGCGGTTGAAGAGGTAGATGTCTTCAGGGCTTTTCAAGAGGCCGTACCTGGTGAGCACGCCGCCGAATTCGCGGATCTTGGAGAACCATATGGTATGCAGCCAGTGCTCTACCCAGAACAGATGATCTTCCGCATATTTGTAGATCGACCGGACGACGTTATACGCGTCGTCAAAGGACTTCCTGTCGGCGTCCGTCTTGATAAGGCTTTTATACTCCCCGACGATTCTCTCTCTTTCCTCAGAGATCTCGCTCAACGACCTTTCGATCGACTCGCCCTTTTCAATTCGTTCAACGTAGCTCTGCATGTAGGAGAAGGGGACGTCCATCTTGTCGATCCAGCTTCCCTCGTAATGGTACCACCCGCTGCCGCAGGAGACGGAGAACCATGGATCTTTCACCCTTTCCAGTTCCTCGAGCCACTTGCGCCCTGCGTCGTTTCCCTTCAGCTCGCTGATCTTGTCTTCAGCGGTGCCGGCCTTTTTCAGAATGCTCCGCACAGGGGATTGCGAGGCCGCCAGTCTGCTCAGTCGGCAAAGCTCCTCCTCGGGCCGGAACATGGATACGTCCGCGCCGGCAACCATCTTGCCTATGGTGCTCTCCTTAATGCCGGGAAAGAGTTTTCTTGCGGTATCCACGAACATGAGATAGGCGAGATAGGCCAGGTTCAGGTACTCGAAATGATACTGCCAGGCCCTGAAGATCTGGTTGACGATGGTGTTGAAGGCCGCCATGAGTTCCGCCGCATCCGTGTATCCTCTCGGAGAGGGCATGACCTGTTCGTCCGGAACGTAATTGCCCAGGTCCTGCGGAACCTTGAGCTCCTTCATCTCGGCGCCGAGCTTGTGAAACTTCTTGAGCCATTCCTCCCATAGGCGCTGGTAATTCTGGAACACGAAAGGCACCCTTTTCCCGAAAAGAGCAGCCTTTTCCTGGATCACCTCCGGTGGAGGGGGTTCAAGAGGGGTGATGTACATGTAGCAGCCCATCATCCTTTGGGCGATACCCTGGGCAGGGGGGATGCAGAAGACCCTGGTGGTGTATCCTGAAAGAGCGATCTGCCATGCCTCCTGGAAAATATCATCCAGGGGGTACATGGGCTCGGGTGCATGGATCTTGTCCTGATACCAGAAGTGATTCTTCTCCCATTCTTCCCTGTCCTTGCTGAACAACCGCTGAGGTGGATACATCTCTTCCCAGCCTTGGAGTGATCCGGGGACCTGAAACTCGTGTGGGTATGGAAACCTGCCAAGCTTTTCTTCTGCCATTTCTATCCCTCCTCGTCTCTAAGGTTGATCGTTTTTTGTGAGCCAACCGCTGGTTAAAGGACGAAGTAAACCCATCTACCGGGAAGATGACGCAGCAAAGAAGATCACCGTCAGCAATGGTTACAGAACAGGATTCGAGTTTGATTGTGATGAGTCAGGCCGGTGACGCCTGCCATCAACGAGAAGTGTGCAGGGCGTGACGCGCTTTTAAGACTATCTGAGCTTGTCGGGTACAACTTGTCAAATTGATTTTAATTATGAGATTCATAAGGTCTTATTATCAATTTGGAATAATGATAAGGTGATTGAATGGGAGACAGAGGACAGAGGACGGAGGACAGAAGTCGGAGGACAGAAGACAGAAGACAGAGGACAGAGGACAGAGGACAGAAGACAGAGGACAGAAGACAGGAGACAGAGGACAGAAGACAGAAGTCGGGAGACAGAAGACAGAAGATAGAGGACAGAGGACAGAAGACAGAAGTCGGGAGACAGAGACACCGGCTTCCAGGCGCGAGCGCAGAGGGCTTGACTATGCCGTGAAGAAAAAATCATGGGATTCCTGTTTTGCTGTGATATAGATAACTTTCCCTTATGAATGTTTTGCCCCATAACATTCATTGAACCCTTTCCTGTTCCAGAGCAAGGAGACTTCCTTATGCTCAACCTGAATCAGCTTCGCGTTTTCTACGAGGCCGCCGGGTCAGGCAGCTTCACGGCAGCCGCCAGAAGGCTCTTCATTACACAGCCGGCCGTCACGGCCCAGGTCCGTCTTCTGGAAGAAAAGTGCAACCTGAAGCTCTTCAAGAAGAGGGGGAGAAACGTCTATCTCACCGATGAAGGCAAGACCCTGTACGAGTACATACGGAAGATATTCGAGTTCGAAAAGGAAGTGGAGCAGACAATCGAGGATATGAGGGAGTTGAAGCGCGGTGTCCTCCGCCTCGGCACTTCAAAGACCTATGCCCGATATTTCATGCCGTTTCTGATCACCAGTTTTCGAAATGCGTTTCCTCATGTCAAGATCCATCTCGATGAGGGGAGTTCCTTTGATGTGATGCACAGCCTGCTCGACTTCAGGAACGAGGTTGCGGTGATTGCCAGGGTGGAAGACAACCCCGACGTCTGCTTCATCCCCTTCAGTCAGGAGGAGCTTGTGCTCATACTCGCGCCGACTCATCCGCTGGCAGGCAAGAAACAGATCACGGTTGAGGAACTGGCTGCAGAGCCCATCATCGCGAAAGAGCGTGGTTCCGGCACCAGAAAACTGGTTAATGGGTTGTTTGAAGGGGAGGGGATTTCTCCGGATATTCTGATGGAGACAAACAACGCCGAGTTCATAAAGCAGGTGGTGCAAAGGGGCGAGGGGGTTTCCTTTATCGTGAGGGAGGCGGTTTTGGTCGAGCTCCAGGACAAGAAGCTGGTGACAGTCCCTATCAAGGGGCATCGGATGTTTCTGGACGTAAGCATCGCTTACCTCAGGAAGCAACCGCTCTCCCCCTGTGCGAATGCCTTCCTCGAAAGCCTTCGCAAGTTAGTCCCCAAGGAAAGTCACAGTCAGGGCATGAGGACAATCATGGCGAGAATGGGCAACGGACTCAGGAATTGAACGCAGATTGCCTGGATTACGCTGATTCCGCAGGTCTGTGTTCGAGAAATCCGGGTTTGGGGTTATTTGACTGAATCACCGTCGGTGTAGTAGAGTCGTAGAACTGACCTGTTAAAGGGAGGGATGAGATGAGCGGAAAGAGCCCGTTGGAAGGAAGGACCATTCTGGTTGTCGATGACGAGCCCGATGTCCTGGAGAGCGTGGGTGAAATCCTGGATGTGGCTATCGTCCATAAGGCAGCCGATTACGATACCGCTCTCCAATACCTGCTCGGCTACACGTATGATTTTGTGATCCTCGACATCATGGGCGTGAACGGGTTCGAGCTCCTCAGAGAATCTGTGGACAGGGGATTCCCGACCGTGATGCTCACCGCCCATGCCCTCACCCCGGCGGCATTGAAGCAATCCATCAAACTCGGAGCCGTTTCCTTCCTTCCAAAAGAGCAGATGGGCGAGCTCAAGAGTTATCTGGAAGAAGAATTGGAAGGGAAAAAGCAGATCTGGCAGAGGATCTATGACAAGCTCGTCTCTCATTTCAACAGCCGTTTCGGACCGGGCTGGCGGGAGAAAGACGTTTTCTTCAAAGAGTTCGAGAAGGAACTGAGAAGAGGGTAGAACGAACGTTCAACATCGAACATTCAACGTCCAACATCCAATGAAACATCTGGATAGACTATGCCTCCACTCAAAGCAGGCGGCTTCCTGCTGCATCCTGTATCCTGCGTCCTCCTAATCCTGCATCTTGCATCCTGAATCCTGCATCGTGTTTTGGATCATCTCATGCATGGCCCTTGCAGCGATTTGTGCAAAGGAGTCATCGTTGATATGGGCGTGCACCTCCCTGAGATCTATTCCAGGGTCCAGCTTTCCCCTGAGTTCCATTACGAACTCCCTCGATGTCGGAGGGTCATACAGAGGACCTCCCGCGCGGTCCGCTTCCGACCAGCCTTCCGTTGGAATAAGCACCTTCACGCTCGGGGGATGGCGATTGAGCCTTTCCGCCATCTGACCTGCAAGAACCCGGCTCTCTTCAGCGGTAAGCCGTATCCCTGATCGGAAATCATAAAAGAAGATCTTTCGTTCGCGATATTCATCGGGCACAGTGTCCCGCGTGAATTCGAGCACAGCGCAATCCATCCCTCCCGGCACGACCAGTCTGGGAACTCCGGGGCCGGAGATCGGGCTGAGCCTCTCAGGACCTATTCCGCGACAATACCCTTGTTTGAATTCATCCGCAAACTCATGTGTTGCCAGATCGAGGATTCCTGAAAAACGGCCTTCCCGCGCCAGTTCTTCCATGGCCATGCCTCCGGTGCCGTTCGCATGAAAGGCGATCACCTCGTACCCGAGAGCCTCCAGGCACGACTTCACCTGCTCGGCCGCCTTTGTGATGAACCCGAACATGGTGAGTCCTATTCTCTTCTTCCGCATGGCGGGTTTCCAGTCGCTTTTCGCCATTCCGCAAACCGCCCCTGCCGCCCGGTCCAGGATTTCCCCGAGAATACTGTTGACGCCGAGGATGTCGGAGACGCTGTGAATCATGGTGATGTCTTTGGTCCCCACGATCCCGGCCATGTTACGCGAGGCCACGGTGGAGACCATGACCTTTGGAATGCCCAGAGGGAGAACGCGCATGATACCGGTTGAAAGATGTGTCCCTGTCCCGCCTCCTGCAGAGATGACCCCCAGGACCTCCCCTTTTTCATGGCACTGCAGCAGAAGCCTCCGCCCGTGGGAAAGGGCGGCATTGATAGCCGAGTCGCGGTCCACCGGCTTTCCCTCCGAAGCGGAGGCAATCTCCCGGAACACGTCGAAGTCGGGTGTGAAAGGGGAAGGGCCCTTTGTTCCCACATGAACGGTCAGCGTGCGGAAACCTCTCTGCTCGATCCGCTGCTTCAGGAAAAGATGCTCTTCTCCCTTGGAGTCAAAGGTGCCCAGGACCACAATGGCGGGTTTTCTTTCCATTGTTCTCTCCGGATGGTGTGGATGGGATGAAGATCAAGAGGTGACGAAATATATAGTGCAGATGAAGAAGAGTAGTAAAGCAATTAAGAAAGAGGCTACTCTTTTCGTTGACTTGTAAGCTGAATTCATTAGACTATCAGAGACTTCCGTTAATGAAGGATGGCTCTCATACTGAAGGTACTTCCGGCACCCCCGTAGAGAAGATACGTCCACGGCGGCAGTACAGGCACCCCACAAGGATACAGTGGAGTTTATGAACCCGGAAAAAAAAGAGATAATATCCAGTTTTGAGTACCTCCGAAAACTCTTCATCATGCCCGATTCGCCGGACAAGTTCATCGAGTTCGGCCACCAGATGCTGGAGACCATCCATGATTTTTTCAAGGAGAAAGGCGGAATCCACAGCAGCATCACCCTTCCGGAATTGAGCAGGATCTTCGACGAAACGGCCGTGCCCGATGCCCCCAACCTGATCAAGGATGTCCTTGCGGAGATAAAGCTCAAGGTGGCTGCCCATTCCGTGAAGGTGGGGAGCCCATACTATGTGGGGCACATGACGAGCGCGGTTCCGTATTTCATGATCATCCTGGAAATGATCATTGCCGCACTCAATCAGAACCAGGTCAAGATCGAGACTGCCAAAGCCTCCAGCTTTGTCGAGCGGGAGCTGGTTGCCTGGTTTCACCGGCTTGTCTACAACCGGACCGAGAACTATTACCAGAGGAATATGCAAAATCCTCGAGTGGCCCTGGGTAACGTCACCTCGGGGGGCACCCTTTCCAATCTGAACGCTCTGCTGGTTGCCAGGGAAAAGGCCTTTCCCCCGAGCGGATCGTTCCCGGGAGTTCGCGAAGCAGGGATGGAAAAGGCTCTTCGCCATTACGGGTATGACAGGGGGGTCATCCTGGTCTCGGCAAGAGGCCATTACTCCATCAGGAAGGCGGCCAGTATTCTCGGGCTCGGTGAGCAGAACGTGATCACCATTCCTGCGGATTCAAAGCACCGAATGGATGTGCGGGGGCTTTGCCGAAAAGTGGACGGACTGCAGTCCGGAAAGGGAAAGAACAAAACCAAAATCATTGCGATCGTCGGGATTGCCGGGAACACGGAGACCGGGTCAGTGGACAATCTGCCGAAACTGGCCGAGGTCTCGGAGTCAGTGGGGACCCATTTCCATGTGGACGCTGCATGGGGCGGGGCCGCTCTGCTCGTCGACGAATGCCGTACGTTGTTCCAGGGGATCGACCGGGCCGATTCCGTGTGCATCGACGCCCATAAGCTGCTCTATTGTCCTATGGCCATGGGCATGATTCTTTTCAAGAATGAAAAGGACCTCAATCTCATCAAGCAAAGCTCCCAATATGTGATCCGCCGCAATTCGGTCGACACAGGAAGGTTCACCATAGAGGGATCCCGTCCGTTCGACAGTCTGAAGCCCTGGGCCGCATTGAAGATCATAGGCAGGGAGGGATACGGGCTTCTGTTCAGGAGGGCCAGGGACAACACGGACACTTTTCAGGAAATTCTTCAGAGGCGGCAGAATTTCGAAATTCTCAATTCCCCCGAGCTCTTCATCCTCATTTATCGCTTTGTGCCACAGCAGGTGAAGAAGCAACTGTACAAGTGGCAGGCGAGCAAGAGGCTCAGCGAACCGGAAAAACGAGAGGTCCGGAAGAAAATCGGAAAGGTCAACCATATCATCAATGCCCTGAACATCAAGCTCCACAAGGCGCTCAGGTTGGACGATACGACTTTCGTTTCCAGAACCACTCTTGAATCCACCCGGTACAGGCCCCAGCACATCACCGTTTTGAGATCATGCCTGATCAACCCGCTGACCGATCGAAGCATACTGGAGGAGATCGTCAAAACACAAAATCGGCTGGGCATGGAGCTGTGGCCGGAGTTCGAACCAGCCTATCTGAAGGCCCTGAACGGCGTTCGGAAAACCTTCGCCGGCGGCCGAGGTGAACAGGAGCAGGGCCGGTGGGCTTTGTAGCTTCCATTAAGTCGCCGCAAAATGTGCAGGGGAGTGCGTGGTGTTTTGCCTTTTCAGGGCAGAAGATCGTAGTGGTGAAGAGCAGGGAAGGGATCAGGCTCCCCTCGAGCAATAATCCGGGTTCTTTCGGGTTTGATTCCCCCGCCATCTACCTCGGCGCCCTGGATGGGGTGGATTGCCTGGCAGGTGAGATAGCCGAAGGGCACGAGCTGCCGGAGACCATGTCCCTCGTGGGGTTGAGACAGCTCTTCGGCGCGGTGGAGGAAGAGCTGTTTGTGGTGGCCGGTCGTGCCTTTCAACTTGTCGAGTTCGAGCGGAACCACCGATATTGCGGAAAGTGCGGCGGGCGGACCGCAGATAAACCGAAAGAAAGGGCCAAGATCTGCCCAACCTGCGGACTTGCGGTGTTCCCCCGCATGTCGCCCGCGATCATCGTGGCAATTCGTAACCATGGCCGGATCCTCCTTGCAAGGGCTCCCCGTTTCCCGGAGGGGATGTACAGCGTCATAGCCGGCTTTGTGGAACCCGGCGAGTCCCTGGAGCAATGCGTTCAACGGGAAGTGAGGGAGGAGGTCGGAATCGAGGTAACGGATATCCGGTATTTCGGCAGCCAGCCCTGGCCCTTTCCCAACTCGCTGATGGTCGCATTCACGGCCGAGTATTCAGAAGGAGAGATCAGGGTCGACCAGGAGGAAATCGTCGATGCCGGCTGGTTTACGGCAGAGAGCCTCCCCCGAATCCCGGACAGGATCAGCATTTCGAGAATGTTGATCGACGCGTTTGTGGCCGGGGCGCGTGGAGGTTAAGAGACCAAGAGTATTTCACCGCAGAGTCGCAGAGTACGCAGAGTGACTTCTTTTTTTGTCTGCCGGGAGACGACGGCAGACAAAA
>PHBH01000026.1 GCA_002840535.1 Deltaproteobacteria bacterium HGW-Deltaproteobacteria-15 | reverse complement strand
GAATGATTCCGTTCCCTTTCCCGGCAAGCTCGCCCGCCATTGTGAACATCTCGTCATAGACGAGACGCCTCTTGTCCATGTCGGCGGCAACCTTTTCATCGAAGATGTCTTCATTTTTTAAGACCTCGAGGCGTATCATGTCGGTTCGAAGAACGACATACCCCTTCAACCTGGCGATGACTTCGGTCGTTTCCGTTTTGTATGAGGCCGGGAGGCCGCAGGAGATCAGAACAGCCTCCGGCCCCAATTCCCTCTTCATGAATTCCTTGAACGGCTCTCTCATTATTCTCCTCGTTTCAGAAGATATGCCACTAAGACACAAAGCCACTAAGAACCATTTTTTCTGTGCCTTTGTGGCTGATTTCCTATTCCTGGTCCATTCTGCGGTCCCCTTCACCCGATATACCGGCGCGCCAGATCGAAGTATGCGGAAGCCTGTCGCGCTATTCGCTCTTTTTCCATGCCGGGCAGTCGCTCATCGTCCAACTGGAAGCTGATGACTTTTCCCCGCACATAGGCCCTGTACACCTTGTAAAAGACAAGAAGTTCCTCCACATCCCGTTCTCCGGACTCCACCTGGTAAGCCTTCCAAAGATGAGCTGCCTGATCTCTTCCTCCATGGTATTCCAGATCCATGAGAAGAAAGGCAATGTCCGAGAGGGTATCAGAGTATCGAAACCGATCGTTGAATTCAATGCAGTCGATCACGGAGACCGGCTCGGTCAGACAGATATGCTCCATGTGCAGGTCGCCATGGCAATCCCTGATCTTTCCCTTTTCGATCCGCTCCCGGAAGAGCCTGCCGTACTTTTGATAGAAAGCGTCCGTCCATCCACGGAGCGAGAGAAAGTCCTCCTCCTTCAGGGTCCTTCCCACATACTTCCCGGTCTGCATGAAATTCTCGTCCGTGTTGATCTTGAATTTTTCCGGTTCTCCGAACGAATCGATTTCCTTCGAGCGTTCAGCCTCACTATGGAACCTGGCGAGCAGGAGCGATATCGAATTCAGATGCTCGATGCCCAACCTCCCCTCGCGGAACATGGATTTCATCAGCACCTGTTCGGGGATCCTCTTCATCTTTACGGCATACTCCACGGCCGCTCCCCTGCCCTCGCCTATTCGAAACCGCTCCCCTTCCTGCAGAACAGGCAGAACGCCCAGGTAGATCTCTTTGGAAAGCCGCTGGTTTAACCGAACCTCCTGGTGGCAGAAATACTTTCTCTTTTCCAGGGTAGAAAAATCCAGAAATCCGAAATTGACAGGCTTTTTTATCTTATAGACGAATCGATCGGCCACGATCACGGAAGAGATATGTGTCTGAACCAGAGTGACCGTACTGGTGGGGTCCGGCAGCGATGCCGGGTCCAGGAGTCTTTCGATCATGGAAACCACCCTCTTCTCCTTTTCTGTTAGGGTCTAGAGATTATCGGCGTTCATACCGCAGGCGGAGCGAGGCGAGTCGGATTTCACATCGATAAGGGACCCTCTCTGCAAAACCTTCGGAACGAAGTAATGATATATGTGAGGCGGGAAGTATAAATCAAGAATAAATAAGTGAAGGAACCGGAACAGTGGAGGGTTTAGCATCCTCTGGAGCTGCTCTTCTCTCTCCTCCTTTCTGGTAGTACTCATAGAATTCGAGAACCTTCCGAACAAAGCTCCTGGTGCTGTCAGGAATCGGGCGCGGCTGTGCCACTCTGCCAATGCCCGCGTTATAGGCAGCAAGACTCAAGTAGATATCCCCCTGGAAGAACCTCAGCAACTGGCTCAGGTATCGTACTCCTCCCTCGATATTGAGAAACGGATCGAACGCGTCCTTTATACCGAATGAGTCGATGATATGTGGCATGAGTTGCATCAGCCCTACCGCCCCTTTGGGAGAGACGGCATAGGGATTATAACCCGATTCGATCAGTATGACCGCCTTTACAAGAGCCGGGTCTATGCGATGCTTATTGGATGCCGAGAAGATATGGTGATCGAATTCCTTTTCCGCCTTACGGGTCTTTTCGCTGATATAGTCTTCAATTTTGATCGGCGGCAGCGGATTGACCTTTTTGACGATCTTCGTATTCTTGTGGCTGCTCGGTTGGGCCAGCCATTGTTTTCTTGCTATTTCCTGAGGCGACAGGAGGATCGAAAGGACGCCTCCCATCAGGAATACCACGCGAAGCAAGCAGGCGGTACTGATCTCGATTTGTCTGGTGAGAATCATTTCCGTCCCCTCCTTATGGAAGTGGGTTCATCCTATCATTATTCAAGGATTTGTCAAGTTTCGCCAAGTTACTGAAAATACATATTCCTTTACTTTAATCTCAGTGCTGTTCCCATCACTCATGCCGCCGCTGATTACGCAGCTAATCCATGCTGTACGGTCTATGTTTTTTGCGCGTCGACGGAAGGCGAAGGTCTCACTTCCCATTGAATTACTTTTGTGTTAATGGGTTCAGACCGGGAGATTGGACATGCGGAAGAATAAACATGAAAAGACCATATCGAGGCAGATCCCCGATACTATGATGCTGGAAAGAATCCAAGAGGCCACGGACTTCCTTCTTTCCAGGACTCGGATAAAGCCGAAGATAGGAATGATTCTGGGGACCGGGCTCGGGGAGATCACTGACAGGATTAAATCGCCGATCCGTGTTCCCTATCATGCTATCCCCCATTTCCCTCACTCCACGATTCAGGGTCACAGGGGAAATCTTGTCTTTGGAAAACTGGGGAAAAGACCGATAGCGGTCATGGAAGGAAGGTTTCATATCTATGAGGGATACACGCCTCAGGACATCACCTTCCCTGTCCGAGTCATGTCCAGAATGGGCGTCGGCGTGCTTCTCGTCTCCAGCGCGGCTGGAGGGCTCAACCCTCTTTTCGGGCCCGGAGATCTGATGCTCGTCACGGACCATATCAATCTTACCGGCATGAATCCCCTCATAGGACCAAACCTGGATCTCTTTGGTCCCCGTTTTCCAGACATGTGCAGGGCCTATGACAGAGACCTTGCGGCGCTTGCCAGAAAGAAGGCCCTGGAGTTGAGGATCCCCTTGAGAGAAGGCGTTTACGCCGGAATTCTGGGGCCCAGCCTGGAGACGCCTGCGGAGACCCGTTTCCTCAGAACGGTCGGCGCTGATGCTGTTGGAATGTCCACCGTACTGGAGATCATTGCCGGGGTTCACTGCGGCATGAGGTGCGCGGCCGTCGTGGCGATCACGAACGTGAACTTGCCTGACTGCATGGCAATGATCTCCATTGATGAGGTCATCGATAAGGCTAGGAAGGCAGGGAGTTCCCTAGCCCGTATCTGGGAGGCGGTTCTCTTTTCATTGGACATATGAGCGGACATATGAGCGATCCAACTCGAAACGTCCACTTTTTAGTTTCATTGGGGGCCAGGTCTTGATGGAACAATTTGATTATTTGATCACGAATGGAACCATAGTGACCATGCAGTCACGGGAACAGGTGCTCAAAGGGGCCTCTCTTGGAATCACAGGGGATCGCATCAGCTTCCTAGGGGACAGTAAGAATCTTCCGACCCCGGATGCAAAAAAGGTCGTCGATGCCAAAGGGGGACTTGTTCTTCCCGGACTTGTGAACGGCCACACTCACGCCGCCATGACTCTCTTCAGGGGGCTTGCCGACGATCTTCCCTTAATGGAATGGTTGACTAAATACATCTTTCCTGTTGAAAAAAGGATGGATACTGCTTTCGTAAAGACTGGGGCACTCCTCGCCTGCGCTGAAATGATTCTCTCCGGCATTACCACTTTCTGCGACATGTACCTCTTTGAGGAAGAGATTGCCAAGGCTGCAAAAGAGGCCGGAATGAGATGTCTGGTCGGAGAGGTGCTCTATGATTTCTCCTCCCCGAACTACGGTGCTCTTGAAAAGGGGTTTGAGTACACCGAGAGGATGATTCGAAGATGGAAAGACGATCCTCTCGTATCCGTTGCGGTCGAACCGCATGCCGTATTCACTTGCAGTCCTGAACTGCTTCTCAAGGCACAGCAACTCGCCCAAGCGTACCAGGTGCCGATGATCATCCATGTTGCCGAGACGCTGAGCGAGGTCGGTCAGGTTTCCGAGAAATACGGCAAGAGACCTTTTGAACACCTGGATAGTCTGGGGCTTCTTGGGCCGCAAATGATCGCGATCCACTGCATTCACCTCAGTCCCGGTGAGATCCGCCTTGTCGCAGAAAAGGGGGTCAAAGTGGTGACGGCCCCGGAGAGCAACATGAAACTTGCATCCGGGATCTGCCCTGTCCCCCGCCTTCTCTCGGAGGGCGTTGTGGTGGGCCTGGGAACCGATGGGTGCGCCTCAAACAACAACCTCGACCTTTTTGGAGAGATGGATTCGCTGGCAAAGATTCACAAGGTCGCCTCTATGGATCCCACGGTCATGGACGCGTATACGGTACTGAGAATGGCCACCGTCGAAGGAGCGCGCGCCCTGGGTATGGAGGCAGTCACGGGATCGCTCGCCCCGGGAAAAAAGGCCGACGTTATCGTCGTTGACACCTGCAAGCCACACCTTACCCCCATGTTTGACCCGTACTCCCAACTCGTCTATGCTGCCAAAGCAAACGACGTAAGCCACTCGTTCATTAACGGCCGCCTGGTCCTGGAAGAGAGAAAACTCCTGACTCTGGATGTGGAGGAGATCATGAAAAGGGCAAGGGAAAAGGCCAGGGATGTGGCCGGATGGGTCCTGGCAGGTTGCTGAAAAACGCCCATCTGCAGCGTTGCTCTCATCCTTCGTCGCTGCGACGTACTTATATGTACTTCTCACTCCTCAGGATTTGTCCGTCAAGGGCCACGGACACCCCACTAGGAGCGGATCCCCATTTTCCGGCGCCTTGCATCTGGATGTTTTTGAGCAACCTGCCAATATGAACTTTTTCAGCATGGTGCTAAAGCAATTGCAGAAAGACTTCCTTTGTGGCAAAGAATAGAAACTGTACAATGAACACAACTACGCTCAAAATTCCTTTTGTCGCCCTGGGAAGCAGAATGAAAGGCGTCCCTGAGGTATGTACGCTTGGGGTCAAGCCCAATTTCTGCGATTATACTTCCCATGAGAAGACTCTGATGATGGATGCAGCTTTCATCCTTTACCCGACGCTGAACTACGCCCAGTTTTTCCATACCCTCGGCAAAGCGCTCTTTCCGAGTCTGGAGACATATCTTTACTCGGATGAAAAGATCAAACAAACGACTCTTTTCAATATGCTTCATCTTTCCCACCCCCGGACCCGGTTCTACTACCATCTGCATCATGATGAGATCCTCGGGGATTTTTCTTTCCCTTTCATCGCCAAATTCCCTCGAGCTTCGGCAAGAGGCAGGGGTGTCTTCAAGATCCAGAACCCGGAAGAGTTGGACAGATACCTGAGAAGGACGAATGTGGCGTATGTGCAGGAATATCTCCCTCATGACAAGGATCTGAGGGTTATTCTGATCAATTATGAGCCGGTTCTGGCCTACTGGCGTGTAAGATGCAGTAAGGATTTCAGAACAAATCTATTTCAGGGCGGTACGATCGACTTCAAAGGGATTCCGCACGAGGGGTTGGAGACAGCCCGCACGGTTGCCCGGAAGTGCAGGTTCAACGATGCAGGGCTGGATCTCATCCACTCCGGTGGAAAATGGTATGTCATTGAGGCGAACATGAATTACGGACGGGAAGGGTTGAAGTGCAAGGGGTTGGATCTGAAGCGGATCCTCAGGGGAATGCTGTTGTCGGGGGCGCTCACATGCGAAAGCGAGGAAAAGCCCCTTGTGGAGGTCGGTTGAGCCAGTCATGAAACGATGGATTCTGAGAGGCGTCATTATTTCATTGCTCGTGGTGGTGCTCGGATCGGCCGCTTTCCTGCTCCTCTTCTATAAGGCTGTCTCAGAGGAGGCGGCAACCAGGATGGAGAGAGGAATCATAGACAGCCTTATCTTTTCCGAAAGCCCTGTGTACTACGATGATGGAAAATCCGTAATCGGCGTCTTCTTTGAGAAGATGCACAGGAAATACATCCGGTACAAGGACATACCCCCGTATTTCGTCAAGGCGCTCGTCGCAGCGGAAGACAAGACGTTCTTCAGCCATTACGGCGTGGATCCGAGCGCCGTTGTGCGCGCATTTATCGCAAATTTCAAGGCGGGCCGCATCGCGCAGGGAGGAAGCACACTCACTCAGCAGACCGCCAAGAACATCTTCAAGAGGGAGAAGAGGTCCTATGTAGCCAAAATGAAGGAGCTCATGCAGTCGCTCCTGCTCGAAAAGGAATACTCCAAAGAGGAAATCCTGGAGATGTACGCCAACCAGTTCTTTGTCACCGGCTTCGGAAGCGGGCTTCGGATAGCCGGGAGGTACTTCTTTGACAAGGATGCGGAAGACCTGGATCTGGTGGAATCGGCCTTTATTGCAGGGTCTGTGAAGAGCCCGAACAAATACAACCCCTTTATCAAAAAGATCAAAGCCGAGAAAAGGGAGGCCATGAAGCAGGCCAAGCTCCGGAAGGACTATGTGCTCGGCAACATGCTGGAACTCAATTTTATCACCAATTCGGAATACCAGGAGGCGCTCGAAAAGGAGGTACCCTTCAAGGAAGGAAGGGTGACTTACAGGTTGAACGTAGTCCTGGACTATATCAAAGACCAGCTCGACTCCGATTACTTCAAGGCAATTCTTGACGAGCAGGGGGTGGACAATATCGCCACCTCCGGCATCAGGATTTACACCTCGATCAACAAGGAAATCCAGGAGGGCGCGCTGAAGAGCCTGAGAAAACACCTGCCTGCCCTGGATGTCAAGCTCACCGGCCTTGGCGGAGAGAGTTACCTTGAAAAATACAGAGAACTGGTGGGAGATCCTTTCAGACGACAGAAAGGCGAAGAGATCCCCTTCTTCGGTCGCATCACCGAAATCAGAAATGACAAGGAGAACCCCGGCATTTTCGTTTCGTGGGACGGGGGCGAGGGAGTAATCGATTACGAAGGGTTGCGGTCGCTGGGGGAAGCATTGCGCAAGGGAAAACACGGTCCGTGGGCGGATTTCACGAAGAAGCATGTGCCGGAATTCCTGGCCTCCTTTCAGGTAGGCGACGTGGTGGCGCTCGAAGCAACCGCAACGGTCGACGATTCCGGAATGATAAGGATGATGCTCACCAAGGTGCCTTCCCTGGAAGGGGGAATAGTCGTCCTGAGGAAAGGATTGATCAAGGCGATGGTGGGCGGCTTCTTCGACCGTTTCTTCAACCGCGCCGTGGATGCGAAGCGACAATTGGGCTCGATCTTCAAGACCATAGTGTATGCGGCGGCCCTCGAACTGAAATGGAATACCCTCGATCCACTGCAGAACATCAAGGACATCTACCCCTTTGAATCGACCTTCTATGTTCCAAACCCTGACCACGATCCGGAATCCGACAGGGTCTCCATCTTGTGGGCCGGGGTCAAATCCGAGAACCTGGCAACTGTGTGGCTCCTTTATCACCTGACCGACCGGCTCAGCATGAATGAATTCCGAGAGCTCGTCGAATCGCTTGGACTCAGCCGTAAGACCACAGAGACTTACGAGGAATACACCGCCAGGGTTCGAGACCGTTTCGGTATCATGGCGACCGATGAGGATGTGCGGGAAGCCGCGTTCGAGGAATCCAAAAAGGAGATTGAAGCCGACCTGATATTCGGGGGTCACGAGGGACTCATGTCCGATATCTCCCGCCTCCACTATAAGATAGATCCCGGCGACTTTCTGGTGGAGGGCGAACTGGATGCACAGATCTATCGCTGGAGTTTTCTCAGGCTCCAGGCGCTGAACCAGTCCATGAAGCGCCGCCTGAAGGAAATCGGCGGGTCTCTTCTCTCTCCTGCGAGTGCCGACAGAGCAAGCCTCGCTGCAGGAGACCTGTCCAATTTCTATGTGGATTCCTCACGTGGAAGGATTATCTATTCCGAATCCAGAAATCTGATTGAAAACGCTTCTCTCACCACCCTGACCGAGGAGCTGCAGACGGGAGAGAGAGTGGTCGATCCCGAGACCATATGGATCGATGGCTTGATGCCATCCAGGGTCCTCGACTCCCTTCAGGCTCATTCCGAAAATATCTATGCGAGATTGAAAGGCTACAGGAAGTATGATTCGGAACTCCTTTACCGGCTGAGCGATTTCAAGAGACTCGTGAACCTCATCTACGTGACGCGCCTTTCCGAAAGGATCGGCATCACCACCAAGCTCGATCCTGTGCTCTCCTTTCCTTTGGGCGCCAATTCCATCAGCATTGTCGAAGCCGCACTGGCGTATCAGTCCATGATGACCGGACATCGGTATTCTCTCGAGGGGATAGAATCAGCCGCCATGCTGCCCATCATCACCAGAATCGAAGACCGGCAGGGAAGCGTTATCTGGGAATACAAGCCTAAAGCGGAAAGGATCTTTTCCGAAAGGGTTTGCGGAATGATTTCGGATATCCTTCGTATGGTCATGATTCGGGGAACCGGGAGGGCCGCAAAAGATTCTGTTCAACTCGCCATGGATCTTGAAGGACGGAAGGTGAATATCCCTCTCCCCGTTTTCGGGAAAACCGGTACTTCCAACAAGTATACGAATTCAAGCTTCGTGGGATTTCTTCCGGGTCCGAACGAGCAGAGTGGTACCCTGGACATCAAGGAAGGATACGTGATAGCCAGTTACGTCGGGTATGACGACAACCGGCCTATGAAGGGAAAGCATATCGTGATCTATGGATCTTCCGGCGCCCTGCCTCTCTGGGTCGATACCGGGAATGCCATCGTCAACGGGAGCATCTATAAAAAAGCCGTTCAGGCCGCGGATTTGGCCTTTGACCTTCAATCCTTTCCCAGATATGGTTACAACGAATTCCGGGAGGTGACCATATCTTCCGGGAGCGGTCTGCCCCTGAATGTTCAAGTACATGAATCGCCGGCAGGTCATCTCCGGGTCCTTGGAGATGTGGAATCCGGAGGCAGTCGGCTCATACTGAAGAGGGTATTTGAGCCCATGGGAGGAGCTCAACATGGTAAAGAGCAGAATTAGCCTGATCGCAGCGGTGCTCGCTTCGGCTCTCATAGGGGGATGTGCGTCCCCGGTAACGAGAGAGGCCGTCGCCCCTGGAAGAGATATCACCTTGCCCCTGCCGATTTCCTCTGCAGAGGTCGAAGCGAGGACCGCTCGTCTTGCAGGAAGACTGGAGCAGACCAGGATGGGGGAGAGCGAAAGGAAAGTCGCCATGGATCTTCTGAATTCCTATCAGATGATCGGGGCCACCCTCCAACCCCCCATGGCCGAAGGAGACAGGCAGAGGATTATTCGCCTCCTCTTCGAATCCCTCAGCAAGATCGACGAGGCATATTTTCTGAGAGAGAGCAAGGAAGGAGATGAATTTTCCAGGATAATCGATCAGTACACCTCCAGGAGAAAAGAGATCATTCAGGATTACCTCGACGCCAACCACGGAATGGTGGTGGAGAAGTCGATTGCGTTGCGTGATTTGTTCGGGGAAGAGGCCCTTACCCCCGAAATAGGTCTCCTCTACTCCATCTCTCTGGCAAAACAGGGAAGACTGGCAGAGGCCGTTTCCTCGGGAGAGTCCATTGTCAGGGATCTCGAAAAGAGACCCGACCTGGTGAATCTGCGCGCATATATCCTCGAGTGGCAGATTGCAATGGGCCAGGGCAAGAGCGCTGAAGAAGGCCTGAAGGAATTGACCCAGCGTGTTGCTGAAAAGGAAGCGCTGCTGAAAGAAGCCCGAGAGAGGATGGGCTTTCAGGAAAAGGCAGAAAGTCCAACCGAAACCGCTCCACCGTCTATCGCGCCTCCCCTCGCCTACGAGGATAGTTCCACTCCAGGGAGTCCCGAATCCATAGAGACCGCCCTGGCAGAGGTGCGGGACCTTGTCCTGAGAGGAGAATTCACAAAAGCCAAGTTTCTCCTCCTGCAACAAAGAATCCGGTTCCCTCAGGGCCCGCAGACAGAAGCTATCGATGCAGCCATGCGTGAGGTGGAGCTTGCACAGGAAAAGAGAGAACTCGCGCGAGACAGGGGAGAGCTTTTACCGGAGAAATCGGAAGATGAGCTGAGAACAGAGAAAGCAATGCTCGAAAGCGAACGACTGATTCTTGCTAAGAAATTGGTCGAGCAAGAGAATTTCACAGAGGCCGTGGCAAGGCTTGATGAACTCCAGCGGGAAGGGAGCGCTTCGGCTGAAGTCGCTTCTCTGAAAGAAATGGCCACGGAGAAACTGATCAATAAAGAGAGGAACAGGGCTGCGAAACTCTACCTGATGGCCAGGGCCGAGACGGATCTTTCCAAAAAGGAGGAACTCCTGGTCTCTTCCTACAACATTCTCAAGGCGCTTCTTGACAAGTACCCCTCTTCCCCTTTGCAGAAAAAGGTCAACGATAATATGGCTACCATCAAAGACGAGATGGGGAGACTCAAAAAAAGGGCGCAGTAAGAAAATCTTAAGGCGGGAGTCGGAAGGCGGAAAGCAAAGATCTCAGTTCCAACTTCCGACTTCGCACTTCCGAATTCCCACTTCCCAATTTCTTTATGGAATGAAGCTCCTTCAGGACATCGATGTGGTCGGTCTGGGCCAGGCAAGCCTGGATTTTCTGGGGATAACGTCTTCTTTTCCTCGGGAAAACGAGAAATCGGAACTCCAAAACGTGGAAATTCAATGCGGAGGTCCTGCCTCTACTGCCATGGTGACGCTGGCGAGGCTGGGCATCCGAACCTCTTTTCTTGGATCCATATCCGATGACTTTTTCGGACGGGAGATTGTCAAAGGGCTGCAAAAGGAAGGGGTGGATTTCTCCCTTTTGACAATCCGCCCGGGGCATACCTCACAATTTGCCTTCATTGCCATATCCCCTCAAAACGGCAACAGGACCATTTTCTGGCATAGGGGGAGCGTGACGCCCATGAAGAGGGAGGAAGTCGCACTTGGCCATTTCCCTAACGCCAGGATTCTCCACGTGGATGGCCTCATGATAGAAGCCGCAATCGAAGCCGCCCGCCAGGCTCGGAAAATGGGATGGGAGATCGTCATGGACGCCGGAACCCTGCGACAAGGTTCTCCCGATCTGATTCGGTTCGTAGACATTGTAGTGGCCTCTGAGGGTTTTGCGCGTGCCCTGGTCGGGCCTGGTGCGCCGATGGAGAAGGCGCTAGAGGCCCTTATGCAGATGGGTGCAGGCAAGGCGGTAATAACCCTTGGCTCCCAAGGGAGCGTAGGCTGCGAAAACGGGAAAATCATTTTTCAACGAAGTTATCCGGTGATGGCCGTTGATACGACCGGCGCCGGCGATGTTTATCATGGCGCCTACATCTATGGAGTGCTTCAGCATTGGGACATGGCCGCCTGCATGCGTTTCGCCTCTGCTGTAGCCGCAATGAAATGCCGCCGCATCGGCGCACGAGACGGGATCCCGCGGCTGGAAAAAGTCTGGAGTTTTATCAAGGATCAGGAATAGGATTGTTAAAGTATCGCTCGAAATAATCCGATGAGATAGTCACGCTCAAAGCCGCCCATCTTCCATATCGAGAAGAAACCACGGGATGGCCGAACTCCCAAGGTTATCGTAGCCGAACTCCCAAGGTTATCGTAAGAGAGGAAGGTCGGAGGCGACTGAGCGGGCTTCTCGAGTGTGCGTGCATCTTCTCTGCCAGGCTTCTCCCAACGAAGGGAAACGAGATACCTGGGGAAAACAACGCCGCTCGGGAGGCCGTTTTCTTTTATTTCGATTTTCTGATTTTCGCGGGCGCAGTCATGCGCCGAACGGGAATATTCTGGCCTTCAATTCCCTGTTCACGAGTTCCATCAGCGGTTCCAGGTTCACCACATCCGCCGCATTGTATTCAAGTAAGACCTGAAGGGCGCGATTGTCTCCCCACTGATAGGCTTTCCATAGCCGGACCGCATCGAAACCGTCCATTCCCCTGATTCCCTCATCCCGCTCAATTCCGGTCTCCCTTTCAATCCTCTTCAGACCCCCACGATATCCCAGCCTCTTCAGGGGAAATCGAAGATCGATATGTGCCGGAGGCAGGGTGATGTTTGGAAAGGAACGTTTAATGAAGGGAAGATCAAAGCAGGTACCGTTGAAAGTGACGACCAGGTCATAGTCCGCTATGGAACACTCAAAATCCTCCAGGTTGGATCCGCTCACGAATGAACAGACACTGTTCCCGTCAAACGTGCCGATGACCGTAATCTCATCCGCCCCCATATAGCCGCCGCTGGTCTCAATATCCAGATAGACCACCCTTTGCCTGAAGGATTCGTAGAGACGCCAGGCCTCGCACGAAGGGAGCCGTTCGGCGAAAAAACCGATTTCGTGCCGATGAGCCATGGAGTTCCTCAGCTCCTCTCTGATGACACAATCCTTCACCTCGGACAACACGCATTCGGGACACTCCAGAAAATCCGTCCACGTGCGTATCCCCCGCGACCAGATGCTCCTCTCCGATTTCTCTCCGATTCCCTGAATATGAATAAAGCTATTATCGAGCAATTCGCGGCTCCTCAAACGATTATCTGGTTTGTCTGGTTTATCTGGTTTCTTTGGTTTATCAGAAACCAGAGAACCGTCTTCTTCGGAACGCCCACCCATAGGCGATCCCGTTCATCAGGACGAATATGATTTCGCCTTTCCGGATCAAGGTTTCATCCACGTCCGGATAGATTACCTTCTCAAGGGTTCTCTCCATAAACGACTGGCCGCCGGATACGACTGCGCGGTCAACGGAGTTGAGATGGTTCTCGAGGTAAGTAAGCGGACAGTACCAGCCCATCAGGTTCAGAACAAGGGAAAACAGAAGGCCTGAAGCGTGGACGTAGGCGATTCTGGAGCCTCTCAGGACAAAATAAAATCCGAAGATCAGGAAAAGAATCCAGAGAAAATGAAGAACGATGACGAGGTTCGCGATAAACGGGTAACTCACACGCTAATCTACTTTTTGAAGAAGAGAACCCCTTTGGGCGGTCTCAGATGAATGTTTCAGTCACCCCACTTGCGAGCCTTCTGGACCCGGTTTTCACCGGGGTGACGACTTTTTACGACATCGTCAATGCTAAATGGTAAACATTCCGTTCTCGTAGATAATCTTTTTCTTTCCTGATACCAGGTGAGCGGTTACCGTCTTCTTTCCTGTATTCACCATGTCCCAATGAAGGGCGGATTCATTGAATCCGAGTTCCTTTTTCATCTGTCCAGTGAGTTTCGAACGATCTCCATCGAAGGTGTCCGAGTAGGAGGAGCCGAGTGCGACATGGGAGTTGCCGTATCGGCCCCCATAGTTTTCGTCATAGAGGGTATTCGCCATAAAACGGTTGATCCTCGAAAAGCGTTTGTCGGTCAGCGAGAACTCTCCTACCCTTGCGGCGCCTTTGTCCATGGAGGCTTGCTTGACGGCGAATTCCTCTCCTTTTTCAGCTTCGATTCGAATCGCCCTCCCCTTTTGAAAAACCAACTTGATGTTTTCCACCCGATTGCCGCTTCTGAAAGAAGGCTGATTCGAGAAATAAACGCCTTCGGTTCCACGCCAATCGGGTGAGACAAAGATTTCGAAGCTCGGAATATTGTGACCCGAAAGGCCGACCCATTTTCTCTTTATCCCGGGCCTGATCCTGAGGTCGATTGTCTCCGACTCCAGGTGCAGCAACTTGATCTGCAGACTGTTCAACCACTTCTTGATCTCGCCAATGTCCTTGTAGGTTTGCTCCCAGCGGTTCACCGGATCGTCATCATCAAGAAAGCAGGCACGGATCACCTCCTGGGAATACCTGCCCATAGAAATGGACGCGTGTTCTGCGAGCGCTGGAGTGGGGACCATGCACAGGGTCCATCCGAAGAGTCCCTTTTCATCCCTCCTGTCCAGTATGTCCCGAAAGGGCTTTGCCGCAACGGCCGCTTTCCCGACCTTGGTCGGGTCGACCGCGCTCAGATGGGTCAAAGAGTCCGGAGCAAAGAGATAGATTGCGCCGTTCAAGGCCTGGTTGAGCTCCGCGTCGCCAGGGGTCCGGAACTCAAGTTGTCGTGGGTTTGCCACATCAAAGAACGTGCGCTCCATTCGAGAAGTCGAACGCAGCCGAAGGACCGGATGAAACCCTCTATGAAGCAGTTTGTACTGAAGGGTCTCGGCCAGGGGAAGTGCATCCAGATGGTAGTTCACCAGGACCACATCCCTTTTTCCAAACGGGCCCTTGCGCGCTTTCCGCAGCGCCCACAAGAGAACATCCCCGTACTTGTCCAAAATATCTTGGGTGAATTTCATGAACTCCTCCCTGAAGGGTTTGTGCGAAATGCCCGAAGACTCTGGATATGGTTGTTTTCCTCTGCAATGATCTCAGAGAGCTTGTCTGTTGTCTCTTTATCCTCAACCATTGTAAGGAGCATTTCGTAAAACAGAATTGTGTCGCTTTCAAATTCTATGGCAACATCTACCAGGCTCACCTGGTCGTGGATCTTGGAGAGGTCCACCTCCTGGAGGGAAAAGGTCTGATTTCCAAGAATGTCGCGAAGGAGTTCGTCTCCGATTTCTTCAAGGTCTCTTTCCTTGCCCTCCGGCTTCATTTCAGACCTCTTGCTCACGAACCATTCCATGTGCCGCAGCTCCTCATTTGCCAGCCAGCGAAGCAGCGAGGCAAGGGACGGATCCGCAAATCGGGACTCGGCCCCTCTGTAGAAGTGCTCTCCGTTCTTCTCCAGTTTGATGGCCAGCGCCAGGATCTCACGAATGGAAAACATGGGCCTTCTCCTTCTCTACGAAAATCATCCTCCGTGTCATGAAACTTCTTCAATAAACTATACCATACGCCGGTGCAGGGGTATCCAGGTTTTTCAAGAACGATAATTCTTCGGAACAGAAACTCCCGCGAAAGGGTCTTGAAAAAGCTCTGACCTTTCTTATCTTCTCCACTACGCGCCCTGAGGGCAAAAATTGAAAGGAAGAACCGCGGCATGCTCAGGAAGGTTGTGGTAGGCCCCTATCAGGCTAATTGCTACATCCTAGGGTCCAAGGGGACAAACGACGGCATGGTTATCGATCCCGGAGACGAGGTTTTTCGAATCGTCCAGGAGATCTCCAGCCAAAAGCTCTTCATTCGCTTTATCGTCTTCACGCACGGGCATTTCGATCATACCGGCGGCGCTGCCGAGTTGAAGAGGATCACGCATGCGTCTGTTCTGATCCATTCTCTCGATGCATCCGGTCTCGGGTTCGCGCCGGACGGCTATCTCGAGGAAGGAATGAAGATCACACTCGGTGATTACAACATCTCCGTTATCCACACCCCCGGCCATTCGCCTGGAGGAATATGTCTTCATGCACCCGGTGCGGTTTTCACCGGCGACACCCTGTTTGCCGGCTCGATCGGACGAACGGATTTTCCTGGTGGGGACCACAGGCTCCTCATAGAAGGGGTGAGAAAGAAGATCTTCCCTCTCGGGGACGACCTGCGAGTCTACCCCGGCCACGGGCCAGCCAGTTCGATTGGAACCGAGCGAACTCGCAATCCCTTTTTCAATTGACCAACCTCGTGGTATTCTAAAGCCCGCTCTTTGCCGCCCACTATTGAAAACGCTCTTGACGCTCCTCATGGGGTGAACTATATCGGGCGATTATGGAAATTGCTATGGAAGAACTTGTGGAGAAAGCCGCCCGGCTGGTGGCGAATGCGAGGAAAATCCTTGTTTTCACCGGCGCCGGCTTGAGCACGGAATCGGGAATACCTGATTTTCGAAGCCCCGGCGGGTTATGGAGCAGGTATAATCCCCAGGATTTCTACTTCCAGAGGATTATCTCCAGCGACAAATCACGGGAGAAGTATTGGGTCATGAGCACCGAGTTTTACGATGCCATGAAGGATGCAACCCCCAATAGAGCCCATATCGCATTGAAAGAGATGGAGGAGATGGGGAAGATCCTGGCCATTGTGACGCAGAACATCGATTCTCTGCATCAGAAGGCTGGGAGTTCTCCGGAAAAGATCATCGAGATCCACGGCACCGCCTTTTCGGTATCCTGCCTGAGCTGCGGCAAAAAGTATGAGCGGGAAGAGATCCAGAGCCGCTTGCTTGCCGGGGAAAAGGTCCCGTCCTGTGACGCATGCAAGGGCATCCTGAAGCCTGACACGATTTCATTCGGACAGTCCATGCCCGAGTCCAAAATGGAGTCGTCGTTCAGGTACTCTCGCGAGTGCGACCTCTGCATCGTTCTCGGTTCATCGCTTGTGGTCTACCCGGCTGCTTCGATCCCGATGCAGGCAGTCGAAAACGGTGCAAGGCTGATTATCGTCAACAGAGAACCGACCCCCATGGACAGTGTCGCGGACGTGGTGATCCATGGGGCACTTGGAAAAACCTTGACCGCTTTGATGGAACAGCTTAGAAGAATTTCCTCAGGTCCCCAATGATGAACGCTCTGTTGTTCGGTCAGCCTTTGATAATAGATTTCTTTCATTTCTTTCGTTAAAATATTTGGCTTTGAACAAGCAACTCATGACGAGAGGTCAGACATGCTGAAAATCGGGTTCATTGGCTGGAGGGGCATGGTTGGTTCCGTGCTCATGGAGAGAATGAGGCAGGAGAGGGATTTCCATGGCTTTGAACCCCTCTTCTTTACAACTTCGAGTGTGGGCGCCAGCGGCCCGGATGTAGGTCAGGGCTCCGCGCCTTTAAAGGACGCTCATGACATTGGCTCCCTGTCGAAGCTTGACGTCATTGTCACCTGCCAGGGGGGCGACTACACCCAGCGGGTCTTCCTCGACTTGCGCAAGCAGGGATGGAAAGGCTATTGGATCGACGCGGCATCCACCCTCCGCATGGAAAAGGAGAGCATCATCATCCTGGATCCGGTAAACCGGTATGTGATCGATGCCGGACTGAAATCCGGTATTCGGAACTATGTCGGGGGCAACTGCACGGTCAGCCTCATGCTGATGGCCCTTGCCGGGTTGTTTGCCAACAACCTCGTTGAGTGGCTCTCTTCCATGACTTACCAGGCAGCGTCCGGTGCCGGTGCCAACAACATGAGAGAACTGGTGGCCCAGATGGCGGCCCTTGGAAAGGCATCCGGGAAGCTGCTGGAGAACCCCTCTTCTACAGCACTCGAGATCGACCGGCTTATCACTGGAGAGCTTCGGGGCGGGAAACTGCCGACAGAGTATTTCGGCGTACCGCTGGCCGCGAGCCTGATTCCCTGGATCGACAGGGCGGTCGAGATGGGTCAAACAAGGGAGGAGTGGAAGGGCTATGCCGAGACCAACAAGATCCTCGACACCAGGGATCCCATACCGGTGGACGGCATCTGCGTGCGTGTCAGCTCCATGCGTTGCCACAGCCAGGCCTTCACCATCAAGCTCAAAAAGGATGTTCCGCTGGACGAGGTCACGGACATGATCCGCAGCGCAAACGAATGGGTCAAGGTCGTTCCCAATGACAAGGAGTCGACCATCCATGAGCTCACCCCCGCTGCGATCAGCGGCACCCTGACGGTGCCGATCGGAAGGATCAGGAAGATGCTGCTCGGACCGCAATATCTGACCGCGTTCTCCTGCGGCGATCAGCTCCTCTGGGGCGCCGCCGAACCTCTACGAAGGATGCTCCGCATATTGATTGAGCACCTCGGATAAGTGATTTCTCCGTTCCCTCCCACATCGGGAGGGAACGGAACATCTCTCTGCGGCCTCTGTGAGAGAGTTCTGTTTTGACTTCTGATTACAATTTGTTATACTTCCCGACGGAAGTGGAAAGCTCACTGGTGGGGCTCCCGGACTTCAAATCCGGTGTGCCGGGCTAAAACCTGGCAGGTGGGTTCGATTCCCATGCACTTCCGCCAAAGGCGGAAATTCAAGGGGTTAGCTGGCATGGTTAATCCCTTTTCTATTGCCTTCGGACAGGCTTCTAACCTTCGGTGTAACCGCTGGTGTAACCTGTGCGCCATGATAAGCTTCAATTTTCTGTGCCGCCTGCCTCAGGTCCTTGTCATCAACGATGTTGTATCGATCAAAGATGCTCCGGGTTTTGTGGCCGCTGATCATCATTGCAACCCGTTCCGGGATCCCTGCCCGGACCATGTTCCTGACGGCCGTCCTTCGAAGGTCGTGAAACAGTTTCTCCGTGTGGCCCGCCTTCTCACATGCCTTCCGCCATGCCCGGTTGAATCGGGTCTTTAGTATCCGGTTCGTTCTGCTCTCATTCGGGAACACGTAGGGGGATAGTTTGCCGGAAGCCTTCCGCTCTTCCCATTGGGCTTCTAGGAGGGTCCTTAGTTCCTCTGTCATGTAGACCGTTCGGCCCTCATCGTTCTTTGTGGTCCCCACGTCCAAAGTAACCATGCCCCCTTCCCTATCCACATTCGACCACTTCAGGTCCAGGACTTCCCCTTGCCGCCATCCGGTGTAATAGGCGAAGGTAACCGGCCCCCGGTAGAACCCGGGCAGTTGGGACAGGACAGCCTGATACTCGGCAGGCTCAAAGAAACCCTTCCGGGGGTTCGCCTCTTTCAGCTTCGGAATGTGGGGAATAGTAAGAACCTTCCGGGGAGTGTTCTGAGCCCCAAGGCTGAACATCTTGGACAGTGCGGCCAGCTCCCGGTTGATCGTTCCGTTTTGCGCGCCTTCGGACTGCCTCAGTTCAATATATCGCTTCACCCTGGCCGTGTTGATCTCCATAGCGCGCATGCCGGTGAAGACCTTCTCAAGGTGACCGATACTGTTCTCCAACCGGTCAAGGCTCTTCCTGCCCTCGATCCCGTATTCCGTTTTGAGGTCCTTAGCCAGTTCGTCAAAGGTTACCTGCTCCGGTCGGACATGCCCAAGGTCAACCCTGAAATCCTTCATCCGGTCTTTGAGCCATGTCTCCGCGTGGTCCTGCCGTGTGCGCTTTGTGCTTTCAAAGACTGGCTTCCCTCCCTTGTAAGGAACGATCTTCGCCCACCAGAAGGGAGACTTTGCCCGTTTGTAAATGCACCCGATAGGATATTCCATCTTACTTCGCTCCTTTCTTTTCCCGCTTCTTCTCCTCTTCCAAGAAGAGCTCTACAGCCCTGACAACAAAATCCCTCAGGGAAATACCCATCAATGCAGCCTTCGCCTTCGCTTCTCTATGGAGCTGGTCCGGAAAGTCTCTCAGGTTTACCGTTGCCATTTGATCAACCCCTTTCTGTATTATTTGTATCTATTGTATTTAAGAATACCTTGTTGTCAAGATAATTCAATCCGTACTAAATTTTCACTGCGCCTTATAGCCCCAGATTGCCATGAGTTGCTCCGAGTGCCTCAGATACAAAGTTGTTGACGGTAAGGTAGGAACCCTATAAAAATCGTTATCAATTTTCCATAAGGCTAGTAGGAATGGCTAATGCAGAAGGAAATTGATAATCACAATAGAGACTTACTCAAGCTGGTTAACAAACATGGGTATTTGTTCCAATGGCGTGTGAAAACAGAAGTCGAGGAACGTGGAGCATTACCATGGGAAGTGGCCTCTTGGGAACATCATTGGGTAAATTCCAAAGAGGGCACTGACGGGTACATTGATCTTATTCTGGAACATTGCCGTCACACGGCATTTGTCTTAATAGTGGAGTGTAAGCGTGTTGATCAGGGTCAATGGGTATTCCTTGTACAGACTAGTGACTCTCAAAGACAACAAACCATGCTTGCTTCCTGCTTCTATGTTAAAGGGCACGTTCCAACTGCCACTCCAGACAAACAGCGCCTTATGCTAATCGGCTACTCAGATTTTTCACTCACTCCTAGTTCCCCCGAAAGTGATATGTGTATAATTCGAGGCGAAGGTGACAGGGATAAACCCATGCTGGAACGGATTTCAGCGAGGCTCCTGGACTCGACATATGCTGTTGCCGTGGAGGAACTTTGTTTGAGAGAAAGACCGCAGAACCGGATTTATGTACCCATGATTATAACTTCCGCGCAAATTAGGGTTTGTAGATTTGCTACAGATAATATTTCGTTACTCGACGGCAACCTTTCAGAAGCAAACTTTGAAACCGTGCCGTTCATTAGATTTAGAAAGAGTATTACAACATCCACCATTAGTATGGCTGATAGAAGAAATATCAAGAAAAGCAGCCTTCGCGGGCTTGCACAAGCTAAAGAAAGAACGATCCTAGTAGTCAACTCTGCCAGTCTGTTTGAGATTCTTAAGTCAATCGAACCCATAGGAGCCTTTCCGGGTATGAGTTCATGATTGTGAGGTTCTCAATCGGTTCGTGGGGGCGAGCAGTGGCCACAGTCTGGACTCGGACATGGTGAACAGCCTCGAAACCCTGTATGATCTGAAGCCGTCGGCCATGGATCTGAAATAACCACCCGAATAGAGAGAAGAGATTCCCTTCGAGGAACTTCTCATGGCAAGAATGATCCATGTCGATGCCCTCTCGCAACTACTCATCGAGAAAGGCATTAGAAGCAGGACCAAACGGAGTACCAGACTAAGAAGCGCTCATGAGAATCACAAAGATCATCTCAGGCGCCCAAACCGGTGCCGACCGTGCAGCTCTCGACTTCGCCATTGAAGTAAGCATCCCTCATGGCGGATGGGTCCCCAAGGGGAGGAAGGCCGAAGACGGGATCATCCCCGAGAAGTACAACGTCCAGGAGATGCCAACCTCCAGTTATCCCGCCCGAACGGAAAAGAACATCCTCGAATCTCATGGAACTCTGATCATTTCACACGGGAAGCTTGCAGGCGGTTCTCTCAGGACCAAGAAGATGGCCGAAGAACAAAAACGACCTTGCCTCCATATCGATCTGGCCAAGACGAATGCCTTTCTTGCTGCGGGCAAGATTATCAACTGGATCTCTGCTTACGGAATCGAAGTGTTGAACGTCGTCGGTCCCCGGGCAAGCAGGGATCCGA
The DNA here is from genome assembly GCA_002840535.1 of Deltaproteobacteria bacterium HGW-Deltaproteobacteria-15. Taxonomy (GTDB): domain Bacteria; phylum Desulfobacterota; class DSM-4660; order Desulfatiglandales; family HGW-15; genus HGW-15. Next base: position 59,703 of record PHBH01000026.1, on the reverse strand, counting down.
AGATCTACCAAGAGACCCTCAAAGTCCTGAAAGCCTTCTACCACATGGCCACTGTGGACGAGGAGATGCCAGACCCTCAGCGAGAATCCCCCATTTTGCCAAGGACCATCGAGGAAGCCCTGGAGACCCTCCTTGGAAAGATGGACATGAAAGCGAAGACCAAGCTTGCAAGGATGGCTGAGGGGGAACTGATTTACCTGCATCCTGAACTCGGTGCATGGATACGGGACAAGTTCGAGCTTTCTCTTGGGAACGTTGCCTTGATGAATTCCTGCCGTCTTGCAGCTGGGAAAAAGGATTTGGATGCAGACAGTGCTTCCTTCCTGATCATTAAGAAACTATGGGAGAAGCTGAAACCGAATTATTCACTTCGGGTGGTTGAGTAACGATGGGAAGAGCCACAGAGACCTACAATTTCCTGACTGCAAATCCTCATCTCCTGGAGGAATGGCATCCCGAGAAGAACGGGGAATTGAAACCTCGAGACATTACCCCTATGTCTCAGAAAATGATTTGGTGGGTATGTGAGAAGGGCCATGAATGGAGAACGAGAGCCTACACCAGAACCCGTGGAAGCGGATGCCCCCTCTGTGCTGGAAAGAGAATAGATGAATTGCCTCTTCACGAATGGCTCTCTAAGAAAAGCAAAGTCGGTTTCGGTAAGGCCCTCCGAAAGATCCAAGATGCCCCTTCTGGAAATGTTCTGGTTGAGATGCCGCGTGAGGCATGGCATAACTTATCAATTCTGACCTTGGCTCCTGAGGATCTCGGGAGACTTGTTCGTGAATACAGAAGAAGGCAGGGATTGACCCAGGTGCAATTTGCAGAACTGGTGGGTCATCATCGAAATTCAATAGGCCATATAGAGCGGGGCAAAGAGGATAGAATCACCTTCAACATCTACAGGGATATCGTCTCAGCCATACTGAAATGAGGTGCTTGTCATGATTGATATGATGGTCGAGGATCTTAACAGACTTGGAAGGAAAAGAGCATTGGTCCTGCTAGGTTGCATGGTGGTTTGTGGACTGATGGTAATTGCAGCCGTCTAATGAGGGCAAGCCTCTCTGTGTGGCCTTAAAACATGGGCAACGACAAGGATTCAAAGAAGCAAAAGTGGATCTGGATGCTCATCATGTCGGCAATCGTGCTGATGTAGATAATCAAGCTGGTTTTCCTAGGGAGATCATGAAGGCTTTCGCAAGATGGGCCGTTTTCTTAACCGTCTTACTCATTCCGCTGGTTGGCTATGCCGGCCAGTTCAAAGTCACCCGCGTTTACGACGGAGACACGATCAAAGCCGAAGGGCATGACATCGAAATCAAGGTCCGCCTGGTTGGAATCGATGCACCTGAAGCTTCCAGCAAGAAGAGAGAAGAGGGTCAGCCCTTCAGTAGACAGGCTACCAAGTACCTTGCCGCAATGGTCCTGAACAAGACCGTGGACGTCAAAGGGTATGGCACCGATCGGTATGGCCGCGTTCTCGGGGTGATCTCGCTTGATGGCAAGAACATAAACCTGGAGATGGTGAAAGTCGGTTTTGCGGAGGTCTACCGCGGGGATCCACCGCATGGGTTTGACCGGGATCCTTCCCGGCAGGCTGAAGAGGAAGCCCGGCAGGCGAAGCGGGGGATGTGGGTTCAGGGGAGCAGGTATGTGAGTCCGAGGGAGTGGCGTGAGTTTCAGAAGCGTAAATTGAAGACCTTCCCGCTCGGCTAATACGGATGCCAATTGAGTCCTCTCGACTAGAGGAAATAAGCAATGAAATCGCAAATCATATCGAAAAAGCGAGTCGCTGATCATGGCGAGGTGTTGACCGGGAAACACGAGGTCAACGCCATGCTCGATCTGGTGAAGCAGGAGACACTGCGGATCGACTCCCGTTTCCTAGAGCCTGCTTGCGGCAACGGCAACTTCCTATCTGTAATTCTGGAACGGAAGTTGGCGGTTGTGGAAAAGCGCTACGGTAAGTCGCAACTGGACTTTGAGCGCTACTCCATTCTGGCCATCACTTCGATCTATGGCATTGACATCCTAGAGGACAACGTCCGGCAATGTCGTCATCGGCTTTACGGCCTCTTCGACTGCGATTTTTATTCCCGGCTGTTCAAGAACCGCGCCAAGAACAAATGCCGCGAAACGGTCCGGTTCATTCTCGACCGAAACATTATCTGGGGCGACGCACTCACACTTAAAATGGTTTGCGACCCCCCCGACTACATCGTCTTTTCCGAGTGGTCGCCGGTTAACGGGAGCATGCTCAAGCGGAGGGACTTCACTTTTAGCGAATTGCTACGGCATAAGGAAACAAGACAAACCTTTCTCTTCCCTGATTTGGAAAAGGAAAGAGCCGGACGACTCCCCCTCTTCTCCGATCTTGGTGAAAAGGTATTCATCCCGAGGCCGAAGAAGGAATATCCCGCGGTTCACTTTATGGAGATCGCCCATGTTCAACAGTAGCGGATACAACCCGGATGTGCTTTCCTGTATCGCCAACCTGAGCAGTGATGAGGTCTTCACGCCGCCGCAACCGGTAAACCGGATTCTTGACCTGCTGCCGGCGGACCTGTGGAGCGACAAGAAGGCGACCTTCCTCGATCCTGGCAGTAAGTCGGGCGTGTTTCTCCGTGAGATCGCGAAGCGGCTGGATAAAGGACTGGAGCGGCAAATCCCCGACCGCCAGAAGCGGATGAACTACATCTTCAAGAACCAGCTTTTCGGACTCGGCATCACGGAATTGACCTCGCTGCTTTCGCGCCGGTCCGTGTATTGCTCCAAGACGGCCAACGGCAAGTATTCGGTATGCGAAGCCTTCGACAACCCTGAGGGGAACATCCGTTTTGGGCGCGTTGAGCATTCTTGGGAGGACGGCCGTTGCGTTTTGTGCGGGGCCAGCAAGGAGAACTACGAAAGGGGTGGCGAACTCGAAAGTCACGCCTACGCGTTCATTCATACCGACAAGCCGGAGGAGATATTCAGCATGAAATTTGATGTCATCATTGGCAATCCCCCTTACCAGTTGAGCGATGCTGGTTTTGGAGAGAGCGCCCGTCCGATCTACCATCTGTTCGTTGAACAGGCGAAAAAACTGAAGCCGCGATTCCTGGCCATGATTATTCCCTCCCGTTGGTTTGCGGGAGGAAAGGGCTTAGATGAGTTCCGGGAGTCGATGCTCGCTGATGACCGGTTGCGCTCCATTGACGATTATCTGAGCGCATCGGATGTCTTTCCTGGCGTGGGTCTCAAGGGTGGCGTTTGCTACTTCCTCTGGGACCGCGACAATCCCGGACCCTGCCGAGTCACCACTCATTACAAGGATTGGCCTATCTCGACCGCCAGCCGTCCGCTTCTTGAAAGGGGCGTTGACGTATTCATCCGCTTCAATGAGGGCCTGTCGATCCTCAAGAAGGTCGTCGCCGCTGAGAACGGAAAACCCGGCTCGCTTTCGCTCCCTGAAAGCAAACGTTTCGACCGATTGGTCAGCTCTCGAAAGCCGTTCGGGCTAGAGACGACTTTCAAGGGCAAAATTGCCAAGAGCACCGGTGATGTCCTCGTCTATCAGAATGGCGGCACTGCATACGTCTCCAGAAGGTCGATTTCAACTGGCATCCCCCTCATCAATAAATGGAAGGTGTTCACTGGCCGGGCTGCTCCAGGGACTGGGAACAGAGACACCTACCCGCACAAGATCATAAGCACACCGTTCCTCGGAGCGCCGGGCACCATCTCTTCGGAGACCTATCTCTGCATTGGCCCGTTCGACTCCAAGAATCAGGCTGAAAGCGTGTTGTCCTACCTTTCTTGTCGGTTAACTCGCCTCCTGATTCTTCTGCATAAGCCATCCCAAGACACGACTCGCAAGGTTTACTCCTTCGTGCCAACCCAGAAGTGGACGAAGCGGTGGACGGACGAAAACCTCTACGCGAAATATGGCATCTCCGCTGGTGAGATCGCGTTCATCGAAAAGGTTGTCCGCCCGATGGAGCCGACCGATGAATAACGATCTCTTTCCGCCTCGCCCGGCATCGCGGCCTACGATCTACGCTTACGAGGATACGAACCTGCAATATGCAGGCCTTCTCAAGGTTGGCTATACAACGGTGGATGCACAGAGCCGCGTCGCCCAGCAGTATCCCACAAAGAGACCCGGCAAACCGCCGTACCGGATCGTTCTGGAAGAATCAGCCATGCGCAGAGACGGAACTGTATTTACCGATCACGATGTACATCGGATGCTGCGGCTCAACGGCGTCAAGAACCCGGAAGGCGAGTGGTTCCGTTGCACGGTTGCCCAAGCCAAGGGGGCGATCATCGCCGTTCGGACCGGCCAACTTAACGAAGAGAACCGGTCGTTAGATTTCAAGATGCGCCCCGAGCAGCAAGCGGCGGTCGAGAGGACGTCGGCCTACTTCGTCAATTGGCGCAGGGACAAGAACAACAGGAACAAGCCGCCGCATTTCCTTTGGAACGCCAAGATGCGTTTTGGGAAGACATTTGCTGTCTATCAGTTGGCGAAGATGATGGGCTGGCGGAAGGTGCTGGTCTTGACCTTCAAACCGGCGGTGCAAAGCGCCTGGGAAGAGGACTTGAAGTGTCACGTTGATTTCAAGGGTTGGCAATTCATAAAACCCGGCGGACTGACTTACGAACAGGCGGACAGAAAACGGCCGTTCGTCTGTTTCGGATCGTTTCAGGACTATCTGGGCCGGAACCTCAGCACGGGCGGCATCAAGACGAAAAACGAATGGGTCCACTCGACGCATTGGGATTGCGTCATACTGGATGAGTACCACTATGGCGCATGGCGGGAGAATGCGAAGGAACTTTTTGAGTCGGAAGACAAGAAGGAGCGCGAGTTCGCTGAGGGCGAAGGCATTGAGGATTTTGACGAAGACATCATGCCGATCACTACGGAAGGTTATCTTTACCTGTCCGGCACACCGTTTCGAGCTATCGCTTCCGGCGAGTTCATCGAGGAACAAATCTACAACTGGACCTATTCAGACGAACAGCGGGCAAAAAGGAATTGGAAAGGCACAAACAACCCCTATGCCGCTTTGCCCCGGATGGTGCTCCTGACGTACCAACTGCCGGATGCAATCCGGGAAATTGCCATGCAGGGCGAGTTCAACGAGTTCGACTTGAATGTTTTCTTTTCCGCCGAAGGACTCGGCAAGCAGGCAAAGTTCAAGTACGAGGAAGAAGTCCAGAAGTGGCTGGACCTGATTCGGGGCGCGTTCATGCCGACCAGCGTTGACAACCTGAAACTCGGGGCGAAGAAGCCGCCGATGCCTTTCTCGGATGCGCGGCTCCTAGGCGTGCTTTCGCATTCCTTCTGGTTCCTGCCGAGCGTGGCGGCCTGTCACGCCATGCGCAATCTACTGTCGAAGAAGCAGAACCGGTTCTACCACGATTACAAAATCATCGTGGCGGCTGGGAGCGCCGCCGGAATTGGTGTAGCGGCTTTGACGCCGGTGCAGGAGGCGATGGACGATCCCCTCACATCAAAGACCATCACTCTCTCTTGTGGGAAGCTAACTACTGGCGTGACGGTGAAGCCGTGGACGGGGATTCTCATGTTGCGCAACTCGTCCAGCCCCGAAACGTACTTTCAGGCGGCTTTCCGAGTTCAATCGCCCTGGACGGTTCGCAACCCGGACGGCGCGTCTCCGAACTACGAGCAGATTATCAAAGAGGAGTGCTACGTGTTCGACTTCGCCCCGGACCGAGCCTTGCGGCAGATTGTCGACTACAGTTGCCGGTTGAACACAAACGAGGCGAATGCGGAAAAGAAGGTGGAGGAGTTCATCAGCTTCCTGCCGGTTTTGGCTTACGACGGCAGTTCCATGAAGCAGATTGATGCCGCCGGGATCCTCGACATAGCGATGAGCGGCACGACGGCAACCCTACTCGCAAGGCGCTGGGAAAGCGCCTTGCTGGTGAATGTGGACACCGACACCTTGCGTCGCCTGATGAACAACAAAAAGGCGATGGAAGCCCTCATGAGCATCGAAGGTTTCCGCAATCTTAATCAGGACATCGAGACGATCATCAACAAGTCGGAAGCCGTGAAGAAGGCCCGCAAGGAGGCCAACGACAAGGAACTGTCCGCAAAGGAGAAGAAGGAGCTTTCCAAGGAGGAAAAGGAATACACGAGCCTGCGAAAGAAGATCCAGGAGAAACTCATCAAATTCGCCACGCGGATCCCGATCTTCATGTACCTGACCGACTACCGCGAGCGGACCCTGAAGGATGTGATTACCCAACTTGAACCAGGGCTGTTCAAGAAGGTTACGGGCCTGATAGTGAAGGATTTTGAGTTGCTGGTCAGCATGGGAGTCTTCAACAGCGCCCTTATGAACGATGCTGTGTACAAGTTCAAGCGCTATGAAGATTGCAGCCTGAGCTATACCGGAATCAACAAGCACGAAGGCGAGGACATCGGCCTTTACGACACAGTGATTACCCGGAAGGATGCGCTGAAGGTGTTTGAGAACGTCAGCACGGCCAAGACCGAGAAGGCACAGCCGAACTGATCAGGTTCTCTCTCGGCATAAAGGAAAGGAACGACCCGCTGATAATGGCGAGGTGGTCCTGGAGCAGTTGCACAGCCGACTGGGCGCGGGACTGCTGGAGTATCCGAGGCCGAGGGACTTGCCGGCGAACTTCAGATAGCGAGGAGTTTGAAATGGCCATGAACCCGCTGACACTGGAAGGCGAGAACCGAGCGAAACAGCGCCGGCAGATGATCAAGGACGCGCTGCAGGAGAAGAATCCCCAACTGTTCCGGCAACTGAGAAAGAGCGCCCGGCTGGAGGAGTTCGTCAGGGACCGGGAAAAAGAGATGATGCTGGCGTACAGCGAGGGGTGGAACAAGGCGTTATATCATCACATAGAGGAGAAGAACGCGAAGGAGAACCCACTCGAGCAGGTGAAGGAGTTCGAGGCGAGTCTCCGGAGCCTGTGGGAAGAGATACTGGCAACGTACCTGGAGTTCTAGCCCAGGAATTTCAAATTAGCCTGCCTGGATCCGGCCGGGAGCCTTAACGGCAGGCAAGGCGGGGGATGTGGAACCAAGGAAGTAAGTATGAGAGTCCGAGGGAGTGGAGGAAGAATTGAACGACTGAAATGGAAATTCCTTTAGATGTCATATTGACGAACACTATAAGAACAACTGGAATAATTGGACTATGAACAGAAGACGATTACTAAAGGCAGACACCCTTTGCTTTGTCAGCCAGCTTCTTTGCCAATAAAATGTTTCTTGCTTCCTCCATAGGCCAATTTACGATGTCCGCATGAAGGGGATGTTGGGAGGTTTCAGATACCACTAAAAGACTCTCTTCCGTAACCTCCTTAACAGATAAATCTCCTCTTGCTTTCAATCCTCTCCCGCTTTCAATCCCTACTTGCTTACCGATCGTCCAAATCTCTGATTCTGTCAAACATGAGGTTCTGAACACTGAGGTTTTACCTTCCAATGGAAGAAAAGCAGCATACTTCACTCTTCCAGTCGTCTTGACGTAATGGCTCTTGCTGAAAATAAAGCGAGAGATGTTCTCATCATGCGAGGGGATATTCGCCTTCAAGATAATCATTTGGACGGGTATAACCGTTTCAGGAGAAATAGGATCAATTCTGGTAAAGACTCACCATAGCGCTCAGTTCCAGAAACCTCACTGGCATCTCCGAAAGTACCCGCATAGATTAAGTTCTGCTCATTCCTGATGCTCAGTATAAGCGAGTACCCTTTTTCTTTGTACCATTCAAATCCGATTCCGCCTTCCGGTTCAGCAATTATTTCCGGCGCTGGGAAGAATGGAGGTAGGTTGTGAAGTAACTTATTCGCCAAGAGATAAGCTTCTTTCATTAAGGGTTTTGAATTATATCCGTCCCATCCCTCTTCAGAACATTCTCTATAGATTTCATCGAGGGATACAAAGGAACTAGCAATATCTTCCCTGAACATAAGTCCATAGAAGGCTGTAGTAGTAGGTTGAGTGTTTTCAATTCTCACTGTTGGGTTCGTCTGTGAAATAGCATCCCCAGATATTGGCGACAAGTAAAGTGCTATGTAGTCCTCATTCGACAGCTTTTCTTTCGGTATTATGGGGGACTCAGTCATTTGGAATCTCCTTCAACATGTTTGATGAAACCTCTAAATTCAGCATGAAGTTCGGAGCTGTCAGAAAGCATCTTGAGAAGCTTTGCTCGAGCGCTTTCGCTAGAGGATAGATCTCCCGCTTCCCAATTATAGTTAAGAGTGATGATGTTGTCTTTGCGTTGGCATTCTATCGAGCGGCTCAAATCATCCTCTTTATTGATACGGTAGCTTGACTTTATCCACTCCTCTTCGGTAGGCATTGACAGGAAGTTTTCAATAACAATGACTTGGTTTGAATGCAAAAAGTCCCTGTACGTTTGTGGTTCCGTTACCATACTTTTTATTTTAGCCTGTTCGGTCGTATCTTCAAACGAGAGATTGCAGTTTACGTTGATTCCAACAGCTTGAATAGGGGTATAAGGCAGTTTTTCGTAGTAAACCTCAAAAGCTCCCGTCAACTCAATTAATGTCTTTTCATCAAAATTGGGACTTCGTAAGCTAAATCTATTCAAATCGACATATACTTCAACCTTTGAATAATTAATGCTCTTCACCACCGGAAATCCTTTAGGGCTTTCACCTACAAATTCACCGAAATCCAACTTGCAAACTCTCTTTAGGAAATCAACCGATACAATCGCGGGATTAAAATTGCCTATTGCAACTAAGGAGGTAAAATTATATGTAATTTTCATTTGACTCTCCGTTCCGCAAGCTCAGCCTGCCTCTATTTACATCAATGGTCCTTATTTGCAAAGAATTTTCAATGGAAACCCTAAGGTTTAATAGGAGTGGAGTCAAGTTCTCGAGGTTCACAGGCGGCAATAACTTGACTCCATTCGGGTTTTCCTGTACCTTCATCTGCGTCCTACCCTTTGGCTACACCTGGAGCCGCTCATGGAGAAGCCACTTAGAATCTGCCTGTAACCCTGAGGCCACTACCCTCGGGGCCTCTATATGGTTCGGAATCTCGCCTCTAAACCCTCACCCAAGGAGCCTGCCATGAAGAAGATCATTCTCGCCGCCATCCTTACAATCCTGCTCCTAATCCCCCTCACAACCTTGGCCCAAGTCAACGTAAGAGGCCACTATCGGGACACTGACGGGGATGGAGTAAAGGACACCTACGTTCAGCCGTACCAACGGACTTCCCCCAACAGCTCCAGGACCGACAATTACAGTTACCCCGGCAACTACAATCCAAACAGGGGCAGTTTCACACCATACAGCAACAGCCCGAGAGAACTGTACCCGACGAATCCGAGCCCATATGAACGAAGGAGGGGATCTTCTTACAGAAGCTTCCTGCTGGATGACTGAGTCACATCAGGATCCTCCCTGTTAGACAGCAAAGACGCTTTGAGCAACTCCTTCCCCCGGAGGTCCCCATGAAAAGACGCTTTCAGATACTCGTGTCCGCCTTGACCATCCTTCTCTCTTCACAGCCTTTGCCCTGAGTGCTGAATTCTGGGCTTCCAAGAAGTCGGATAAGTTTCATACCCCCTTCCTGCAGATGGGCTCAGGAAATCAACCCGGACAACCTGGTCAAATTCAAGAGCCCGGAGGAGGCAATCAAAACGGGGGAAAAGTGGGAAGCAGGTATGTGAGTCCGAGGGAGTGAAGAAGTATCCCTTATTAGACAAAAGACCAAATCCTTAGCTTGGAGGTAGGGACAATGTTTTCAGCGGCATTGGAAAAAGTATCTAGGTACACACATCCAGTGGTGGTTTCTTGTAGGTCTTTTAATGGGAATGTCGAATGTTCCGTAGGGACCTTTATTATCCTTAACGAAGAGGGTTGGATCTTGACTTCTGCGCACATCCTTGGAGTCTTAACAGCTGCCAATGCGCATCAAAAGGCAGTTTCAGATTATGAAAATAGAAAAACTGAAATCGAACAACAGGCTAATCTGAATAGTAAAGAGAGAAAGAGACTTTTGCGAAAGCTTACCTTCAACGAAAAGTGGATCACCAATTGTTCGTATTGGTGGGCTACTGATAGGGCTACGATCAGGGTTTTTGTCCATGATAACTTTAAGGATCTTGCAGCTGGAAGGCTTGAGCCTTTTGACAGCAAATCAGTTACTGCCTACCCCGTATTTATGAACCCAAAGAATGAACTTCTAACGGGGACTTCTCTCTGTAGGTTAGGCTTCCCTTTTCACAAGATTGAAGCGTCTTATGATGGAGCGACTGATCGTTTTCAGTTGGCTCCAGGCTCACTTCCCTTCCCCAGATTTCCTATCGATGGCATCTACACAAGGAACGCTGTTCTCAGAGACGAGAAATCGGGAAAAGAGGCCAAATTTCTGGAGACATCAAGCCCTGGCTTGCGAGGACAAAGTGGCGGACCCATTTTTGATGCTGAAGGCAATATTTGGGCGCTTCAGAGTAGAACAAAGCACTTACCGCTTGGATTCAGTCCGAAAGTGAAACGCGGGGATAAAGAAGTTGAGGAGCATCAATTTATAAACGTAGGCCTCGGAACTCACGTTGAGGAGATTGTCAGTTTTCTGACGCAACACAATATCCGTTTCAAAGTATCGCCTGATTCCTAGGCAGTCTCAAGGTGATTTTTTCGATTGTTGACAAAAACCGTTTTGCAGTAACTCTTTCCAAGATCATCAGTGGTAATTCTCTGAATTTCAGGAATAGGATCGCAGAGTTCCACGGATGAACAAAAACTCTGCGTGTCGTCAATATAGTAGGTGTACAATTCATTTATGGGTTCCATTTGTCACTCCTGAGATATGCGTCTGATTTGTAATCGACCTTTTTGAAGTAATCCATTAGCAAAAACGATGCCGTTTTCTTATGAAAGAAATAGCCCTAAACTTCTGATAGATGCCCCCAACACACCATCCAATTAGGAAAATCTTGCCGAACGCTAAAGCCCATTTGCTCCACTTCCGGACGGGCTCCCTACCTGGTTCTCCCAGGGATGTCTCGGCGCCTCATGATGCCGCCTGCCCATACTTACGGCCTGTTCGGGTCGGCCGTTAGCTCACCGCGGATTCAGTTGTCAAAGAGCTTCTTCGCTCGCGTTGGGGGTGCGCACCTCACTGCGCACTATCTTTTAGCACACTCTTTTGAGCCTGCTCCTTGGCTGCGATGATCAGCATGTAAAGCTCTCTCGTCATCGAGCAGGGGAAATGCTTCATCAGTCACCTTGATCACTTTTCCCCTATTGGCTGTGCCTTGCCGATCGCATTGTCCATCATCAAAAGTGGCAGAACGCAAAAACAGGGACGTAGAAGAGAGTTTTTTGCAAGGTCCATAGTCCGGTATGCGTTTGCATGAGATCGCAAGAAATCGGATATAAGAACCCCTTCTCTTGGGCGGTTTTTCACCTCAAAAAAGGATGCTCTCAACCAGTTCTCTCCGGTAATCTGCGCGAGCGCCTGGACCGCGCTTAGTGAAAGGGTTCGTTCCAAACCGGAAGGGATAAGACGCACACTGGGTCCGGGGACAGTTGCGGATCGCCTGACAAGGCTTGTTCGTCCTACTCTCGGGGGACCATCCGTGACATTCGTAGCATCTCAGCCTGTGCGCTTTCACTGGTGACTTTTCAACCTGCATCGTGATTGCCTGCTTTGGGTCCATCCCGGGCCGCCGATGCCGAAGGGACTTTCGCACCGGCCCAGGATTCGACTTTTCACGCATACCCCCGGCCATCCCGACCCTGGCCTCGCGTTGGAGGTGCGTACTTCACTGCGTACTTCGCTCGCGTTGGGGGTGCGGACTTCACTGCGGACTATTTTTTCGCGAACCTCTGAGAGGTCGCGTTTGGCCCCATCCCTACACCAATGGTGAACCATAAACCGTGCGCGGGAGTTGATTCAGTTTGAGTTTCGCCACCGCATCCCGGTACTCTTTTTCCCCATGGGCATACGCTTCAGGAGCTCCCTCGAACGCGCCATAGAACATCAGGGCTTTCCACACGATGACCATGTGGTGATCCGCTGGAATGATAGGAGTGTCGGTATTGCCGCTCAGACTGTCGACCGTCTTGATGTACTCTCCGTTGACGGTATAGACGGCATCCGGGATAGCCCAGAGATCCATGGACATGTCGGGCTTGATGCTGAAAATGGTGGGTCTGGTGGTTTGAAATCGGAAGGAGCCGAACTTGTACGTTGCCCTGAAATCATCCCAGGGCAGATAGATCAGGTCTTCTTCATCGGTCTCAGAAGAGTAGAGGCGAATGCCGGAGAGGTTGTTCGGGTCAGGGTCATACTTCCAGTTGGCGAGATCATTAATGCTGACTGCCGTGGGTTCGTAGTTCTGCGTGCCGTTAATAGTGGAGAAACTGAACTCCCCAACCCTGAAAAGCCAACTTTCATGAAGACGCTGGACGTCCTCGTAAGCCGTCCCGATCCAGTTCACAAGCCGGGCATTCATGCCTGACTGATCTACGACGCTAGTGGGAGCGTTGGTCCCCTGTAAGCACGCTTCCGAATGGAGTCTTTGAACCAATTGGAGAAAGTTCATCTTCGCCCCTCCGACTCCACCATATTCAGAAGAATTTCTTCTGGTTTTTGTGGTGGCTGTAGGTTGACGGTCTTCCTGTTAAACATGGTTCCAAAGTCTCGTACGATTGCCGTCGCCATCTCAAAAAGTACCTTATCGTCGCCCGTCTCTGTCTTTAGTACCCGCATCTTGATCACGATTCCCCGGGCGATAAGCGAGGCCTTATTCTGTATCTTGACATTGGTAGGGAAGTCTGTCAGTCGCATAAGAGCGGTCAATTGCTTCAACTCACGTTTACACTCTGTCTTGAGCTCTATCCTATTGAGGATATCATTCTCCTCCTTGAGGCCGGATTTCGGTGTCTTGAATCGATTGCGCTTCACTTCACACACCTCCTCAATGATGGTGGCTGCCGTAGTGACAAGGTGACATCCTTTGAGAATTTTCCCTTGATCGAACCCCTTCCAAGGTGTAGATTCGCATATAGTTCCGCGAAATTTTCCTTCGTGCCTTTTCTGCCTCCATAAACCCCCGAAATACTTAGGACACGCCTCAACAAACGAGCTCCGAAGGTAAGTGGTTTTTGCGGGATTTCGAATTTTTTCATTTCTCGCCGACCAGCCGCAACAGCGAAAACCAGTGAAGCCAGCCAGTACTCTGCCTTCACGGCACCCTGGCAAATGCTGTCTCTGCTCAGTCTTCCCCCGTGTCCTGCCATCTGCTGCCTTCTGCCCTCATCCTCCGATGCTTGCCTTTCTCCCTTCGATAAATCTGTCCAAGTCAAACCGGTCAACCCATCGTTTCCGCCGATCCCGCCCACCCTTCCCTGGTTCGGCCCCCAAGCGCACCACTGGGAATGCCCCGAGTGCAATCAGCTCTTCCAGGAGGTCCCCGCTGCAGGAGAGATACTTACAAGCCCCCTCCAGGGACAGGAGACGTACCGGATATGCAATCCGGTCCTCCCTGCTCAAGTTGTCGGTTTCTTGCCTCATTTTAAATGGTGTAACTCGATTTCCAGTTACATTATCCGCCTTCAATTCCGCGCTATCTCATCAAACCTCGAGTACTCTCCATGGAAGTACAACAGAGCTTCTCCCCCGGGATTGTACCTGCTGGCCTCGACCCTCACGAGTGTCTGAGGTTCAAACGCCTGGTCCTGCAAAGGCGCGCCTCCTGCAACTTCATGGCTCCTGCTGGCCTTCCTCTGTCGATGGAGAATGATCAGATGATCACAGTCGCTGAAAATGGAAGAGGAATCCTTCAAGTCCATCGCCGTCATGATCTCATTGGCTTGAATCTTTCGAGGTTGGGCAATCAGGATGATCGGGACTTCCATCTCCTCCGCCAAAAACTTGAAACTTTGGACCGCAAGCCCCACTTCCTGAACCTGGTTGTTGATCGATCGGCAGAGGAAATGAAGGTGATCGAAGCACACCAGTTTCAGCCCATACCTCCTCACGGCCGCTTTCAGTGTCTCCATAATTCCCTCGAGGGTGGGCTTCTGGAAAGAGAACCCGAGGTACAGGGGCATTCCCTTCAGGATCTCCCAGGCTCTGTCAATCTCTTCACCGGCCCCCGGCTTTCGGGTCTGACACTGAATGATTTTCTCCGTAACCTTCCGCGGCCTCATTTCGAGACAGAAGAACAGGGAAGGGAGACCTTGAAGGGCATTATGCGTGATCACCTGAAGGGCAAAAGTTGACTTACCGATCTTGGGAGGAGCGGACAGGACAACCAATTCCCCCGGCATGAAGCCAGTCTTAATGATCCGGTCAATGGACGGCCAGCCGGTTCTTATGCCTGCCTCTGCTTCGTAGGCCCTCTCCAGTTCCTTGCAGTAATTCAGAAGGGCCTCCTTGAACGAGACGATTCCGGCAACGTCAAACTTCTTCCCCTCGTTCACCACTACCTGAAAATCGAAAATATCCTTTCCCGATGCAAAGAAGTCATTCACATCCTGGCTGTCCGAAAGGACCACATTCACGCATCGGTCATAGCCGATACGCCTTGCAAGTTCGCGTGCTCCCTTCTGGCCGGCCTCATCCGGGTCATAGCAGAGAATGATTCTCTTGAGCTTGGCAAGCTGATCGATCCAGGCAGGATCAAAAGCCCCGGCCCCTGTCGTTCCCGAAACCACGTTCGTGATTCCCCGATCATGGAGGGTGATCGCGTCAAGCTCGCCCTCGGCGATATATACCTCTTCCGTGTTCTCCTGCAGGCAGTCCGAATTGAACAGAATGGACCGGGCTCCGGTTACACGCCTGAAGGCCTTCTCCGCGGGTGGCAGGGACCGGCTCTTGATGTTTATCAGATTGCCCTTCTCATAATGGGGAATGGTCAACCATCGGCTGCCGGTGCCGTCGACTTGGAGCCCCAGCTTGAATTGAATCGCGGTTTCCCTAGTGATCGCCCGCGCCTCTGTCACGTAGGACAGCGCTTCAGGGTCCTTGAGCAGCCGCTCATGGGCCTGCAGGGCCTTTTTCTCATCGGGCAGGGTGAAAGCCTTCTCGTTCTCCGGAAATGCCGCTGAAACCTGTCCTTGGAGTTTTCCTGCCGGCTTCCGTGTCCTGCTCTCTGGCCTGGAATATTCGAAGTCCCCGAGGTGCTTCTTAAGGGTGATCAGGTTTCCCCTCTCGTTGCACTTGTGGCAGAAGAAAGCCCCTTCCTCGGGGTCCATGTAAAAATGTGATTTCTGGTCCCCGCAATATGGACAGGTCTTTAAGACAATTTGGCCGCCTTGTTCCTTGTGCTCAAAGCCTGTGTCTCGGATGTATTCCGCTGCGCTCATCATATTTCTGGCCTGTATTTCTCCGGGTTTCTCATGGCGTCGTCCAGAAGGGCACTTCCTGTTGACTTGAATCCTTCCCCCAGGCCCTTCGGTTCCTGGCCGTTCTGATTTCGGATGATTCCCAAGAGGTACTTTTCAGCTTTCCCCTGCTCTGCATACCCCTTGTCCAGGTAAACGCGGATCCCGCCCTGTACCTGTTCAACCGTGTATCGTTCCCATGCCTGAAGGATTGATAGCTTTACGGTGTCGGCGATTCGGTTTCCCTTTCTGGTCGATGCTATGGATTCAAAGGCTTGTTGAATGATTTCCTGATCAGAAAATCGGGAGAGAAGAGAAGCAAAGAGTCCCGAAAATTCTTCGGGGGTTCCTTTATTCTTACCTTCTTTACTTCTTGTCTGTGGTCGCTTGCTGGTCGCTTGCTGGTCGATTTGCTGGTCGTTGTCGTCTTCCGGTGCTTGGTAAATGCTCCAATTTACAATGGTAATTATCGAAAATTTGTTGGTCGATTTGTTGGTCAGAATTCCGAGCTTTATCAGAGAAGCAAGAGCAGTGCGGATCTCGCGCTCTGTAAGCCCCGTTTCTTCAGAAGCTATGCGCCTTCCAAAGATGAATTGCCCGGGCTCCAGAAGGATCTCCCGGCCCCCGTGGATCACCTTCCGGCTTTTGTATGTGGCTTTCAGAAGGCAGTAACAGAAGAGAACCCAAACTTTATGCTGCTGCAATAATCCGCTGTCCAGGGTCTTTCGCCAAAGCCGGATGTACCCGCGATTCATAGAGCATACCTCCGCGGGTCTTCGAACCGTTGCGCCATGAGTTCAGCGAGTTCGGTCGGATCGGTTTTGACTTGGCCCCTTTCGTCGGCGAGTTCGGCCAAGAGCAAGAATAGGTTGGCCGCCTCCGGACTCTCCCGGAAGATCCGGTCATACTTTCTTCTGAATCTCCGGTTTAGAGTGAAGGTCTTGCTCATTCCTGCTCTGCCTCCGTTATGTCGATCGAGAAACCTGGAAAGGCGTTTAGAGTACGGGAAAGGTAAGGAGCCCAGCCCATGGCAGAAGGGCGCGAGCAATCCGCTGAAATTCGTGCTTTCAATTCGCGCAGGCGGTGGCGCGCCTGATCCTGGAGTAAACGGCGCCGCTCGAGAGCTCTTAATGCTGGACCTATGGCTTCCCAGAGTATCGCATCCTCCCGCTCGTTCCCGGCAATGAGGAAGGCGTCATCGAACTCACCACCAGGGGTGAAGGTCAGGGTTGCTTTCAGTCTGTTCTGGTCGGTCCTGATCATTCCGCGCACTCCTGCTGACCCTTCAACCACTGCATCACAGCATGAGGGTTGAATCGAACGTACTTTCCAACCTGAACCCTCGGAATGCTCCCAGGCCCCCGAAATCTTGTCTTGCCGTAAAGCCATGAACGCGGCACTTGAAGTACTGCAGCCATCTGTCCCACGGTTAAAAGTGGAGCACTGTCCTTAATGGCTCGCCCCTTTTCAACTTCGCTCATCCTGAATTTCCCTCCTTTGGGTTTTTACCCTTCATTGGTGAAATTTCAGGATGATCGCAATTTTTCAGGAGTGAATGAAAGTATGGTGTTGGAATCAGGAAGAGAAAAAATGCAGGGAGTACTTCTTGAAATGATGAAGTTTCAGCAGGGGCCTTTGCGTTCCCCCCTGCTCATTTCATCGACCATGTACTCAATGAGGTCATCATCTGGCGTAGCCGATCTCTTTAATGCGTCTGAGTCCCTCAGGTCTGAGAAGAGGATCTCCGATATATATCCCTTGCGGCTCTTGTATTTCCCGCCCTTGAGGAAAGATGAGTTGAGGCCAAATAGGCTCTGAAGTTTTTTGTTTAGGTCGCTTACCTGTTTGTAATAAGCACCGTCCTTTCCCTTGAGAGTGACAGTCCCGCCGTTCCTGCAGAAATCCAAGAGAACGAACCACGGCCTTGTAGGCTTGTCCGGATTCTTTCCGTCTGCAAATCCTAATTCACCATACGTGAACCGCGCCCTTCCCTTTAAAGTCTCTATCTTCACCGCCCCATTACTCGTGGCCGTGATCTTGACGCTACTCCAGAGTGTTCCAGCGGCACAAGCGAGGATCTCTTTTTTCGGAATCTCGCCGGCAGGCAACGCAGACGGATGGTGTTTCCTGGTCTCCTCCAGTTCTTTCCGATTTTCGTCCGGGAACAAGCTTTCCGGCCGAGGCAGGTTATGGGAAGTGAAGTACTCCTCGACGTCGGCCAGTTTGACAAGAGATGTATCTCGCATTTCCTCATACACGCATTTCACGAGCTCATCAGAGCCATTGGCCTTCTTGTACAAAGGTAAGCGGCTGCCATCCTGAACAATTCCTTGGCACGCCTTTTCTAGGATGCAGCCCCATATGAGGAACCTGTTGTGGGCAATGCCTAACGGGAGAGGGAGTTTGGCAAACAGGTCCCCACCGAGAAAACGGATTTCTTTCCACCGCCGACTGAGAAGTTCTTCGGATATTTCCTCGGCGAGTATGTACGCGAGGTCCCCCAGGGAGAGGTATTCGTTTTTGAGTGCCAACCTGACTCGATTGCTGTTCTCGTACCGCAGCTTTCTCTCTTCCTCTTGGTCGGGCTGTGCGTTTAGTTCCCCTTCATACCAGTGAAAGGCCTTCTCTAGCCTTTCTTCGAAACTCGGGTAAGACGTCTCTGGTCCCGAACCCCACCCCAAGTTGGAAGCTCCTGTAGATTTCGAAATCGGCCGATCTCTCGCAACCCACTTTCTCACTTCTTCCATTGAGAGATCAACGCTGGCAATCTCCTTCTCAATTTCGTTCCATTCATCCGGCAGAAGCTCAGCAACGGGGGTACTCAGGTTGATTCCATACTTACCATGAGGCACTCTCGGGTCCCCGCTTTGACCGCGCGCTTTCGCAATCTGGTAAATTGCGTGTTTTCTTTCGGCTTCAAGCCGCTCTTCCGGAGTTGAAGGGTTCCCAAGTATATCGATGACCTCCATTCCATTCTTAGTGGCGTGCAATTTACCGTCACGTATAGCCTCCCGTATCTGCGGGTAGCTCACGTCGTAATCTTCATGCGCCCTTCTCCCGGTAATGGTGTCTCCTGGTCTGGGAATGCAAATCGATTTATTCGGGTGGTTCTGCTCTTTCATAATCCACTCCCTCAGCGGTCCCTGAGAGGTGCCTTCCAGTGGCAGGGTCACCTCTCTTCGGCTGGTCCGCCTAGCCCGAGGAATTATAAGAGGTCATCGAAAGGAATTGGTTGTCATGTCTCCGAGACCTTTGTGTGGCAGAACAAGCCACAACGAGGTAAAAGTGTAAAGAGACACAGAACCACGCGGCCAAAAAGGCTGAAGAAATGCCAACCAATATGCACTGCGTGGTTTCGTGTCCTCGCGCATGCCCTTGTTGGCCCATTAATTCAGGCGTTGTTCCTCACGATAACAGTTTGGACGATTGGTAGGTGTGCGCTGTAAGAGTAGTCTTGCTCCCATTTTCGATCGTCCAGTTGAACTTGCGCATCAACTAAGAGGGCAAAAATCAGAAATCGCACATTCGGGTGACGCGAGTAGAACTCTGATAAGCCAGCCAAAGTCTTTACAGTCTCCCGTACATCACCATCGTCCTTAATATGCTTCAATTCAATGATTAATTGATTTCCGAAGAGGTTGAAGTCCGCTCTCTTTTCTTTCCCATCATAGGTGATCGTGACCTCTTCTCGCGAAAGGCCTGGAAGCCACGGCTTGATCGTGATCCAGAATAGATTCTGAAAGTCGTACTCGCTGGCAATCTTTACAGTCCAGCCTGACTTGGCTAAACCATAATTGGTAACCATCCTGTTTGCTGATGGAATTGCACGAATTATAGAAATTATGAACTCACCTGCCTCAACTGAGGATATGCCAATATAGGGGCGAGCAGGGAGCCCATGCTCTTGAGCAGTATGGAAGAATTTTCTTAGAGCAGCTATTTCGTAATACTCAGAAGACTTACCAGGGAGAACTGTGATCTTAAAGTCAACTCGTCGATCTATGGAGAGGTGTTTGTTTTGGCGCAAGAACTCACTAGAGCCTGATCTTCTTGAATAAAGCTCGACGGCACTAAGTTGAGCAATGAGATCATGATTACTCGCGGCGGTGATAAAACTCTCGTTTGCGACACTCTCGGCACGACCTTCTTCGAGGACGAAAAGATCTAATGCTGCTCGATGCTTAATGATGAAGTCACGAAGCTTTGATTTCTTTATGCGGCTATTGCACTCAAGCAAAATATCTATGTCGGAGCGGGAGCTCTTTGTGTCAAAGCGCCTTGACCCAAAAATGTATACGCGGTCAACCTCTTGGAAAATTCCACACAATGCCTTGACGGCTGCTTCTAGATCAAATATTTCCTCTAACGAATCTTGTGCCTTCATACACCATTACTTTCTTAGCGGAGCCCAACAAAAAGTAAAGGGGGCGCGGCCGGCGGTTTTTTACTGCGTCCCTTTTAAGCGCCTTTTTTGCAAGTTATTTATGATGTTCTGCCACTCCGAACTTTCAACCACCCCAGTTCTTATGAGTGCTATTGATCCGCAACCTGGAATCCTTTGAATGATTTCTTTGGTCGTTTTGGATACTGAGGAAGGGAGCCAGGGGCTCAATGTTATTTTCTCAACGCACCGAAGATCGATTTCAAAGCTTCTCACATGGTACGTCTTTCCTTTGTCCTCGTAAATTATCCTGAATTCGGCTTCATCTTCATATTGCTTGCGTTTAAGAAACGGAAGCTCGTCCACTGCAGGAGGATTTTTCTTGAGATCCCGCATGCGCCGATAAATTACAGTGCCAGTCTTTATTCCCCGTGTATTGCTGAACGATGAGAGTAGGTTCTCTGCGTTGAAACGAACGCACACACCACCCGAGTTCCCAGCAAAAACTTTCCAGTGATGAAAAGTTTCAGGCTTCGTAGTGAAACACAGCGCCAGTAGGGTTCGGAGTTGCTTTATCTCACGATATTTTTCCACGTAGAATGAATCATTACGATCCTCCCATGATGCAGGATCCAGAAGAGTGATCCTCTTGTTGACGAGCATATCGAAGAGAACCGGTAAGCTTATGTATCTGCGCAAGCGATTTTCATTCATAAGCATAACCGCCAAGCTCACCGGTAGCGAAGCCATCCGGTGAAACGTCAGGTCGGGCCTATCCTACATTTTTAATCACCTCGATAATCTCTGCAGCTATCTCTTCTATTGTATGCGTCGCCGTACTGCGAGCTACCTTGTCAGCAAGTGACGGACTGTAATTGATGAGTTCTTGCTTTGTAATGTCATGCCAGATCGGCAGAATCACCTGTTCGCCACCAACTGCACGTGTCACCAGACCGTCCAGTTCATAGTTCGGCCAACCTTTATCAAAAAAGGATTTCGATAGTATGACTACCCCAAAGCGGCTGCTGGCTAAGCCCTTGTCTATCTTACGACGAAGACTATCGCCGATTCTTAACTCAAACTCGTCATACCAGACTCGAAGGCCACCGCCTTGAAGCGCCGCCGCCAGAGGTCTTGCAACAGCGTCTTTGTCTTCAGATGCATGCGAAATGAAAACGTCAAACTCCCGGTCATCTTGGCCAGGTGCTGACATATCGTCGCGGCTGGGTTGCACCAGTGAAGGAACAGAGGAAAGAGGTATATCCCGCAACGGTTGCAGAGGCCCAGGCAATATTCGCATTGAATGCCTAACAGATCCGGAATACCCTCCGAGATCGATCACGAGATACCAATGCCCGGATCGAGGGATTGGGAGCCGCACGGGTGAGCGCCTTGCATTGCCGCCATAATACGTGTAGCGACGTCCAGACTTGTAGGAACTGAAATTCGAACTATCAACAAGGAAAACGTTCGCAGCATTGCCAGATAAAGTCACCTCGACGATTTCGCCACCCGAACGATTTCCTAAATCGTAATAGCTGAATTTCATCTTATCTCCTTATGGCCCACACCACGGCTCACAGGCCGCGAGTATAACGAGCGGTCCTTGTGCAGCCGTTCGTTATGCCTTTTTCGGTTACCTACTTTCCCGGTGATGCCTTGCCGTATAGCAGCAGGTTGACATCCTTTCCCTTACTTTCAAATCGAGCGTTTAGATCTTTGAACTCCCGGAAGTCGGCGTTGTAGTTCTCCATCGTGTAGGAATAGGGATCCAAAGTTTTTCCATGGAGTTTCTCGGTAATCTCGTAAAGTTTTAGCACCACGAGACCTACGCTATCGAGGTATTCGAGCATAAGTTGGATTGCGCGTTCTGCCGGCCCGCTCTCAGCTGGGGACAGCTTAGCTTTGGCTGCCCTACAATCTCGAGCAAACTTCACCATTAAGTGCTCATGCCTTGCAACTACGTCCTTGGCGCTATTTCGGACCGCCTTCCAGTCGAATGGTTCATATTCGCCTTTGATACTCGAGATGCGATCTTCGACACTGAACCACTGCTTCCTAAACGAGCTAAACTCTTGGAAAAAGGTCGTGTTCCATTCGAAAAAGGACAGAGCATCAAAATTTCTCTCGGCCGCCATTGCACAATGGGCATTGACCACGTAGCAGAGCAATGCTAACGCCACGATTGCGGCATGCCTTCTGCTTGAACTACATTCCAACCGATCACACATGATCGACATCTCTTTCCTTCTGGTCCTTGGTATAACTAAAAATATACATTCCGTATAAGACGGCGGGCGCCGCTATCCCTTTCTGTATAAGACGGCACGGCACCTCGCCTGGGATCCAGAAACGTCTCCTATTTCGCACGGTTGTAAGGATCACTCATCTTAGGGCTTCCGGGATATACAGACCGTATAAACTGAATCAAGACTCATCGACCAGGCTTCGTGCTCCATGGCCTCGCTTGCTCAGAATATGGGTGTAGATCATCGTGGTGCTGACGTCTTTGTGCCCCAGGAGTTCCTGGATCATCCATATGTCATACCCGCCTGTGAGCAGGTGAGTGGCAAAGGAGTGGCGGAAGGTATGCACCCGACATGTCTTACTTCCCAAGCATTTTGAAAGCCGAAAACCGAGTGCTGTTCTATGGGAAAGGAACCCTATCAAAAAAGAAGTGAGAATACAAGAGACCGTTTTACCAATGAAATCAGGAAGACGGTGTTTCTGCATTGATAGCACACTTATATGTCACGACTTCTGGCACCAGAGTGTTCGGCACGACTCACTGATCACAATCCTTCCGGACCTGAGATGGAAAATTGATATGACAAAGAATCAAGCTCCTTTAAAATCTGAGACAGCTTGCCACGAAACCAGGTTTCGGATCACCACAAAACCTGTAATACCAAGTGGGTATCCCCATTGCAAGTGGGGTTTAACCCGGGAAGAGCAGAAATCCAAAAACAGGGACGAATGCAGACATGGAGGGGATATCGGGCTAATTGCATACCACGGTTCAGCAGCCGAGCATTAGCGAGGTCCTATCGTAGCCGCTTGTTGGCTGTACACAGCTTTCCATCTGGACTTCAGTTCTTCAATCTCTTTCGATTTCTTAGAGCCAAGCATCTCATGAATGGCAATTGTTGAATCCAGCAGCAGTTCAGCAATAAGATCACTTAACATTAGGAGGCTTATGTCATCAAGTGGACTAACCTTTAGCCCGACTGGCCTGCTCAATAAGGTGCTGGCATCAAGGTGGCAGAAATCACACAATAGAGAATATGCAGTATCATAGTAGCCTTCCATATCCGCATCACGAAACCGGTTCCTGATATTTGGCTGCTCGATGTGAGTATCTCTAAGATTGTCGATTTTACGGATTGCGGCATCTACATAGTTGACGTCCCGTCCGCCTCTCGAGATAAGTCCTGGTTCCTTTTCTTGGAGGTAGGTGAGCTTCTTCTTTCTTTCAACCAGCGCCCTTTGAAACCGGGTATGAACATATTTGGGGTTCTTGATGACGTTGAATAGATCGACGACGGCCTCAAGTAAGGCTCTTGTCAGTACGTATGATGCACGTTCTTTCCTGGCCTTAACCGCATGACAGCAGTCGCCCGCCAGTTCAATGACAATTGAGTAAAGACAGATCGTGTAACCATTGGCGAAATCCTTATCGTTAAAAGCCAAAAGGGATGATTTCTTAATGCATGCCTTACGAACACTGCTCAGAAAACCACTAAGCTTATCGAACGACCCATCTTTCTTATGATGCACTGCCATCACCTGTCAATCGACATCCGTCAAAGGGGTTGTCCAATCCAACGTTTCCGTGTCTAACCAGCGCTAGCCCATGGCGTTCGCGAAACCGCCGGCCTACGTAACGGTTCTCAGGACTGTTCGGCATCACCAGCGAAGCCCTTCCGGTGGGCCGCATCTAGGCGAGTGCCTTCTTCACTTCCTCTGTGTACTTTTGTTGACGCAGACGGTCACGATTTGCATTGCCGAGTGCATCTATGACTTTGGTGGCTTCCAGGAACGGAGTGGCTGAGGTCTTCCCTCCTGGCGAAAAGGCATCAATGATACGGGCACAGTACTTCTCAAGCCGGCCGGAATTGAGCCCCGGAAGCTCACGCCCAGCTAACTGATACCGAACGATAAGAAGGAGATGCCATTTGAATATCTGATATTTTCGCGGAACATACTGGTTTCCAAGGGACAACTCCAGACGGTAGAGAGCGAGTGCCGCCGCGTAGTACGAGACTTCTCGATGGTCTGACTGGAAGAGTTGGTCCGCTCTTTCTTGGAATGTCTGGGTTGGATAGCGGGCGGCGAGGTGCGGCACCTCCAAGAACATCGAAGCGAAACACCTGGCGAGGCGCTGAATATCGAATAGTCTTGCACGGGCGATGTTGTGCCCTGAGAACTGGCGAGTACGGCGCTCAAAGTACAATCGTCGATCGCGGTCTTCCTCGTTATCGAAAGCATCAAAATAAGCTTCTACTTGGCGCACAAAAGGACGAGTTGACAGGAACTGAGATTCCTCAACGTTGCTCTGGCTATTGGTAGCCTCGACCATACGGGCGATGAGGCCCGGGTCGGCTGCTTCAACTACTCGAACTGGCACGAACACCTTATCGGTAAGTGCTTCTCGATTGCGAAAGAGGACGTGACTGGTCTGGCATCCGTTGACTATCTGATAGTCTTTTACAGAGATTCTATCGGACTGGACTCTGACGTCGGGAGAGACTACGGTTACTCCATTATTCAGGACTGCGAACCTGTCGTGAGCGCTTTTATCTTGAAGAGACGCTCGAATCTTCACGTTGACCCGATTGTCATCGCCAAGATACGCTCGTACATTCTGATCAAAGACTGAGGCTCTGATTCGACCTTCGTCGTCTGCTAGTACTCTATTTACAAACTCGAGCGCTGGGACTATGGCTAAATAGGCTTCAGTTACACCTTCAATCGCAGGGAAGGCTATGTAATTCTTGGCGGGAAATGTCGCTTCGACTGGAGCCTGAGACATGAGCCAGAAGCGGATGAGTTTCTCTCGATCCACCGGTTCGTAGGTGATTGAATGAAGTAGTCCAGTTGATTTTAGCTGAGTTTCGACATATCTGAGTTGCGGCCGGAGGCCGTTGTCCTCATGCCAGGTTCCGGTCGTCACATAAAATAGCAGAGCGTCTGATCGTCCATTCTCAACTTTGGCGAGATTCGCGACTACGACTTCGTGTATTTTCAAAAAGTCTTTAAGCACATCATCGCTTGGGCCTCCATCCGCGTCTGTCAAAATACGTTGGACGCCGGACCCGAGTTTCAGCATTTCACCCGCATCAAAGGATTCCGAACGCTTAGCTTGGACAAAGATGTAGCGGGCTGGGACCTGCTGCCGTGGACGAAGGCGAGCGAAGACGCTGCTAGCGTCGTCCGCCGAAACGACAAGTTCGTCGCCAATAATGACGGCGACACCGTCTATCGAATCATCCCCGGTCCCGGTAGTGATGTCGTCGATATCGAACTGGTCTGGAAAGAAAGAGGAGACGACAGCGAAGTTGACGAAGCGTTCGAAGCGTTCGGATTCGACCAATGATTCAATGCCATGATGAACTGAAAACGTTTCAAGGTACGATGCTATGACCTTGTGCATACTAGCCCCCGTTTACCCTATCCCAGCCCAGCGGTCATGGAAAATTGTCCGGAAACTGCATTGAAGCTGCGTCCTCCTTTTTGGCGATCGGGTTGTCGGATCAGCCCGAGATAGAGTTGAGATTTTATAGGAAACGAACCCTATCAGAAAGAACAGTGAAACGCAATAAGCTGTCCTTCCAACGGAAATCGGAATGTCACGTTCACTATCTTTGGCTTCACAGCCTTTCTAGAGTCGCAACCTCTCCGGACCTGGGATAATAAGTGGTTGTATCAGAGAATCTATGTCCCTTCGAGGTTTGACAACTTGCCACTGTGCGTATCCTCTGCATACACCTAAAAGGCTTATAGATCATTTGTCTAGCTTGTATCTCCCTGTGCATTTCCAGTCATTGACATCCTCCTCCTATGATTCCGCCCGCTCATCTCCTTCACGAAAAAGCATACTTACAACTTACAAGGGAAATTCCCTTCTCCCTCCAGGCCAACTTGGGATCACCCGAATGCAGGCCGCCCAACATGTTTGACACCATTATCGACCTGATGAAGGATACCCTTCGGCCGGCGAGGTTCGGGTGTCGGGAAGTTTTGGAAGGGCAAAGAGAAGGGGGAGGAGCCCTTCTATCGGTCCTTGATCTTGATGCGAGGCGAGTGGTAACCTTTTTGGTGCTCCCCGGTAATGAAGGAGAAGCTGAATGGAGGTATGGAGAGGCGACCACGACTAGCCCAGAAAGATATAGGACGACGATCGATCCGCTCCCCTTGCGGAATGAAAGAATCCGAGGAAAGGTGGGCATGGTTTGACTCCTTGTCCGTCGTGATCCCCATTTTCGGAAACTCTGCTCCTAAGAAGGCAAGTCGAGCCTGGCACTCAGGCCCCATGTATTTAAATTTAAGTCATTCCACGCAAGACCCGATGCCTGGATTGAAAATCCAGTCCGGTTTCGCGGTTACACTCCGAGTTACACTGCCCCTTTTCTTTCCCCCAGGAACCCCCTGGAATCGGCAACGAAGCCGAAAAGCCTTGTCTGTAGCGTTTCTTGGAAGGTCCTTGTTTTCCAGGGGTATTCGGGAATTCGGGGAATAGGACTTCAAATCCGGTGTGCCGGGCTAAAACCTGGCAGGTGGGTTCGATTCCCATGCACTTCCGCCATATCCTATTAACATCATTAACCTTTTTACTTCTGATTTGTTCCCCGATTGTTCCCCGAATCCGATTCATTTTCACCTAAATTTTACGTCTGGATAGGCGTCACCAGCTTGAACCTTTTTTTCATGTAAATAGGGAAATACAGGTTCTTCTTTTTCACCTTTGCTCTTGTTGGAAATGATACGACTAAGAGAGGTAATATCCTGAGCTAAGGTCCTAATCAAAAGATCCACTAATCCAGCAATTTTAGGGTCTCCTCTTCTCTCGTACATTACATCAAGAGACTCGATTGTTTGGAGAATGTCCAAACATCCTGCGAAACCTTCCTTTAAATCCTGAACAATTAAACTCATGCCTTACCTCCAATGGTCTTAGGTTGAAGAGAAACAACTTTCCTTTCCATTAGCTCTTTCCTTCTGGCTACCTCAGTTCGGGCATAGTTTCTTACAGACTCTAATCGAGCATGATCTGTTATCATCTGCAATTCTGATTCTGTACCGCCTTTTTCGTTTATAAACTGAGAGCAAGAAGAGTGCTTTGTCCCTGCATAGCATCTGATATGTTCTCCTAGTTCCGAACATGCTTTGTTCCAAATATCTCCTAGGGTCTTAACGTGGTATGGTTTCCCTTCTTCCTTGCCCACTGGATTTACAAAAAAATACCTTGAAATTATGCTCATTTTCTTCTGTTTCTCCTTTTCCATTTCTAGAAAAGGTTTAAAAGAATCTACCATAGCGATGTTGTGGATTTCTCCCGTTTTGGTGGTATCGGTGAAAACCCTAGCTGATTCCGTTCTGTGAATATAGAAAATCTTTCCGTCAAAATCTTCGTTTCGGAGAGCACAGGCTTCCCCTTCCCTTCTGAAATGAAACTTCAACCACCAAAAAATAGGCTGATGAATTTCAGGAATGGATTTAATAACAGCAATCTGTCTTTCCTCCGGCAACCAGACAATCGGCTTTTTCTCGATTTTGTACTGCTTCTTTCTTGGAAATGGAGGTATGTTAGGTATTCTTCTGCTTCTCCATGCGTGGTCTAAGCAGGAATGCAAACAATACATAACGTTCAATCTACCTTTACCAGACCTATCAATGAAATTCATTAGTTCAAGCAAAGTATCGTATTGTATTTCTGCTAAACCTATCTTCTTTTGTTCAAAGAAAGGTTTTAGATAATTTCTAACAGAATTCTCGTAGTCTTTACTTGTACCGGGTTTCAAAAAACTCTTTATTGTAGTCAACCATTCATCGAGATATTTACATACATCTGAGACACTATCATCTAGGTAATTTTCAATCCTGAATATCTTTCTTTCGAAATCATTCTGCATACAGGCAAGCAACTTTTGTGCAACCTTTTCCGAATAGAGGAACTCGCCTTTGTATTTGTAGACCTTATATCGTCTTTTGCTTGCCTGATCGTACCAGCTAACATAGTACAATCCCCGATCTTTCCTGAACTGGATTGAACCTTTCATGCAGAATCCCTCCGAATCCTTGCTGGATTTGAGAGAATCCGAAGCATACTTTTTTCCTGAAGTCAATGAGTTTCGTTTTGAGGTTTTCATTCCAACGCGTCCTTTGTCGAAAATCAATAATCATATCGCTGCCTTTCTTATAGTTTTGAATTAAGTTCCAAATGCCCTAACACCCTATACCTGTTTCCTGTAGAAAGTCCCTGTAGCTCTTGATTTTGGGTATTTCCTGCCCTTCTGAGGGAAAGGGCAGGATTCTGGTTAACTAACTTTTTTCCCCTTGTTCCTCAGATTGTTCAGGCTCTTGTAAATCCTCCAGTTTACAATGGTTAATACACTGCCATGAACCCCGGTAGTAATGTCCATTACAGCTCGGTTTAATACTTGCAAAATGTTGTGAACCACATACTTTGCAAACCATTTCCCCGGTATAAGGATTTACCAGCTTCATTACTTTTCTACTCATAATTTCTCCTATAAAAAAGGTTCTAATTTGTTGAAGCTACGTACAGATTGAATGGTCCTGTACAACCCTTATTTTATTACCGGAGTGTATCCGTTCATAACTTTCTGGTAATTTCTAACCATTGATGAATACAAAAAATCCTTATCCCGTTCTTTAACAATACAACTGTCATGAACAGGTAAGGAAGCTACTTTTTCCCTATAGCAATCGTTCAAAACATTGCTCATTATGTGGCTATCTAAATTCTGTAACCGTAAACCGATGCCGCTATTAAAATATTCAGCAATAGGGGAGTGATATTTCTCAATTCTATCCGCATACTCCCATACTTTCTTATACGGAATCCCCTTTTTATAAATCCTCTGTCCTACCGGTAGGAATTTTTGACGGGAATTATGTTTTTTAATCTCCTTGTTCACCGAAGCAGGTAACTTATCTTTTTTTTCTTTAGAAATGTTGATCATTGTTAGCATGACTTCCTTGACTAACTCTCTTTCCTCCTGAGAGTCAGAAATATCGCTATAGCAATCTCCTTCAAAGGCAATCCCTGACATGTTGTAGAGCATCCGAGGATGTAGACTTGAATAATCTAACTCGCATGTTCTTTCCCCATTTATCCGTATTTCCTTCCTCTGTTCTTTACCGAAAACCAGATGAATACTGTGGTAGAACCTACCGCCATGGCTGAAATCTGTGTTAAAGATTCTAGAAGATCTAACCTGCTTTAATCCCAATAACCATGCTTCCTGTTCATTGTAATGAACGTTCTGAGTAATGGTGTGTAAGGGGTAAGGTGTTAGATTGGAAGGAGTAGGAGAATTAGTGTTATAGTTGGAATTAGGGATTGTAAGAAATCCTTTTAGCTGGTATTCCCTGATTGTTTTGCTAAGAGGCTCTAATATATGATCTAGGCTGATTGAAATCTCCTGATCTGACATGAATTCGTTGTAATCAGTAAGTTGCCTTCGCATTTCTACAGTATTTTCATCATCTTCATATCCGGATAGGAATTTCTTCTGATCTTTTAGTAAAATGTAATCCTGATCAAGTTCAGCCGGAATAAACTCTAAAGTTGGAACAAAACGATTAATTAAATTCTCCAGCTTACTGGTAGCATGAAAACGAGTGTTATAACTGAAAGAGGTTTTAGGAATATTGAAACCTTTATATGAAACTATCAGTTTTGCCGAAGTCATCCTGTCAAAGACGAATTTCATGGTTCTGTATGTCATGAAAAGTTTGTGATACCTCTCCACACATTTCCAGCTATTCCTATCCTTTGATATGGCAACAGGTCTATTTATCCTTTCAGAAATATAAAGATTCGCTAACATGTTTCTTAGAAAGTCCCTTTTTTTGTAATAATCTCTGCTTTTATCGTTTCTCAGTCCAATTTCATCTAGGATATATTCTGTAAGATCAATAAACCCATTGATTTCAGATACACAATAGGTATCGAATAAAATCGAATCATCTAAATGTATATACTCTAACAATTTTAAACACTTCCTCTCTAGAAATGGAGTCTGAAGTAAACCGTAGAAAGCAAGAGAGTTAGTAGAGAGAACTTTCGGTCATGTCCAGCTAAGACACTAATGACGGTTCACTTCAGACGATTTTGATATATGATTCAGACCGCGTCTGCCTCTAAAAAAGTGTGCTTCTAATAACGTGATTTGGATAGTGGAAAAAGGACGTAGTCGCAAAAAAATATTAATTCAAAAAAAGTTGACAAATTATAAAACCGGAGAAATTTCTGGAGTGTTCCAGAAAAAAAGGGGCAGGGTGTTTTGGAAGGTTGATAATGTGTGGTGCTTTAGTCGCTGCTGGAGACTCCCATGATTGGGGATGCCTCACCGGAAGTCGCTTTGTATAATGATGACTTCTGATTGTCAACAAAAAACTGACGCTAGTGTTTTCAGTGCCTTATGTGTCATCAGCATGGAATGACATCATTCGTACAGTCAATAAGATTCAATTAGCCTTTGCCGAGCAGACTCGTATTCGTCTGACGAAATTAGCTTTCTGTCCAAAGCTTCCCTCAGTTCTTGTAGCCTATCAGCTAATGACTGCTTCTTCCGGATGTTTTCATCTCGGCAGAGTATATACCCCTGAATAACAGGGTCATCAATGACTTTTTGCGTAGAGATGTGTATGGAATTAAGTGTTTGGTATAGGGCACCACTTCCTGACCACTCCTCAGCTTCATAGTATTGCGTGTATCCAATTTCAGGGACTGCTACCTTCATGCGAAAAAAACCACCGATTACCCAGAAGCCTTTCAAGAACTTGATTTCTTCGAAGAAAATACGAATAGTTTTAGGGCAACTGCTATCAGGCCTCACACCTGTTTTCGCGAACCCCGTTCTCATGTAATCAGCGACCTTTTCCATAAGTTGGCTTGGTATCACATGATATGTGTACGGTCCCCAAGGAATATTGTAACTGTCTCTAGTCTCGGAACTTATTATGTTTATGGAGGGGGTTTGTTCACAGTTCGATATGGCTTTAAGATCCTTGGGAATAGTATTATATTCTAGGTATAGTTCCTCTGGCTTTAGTTTGTCTATAAAATGATGAGTTAATTGAAAGGTACATGAAGAAAACGTGCAAATGGTCGCTGATAGGCAGATGCTCATCAATAATCCTCTCATACCCCCCCCCTTTGTTTGCTGAGTCGATGGAATTGTATGGTTGTGGGTCGTTATCTTCGTATATTGCTGTGTTTTTCGCAAGCTCAAATGTTAATAGCTAATATTCAACTGTTCTGAAGGCTTAAACCTGAAGAGGCATTCATCTGTAATACCGGACATGTTCCAACATTTTCGACTTTTTCATGCGATATGGTGAATAGGGTGGCATACCTTCCGATGCAACATCGAAGTTATCTAAAGCCATTATGTGTTCGCTTGTTAACCTATCCGCATACATAAGTTGACCTAGCGGTAAACAAATACTCGACACATGCCAGTCAATATAGCAGCACTATGTGTTAGAATTATGACACAAGGCCAATAGATTGGCGTATCACAGATGATACAGAAAAAGCACATATTTCTTGACTTCTTATAATTACTACAGTCAGTCCATGTCCTTGAATTGAGATCACTTTAAGTCAACCAGGAAGTTAGGGAAAAGCATTATCAATTTGTATTGATACAGCCATTTTAATTAACACTTCCAAGAGCTTACCAGCACTGTGAATCCTGCCAAACTTTACAATGTGATGGAAGTATGAGCATTGTTTGTATCAACCTATAACATGTTTAACCTGATAGTGCATGAGGAACACTTCAGCCGAATCGCTCTTTGAGATAGGCATCTGAGCAGGATCAAGGAAGCCGGTTTGAAGGGCAACTGTCACACCGAGATTGACGTGAGACTCCCGGTTGTACTTTAGCTGCATAGCGCTATGCAGTAGCTCGTTAAGATCCAGTACCAGCTATAACGGTATGGTGAAGGACATAGGGCAGAGGGACACACACAAGCAAGTGCTGTTCCTCTGCCCTTCTTTTTTGCCCTACAGAAACTCAAAACAGTCTATAGATTTTCTTTTCAGTTTGGGTGTTGGCACAACAAGCGATCAGCTAGTTACACCCTTCAAACGGTTTCCAAACTGTATAGAAAACTTTTCATGGAGGTGAATGTATGGTATCAAACCTTATTCAGCTACCTATCCGTACCGCTAACGAGAAGAAGAAGGAGCGGAGACACGTTAACCTAGACAAGCTTCGATACTACTCTGAAGCTGAAATCAAGGCACTTCGGAGACTGGCAAGAGAACAGGCTGAGGTATCAGCTTCAAGAGGGACTGTAACAGGGATTAGGACTTGGATGGTTGTCGATCTGCTTACCAGTAGTGGCCTACGAGTCAGTGAAGCAGCAAACCTATGTTGCGGAGATTTGCGTATCGGACACGGACAAGCAGAAATCCATGTGCGAAATGGAAAAGGAAATGTCTCCGGTATGGTTGTCATTCCTGATTCGCTTAAGCGTCATCTCAAGACGTTCTTGCTATGGAAGGAGCAGCATAGGGAAGATATTTCTTCTGATGCTCCATTGTTCCAAGGTCAGAGAGGAAAGGTAACAAGTCAAGCCTTACAGTTGATTATAAAAAAGTGCCTGAAAAGACTAGGATTATACGAGAAAGGGAAGTCTGCTCATTCTCTTAGGCATTCTTATGCTGTAGCTTTATACAAACAAAACAAAGATTTACGGGCAGTACAAAAGCAACTTCGGCATGTCTCTATTCAATCGACTACGATCTATGCGGATGTCACCAAAGAGGAATTGCAGGAACAGGTTAAAGGTTTATGGGGTTAGCTATTCGATCAGGTTCAAAAGTCGATTCTGAGGGATTCTAGACCCTATCCGAACACGAAAGGAGGAAAGATGCAGGAAAAAGAAGAATCCTTTTCCATCTTCGAAGAAGGACAGATCATTGGAGAATGCAGCAATCCAACACATGTTGACTACAAAGGCTGCGATGTTGATGTCAGAACATTTGAGTACAAGGGGTGTTGGAATTGCGAATACTTCACGTATACACAACCAGTCGTAACCGTACAGAAAGCGGCGCAATTGTGGGGAATTAGCACACACACAATTTATCGTTTTATAAAAAAGGACAAGCTGAAGGCTAAACTTTTCGAGAAACAGAGATTTCATGATAAATATGGAAATGTAGTGATCCAAGGTTCAAATAAGATATGGCTCATTGAAGATGACAGCATACAAAAGAAGAAATGAGACTAGTATGGTAAAGAAAGTTGATTCAGAAGAATTCAACGAGAATTCACGGTGACCACAAAGGCGGTGGAATCTCCTACAGCCAATTTCAAAAACTATCTAGTCCCTGCGGCGGCTACATGCACAAAAGGAGGAAGGGAAATGAAAAAGCTAATTGTCTCGATCGTAGTGCTGGTTTTGTCCATTCCTCAAATCTGTTCAACTGCTGACCTAGATGCTCCAGTGGAAAAAAAGGTGATGACCGTGAGATCTGAGATTGAAAGAGGCTCAGACTCTTTTTCCACTTCGTGCAATGCCGGAAATGTTTCTGGAGTAGCAGAATGCGTCAGCCAAATCCGAAATGTAAACGCACAAAAGAGTATGGATACTGAGCCCTTTTTACTTGGACTTTACTTTCGGGCTTGGATAAGTGCAGATATTATTGTCCGGGTACATAAATCAAGGTCAATTTCGACCGGTCTTGAAGATGTTGAAGCTAGGCTTCTACACAAATGGTTGAGCGAGATTCGTAAAAGGCAGAATGAGTTAAATCTCGACGATGAGACACTTTGCAAGGTCGCAAAGGTACCTTACGACAAGGTGAAACCATGGATGGACGAATTCGAAACTTCAACGAAATGATTGTTGGATTGATTGTATTAAGGTCATTTTGTAACTTCCAAAAGTACCTTCTTACTTCCCATTTTGCCACTTTTCGGCCTAATTCTTACTTTCTCAGCTTCATAAATGTATAAATAGGTGTTGCAGGATGTCACCTCGATTCTATCTATTGGCTGAGGTGAAGGACCAATTTCAAGAATTCTGCTATTCCCTGCAACACCCGCCGGTAGGTGCCTTCGGCTATGGAAAGGAACTGCTATATAATGCGATTTTAAAAGATGCCAATTATATTAATGTATTAGAGGAAGTCAGAAAGGCAGGGATTTATCATCCTTCCCTTATTTTATCTGCAATATCACAAAAGGGATAAATCCTGTAGTATCAAGCAGATAAGACGTTTTACTGCCTACTCTATTACTGCTCTATCAACCGCAATATCAATTATTCGATCATTCAAGTTTAGGAATTGATATTATCTATCAAACATGTAGGCCAGCCTGTCTTAGCTGTTCCCTGGTGTAACGACATTGCAATTCATACAAAACAAACAAGCAGGATACAAGCTTAGTTGGGGACATACTCAGTTCCTTACTTTCTTTCTTCAAGGATTTTACTAAGTCTTCATCCATTTCCCTTAAGGTTAGTGTGCATTTACTATCGCTCATTATTTATATTCTCCTTTCGATCTGCGATTCTGTAAAAATATCGTTCAATACTTTTTGGTTTCACCCTAAATATCCTAGCGAGCTGGTTTTGGTTAAGTCCAAATCTCAGATATAATGCTTCAACTTCTGCTAATCGCAGAGGTAATACTGTTTCTTTCATTTAGTTCTCCTTTTCAGTGGTTTTAAATTATCTCGATATATGGTCAAATCGTCTGGTAATAACCCGTCTAATTCTTGTGAAGTATGAACAGAATGAAACTTCTCATACATTCTGCGGTTTAAAAGATCTTGTTCCGACATAGTATAAATACGTCTTTTTCTCCTTCTTGACTTCAATTTGAACCCTTCCTTTTTGCTGTTACTTCTTTTTTGTGTTCGAGGATTTCTGCCCAATCTTGTGGGCTTAAACCTCGTTCATCTGCCGCTTTGACGATTTCAGGAGGATATTTTCTTCTAGACTTCGGTTTACCACGTCTATCTTTTCCTTGTCTTTTACTACCGGGATACGAGGTTGTAAAATGCCCACTTCCACCTTTTGAATTATCTGCTTCAACGAGGTTATCATTTTCAGGATTACTCAAAAACTCACTGACATATTGTCCAACACTCTTTCTTGAGATTTCATTTTTGTTTTCATCCAATATCGGAACATAAAAACTATTATCTTCAGCTTGCTGGAAGTCTTCACGCAGTAGCTTGTATATCTGAGTAGGGCTATAGCTTTTGTTTTTCTTTGCTTCACTGACAATCTGATATTCAAGTAACTTTGAATCAGTAGCAGATCTATTCTTGTTCTTCTTTATCTGCTCCAACTTCTTTTCTGTCAGTTTTGCCAACTCACGAACACGACCTTTTGCGGAGTCTCTTTCACCTATCAGTTTCTTGCTTTCATTCTGCCAAAAAGTTGCTCCAGAAATATCGAGTAACTGTTCGCAGAATAAGCGGTAGGAATTTTCATTGTTAAAGTCTGTTGCTTTGAATAATGCTAAAAGCTCATTTTTATCTAGTTCTGACATTGTTACTCACTCCTTGCTGTTCCAATAGGGCAGAAAGGTCTTTGTGAATTCTGAAAATCCGTTCACGTAAGTCAACATTTTCTTCTCCTTCTTGCTCCATTTTTTGAAGATAGTGAATCCTGCTATTCAGCTTTGTTTGTAGAGTCTTTGCTGAATTATACCATTTTGTAAACCCTGGGTTTTTTATCAATTTACCCCTTGAATCTTCGGTATATCGAACAGGAACATTCTTTACTGATTCCCAAGCTGAAGACACAAAAACATCAAATTGTGTTTTCTCCAATTCCTGTTTTTGTATAAGATCAAAACTATTTTTCATCTGGGTAAGCCGAAATTCTAGGCTTTTTTGTAGTGGTATATTATCTTCAAACTTTGAGATATACTCTCTACATGTTGAAGATATTTCATTACCATCAAGTTGAAGCAGTTTGGCTAGGTCACTGTCTAGTACCTCATATTGTTTTGGCTGAAGTCCTAACTCCTTTCGAGTTTTATTCTCGTAAAATAGTATTTGATTCTGACGTTGTCTCCATTCTTCACTATTATACGGAAGTGATTCTAGTTCTTGTTTCAAGGATTCAATTAATTGTAAATCACTTTGTGATTCTGAACCATTGTTACTAGAATCACTTTCTAACTCTTTTATGCTTGACTGAAGATTGACCAAAAAGGCCATTTCTTCGACTGAATCAATTGATTGTACTTCTTCTAAGCTTCCGCCTAGTTCTTGATACTCCTTCCGGAGATTTTCAATTTGTTCATTCATTGTAGTTGTATCGCTCCTTTAAATTTTCCTAACATTTACTGCTAGTGGCCTACCACCATTCTGTGATGGTTGTGTAGTAAATTCAATCTTGTCACCCGTTTGAAGAATAACTTCATCTGCTACGTTTGTAATATGAACAAAAAAGTCAATCCCGTTTTCACCTATGGCAAAACCATAGCCTTTCGAATCGTTGTAAAATTTCATTGTTCCTAGCATTCGTTCACCTTCTTCCTTGTGCCTTTTATGGCAAGATTGACCGTATAAATGGGGTATCTGAGAGAAGCTGAAAAGGTAGGCTTGGGGAACCATTGTTCCCCGAATGTTCCCCAGATGGGGTATTAACTAGCGGATATTACTAAGAAGTGTAAGATTTCGATTCCCATGCACTTCCGCCAATAACCGTAAAGAGTCAAGGAGGCTGCAGCATGAACTGCAGCCCCCTTGTTTTCTGCCCCGGGTTACCACAACTGCATGAGGACTGACCTAATCTTGAAGCAGCAAATCTGTAGCGGCTGTGCTTGAAATAAGCGATATATATCCACCCGTTCTGGTAAGCGTCCCGGCGCTAAACCGCTGATCGAACACCTTCGTGTCAGTTCTGTAATCCAATCCTATGTCGTAGAACGTTCCATTCAGGGTCGATTGATCCAGGCTGACGCGCATGACCCCGCTGTCTCGCCAGGAGTTGTCGGTGTGTTCCTGGGACTCGCTCAGCGTGAAAAGCAATGTTGTCCCCATCAGGAAACCCGAACCTGACATTACGAAAGGACCATCGTTATCGGGAGTGACATAGCCTTGGAACGCGTAAAATTCGTCGCCTACCTTGGTAATCCCTCCGACAACGGTGAACGTGCCGCCGATATTCTTTGAATCGCTGGCTTGGGTGATCTTGGCCGTCCAAGTGGTTTTTCCAAGGTATGTCACGGCGCTTCCCGCCAGGGCGTTTGAGAAGCCGAGCCCCAGTATGAGCATAAACGATACAATTTGAAGAAGATTCTTCGATTTCATTTCCGTACTCCTTCTATTTAGCGTATCCCTTCAATAACAGAGTGCAAAGCAATTCCAAGAAATTTCCTGGTTTGACAAGCACTCAGTTTCTGAGGGGGAGGAATATAGAGGTTTTTCATTTGGTGTCAAGAAAAAGCGGTAGGGGTATCAGGAGGCAATAGGATGGATATTTGCAGGGGAATGATGCCGGTGTGATCACCTCTTGTCTAGGCTCATGGCTTCCGAAGGAGTATAGCTCGGATGCATTATACCTTTCGTTAATGTTTCTGGAGCCTGACCGGTTACACTATGCTCACGGCGCAGCATAAGTCATCTCCTGGGACATTAGCCGTTCATCAGTGGGCCTTTCTCCGGATCCCGATAACTGCGGATTTCCGGGTCCATCCGGGTCCCTTCCTGCTCGATCCATTCCTTGATTTGCCTGTAGCAGGAAGGGCATATGATACTGCGCCTCCGATTCGGTTCAACATAAGTCCGCCATTCCTTATCAGCCACCATCCTCCAGGTAGATTTTTTCGTTGCCTTGATGAGTTGCTCTTCAAACTCAGCCCGCGATCTGGATCTGTGGCTAATCTCTCTTAGCTCGTCATCTGGTATGCGTTCCCAGGGAAGGCCGCCGCACTTCACACACGGGATAGGATAATCGATAAAGGGTATCCGTTGTCCTGGTCCAGGTTTCGGATCGCATTGACACCCAAAGTTCAATTGCTCGCCGCAAAACGGGCATATCTCTGCGTCACACCCCGGGGCGTGATACTGGCCTTCCAATACCGCACACTCGTGGCATCTCACCCGTTCAATATTTTTCTCCATGATCTAGTTTTCCCCTTTGGTGGCGGCAATCGCCAGGTGAGAGATCACCAGTTCGTCCAGGATGGGAAGAACGGGCGCGCTGTGATGCTTTATGCCCAGGGTCCTGATCCCCTGTCCGCAGCGCTCGCACAGATCCACACTCAGATCTTTCTCCTCTTCGGCATAGACATAGGAAAGGGAGTCTGCCTGATCGTTCCTGCAGAAGGGGCATTCGAGGCGAGAAAAAGGCCAGGAAGTCTCACAAAGGGAGCAGTAGAGGATGCGGGGCTTATTTCCTTCGCCCAGCTTTGCCAGACTCGGCCATGACCCGCAAACGGGACAGCGCCCTGAAGACCATCCGGCAAGGTCGAGTTCTGCTTCGGCGCGCTTGGACAACTGCCGCAGGAAAGGCCGCAGGGCGAGCCGCATCAGGAGAGTGAAAAGAGAAGCATCGGCGCCGTGTCTGCTGCAGACGGATTCAAGGTTCTCCGATTCGCAGGCAAGCACTGCGCTGAGAATGAATCTCACTTCATCAGAGGGACCTGAGAGCATGCTTCCAAGAGGTTCCAATTTGCCATACCTATGCTCAGTCGTGGTCACCAGGATGGCGAAGAGATCCCGAGAGCTTTCCATATCGATTGGAATGGACCCGGCATCGAAAAGCGGTTCTCCTGCCCGGAGCCGCTGCGATAACAGGTTGTGGTCCCAGGGGGTTTGAGGCAAACAGAGCCGGTCCTCCACACTGTAGGCCTCGGAAA
The DNA here is from genome assembly GCA_002840535.1 of Deltaproteobacteria bacterium HGW-Deltaproteobacteria-15. Taxonomy (GTDB): domain Bacteria; phylum Desulfobacterota; class DSM-4660; order Desulfatiglandales; family HGW-15; genus HGW-15. The sequence goes on along the minus strand of PHBH01000026.1, from coordinate 20,847 downwards.
GCAGGTCGACCAGCCAGTCGATGATATCCGCATAGACGGGCCAGCGATTCTTCAGGTACGTTGCCTTTGCCGTGAGGGCCTTGAGATCGGCGTCAGCCATTTTGCCTCGGGTTCATGGTTTTCCGACCCACATGACACTGAAAAGCGAGGACCCCAAGGAAATCTCTGAGATACCCCGTCCTTAGGTTAGTACGTCGCATATTCGTGATACTTTTCCGGATCCGCGGCCAACAGGTAAATGGACCGGACCTCGTCCGGATAGATAAGCCTTGCCTGATCCCCGAACTTGCTCTTTGCCTGGTTCAGCCGCACCTTTGCCAACTTCATGATGGCTGACCGGTCGCCGAAGTTGATCGCACCGGTGGGGCAGGTCTTGGCGCAGATCGGTTCCAGGCCGGCGTCGATGCGGTCGTAACACATATCGCACTTGACGAGCATTCCCGTCTTTTTATCGAGGCGAGGGATGTTGTACGGACAAGCCTCGATAACCTTTCCGGCATTGCTGCCCAGTTCCCTGGTTTTTGCCGTGTACAAGACGGCGCCGGTGCGGTCAACGACGACCGCCCCCTTCACGAAGCGGCTTGCCTCTTCCCGGCAGGGGGGTTCCAGGCAGTGTCGGCAGGCATCCGAGTAATAGTAGCGTATGGCCTTCCCCTTGCGTTCATATTCCCGAAAGCGCACAAGGCGATAGGTAGCTGCGTCCAGATCAGGGGGGTTCTGGGGGGAGCCCCACTGCCGTGTTGCAACCCCTGGAAGTTTGTGCCATTGCTTGCAGGCGACCTGGCATCCGCGACAGGCGGTACACCGGGTGGTGTCAATGAGAAAATAATTCCCTGCCATTTTTACGGATCTCCTTTTTTCGCCACATTGACCATAAAGGCCTTGGTCTCGGGAATTCGAGTGTTTGGATCACCCGTGGGCGGCGTGAGCAGATTGGCCGCGTCCCCGCTGTTCTTGGGGTGCACCCATCCGAAGCACCATGGCAGGCTCACCATATGGACGACCTTGCCCTGAATGTTCATAGGGGCTACCCGGAAGGTCACCAGAGCCACCCCTTCCACCTGGCCGCGGGCGGAAGAGACGACCACTTTTTCCCCGTTTTTGATGCCTTTCGACTCAGCGAGTTCCTGGCTGATCTCAACGAAGAGTTCCGGCTGGGCCTCCAGGAGCCATGGGAGCCATCTCGACATTACCCCCGTCTGCCAGTGCTCGGTTACGCGGTGAGTGGTCGCCACGATGGGGTACCTGGGGTCGTTGGCGGCCCATTTATCGGCGTCGGTCGAGTAAACCGGGGCAACCGGATTCATGCGCTGGGAAGAAAACGGGTTGCCGAGGATGGGACTCTCCAGGGGTTCGTAGTGTTCCGGAAAGGGACCTTCCGCAAGACCGGGTCCGAAGATGGAGGCAAAGCCGTCGGGTTTCATGATGAACGGCCGTTTTGAGTTCGCCCGGTCGACCAGGGGAGGCCAGCCCCCGTCCGGTACGTCGCCGACCCAAGTACTCCCGGAACTCCATCTCAGGATATCTTTATCGGAAGACCAGGGCTGTCCGTTCAAGTCCACCGAAGCGCGGTTGTAAAGGATTCGCCGGTTTACGGGCCAGGACCAGGCCCACCCGGAATAGAGGCCCATGGCCGTCGGGTCGGCCTTTTCCCGGCGGGCCGCCATATTGCCGCCTTCCGTGTAGGAATTGCAGTAGAGCCAGTTGCCCGAGGAGGTGGAGCCGTCCGCCTGGAGAAGGGCGAAGGAGGGAACCAGGGTTCCCTTCTTATATGTCTTGCCGCCGGCGGTCACATCCTTTTCGAAATACCCGTTGATCAGCCTGGCGATAGCATGTGGGTCATAACGCCCGTGCTTCAAAAAGTCCCACCGGAAATTGAGAATCGGCTCGGGAACGACGCCGTTCTCCTTGTAGACCTTCCGAATGCGCTCCCAGAGGGCCACCATGATATCGCCGTCATCCCTGGCCTCGCCGGGTGGCTCGGCGGCCTTGTAACGCCATTGCATCCACCGGCCTGAATTTGTGACGGAACCCTCTTTTTCCAAAGAGGCCGCGCAGGGCAGGAAGAATACCTCGGTCTTGATCTTCTTGGGGTCCATGCCAGGCCCCTTCCAGAAGGAGGCGGTCTCGTTGTCGAAGAGGTTCACTGCGACCATCCACTCGAGATGTGTCAGGGCCTGGCGGACCTTGTTGGCATTGGCGCCTGAAACGGCCGGGTTCATCCCCCAGGAGAAAAACCCTTTGAAGCCCCCCTTGTACATCCGGTCAAAAAGGTCCAGCCAGGAATAGGCTTTGCCGTCTTCCGTCTTGGGCATCCACCCATAACCAAAATCATTTTCAGGTTTGGCCGCATCGCCGAACATGGCCTTCAGAAAGCTGGCCATGTACCTGGGCTTGTTCTGCCACCAGTTGGCGGAGAGCGGATCTGCGGATTTGGGGGTGTTCTTTTCATTGTAAGCGGCAAGGGTGGTCAGGGATGCGGAGGGCGTCCCGAGGTATCCGGGCCAGATATGAAACAAGATACCGTGGTCCGTGGATCCCTGCACATTGGACTCCCCGCGAAGGGCGTTCACACCCCCCCCGGGCATGCCCATGTTCCCGAGCATGAGCTGGATGATGGACATGGTGCGGATGTTCTGGACACCGACGGTGTGCTGCGTCCATCCCATGGCGTACATGATCGTCCCGGTCTTGTCCTTCCTCCCGGTGGAGGAGTAGGTCTCCCACACCTTCAGAAGATCCTCGATAGGTGTGCCCGTGGTCATGGAAACCTTCTCCGGCGTGTAGCGGGAGTAATGCTCTTTCATGAGCTGGAAGACGCACTGAGGATCCTTCAGACTCACGTCACGCCTCGGCAATCCCTTCTCGTCCTTTACGAAGGTCCAGGTGGATTTGTCATATTGGTGTTTTTCGTGATCAAAGCCTGAAAACAGCCCGTCATCGAAAGCGAATTCGTGGTTTACAATGAACGAACCGTTCGTGTATTGGGCCAGGTATTCTTCGAAATACTTCTTGTTGGAGATGATATAGTTGATCATTCCACCCAGGAATGCGATGTCGGTACCCGGGCGAATCCTTGCATAGATATCCGCCTGAGAAGCGGTCCGGTTGAACCGGGGATCCACACTGATCAGGGTGGCCCCGTTTTCCATGGCTTGCCGGACCCACTTGAAGGCAATGGGGTGGTTTGCCGCCGCATTGGACCCCATGATCAGGATACAGTCGGAATTCCTGAGATCGATCCAATGGTTTGTCATTGCGCCGCGACCGAACGACTCTGCCAGAGCCGCAACCGTGGCGCTGTGTCAGATACGGGCCTGGTGTTCGATGTAGACGAGGCCCAGGGCCCGCATCATAGCCTGGAGCAGCCAGCACTCCTCATTGTCCAGCGCGGCAGAACCCACATGGGCGATCCCCTCTGTGCGGTTCACGACCTGGCCTTTCCCGTCCTTCCGGACAAAGGAACCGTCTCTGGTCTTCTTCACGTTGGCTGCGATGCGATCCAGAGCCCAATCCCAGGGCCTGGTCTCCCAATGGTCGCTGTTAGGTGCCCTGTAAAGGACCTGGGAAACACGTGAGGGGTTTACGGCAAGCTGATAGAGCGCAGCCCCTTTTGCGCACAGCGCCCCTTCGTTGATGGGGTGATCGGAGTCACCCTCTATGTTGATGACTTTGCCCGTAGCCTTCTCCGTGTGGACGATCAAACCACAGCCTACCGCACAGTAGGGGCAGATGGTGGTGGTTTGCCTGGCGGTCTTGATGCTCAGGGTGCTCGCATAGGACTCGATCGGTTTCAGATCGAATCCCATACTGCCAAGCGCCCCTGCCATAGTCGCCATGCCGGAAATTTTCAGGAAATCGCGGCGGTTAAAATTCTTCATCGGCATTTTCTGAATGGGTTAAGGGTGATGGGAATTCCGATGCAAAGTAATGTGTTCTTCCTGTGGCAGGGCGCACCCATAGCTCGCCCCTCCGGGCGCCTGAACCAGGGTCTTTCTACCAGAAATGTTATGGATTGTGAGTGAGTAAGCCCCAAAAGATTGGTAGCTATCTAACTCATGCGCCAAGAGGAATGCAAACAAAAAATGGGGGGGTCGTTTGTGGTGTCGTTTCCATGAAGTCTCTCAAAGGGCTTGAAGATCTGGGCCAGGCACTTCTCGTCAAACCCTATTCCTTTGGGTAGTCACCATGATGCCCTGGCTTCCCTGCCTCATCACAGGAATTTCAAGTCGAGGTAGAAAACCCCGGCGTCCATTCTCCGGTTGATTTTGAACTCTGTTCCCTCGAGTGAACGGAACAAGTGGAGCATGCGGCGGTTGTCCACCATCACCTGGGCGGTGAACCCTTTGAGACCCTTCTTCCTGGCAACCTTGATGAGATAGGAGAGGAGTTCCCTCCCTATACCGAGGTTCTGGTGATCATCCCGAACAGCGAAGTACACCTCTGCCCTCCCCTCCTCGCTGAGGATGTAGCGGCCCATCCCGAGTATCTTCTTTTCAGCCCCTCCTCCTTCAAAAGCAAGGATCGTCATCCGATGGACGTAATCCACATCAACCTGCTTTTCCACGAAATCGTCGGTAGGCTGTATACTTCTGAAAAACTTGAGATAAACACTATGATCCGATAGCGACTGCAGGAAATCCTTATAATTCGGCTCGTCGCCGGAGCGGATAGGTCTCAGGAAGAGCTCGACACCGCTTTTTGTAGTTTGTCGCGCTTCCAGATCTTTCGGGTATTCCGGTAAAGGATCGCTCACGCCGTCTCCTCCTTCCCGAAATTATTGATCATACTTTACCTTCATGAGAGCATTTTCTACGGCTGCTCTGCAGGCAGGGTCACGATGAAGGTCGCTCCTTTTCCAGGAGAACTCCTTGCTGTGATGGCACCGCCATGGCGCTCCACTATCTTCTTGCATATGGCAAGTCCCATCCCGACACCTTCGTACTCGTCTCTCCCATGGAGACGTTGAAAGGGCAAAAAGACCTTATCGAGGTACTTCTCATCAAACCCGATCCCATTATCCTCAATGAGGATCTCATATACCCCAGCTCCCGAACGACTGTTTTGCATGTACTTGGAGTAGACCTTCACACGGGGCGATTCGTCCTCCCTGTGAAACTTGAGCGCGTTCCAGAAGAGGTTCTGGAACAGTTGCACCAGTTGGGTATCATCCCCCTCCAGGGAAGGTAAGTCGCCGATTTCCACCAGTGCCCCGGTTTCTTTGATCCGGATTTCCAGGTTCGAGACTGCGTTGCGGACCACCTCGTTCAAATCGATCCGTGAGAAAACTTTGAGTTTCGTGGTTAGCCGAGAGTAGGACAAAAGGGATTGGAGAAGTACCTGCATTCTTGCCGCCGCATCCTGCATACGATAGAGATAATCGAGGCTTTCCCCTTTGAGGGAGCCTCCGTCTTTTGTGACGACCAGATCCCCGAATGCCTGAATCTTCCGAAGGGGCTCCTTCAGATCATGCGATGCAATGAAGGCAAAGTCCTGCAGCTCCTTGTTCATCAATTCCAGTTCAGCCGTCCGTTCCCGCACGCGAAGTTCGAGTTCTTCCTTCGATTTGCGCAACTCTTGTTCATCACGCTTGCGGGCGGTGATGTCGCGCACTGTGACGACCACGAGGTCGACTGCTCCATCGGCATTCAATACCGGAGTGGCGCTGTAAAGGGCTATGTAGTTCTTCCCGGTGTCATGACGGTGGACCTTGTATTCAAGATCCCGCATGCTCTCACCCCGTAGTGCCCTTGACACAGGCCACTGTTCCGGAGGAAGGAGTCGCCCGGAGAGCTCGCGCATTTCAATGCGTTCCATATATTCATTCCAGGTCCCTCCGGGGGCTTCCTGCCATCCAGCCAACTGGATCATGGCGGGATTTACGAGGAGGAGCCTGCCTTCGCCGTCCAGGATGAGAACCCCTTCCGACATGATGTTCAGCACACTGAGCATCTGAGCAAGGCTACGCCTGGCCGCTTCCTCGTTGTCCTGCAGGATTTGCTCCGCCCTTTTTCGCTCGGTGATGTCACGCACCACGCTTATCAGAATACGATCGCCACCGATGGTTACACCGCGGGAGTTCACCTCCACTGAAAAGGTGCTGCCGTCTTTTCGACGGTGAACTGTTTCGAAAAGGATCCCTTCCCCATCGGCTCTGGCCATCATATCTTCGGTGAACACGTGTGTCTCGGGAATGCGCAGGTCGTTTATCGTGAGGTCCAGCATCTCCTGGCGGGTGTATCCGTATGCGCTCATCGCCGAGATGTTGGCTTCCAGGATTCGCCCATCCACGCGACGTATGAACATGATGATGTCACGACTGTGTTCAAATCCCAACCTGAACAGGAGAGGATCCAGGCCAGTGTCCGTGCCGGGAGTTTCCTTTGTCGGGCTCATCTCAGGAAATCCTCAAATTGGTTGTTGAATCGAATGGATAGCTGCAGTTGGGATTTCCCCTACTTATACCGCTATTGAAGGATGGTGTAAATGAAGAAGGAGGCGCTCAAGGAAATCATCCGCCTTCCACAGCATAACTGGGGGCTCCTCTTCATTTCACTTCACGCCGGCCCTTGGTTTTGCTATGGTTATGTCTCTACACTTTTCCAACTCTCCCTCTGAGGTATAAAAGCACCCGATAAGCGCCAGGAGAGGCTTGGTGAGGTATAACGCTGATTATCACCCCTGTCTCAGCCGGAGGTCGATACACCCAGGCTGGGAGATAAGCCTTGACATAAGCGGCGGATGATCTTATACTTAAGTCACTTTAGACTGGTTTTGGCTGATTACCCAGGGCCTGTTGACAAAGGCTGCTGGGTTTTTTTTATAAGGGAATGATCATCTCTCGGAAGAAGTTGCTTGCCGCAGCATGGCCCTTCCGAATCGTACAGGAGGATTATGGGAAGGCAAAATCAAAACAAACTGAAAAAAAGACAAAAAGAAATGGAGCGCATGCGAAAGGCGAGAGAGAAGATGGCCAAGCGGCAGGGCAAGGAACAGAAGAGGGAACAAACAGATATGAACGAACCGACCGATCAGCCCGGTACAAACGAGACACCCGAGCAGACTGACGCGATCAAGACGCCCGATCAGCCCTAGCGGGCTTCAGGGTGCTGCCCCAGGAAGAAAACCTCACCATGTCATTTTTATTCAAACCCATTCAAAATGATCATCCTCCGTCCGGCCAAGGACTTCCGGACCGGAAGGCAACAAGGTCCACATAGAACAGGAGCATATGAACTTCGAGTCATTCCACTTTCACCCTCACATCGAATCCGGCATTAAGGCCCTCGGCTTCACGGTGCCCACCTCGATTCAACTTCAATCCATTCCAAAGATTCTCCAGCAAAAGGATGTCATGGGCCTCGCGCAGACCGGCACCGGAAAAACAGCCGCATTCGTGCTTCCCATTCTGCAGAGACTGACGACAGGTGTCCGCAAACGTATCCGCGCGCTGATCATAGCCCCGACAAGGGAACTGGCCGAACAGATCAACAAAGATATCGCTCACCTCGCGCAGTACACGAAAATCAGAAGCGTCACCATATATGGAGGAGTAAGCAAATATTCCCAGGTCAAAGAGCTTCACAGGGGACCGGAAATCGCCGTCGCCTGCCCGGGTCGGTTGATCGATCTGATGGATCAGGGAGAGATAGACTTGTCCGGCGTGGAGGTGCTCGTCCTGGACGAAGCGGACCGCATGTTCGACATGGGCTTCCTGCCTGACATTCGGAAGATCTTAAGACGAATCCCCCGAGATCGGCAGACCTTGCTCTTTTCAGCCACCATGCCTGATGATGTCCGGCACCTGGCCCGGGAAACCCTGCGCGATCCGCTCACCGTCAAGATCGGTGAAACCGGTCCTGTTTCGACGGTTTCTCATGCGATTTACCCGGTCGAGCACCACCTGAAAACCGCTCTTTTGATGAAGCTTTTGAATCGCACGGAAACGGAATCCGTTCTCGTGTTCACGCGCACGAAGCATCGCGCCACACGGCTGGCAAGCCAGATGAAGAAAGCCGGTTTTCTCGTGACTTCGCTTCAGGGGGACATGTCTCAGCAAAACCGTGAAAAGGCGATCAACGGTTTCCGGAGCGGCAGATACCGGATTCTCGTGGCCACCGACATTGCAGCTCGAGGAATAGACGTCTCCCGGATCTCGCACGTGATCAATTACGACATGCCCGACACGGTCGACGCGTACACACACCGTATTGGACGAACAGGCCGCGCAGACAAAACGGGAGATGCCTTCTCCTTTGCGACACGCGATGACCGGGCTACGGTGTGGGACATCGAAAAGGTACTGGGGCAGAATCTGGAACACCGGATTCTGAAAGAATTCGATTATTCCGCTCCCCCCCCTGAGCGAGAACCGCGATCCGGCGGGTCACGAAATGGTGCGGGGGGCAGACCGCCCCTCAATTCCAGACAACCGGCGTTCCGGCGTTCCGGCGTTTCGGCGGTTGAAGAGGTGTCGGTTTCAAGCAAGAGCGGACCAAGTGATTTCTTTAGGGGAACCCTGCCCTTCAGCTCGCCCCGGCCGAAATCGCGCCGGAAGCTCAGCATGGGTTGATGTTAGAGAACCGGGTTCACCGTGAACCCGGTCAGATGCGTTGAACAGACTTAAGGAGAGGATGAGATGAACATTTACGTGGGCAATCTATCTTACACCATTACGGAAGACGACCTGCGGCAGGCCTTTGAGGCCTTCGGGCAGGTGACGTCCGCTTCGATCATCAAAGACAAGTTCAGCGGCCAGTCCAAAGGGTTCGGTTTTGTGGAAATGCCATCCAAAGAGGAGGCTACTGCTGCGATCACCGCGTTGAACGGAAAGGAAATGAAAGGTCGCAATTTGAGCGTGAACGAAGCCCGTCCACGAACCGACGACCGGCGCCAGGGGGGCGGCGGTGGTGGAGGGGGCGGAAGGCGTCCGGGGGGAAGATCGTCACGATATTAGGAGAGCAGTCTATCCCACCGACGTGAAATAACTATCCCTGGTTCAAAGGTAAAAGTGCGGACTCCAGCCGCAGGGGGAAGGATGTCTTTGTGCTCACTCTTCCTTCCCGCAATGGCAGAACAGGACTGCAGTTCATCCGATACCACACCGGGTCTGTAATCGCAGTGATATGAGAATCGCCCCCTTCCGCAAGGTTGGGGGCTTTTTTTCAGGAAAAGCTGTCCCGGCGAGTGGTCTTAGAAGGCTTGCCCTCAAAACACGGTGCCCACCCCTATCCCGAAGTGAAACCTGGGGTAGGATTCCTTTTCAACATCCCATTTCCATATTTTCTCCGGGCTTATGACCGGATAAACATAGGAGTGCCCGCCGATCGGACGGATCTCCTTGCCGAGGACTTTTCCGGCAACACTGATGAAGCTTCCGACACCGTATACCGCAGGATCGAGTAATGATTCGGATTTCACCAGAAATCGTCCTTCCGATGGATCGTTCGTTCGGGGTTTGTGATTGGCGTCAAGCGGGAACTGCAGCACGATCATGCTTGAGAAGAGAGGGTCGTTGGTAACTTCAATGATCCTGCCCCCAAGGATAACGAATTCGCCCTTGAATTGTTCGGGAGATTTCTGCAATTGAGGGAATTCGCCATAGTAAGTCACCATGGAAACGATTTCCTTCGGAACGGTGGTTGCACAGCCGGGGAACAGGAAGAACAGGGCCAGTGCAGGGAGAAATCGGACTTTTTCTTTTATCGCGTACACCTTTGTCCTCCTTCGGGCATTACCCATTCGACTCCAGCGACATGCAAGGCCTGGGAATCCACCCTTCCCCAGCGGTTGATTACCGGCTATCGACGCCTTAACCAGGGTCGCCGCAAGTAGTAGGGATCTCTGTAGGGACCGGGCCAGGGGTAGAAAGGGTCGTAAAAAAATGGATCGTAGAAGGGATTAGGGAAGAAGGGAACCGTTTGTCTCCTCTCCTTCACCCACAGATGAATTTCAACAGGCTTGACTGCGATCGTGGGGTAGGAATACCCGTCGACAATCAAGGTCTCCCTGCCGAGTACCGGGCCACCAACCGTAATCATTCGGTCCTTTTCGTAAATCTCCGGATCGAGGAAGCCGTCATACATCACGATGAACCTCCCCTGAGATTGATCCCTTTCTTTTGGACGGTCTTGGAAATCAAGGGGAGTCTGCAGCACGACGATTTGCGTTTTCCGGGGCAGATTCCGCACCTCAAGAATATAGCCGCCCAGAATCACCGTCTTCCCGACGTGCTCTTCCGTGTTCCCCTTCAATTCGTCAAAAGATATGGAAGGATCGGCTTCCTTACGGACATTCTGAGACATTGCCGAGCAAGAGGAAAGCGCAAGGGCAAGGAAAAATGCAGAGAGCCATTTCAGTTTTCTCATTGGTCCACCTCATGCTTAATAATAGATCCTTTTCTGCAATAAGAAATCTTGAATAATGGAAATCTCGTTTGATTCTCTACCGCCAGTAAGCTATGTTCTCCCCACTTTTCAGGCAAAATGGAGTTGTCGATGTCCCAAAACCGCTATCTTATGGAAAGTGAAGAAGAGTCTATTCGTCTGGAACTCAAGACCGATCCCCGGGCAATGCGAAGGCAAGCCCGATGGGCCGGCATCCAAAAAGGAATGCGGGTGGGAGATTTGGGATGCGGTTCGGGGAAAACCACTTACAACCTGAACCGTTTGGTCCAACCCGGTGGATTCAGCCTGGGTATCGATATCTCGCCTCGAAGAATCGGCTATGCGCAAGATCATTATAAGGCGCCGGGGCTCGATTTCGCCCTCGGGGATATACGGACGCCGCTCGAGCCGCACGGCTCTTTTGACTTCATCTGGATCCGTTTTGTTCTGGAGTATTATCGTTCCGCAGCTTTCGACATCGTACGAAACGTCTGCTCTGTTCTCAGGCCGGGTGGGATTCTCTGCCTCGTGGATCTTGATTATAACTGTCTGACCCATTTCGGTTTGAGCCCCGCACTTGAAAGGGCCATGAAAGGAGTTATGAACCACCTTGAGGAGAATGCCGATTTCGACCCCTACATCGGCAGGAAGCTCTATTCCTACCTCTACGATCTTGGATTCAGCGAAATCCGGATGGATCTTTCGGCGCATCATCTCATCTACGGCCCTATCAAGAGAAATGACCTTTTCAACTGGGTCAAGAAGATCGAGATCGCCGGCAGGCAATCGGGCTACGAGTTCAAGGAGTTTCATAACGGATTTGAAGGGTTCTATGCCGAGTTCAAAGCCTTCTTCTGCGATCCCCGCCGTTTTACTTACACGCCGCTCATCATCTGCCGAGGTAAAAAGCCTTACTAGTGTCAATGATCAAAATCCAAATGACCAAAACGGGAATCGGCAAAACTCTATTCTCGCCCAGAAGCAGAAAAAAAATGAAACCATGACTGGACCGCTGAACGGGAACCCTGAACCTTTGAACCCTTTCTGCTGTTTTGAACATTGGAACATTCGGGTTTTGAATTTGTTTCGGGTTTCGATATTCGATATTCGGATTTTTCAAACCATGGCTTTCACCCCGGATCGATACAACCTCACCCGGGTCTTCCACCAGAGGTGGAGGGTTTAGTGACAACGGACACACGTGTGGGAAAGGTCTGCCTGCCGGAGGCAAATTGCTGCAGCCGATGTAATATTTGACTAATCCGTCGTTCTTCCCCTATAGTTTCTTCTGAGGCGTTTAAAATGGAGAGACGTACCATTTCGAGAGTATTTGTTGCCACCCTTCTTGGCGCCCTGTTCCTGCTGCTGACTCTTTTCTGGGCCTATTTCACATCTATTATCCTGGCCCTGATCATTGCCAGCACCTTTTATCCCCTCTTTGTTCGCGTCTGCAAGATGCTCGGAGGAAGAGCACGCATTTCCGCCTTCCTCGTGGTGCTGCTCATTCTCCTGGTGCTGATCATCCCCGCAGGAAGCCTCCTGGGAAGCCTTTCCAACCAAGCTCTTGAGTTCTACGATAAGGCGAAGCATTCCGTCTCACTCAAAAAGGTGCAGGATGCTCTACGCAGCGACTCCGCGTGGGCCGTTCACCTGAGGAAGGCAGAGAGGGTGTTCGGGGTAGAGATCAACCCCGAAAACCTGGAGAGGTTGGCCACCTCTCTGGCCAGCAACGTGGGATTCTATCTATCGAGACAGCTCAGCTCCGTCGGATCCAATCTGTTGAGCTTCCTGGTCCACTTCTTTCTCATGATGCTCACAATATATTACATGTTCAGGGATGGGCCTCGTCTGAAGAGCTATATCTCCGAGCTCCTCCCCTTTCCTTTGGAACAGCAGGACCTGGTCATGGCAAGATTCCGATCAACCGCCAGGGCGGTCATATTCGGCAATGGAATCAATGGGGTCATCCAGGGAATTCTGGGAGGTTTCGGATTCCTGTTCTTCAACCTTGGATCGCCGGTGCTGTGGGGAACATTTATCGCCTTTGCCGCCCTTTTGCCGGTTTTGGGCTCTTCCATCGTGTTTATTCCGGCTACGGCCGTTCTGGTTATTCAGGGGAAGCATGGGATGGCTGCCGGCTTTCTCCTTTATAATGCGTGTTACAGTCTCGTCATGGAAAATGTGGTGAGACCGCGGCTCATCGGCAAAGAGATGCATATGAATTCCCTTCTTGTCTTCATCGGCATTCTCGGCGGTCTGAAAATATTCGGGATTCTGGGGATCATTTACGGTCCCTTGATCATGACCATATTCTTTACACTCGCGGATATCTATCGGCTCGAATATAGAGACACGCTTGTTTAACCACTGCTTGACCCAACCTGCGCTCCCGGTTTGCATCCCGGAGGACCGTCCATGAGGAGGTGATCTATGAGCAAGAGAGTAGGCATTACCATTACAGAGCATATCCTGAGTCGGCAGCGTGAAAACCCGGAGGCGACAGGGGCATTCACGAACCTGCTCCACGAGCTCATTGTAGCGGCAAAGGTAATATCCAGGGAGGTCAATAAGGCCGGACTTGTGGATATCCTGGGTGGAACAGGACAGATCAATGTCCAGGAAGAGGCGGTTCAAAAGCTCGACGTCTTTGCAAATCGGGTGATCATCGAAAGAATGCGACACGTCGGCCAACTCTGCTGCATGGGCTCCGAAGAGCTTGCCGATCCCATTGAGATCCCCGCCGCGTACCCCAAAGGGAACTACATCCTTCTTTTTGATCCCCTGGATGGATCCTCCAACATCGATGTGAACGTGAGCATCGGCACCATCTTCGGCATCTACAAGAAGATCAGTGAAGACAAGGCAAAAGATTTCCTGCTCTGCGACCTCCTGCAGCCCGGCTACAAACAGGTGGCGGCAGGATACTTCATTTACGGCTCGAGCACCATTATGGTGTATACCACGGGAGACGGGGTCCACGGCTTCACCCTTTATCCCAGTGTGGGTGAATTTCTGCTGTCGCACGACAACATCCGTATCCCCTCCAAAGGAAAGATCTACAGCGTCAATGAAGGAAACTACCCGTACTGGGACGAAAAAACCAGAGCCCTCGTGGATTACTTCAAGGGAATGGGGAAGGAATCGAGCAAGCCTTATACATCGAGGTATGTGGGCAGCCTGGTGGCGGATTTTCACAGGAATCTTCTGAAGGGCGGCATCTTCATGTATCCGGCCGATCGGAAAGACCCCAGGAAACCCTCAGGCAAACTCAGGTTGATGGTGGAGGCGAATCCTCTGGCCATGGTCGTTCAACAGGCAGGCGGATATGCAAGTGACGGAAGGGGTCCGATTTTGAAGATCGATCCCAAGGATCTGCATCAAAGGGTGCCGCTTTACATCGGAAGCAAAGAGGATGTGGAACTTGCCGAATCTTTCCTCAGCGGCAGGATATCCTCTCTCTCACCATCTCGATAAAGGTCTCGAGCCGGGTGGCGGTCCGTCCGTCGATCACCCCCGGTCGATCCCCTTCGAGGGTCAGGATGGGAAGGTCCAGGTGTTGCCTCATCAGAATATCCTGGATCTGCCTGAAACAGAACATTTGCGTGTAATGAACGAGGCCGTGCAGAGTCCTGGTTTGTGCGGCCTCTTGTATGTCCTGAATCCTTCCCAGCACATGGTAAGGATATGTGTACCTCAAGTACTGGGAAGCGATGTCGCTTTCTCCGAAAGGCATACTGAACTGCCTCTGCACCTCGTTGAAGACCACCCTGGCGCCAAGGGTTTCGATAAACCTGTAAAAGTCGGTGTAAATCGGGGGGACTCCGATAAAACCCAGCCTTACCTCCTGGTTCAGGGGCTCCCTTTCCCTTGCCTCTGAGAGGAAGGAGTCCAGCATTTTCTCATAAGAATCCGGGTCAGAACCGAAATCGGAACTGCCGACCAGAAAGAGATGGTTCTCCTCTCCTGTAACCACATTTCCCCTGTAGGTAAGTTCGTCCATCTCCACCAGCTTGCTGCGGATCGGGCCCAGCCTCCGTCTTACCCGTTCCACCGCATCCCAGGAGGCGGAGAGCCTTTCTCTCAGCGTTTCCATCTCTTCCATCAGGAGCGAATGGCTCCGCGCCCAGGGATAACGAAAAGGGATCACCTCAATGTCTTTGCACCCCAGCACTTCGCTGAGGGCAACCGTGTTACTGCAATCACCCCCCGTCACGGCAATGATCCTTCTCACACCGTAGTGAAGAATAGCGCTGTAAATACCCTTTATCCAACAACACAGATTGTGCGGGAATCCTTCGTGCTCGGCCTGTTGAACAAGATCTTCCGGAATCTCGGATGTGATGAAAAGGTTGTTCAGGTCAACCGGCGTGAGCCCGGCTGCCAGTACGATCTCGACGGGAATGGTGGAGGTGAGTCCGATGAGCGATGTTGCGTCACGAGACACGTCAAGCCTCTACATGGTGAAACCGAAAGGCAGGGAGCTCCAGACAGGTCAGCCGATTACCGTACACCGCCCCCGTGTCCAATCCGACCTTGTTGTCCATGATCAGGGGTTCGGAATATGGCGTGTGGCCGAAGATTACCCGTTTTCCGAAATCATAATCGGAAAGGATGAAAGGATCGCGAATCCAGACCAGGTCCTCCAGGCTTTGTTTCTGCAGGGCGACACCCGGCCGCATGCCGGCATGCACCACATAGTAATCTTCGAGCTCCACCCAGGGCTTTAAGCTCTTCAGGAAATCCAAATGCTCCTGAGGGATCCGGTTGCCCCAGTCCGTGCCTTTTCCGGAGCCGTACTGGAAGCCGTAGCTATAAAGCGTCGATCCTCCTCCATTGGCCAGGAATGTCCTCGTATCGACACCGGAAAGGAAATCCAGAAACACCGCCTCATGATTCCCCATCAGGTAATCGACGTTCTTGGCCGTTTCGGATAAAGCCAGGAGGTACTCGATCACGCCCCTGGAGTCTTCGCCCCTGTCGATATAATCCCCGAGATAAATCAGCCTGTCCCTGTCCGGATCCCAGTCAATTTTTTCCATGAGCCTGATCAGTACGTCCAGGCAGCCATGAATGTCTCCAAAGATAAAGGTTCGTTGCCGTTTCTTCATAAGCGAAAATAGATCCTGGCGCGCTCTCTGGAGTCCAGCCGCTTCAGGCCGGCTCTTGCTGCGCTAGATAAAGCGGTCCGGTATTCTTCGGCAGTCAGCCGCCGGCCGAGGTATGCATCCTGGATGGCGCCACCGCACGGTCTGTACTGGTCCATGATATTGACATAGGTATCCGGAGAGATCTCATGGGCGAGGAACTCCATGATCTCCCCGGTTCCGCCTATTCCGCCCGGCATGACCAGGTGCCTCAGAAGCAAGCCTCTCTCGGCGATTCCCTCACCGTCCAGAACGAGATCCCCGACCTGCCTGTGCATCTCGCGAACCGCTTCCGCTGCAAATCCGGGATAATCCGCTGCACCGCAGTATCGCTCCGCCCATTTCCCATCCCAGAACTTGAAATCGGGCATGTAGATATCAAAGATCCCTTCAATCAGCTTCAGTGTTTCCTTCTTATCATACCCGCTCGAATTGTACACGAGAGGCAAATCCAGACCTTGAGGAATTGCAAGAGCCAGGGCTTCGAGCAATTGCGGCACAACGTGCGAAGGCGTGACGAAGTTGATGTTATGGCATCCGCTCCGGGCCAGATGGATCATCATGGAGGCTATCTGCTCCGGCCCGGCTTCATTACCCTCGTTCCCGTGGCTGATCTCCTCGTTCTGGCAGAAGTTGCAGAGAAGATTGCAGGAGCTGATAAAAATCGTGCCCGACCCGTTGCGGCCGACCAGGGGGGATTCTTCGCCGAAATGCGCATTGAAGCTTGCGATACGCGCAAACCTTCCAGTCCTGCAAAAGCCCTTCTCGTCTTTCAGCCGATTCACCCCGCACTCTCTTGGGCAGAGGCTGCAGGGATTCAGGACTTGAAGGGCCTGTTTCACTCTTTTCCGGAGCTCACCGCACTCATGGAGCTTTAAATATGAAGGTTTGGCCATTTCTTTTCGTCAAAAGGAATTACCCCCTGAAAGTGCGTGCGCGCAAGCAGGGGGCTCCCATTTGTGCGGCTGAATAGACCTCTGACCTATTCCCGGCTCTGGCCGAAGATCCTGAGGAGCAGCAGAAAAAGATTGATGAAGTCCAGGTAAAGGGCAAGGGCACCGAGAATCGCCCCTTTCCGGACGACCCCTCCATCCAGGCCTGCAGGCTGGGTCAGGGCCATGTTCTTCAGTTTTTGTGTGTCATAAGCAGTCAGGCCCACGAAAACAATCACCCCAATGTAGGTGACCACGGCGCTGACCGCGCTGCTCGCAATGAAGATATTCACCACAGAGGCCAGAATAATTCCTATCAGCCCCATCATCAGGAACCCGCCCAGAGAGGTGAGATCCCTTTTTGTGCTCCAGCCATAGATGCTGCATGCCAGAAAAACCGCCGAGCATACGAAAAACGTGCTGACAATGGATGCACGGGCATACACAAGGAATATGAAGGAAAGCGTCACTCCATTGAGGGCAGAGTAAAGCACGAAAAGGGCGGTTGCAGTGGAGCCGCTCATTCTCTGGATCAACCCGCTCAAGGAAAAGACCATCGCGAGTTGGACAATGATGAGGCCGAAGAACAGGAAGGTGTTGCCGAAGACAAGATTCATCATACCTTCGGATGTGGAAACGTAATACGAGACCACTCCTGTCAGGGCAAGACCGACACACATCCAGTTGTAAACGGACCTTACGAATTCATTGACAACAACCTCTGCGCGCTCGCGCGGTATGGGAACGCTCCTCATCTCAACCTCCTTTCGGGTTCAGCAGCTCTGTTTAAATGTCGTTTGGATATTATATTCACGGAATCAGGAACTTCAATGCAATTATCACTCGAAACGAGATGGAAAGCCGGGAGAGTGGCAAGCGAGAAAGATCCGTTCCCGCCGAACCCTGCACCTCTGGTGAGCACGGATAGGTTCGCACTGCCCTTCCAGTCTCCAGACTCCCCAGGCGAACGAAGCGAGCACGAGAAACAGATTGAACCTCCCCCCACAATTCCTCTATGATGAGGAAACAAATGGCTGCAAAAGCAGGAAGGCCGGGAGGCCGTAAGTCGAAAAAGTGTTTGCCTTGCAGGCCTTCTATCGCGGACCAAGAGAGCTCATCCCATGAAAAAGCTGTACATAGTGATGGTAGGGCTGCCTGCCAGGGGTAAAACCACCATTGCTGCCAAGCTCAGACAGAGCCTGAGTCGCGACTCCATAAGGACCCGCATCTTCAACAACGGCGACCTCAGGAGGAAGATGATCCCGGAGAATACCTCCTATTCGGGCTTCTTCGATCCCATGAACAAGGAGGGAGTTGCCCTGAGGAAGAAGATCGGGCTCATCAATACCGAGCGGGCCCGAAAATACCTGCAAGGCGCGGGGAATGTGGCTATCCTGGACGCAACGCACGCGAGCGCCGCGAGGAGGAAGCAGATCAGATCCATGCTCTCGGATCACCCCCTTCTCTTTCTTGAATGCTTCAATCAGGACCAGGAAATCCTCGAAGCAAGCATTCTGAGGAAAATCGATCTTCCGGAATTCGGACACCTTAACCAGGATGAGGCTATCGACAGTTTCAAACAGCGCATCGCCTATTACGAATCCATCTACAGTCCTCTCTCAGGCGAAGGGAATTTCATCAAGCTGGACTCCCTCAATAACAAGATCATTGAGGAAGAAATCTTTGATGACGTTCCTTACCTCGATCAGATCAGAGATCTTCTTCTCACGGACATGGTCAGGAATCTTTTTCTTATTCGGCACGGAGAAACCCATTTCAACCTGGAAAACCGGATCGGAGGTGATTCGGTACTGACGGAGAACGGGCTGGCTCAGGCCGATAAGCTGGCCTCATACTTTCGAGGCAAAAGTATACCGCTGATCTTCACGAGTGAGAAAAAGAGGACCATACAGACAGCCGACCCAATTTGCAGGATGCAGGAGGAGTGCAGCATCATTCCCCTTTCGGAGTTCAATGAAATCAACAGCGGCATCTGCGAGTGCATGAGCTATGAGGAGATCAAGAAAGGCATGCCCGAGGTTTACTATGCGAGAAAAATGGACAAGTACAACTACATCTATCCTGATGGCGAAGGGTATGCCAGCATGGAGAAGCGGATCGAAAGAGGGATCAAGAAAGCGCTTTATCTAAGCAGGCCCATGGACAACATCATGATTGTCGGACACAGGGCCGCCAACAGAATGATCCTCTCCCACTTTCTCTTCAGGAGAAGGGAGGACGTGCCCTATATCTACATTCCGCAGAACAAGTTCTACTATCTCTCGGCTACGCAGAACAGGAAGGTGTTCCAGCTGATGCCGTATTGTTGAGCTGTCGTTCAAAGCTTGACGTTCAGCTGTTCCCTGCGGATAGCATCCTCTGCACCTTGCCCCACACTTCTTCAATCTCGATCATCTCCATACAGGTTCTTTCAGGGCGGACGCATTCCTCCTGCCGACAGCCGCAGCACTCGACATTCTTGAACACCACCTCTCCCCGATCGGTCAAGGGGCGCCACATCCGCGGAAAGGTAGGTCCGAACAGGGTGAGGGTTGGACAGCCTGCGGCCGCGGCGAGGTGAGCAGGAGCCGAATCATTCCCCACAAAGATCCTGCAGCGGGAGAAGAGCGAAGCCATCTCAAGCAGGCTCAGGTCGGTCGACTTGAACAGCGCAGGAAAGCCCAGGTGTTGCTCCACCGATTCCACAAGCCCCGCCTCCGAGGGGCCGCCCACGAGGATGATATCGGCGCCGTACTCGGAGTGAAGACGCCGACCGATTTCCGCAAAGCGCTCGGGCGGCCACTGCCTCAATCTTCCTCTCGCACCGGGATGAATTGCGGCTCTCATCCCCACTTGGGTGGACTGCGCATCCAGCAACCGATCGACCTTCTGCTGTACCGGGTCGGGAATGTGAAGGTCGATCTTTCGAATGAAGTGGTTCATCCCGAAAAGCTTCAATGCCTCGAGCTGGTAATCCACAATATGCATTTTCGAGTCTTCGGCTGAGATAAACCTATTCATTAAAACTTTAGTCAAGTTGCTTGAATTTAAATAACTAATTCTACAGGGGGATCCCGTAAGGAAACATAAAAAAGAGGCTCTGTCGCCATGGGTGAAATCGATCACGACAGGGTAGTGCATTGCCCTCAATTCACGTATCAACCGCAAATGATATACGAGAGA
Organism: Deltaproteobacteria bacterium HGW-Deltaproteobacteria-15; assembly: GCA_002840535.1. Classification (GTDB taxonomy): domain Bacteria; phylum Desulfobacterota; class DSM-4660; order Desulfatiglandales; family HGW-15; genus HGW-15. Next base: position 1,203 of record PHBH01000026.1, on the reverse strand, counting down.
ACGGAGCGAGTTGTTCTTTGCAGCACGCCGATCGTAGGCCCACACCCGTCGGATACCGGGGTGATGGACAAGGACCTCTTCAGTCCCTTTGTTGACCATTACGTCGATTTCTGCGCCGGGAGCGTTTTGTCTCAGATTATTGATCACCGGAATGATGCTCAAGGTATCTCCGATGTATCGGAGTTTGACAATGAGCAGCCTTTTCCCGTCTATTTGTATCGGATCCCGGCACCCTGCTCTTTTCCTGAGTAAATCCACTTCTCCCTCAACTTGGCATATTTCAAAAAAGACCCGCCTGCATTCATCACAGAAATGACAAGGCCGTCAAATCCTTCGAGCAGTCCTAATTCCAGAACATAGGTCCGGAAGAACATCCATAAACCATGTGACACAGGGGTAAATCCGCTCGCTTTGACGTTTCGCGAATACAGCTCTCCTGAAGCCAGGCAGGAATAACGTTCCATCTTATCCACCAGTTCTGAATAGTTTCTGAAGCTGATGTGCTCGATACAACCATTCAGCTGATCTATCTTTCCATCCGTAACCCATTGCTCATGGACCGGCCTGCCGTCGAAACGCCCCCTCCGTCTATCTACAAGCCGGAGCACGCGGTCCGGCCACCAGCCGCAACGTTTCACCCATCTCCCGTGCAGTAAGTTCTTACGCCGAAAGCTGAATGCTGATATCGAAGGGTCGGCGCCGGCGAGCGCCTCCATGATGATTCCAGCGGTCTCAAGGGGAATCCTTTCATCCGCATCGAGGATGAGGACCCAGGGGTTGCGGCAGCAATCAACCGCATACTGCTTCTGACCGGAGTACCCCCTCCATTTTTCGATCAGAACTCTTGCGCCAAAATTCCGCGCCACATCCACTGTGCGGTCCGAACTCTCCGAATCCACGACCACCACCTCATCGGCGAAGCTTACACTATCGAGACAACCAGGCAGCCTCTCTTCCTCGTTTTTCGCAACAATGGCGACGGACAGACCGCCCTCTTTTCTTCCCATACTTTTGATCCTGCTTACAGATGGACGATATTGCAATACGCAAGTCAGTCGTATAATATTGAACCCGCTCGGGTCTTGCAAAGCAAATCTCTGGAGTTGAACCGAAACAGCGAGCACATTCTCCGCGCTTCGCTTGGAGTCCCACCCCTTCGGGGCGGTGCCCATTTTCTCCGCGCTTCGCTTGGAGTCCCACCCC
>PHBH01000025.1 GCA_002840535.1 Deltaproteobacteria bacterium HGW-Deltaproteobacteria-15 | reverse complement strand
CCCGATGGTTCCTTTTACTTCATCCCCGGCAAGACGGGTGGCGGAGCGGTCGTTTTTTTCTAGGATGCTCCCGTTCTTTGGGAGGGGAGGTAACAGCTTCGGCCATTCGACCAAACCTTGATGTCCAGTCTAGTCTAGTCCATTCCGGCTGACCATATACGGATCTTCCGGTCAGCAACAAAACAGATCATCCTGAAGCCCGTCATACTTGATCTCGTCAATCCAGCCTTCTTCTTTGGGAACTTCCTTAACGAGAGATGCGAGCTGTGGGGAGAAAGAGAGCGGTTGATCAGTTTGCCGTCCCTGCTTTAGTCATCATGAGCATAGGGAGGTGGGGATCAGAGGTAAGGGTGTGGGCTGCAAAACGAATGTTTGGCCAAAATTGCTATAAATACATTTACAATTTTGAGGGTATGTCTTTTTTTACCTCATTATCAGGTACTTTTTAGTAGGTTCCTTTGATAATGTATCCCATCGTCCTTGTCTGCTCAATCTATTGCTGATCTCAAGGAGTTCCTATGGCTTCTATCTCATTTGAAAGAATTTCCATTGTCGGCGCCGGTGCGATGGGCGCCTTTTACGCAGTCAGGTTTTTCGAAACGGACCCGCACTGCGTCTCCATTATTGCCGGAGGTGAACGCTATGACAGGCTGCGGCAACGGGGGCTGGTCGTAAATGGAAAGCGCTATGATCTTCCGGTGACCAGACCGGAAGATAGTTCTCCATCGGACCTCATCCTTGTCGCCGTAAAGCATCATCATCTGCCACAGGCCATTGCCGATATGCGCAAAGCGGTCGGAGAGAAAACCCACATCCTCTCTGTCATGAACGGGATCCAGAGCGAAGAGCAGATCGGCGCCGTCTACGGCATGGACAAGATGCTTTATGCCGTGGCCATAGGGATCGATGCCGTGAGAGAGGGGAACGTCGTGACCTGCACGAGTCAGGGTAAACTCGTTTTCGGGGAACCGGACAACTCCGCGCTCTCGGAGCGGGTTAAGGCCTTGAAGGTCCTTTTCACCATGGCCGGTATTGTGCATGACACCCCGGTGGACATGATACGCGCGCTCTGGTGGAAGTTCATGGTCAATGTCGGCATGAACCAGGTTTCGGCCATTCTGGACGCACCCTACGGCCTGTTTCAGAGGTCCCGGTCGGCACAGGACATCACGCAGGATGCGATGAATGAGGTAATCGCGATTGCCAATGCGAAAGGAATACGTCTCTCAAAAAAAGACGCAGAGGACTTTCTGCCGTTCCTTCAAAAGATGTCCCCGGACGGCAAAACATCCATGGTCCAGGACATAGAGGCAAAGAGGAAAACGGAGGTGGAGATGTTTGCGGGGAAGGTGGTGGAGATGGGCCTGGAAATGAATATTCCCACACCCGTCAACCGTACTCTGTTTTTGCTGATCCAGGCGCTGGAGGAGAGGACCAAAACGGGTAACACTTTAGCTCTATGAAACATCCGGTTGAGTCAGGTTTGGGCATGGGGGTCTTTTTTCAAAAGCGAGGAGCGCTTGGGAAAGCGCATGCAGAAAGGGTCCCCGGCACCTGATCACACCATGGCCTCATCTCCTCGTAGGCAAAGGCTGCCTGGAGTACCAGATCCTCCCTGTAACGGGGCCCGACAATCTGAAGACCTACGGGAAGTCCGTTCGTTCCGAACCCGGCAGGAACGGATGCCGCAGGATGGCCGCTCAAGTTGAAGGGATAGGTAAAAGGAGTCGCTCCGAGGAGCGGCACAGCCTGGCCGTCGATGACCGAGGGAGGAGGCCCGGCAGCTGCAAAGGGTTCTGTCGGCATGGTAGGAGTCAGCAGGAGATCATAGTTCTCGAAGAGGTTCCACAGGATCCTGTTCAGCTGTGTCCTCAACTTCTGATCTTCTATCAGCTCCAACATAGTGGAGCCTGCTGCCCGATCAATGCCGGCGACGAGCGTTCTTCCGAGTTCTGCCCTGTTCCTCTCGAGACTCCGATGAAGCATCCCGAAGATTTCACGATCGGTGATCCTCGACCACGCTTCCCCTGTATCCGGGAAGACCTCCCTGCACTCCTCCACCGAATGGCCCATCTGCTCGAAAGCCCCCACGGCCTCCGTGATCCTGTATCGCACGTCTCCTTCCACCCTCGCGTATCCAAGGGTCATGCTGAACGCAATCCGAAGATTTTTCGGCAGTTCCTTGATCCGATTCAGGTACGAGGAGGCCGGTGGCGGCAACGAGGTCGGGTCCGCAGCGTGATACCCGGCTGTGCAGTCCAGGTAAAGGGCTGCATCGCTCACGCTTCTCGTAAGCGGTCCCATGCAGGTCGTGTGAAACATCGGGATCAACGGGGAAGGTCCTGCAGGGATTCGGCCGAAGCCCGGCTTCAGCCCGAAACATCCGGAATAGGATGCAGGAATGCGGATGGACCCGCCTGCATCCGATCCCGTGGCAATCGGCACCATTCCTGCTGCAATCGCCGCAGCAGAGCCCCCGCTCGAGCCGCCCGGCGTCCTTTCCAGATTCCATGGATTTCTGGTCACCCCGAAGAGACGATTCCGGGTGAAACCGGTATATCCGAATTCGGGAGTATTGGTCTTGCCGACCACGATCGCGCCCGCTGCCTTGAGCCTCGACACCTGGATCGAATCCCCGCGCGCCATGTGGTTCTTATAAGGGACCGAACCGAAACTGGTGACCATGGAGTCGACATCCTCCATATCCTTGACAGCCAAAGGGATCCCGGCAAGGGGCCCGGGGTCGCTCCCAGCTGCAATGCGTTCCGTCACGGCCCTTGCCTCGTCCATGGCCTCATCCGCACGCAACGCCACAAAGGCATTGATGGCTGGGTTGACGGCCTCGATTCGCCTCAGGGTTTCTTCCATGAGTTCGACGGCGGAAAACTCTCCGCTCTTGATGAGCTGAACGCTTTCGATGGCCGATCGATAGGGAAATGCTGACATCGTTCCTCCGGATTGTGCTCTTGCGGTTCACTCGGTTAGCGGTTCTCTGTTAGTCAAGACGATCCTCCCCGCAGTCCCCTCGTTCGACAGTTCCAGGAGGGCCTCGTTGGCCTCCTGCATTGGAAAGGTCCTGGAAACTACGGGCCTGATTTTTCCTTCCTCCACCAACCGGATGACATGGAGCAGTTCCACCTTTGTGCAGAGGCGGGACCCCTTTATCTCCCATTCATTGTAGTGCATGGCCATGGTGTCGAGGGGGAACGGCTGGCCCGGAACATAGCCGACAATGATCAGCTTGCCACCCTTTCTGAGACTGGGGAGCGACCATGCGATGGTTTCTTTGGACCCCACGAATTCGAGGACTGCGTCTACGCCCATTCCGTGAGTGATTTCCCGGACAGTTTCCAACGGAGATTTGCCCGCGCTGACCACGTGGTCCGCGCCGTGCTGCTCCGCCAGTCTCAAGGCCTTTTCCTTCTTGTCCGCCACAATGACCTTTGCGCCGCAGAGTTTGGCGATCTGAACGCCATGGATTCCCAGTCCGCCCGCCCCCACGATGAGCACGGTCTGCCCCGGTCTGACGCCCGCCAGGGCTACGACGGCGTGGTAGGAAGTCGCCACGGCATCTGTCAGGATCGACATCTCCTCAAAGGAGAACCCTTTGTCAAAGGGGCAGAAGGCATAGGCCGGGGCCTTGACATACTGAGCATACCCCCCCGGCAGTTCGAATCCGATCCGCTTCAGGTCGGGACAGAGGTTTTCACGGCCGATCAGGCAGGGTTCGCATCGTTTGCAGGGGACATAGATGTAAAGGACCCCTGCGTCCCCTTTCCGGATGCCTTGGACCCTCTTCCCCACGTCCACAACGATACCGGCCACCTCGTGCCCGGGTGTATGGGGCAGGGTCACAATGGGGGGAGGGATTTCTCCTCTCTGGATTTTCAAGTCGGTATAGCACAGGCCGCAAGCCTTTACCTGGATCAGGACTTCCTCTTCCCCTATTGAAGGCGTTTCAACCTCCAACCACTCCATGGGTTGGTGATACTGCTTCAAGACCATTGCTTTCATACTCTGTCTTCTCCTTTGCAGGATATGAACGATAGGAAGTGAATTTACTATATATCACCCATTAACGCCTGCCGAAAACCTCGTTATTTTTAGAATATCCCCTTCGCGCCTTCCAGAGGTGGTCTGCGCCCGGAGAAGCCGAGGGTTACGAGAGGAGGAAGATTATGCCAACATGTGAAGTATGCGGCAATGATTATGACAAGTCCTTCGAGGTAATCGCAGCAGGCGGCAAACACATATTCGATAGCTTTGAATGCGCCATAAACAAGCTGGCTCCCGTATGTGACCACTGCGGCAACAAAATCATCGGTCATGGCATTGAAGCGGAGGGCAAGTTCTACTGCTGTGCCAGCTGCGCCAGAGGAGCGGGAGAGACCGGGGTGCGCGACAGAGTCTAGTGTCTCAAGCTAAGTTCCTTTTTCCGGCAGCTCGGCCGAAGGAGCCATGTCATCGGAGATCGAGCGGGTGGACTTTTGGACCTCCTCCAGGATTTCGATTTCCTCCCCCGTCGAGGCGCCCAGATCCCTGAATCTCCGGGCGGAGACCAGAACTCTGCCCTCGAAGGAACCAACCGCCTTGTTGTAGGCTTCGATCGCGCGGTCCAGCCCCCGGCGGATATCGGAAAAATGGCCGGAGAGCGTCCGCAGCCTGTCGTACAGGATCTTCCCGAGCTCGCTGATGGCCTGAGCGTTCTCTGCAATCTGCTCCTGCCTCCATCCGTAAGCCACTGCGCGTAGAAGGGCGATCAGTGTTGTGGGGGTCGCCAGGATTACCCGCTGATCCACGCCGAATTCGATGAGACTCGGATCCTGTTCAAGGGCTGCGCTGAAGAAGATCTCGCCCGGCAGAAAAAGGATAACGAATTCCGGAGTGGGCTGGAACTGGTCCCAATAAGCCTTGTTGCTCAGCTTGGTCAAATGGGTCCGGATCTGTCTGGCGTGCTCCTTGAGCTTGAGGAGCCTTGTCTCTTCATTGGGGGACTCCAAGGCCTCAAGGTAAGCCTGGAGCGGCGCCTTGGAATCCACCACCACATTCTTGGAGTTGGGCAGCTTGACCACCATATCGGGTCGAAGGCGGCCGTCCCCGGTGGTCACCGACTCCTGCTGAGCGAAGTCGCAGTACTCGACCATTCCGGCGATCTCCACAACTCTTTTCAGTTGGATCTCCCCCCACCTTCCCCTGACCGTGGGGCTGCGGAGAGCCTTTACCAGATTGGCAGTCTCGCTCTGAAGCTGGCACTGGGTGGTGGACAGTGTCCTGATCTGTTCGGTCAGTGTGGCATAGGCAGTGGTTCGGATCTTCTCGATCTCCTGGATCTTGCCGTCCACCTTTTCCAGCGACTCCTGCAAGGGGCGAACCAGGGAGTCGATGGCCTTCTGGCGCATTTCCAGGTCCCCTCTCGCCCCTTCCTGAAATTTTTCCAGGGCGGCTTTCGCCAGGTCAAGAAAGGACTGGTTGTTGCACCTCAACGCCTCGGCGGATAGCGCCTGGAAGGCATCCGACAGCTTCTGCTGCGCCTCATCCAGCACTGCCAGTTTCTCTTCCGCCGCTTTCCTCTCCTCATCCAGCTTTGTCCCCAGCCCGGAGATCTTCTCCCGGAGGCCCGTGCACTCGCCTTGTACTCTGTAGAGCTCTTCCTCTTTGAATTTGAGCCTGGATTCCAGATCCGGGATCCGCAGATTTCTCTCTTCTGCAGCAGACCTCTTTTTCGACTCTCCTTTCAACTCCTCCATGTGCCTGCCGACTTCGCCGGTCAGATTTTCAATCGACCGTCTCAACTCCTCGATCTGCTGCTCCCGAACCTGGATTCGCTCGCTCAGGACGGCACGCTCCGAATCTCCTTGAACCCGCAGTTGCTGAATCCTGCCCCTGAAGATCAGCCAGGCGATAATCGCGCCGATGGCCAGTCCTGCTGCCATGTAAACGAATTGGATCGAGGTACTCATTCATCGACTCCTTTGTGCTTGAACCCGTTTTTGCGCCGGTTACCCGGCCAGGGCAGATATACCATTTCCTGATCCAGAACGATACGGTCAATCCCCAGGAGAAAGCTGAGCCTCGGTCCGCGACAATCGATTCCACGCATTCTCAGCCGCCTGCAGGAGCGCTCCTGCTCGAGATGACTTTCTGAGCCGAAGGAATCGCAACCGGGAGGTTGCTCCAGGTGTATGCCTGCACTCAGGAGATCTCCACTCATCCGTTGCGATTACTTGACTCAATATTTTCAGTGCCCTATACTGCCCTCTCAATTTCCCGAGATCCTCAAGTGATTCCCGATGCTGGAAGAAATAACGAAAAATCCCGATTTGACGAAATACATGGCCACCTTCAAGGAGGGGGAGATTCTCTTTCTCGAAGGAGACGATTCCCAGGAGCTGTATATCCTGGTTTCGGGAAGCGTGGACTTTCTGAAAGGGAACAAGAAGATTTCCGAGGTCGCCGAGCAGGGCGCCGTGTTCGGAGAAATCTCCTTTCTCCTGGGGGGAAGAAGAACCGCCTCTGCAAAGGCAACGGATCGGGTCAAAGCCATCCGTGTTCCGAAGGAAAGGATCACGAGCTTTCTCAGCGAGTTCCCTGAGGTGGGCAACAGGATCACCAAACATCTGGCACATCGGCTCGATGAGACCAGCCAGATGCTCTTCGGTCTCAGGGAGTTCTGCGATCAATTGCCGGATGCCGTTGTCCTGACCGACAGGGAAGGCAGGATCATGACCTGGAACAGTGCGGCGGAGAGACTCTACGGCAGGCAGTGGCAACAGATGCACGACCGCCAGATGGAGGAGATCTATGAGGAGCCTCAGATTTACAGAAGCTTCCTGGAAGAGGTTCAGTCGCGGTATTCCGTGCGGGAAAAGATATTGAAGATCAAACATCCTGAAAGAGGGGCTCTGTACGTATCCACGAGCACCACAGTTCTCTACGACGGGCATCATAATTTTCAGGGAGTCCTGTCCCTGGGCCGGGACGTGACTTCCATCCAGAAACTGGAACGGAGCTATAGGAGACTCAGGAACTGGCTGATCCCGTCTCTGATCCTGCTTTGTCTCCTCGGCGGGTCACTCTTCTTTGTCTACCCATATGTATCCAAAGGCATAGAAAACGTCGATGTAAAGAAAAACGAGCTCAGAGCTCAATTCGCGAAGGATTATCTCCTTCTCAAGTCCCTCCTGCTGGACACCTTTGGGATCGGTGACAGGACCAGGAGCAATCCAATTTTGAAGGAATTTTTCGAGATGATCGATCCGGAGGAAACCTTCCATTCCGGGATCGTGCTGCTGGACAGGGAAAAAAGGGTTTTCGATTACTTTTCACCGCGTGGGGAATCGGAAGAGGGAGCAATGGTGGGCAGCAGCTATGCTGGAATAGATTTCCAGGGGAGCGATAGATCTCCCATGAGAGTCCTTGTCCTCTACAGGGCCGACAAAGAACACCCCATGGGGCACCGTTCCATAGAGCTCGCGTTTGAGATGGAAAAAGAGGGGCAGGTTCTCGGCTGGCTTGTTTTCCAGGTGAACATGGGAGTTTTGAAAAAGACCTACAGTGTCACGGAAGAGGACTTGAGAAGGTTCCAAATCAGGAAACTTCAGTCATGAGCACTCCCTCGATTCATCGATCGCATTTTTTCGAAGCGGCCAGCGTAGAGGATGGGGGCGTGGTTCTTCACCTCTGGGGCAGGATGGATGCCGATCGTTCTCCTGTGCTGCTGAGGGAATTGGATGGTTTCTTTGCAGAGGCCCCTCCTTCCTCTCTCGCGGTTGAACTGTCCAAAGTGACGTTTCTGGATGACTTCGGGGCTCTGGTTCTCATCGAGCTAAAGAGGTTGATGATGAGGACCAATGGCGCTTTTCGTTTGGAGAATCCGAGCGTCGAGATCCAACAGGTCCTGAAAACCTTTCAATTTGAAAAACTTGAGAAAGAAGCCTCTCTTCCGAAGAAGAAGAAAACAGGGGTACTGGTACGGCTGGGAGATTCGGCGATTGCTCATGTTAAGGATTTTCGCTACCTCATCTCGTTCATTGGTGCGATTGTCCTGGCTCTCCTTTACGTTTGCCGCCACCCGAGATCTCTTCGGACAGAGGATACCTTCTCCTGCATGCAGAGAACGGGCGTGGATGCCCTGCCCATTGTGTGTCTGATCAGCTTTCTTCTCGGGCTGATCATGGCATTCATGTCTTCGGTTCAGCTCAAGCAATTCGGCGCCAACATCTATGTGGCCTCCCTCGTCAGTCTCTCCATGGTCCGCGAGCTGGGGCCCATAATGACCGCAATCATCGTGGCTGGAAGATCCGGTTCCTCCTTTGCCGCAGAAATCGGCACAATGAAGATCTCCGAGGAAGTGGACGCCCTGTTTACAATGGGATTCGATCCCACGCGCTTTCTGGTGCTTCCGAAGCTTATCGCTGCCGTGATCGTCGTCCCGATGCTGACATTGTTCTCGGATGTGTTCGCGATCCTGGGCGGTCTGCTGGTGGGGGTTACCATGCTGGATCTGACCACAAGCTCGTACATGTCGCAAACCATGAAAACTCTGAGCAGTTTCGATATCACCCTGGGTCTCGTGAAAAGCGGCGTGTTCGCCATGCTCATTGCCTGGATCGGATGTCTGCGGGGGTTCCAGGTGCAGGGGGGAGCCGCATCCGTAGGCCAGGCGACCACCTCGGCCGTTGTCAGCAGTATTTTCCTTATTATCCTTACGGATTCCATGTTTTCGGTAGTCTTGCGTTACTGGTGAAGGGAAAAAAGAACCGCCACAAAGACGCGAAGACACAAAGAGCAAAATTTTCCTTCTTCGTGCCTTAGTGTCTTGGTGGCAGAATTCAAGTTTTTCAATATGGGAAGAAACGGGATCATTCAGGTCAAAAATCTTGTCGCAGGATACGGGGAAAACGTAATTCTGAAAGACATCTCCTTCGATGTGTACGAGGGGGAGATTTTCGTCATTCTCGGCGGGAGCGGCTGTGGGAAGAGCACGCTTTTGAAGCACCTGATCGGGTTGATCCCTCCGATCTCCGGACAGGTGGTGATCGACGGGCAGGAGTTGACCAATGGGGATGAGGAAACCTATCAACAGGTTCTTCGAAAGATCGGCATCCTCTATCAGAGCGGCGCTCTGCTGGGGTCCATGTCCATTGCGGAAAACGTGGCCCTGCCCATTCTGGAGTACACGTCTCTCTCCCCTGCGCATGTCGCCACGCTCGTCACGATGAAGCTGAACCTGGTGGACCTGGGAGGATTCGAGAACTACCTCCCTTCTGAGATCAGCGGGGGCATGAAGAAGAGAGCGGGCCTTGCAAGAGCCATGGCCCTCAATCCCAAGATCCTTTTCTTCGATGAACCCTCTGCCGGTCTCGATCCGGTGACATCGGCGGAGTTGGACAATCTGATCATCCATCTCAACAAGAGCTTTGGAACGACTATGGTCATTGTCACCCATGAACTTCAGAGCATATTTGCCGTGGCCCACAGGATCATCATGCTGGACAAAATCAGCAAGGGAATCATCGCAGAGGGGGACCCCGGGTATCTCAGAGATCACAGCCGGAACCCTTTTGTCCGGCGGTTTTTCAATCGATTACCCGAATGAAAATCGGCCACGAAGACACAAAGGCACAAAGAAAGGCCATTTGCTGGAAAAGAAAAGGCCGGTAGAGTCGGAACGAAGAAAGCCCCATGGCTGCAGAAGCGAACTATTTCATGCCCCATTGATGGAGAACTTCGTGGCTTTGTGCCTTCGTGGCAGAAGCGTGCAGCGGTTGGGTCCTGAAAGGATTTGAATGGCTTCTCAAAAGACAAAATTCGCAGTCGGGTTGTTCGTTGCCAGCGGCTTAGGCATTGCCGTGATCGCCTTTGTCTGGCTCGGCATGTCCCGTTTTCTCCAGAAGGGCCATTACTATGTAACCTACTTCAATGAATCCGTGCAGGGGCTCGACATCGACTCGTCCGTCAAGTACCGCGGGGTTCCGGTGGGCAGGGTGGACCGGATCGAGGTTGCCCCGGATTCAAAACTCATCAAGGTGGTTCTGAAGATCGAGACGGGACAGGAGCTGGAGAGGGATATTGTGGCTCAATTGAAATCGGTGGGCATCACCGGCGCAATGTTCATAGAGCTGGACCGATTAAAAAAGGGAGAACCGGATCGTTCACCGCCTCTCAGTTTTCCTTCTGAATACCCCATCGTGGCTTCCAAGCCTTCCGATATAAGCCAGTTCCTGCAAGGTGTCGACGATATCCTGGTGAAAATCAACGGAATCGATTTCCAAGGCATCGCCCTCAGGATCAAGAACAGCCTTGAAAGGATCGATCAGACAGTCACTGATATCGACCTGAAGGGCCTCATTCGAAAGGCCGAGGCCAGTCTCGACTCCATGAACCGCATTCTGGCAGACAACAAATGGCAGTCCATCCTGGCCGGCGCTGAACAGGCCACCATTTCCTTGAACAGCGTTCTCCAGAAAGGAAGCAGCGCCGCGACTTCCGCTGAAAAGATGTTTGTAAATGCGGAGGGCATCCTTGCAGAGAAGCAGCAGACCATCCGCGCCACGCTTGATCAGCTCAGGAGTGCGATCGAGAATGCGAACATCCTGATGGGGAAAGGCTCTTCACTGGTCGCGGGGACCGACGAGACGGTCTCGCATTTGAAAAAGAACCTCGTGGTCACCGTGCAGAATCTCGCCCAGGCAAGTGCGAATCTGAACAGTCTGATAGAGCTTCTCATGGACCAGCCGTCCCAGCTTCTTCTGGGCGATGCCCCCGTGCCGCGAAAAATTGAACTGGAAAAGGGCAGGAACAAGTGATGTGCGGGAAACTCTGGAGATCATCAACCCTCTGTTTCACCGAGCCGAAGTTTTCAAAGGAGAAAGCGATGGGTTTCCGAAAGATAACCGCCCTCTTGGCGGCTGGAATTGCCCTTACTCTGGCGTCCTGCTCAGGGTTGAGCCGTCCAAGCCCAAAAATCGAGCACTATTCGCTGGAGTATGCCCTTCCCGCATGGGAGAAGCTTTCTCTCCTCCCCGTTGTACTCAAGGTGAACCGTTTCAGCGCTGCGCCTCAGTACGATACCAGGCAAATTATTTACAGAGAAAAACCCTTTGCAAGGGACGCGTATGTGTATCACCGGTGGCGGAGCACGCCGGCGGATCTGGTCACCTACTTCCTTTCGAGAGATCTCAAGTTTTCAGGCCTCTTCACCGGCGTTCTCCCCCATGATTCCGGCAGGGAGGGGATGTTTGAACTGGAAGGGTCCGTGGATGAGTTCCTGGAGTCGGATCTCGATGATGCATGGGAGGCGGTGTTGACATTCAGTGTGAGCCTGCTGGAGGCGAATCAACCCGATGTTTCAAAGAGGATCCTCTTTGAAAAAACATATCATGCAAAGAAGATCTGCGAGGAGAGAAACCCGAGGGCACTGGCCGGGGCAATGAGCCAGGCCATGGCGGACCTTTCCGCCAGGGTCATCACAGACGTCCATGATGCGCTGAAAGGAAGAAATTCCAAGCTATGAATCCCATACTTATTCCATTGAGACAAAAATCCCCCACCTTGAAAGAGTTCATGGGCTCGTGGGTATGCGGCCGCGAACCGAACATCATCACTGATGTCGGCCCCGCCTCTTCGATAGAAGGACTCGTGGAAGATCTCTCCGCCCTGGGCATGAAGTCGATTGACTACGTCCTCATCACTCATATCCACCTGGACCATGCCGGCGGGCTGGCCGAATTCCTGGGGCACTTCCCCATGGCAAAGGTCATATGCCACGCAAAAGGCATACGGCACCTGGTCGACCCCTCGAGATTGTGGGATGCCAGTCTGAAGACCCTGGGAGACCTCGCCCTGGTTTATGGCCAAGCCAGGCCGGTAGACGCAAAAAAAATCATTCCACACACCGACTGCGATGTCCCGGGGCTGCGGGTGATAGAGACTCCCGGCCATGCCGTGCATCATTTGAGCTTCGTTTACCAGGGAAATCTCTTTGCAGGAGAAGCCGCAGGCGTATACTACCACCTCGAAACCCGGGAATACCTTCGCCAGGCAACACCTCCTCCTTTTTTCATGAAGGAAACCCTCGACAGCATCGATCGTCTTCTCGATCTCGAAGACCAGCCCATCTGCTATGCGCATATTGCACGGGCATCGAGCTCAAAGGCCATGCTCCATAGGGCGCGGAACCAGATCTTGTTTTGGAAAATCGTTCTGGAAAGAGAAATCTCCAAATCGACCGAGGATCTCGTCCAGCGCTGCATCCGGGAAATCCTGCGATCAGACCCCGAGCTCAGAGCCTTTGACATCATGACCCCTGCAGAGCAGGAAAGGGAGATGTCTTTTCTGAGCACTGCCGTCAAGGGGTTTTTGGAATACCTGGGGAAAGAAGTAAGAAGTAAGCAGTAAGCAGTAGGCAGTAGGCAGTCAGTCCATCTCCCATTTCGGAGACTCGTTTTTTTGGGATAAGAAACACGGTTGTGAAACCCTATGTAGCGGGAATCATGGTCTCGCTTTTCTTCTGAGGAGGAGCTATGGCTGTAAACGCGACATGGTATGGACATGCATGTTTTCTGATCGAGAGCGGGGAAGTAAGGATCCTCATTGACCCCTTCATAACCGGCAACCCGACATCGCCGATACAACAGCAGGATCTTTCGACGGATTACATCCTTGTCTCTCATGGGCATGGAGATCACCTCGGCGATACTGTTGAAATCGCCAAGAGAACCGGTGCGACCGTGATTTCGAACTATGAGATCCACAACTGGCTGCTCGGGCAGGGAGTCAAAAATGTTCACCCACTGCACATCGGGGGCGGGGTGAATCATCCCTGGGGCAGGGTGAAGCTGACCATTGCCCATCACGGATCGGGGTTGCCCGATGGGAGCTATGGCGGAAACCCCTGCGGGTTCTTACTCTATCTGCAGGGAAAAAAGATCTACCACGCCTGTGATACGGGTCTTTTCTATGACATGAAGCTGATCGGCGAAGAAGGGATAGATTTGGCCATCCTGCCTATTGGCGACAACTTCACCATGGGCCCTGAGGATGCCATAAGAGCCTTGAAGCTCATCCAGCCGAAAAAGGCCGTCCCCATTCACTACAACACCTTCGATGTTATCAAGCAGGACGCTCCCCTCTGGGCAACGGCAGCGGAAAAGGAGACGGGTGTCAACGTAACGGTTCTCGAACCGGGGCAGTCGATCGAAGTCTGAAGGCATAGCCTCGAAGTCTGAAGACGGCCGTTCTCGAACAGCACCCCCAGGGAAGCGGCTCGGCAGCTGTCCGCCCATCACGCAGCCAGCCGTTCCTTTCCGGATGGACCGAACATCTGCTTCCTCACAAGAGAGGCGTAGTAAGGACTGCCGAGCATCAATTCCCGGTGTGTGCCCGTCCTTTCAATCTTCCCGTTCCTGATGAGAACGATCTTGTCCGCATTTCTGATCGTGTGAAGTCGATGGGCAATCACGAAAGTGGTGCGGCCCCTGATCAATTTGTCGATGGCATCCTGGACCTGGGATTCGCATTCCACATCCATTGCCGATGTCGCCTCATCGAGAATCAGGATGGGCGCATTCTTGAGGAGCGCGCGGGCGATGGAGATCCTCTGCCGCTGACCCGCCGAAAGGAGAGATCCGGCCTCTCCAACCATCGTGTCATATCTTTTCCGAAGAGTCATAATGAACTCGTGAGCATTGGCTGCCTTTGCGGCGGCCTCGATCTCTTCCTGCGTCGCATCCGGCCGGCCGTAGCAGATGTTGTTGCGGATCGTATCATTGAAGAGGACGTTCTCCTGGAGCACGCACCCGATCTGGCTTCGTAGCGAGTCCCTGCGAATGCACCGGAGATCAACACCATCGATGGTTACCACGCCCTGCTGGGGATCGTAAAGCCGCTGCAAAAGACAGGCAATCGTCGTCTTGCCTGCGCCGCTGGGGCCTACAAGAGCTATGGTCTGGCCTGCCTTCACATCCAGAGTGAAGTTCTGAATAGTCTGAGCCTCATCGTATCGGAAGTTCACGTTCTCGAATCTTACGTCTCCATGCATGTTTGCGATGCACTTGGCATCCGGTCTGTCCTGGAGCGGATCCGGTTCGTCAAGGATCTCGAACATGGAGCGGAGGAAAACCGAGGTGCGCCTGAATGTCTGGTATGTCCCCGTCAATCCCTGGACCGGACCGAACAGGCCTCCCATGTAGCCCATGAAGGCCACTACTGTGCCGATCGTGGTCTTCCCCTGCAGGACGAGGTATCCCCCCAGCAGGGCAATGGCAATCCGGCCGAGCCTCGTGATCAGGGCAGTGACCGAACCAATTGAAGTGTCCCTCTGGACCCCGCGCATGACGATCCGATTGGTCTCGCCTACGCGATTCATGAACCACTGACCCTCAGTGGATTCCTTTCCGAAACACTTGACCAGAGAAATCCCGGACAATGCTTCATTAAACCTTGCAAAAACGGAACACCAGGATGTGAGCAGCTTCTGCTCCCGCTCCTGCTGCTCTTTTGCCGCCCAGATGCCAATGAGGGTGGGGAGCGGAGCAAAGGCAAGGGCCAGCAGAAAAAGATGCAGGTTCAGTACGTACATACTTACCAGGGATATCGAGAGATAAAGCAGATTCGGTAAAATTCTGGTAGTGACCTCTGAAAAGCCCCCCATGTACCCCTCTATGCTACGGTTCATCTGCAGCACGAGTGCACCGACGCTCCTCTTCCTGAAAAAGGAGATCGGCAAGGAAAAAAGGCGGCCTACAAGGGCTTTCTGGATATTGAATTGAACATTGATTCGAACCCGCCAGGTCAGCCAGTTCAGAAAACCGCCGACCGCCTGATTCCCTACGCTTAGGAGCACCAGCCCAACGGCGGCCATGGTGAAATCTCGCATCACCGACTCCTGGCCGAGGGAATCGAAGAGCATTTTCATGAGAAGAGGCTCAAGAGCCTCCACCGAAGAGACCGCCGCAGTGAGAACGACAACAACTACTATGGACAACCTGCATGGTGCCAGAAATGGGACTGTTTTTCTGGCAAGAGAAACCGCGCTTTCAGTCATAGGTCTTCAAATCCCCCAATGCAAAAAAAATCCCCTTTCGGGGAACGACCTTCTATCCCCCCCTTTCCTCCGGAGTCAAGAAAAAAAGACCAACCCAGGAAGAAATAAGAAAAGCTTTGTCAATACAGTCGATCCTGTATTCCAAGCCTTTTTTTACTTGAATTCCCCGGTGCACTTCTGCTATTGGTGCCCACTGCGCAGGAGCCAACCCGAGGATACGAGGGTCTCTTCGGCTCAAGAGTTCCTGGGCAAAACGGCATGTTCTTCAGGAGGAAAAGATGAAAAGGGCGTTGTTGGTGGCCGTCACCTTCGTCTTGCTGATTGCCGAGGCGTTCGCATATGAAGTTCGTCTGGATGTGCCATGGGTGTCGCAGCTCGACATTCAAAACGGGCTGGGCACAGACTGGTCCAGTTCAATGAACTGCGGCCCCACAGCACTGGTGATGTCAGCCGCTTACTTGAAAGAATTCTCGCCGACAACCAGGCACATCAAGAAAGTGGATGAGTGGCTGGTCCAGAGCGGTCTGGTCGAAGAGTTGAAACAGTACAACCTCCCCGAGCCAGGTACCGGGCAGTCGGAGTTGAGAAAGGCAGCCGCGTCCTTATACGGTCTCGGGAACACGCGATATTTCTCCACAAAGTTTTGGGGACTGGACAAGGAGACCCAGCTCAGGCTTATTGTGTATTCGCTGAGAATGAATTACCCGGTGATTGTTGGTGTAAAAGGCAGGATGGATCAGGAAGGCCAGAACCACTGGATGGTACTGACGGGCCTGCGGGATCGCGATTTGGACGGCCACGTTGACGAGGTGCACGTAAACGATCCTGGGACCAATCCGGGCTCCTATCTCAGTAAGATATGGTACCCTTTATCTCGTTTCAAGAATGTGTGGTGGGGATCTATCTTCTTCCTGGATGTGGATGCAAGCCGCTTCGTCGATAACCGTCCTCTTTTACCAGTCAATCCTGCACAGAAACGGTTGAGGAATATGCCGTCGACCTATACGGAGAACCTGCCCGGGATTCGTACCCAAAGCGGTTCGGCGCTCCCGCCGTTCTCATCAGACATCGAATAGTAAGCCAATAATGTAAGATGAAACGCCGGCCGCTCGCAAGGCAGCCGGCCAATTCACTCCCCCTTGTTTCTTGAAACCGTTTCTTAACGGCCCGTTCCGCCGAACCCGCTCCCGGGCCCCCCAAACGTGCTCCCGCCTGAGCCGCCATACTGGGAGCCCGAAGAGCCGCCTGAACCGGACTGACTGCCGAATTGGTCAAGCTGATCGTCGAATCGCCCGAAAAGCCGGCCTGAACTGTAATCAGACCCCTGCCCTGTTCCGTACTGCTGTCCGAGACCTTCGCCGAACTGCTGCTGCCCGTACCCGCTGCCATAGCCGTATAGCGAGCCGGCGCCATATGGATCTGATCCATACCCATACTGCTGCTGTCCGTACTGATCAAAACCATATTGCCGAGTCCCGTACTGCTGCCCTAGCCCATCTTGCCCGGGACCATAATAGCCGTATTGTCCGGAGCCGAGGCCATATTGCTGAATGCCGTATTGCTGCCCCAATCCCCCTTGCCCGGGACCATAGCCGTATTGTCCGGAGCCGAGGCCATACTGCCGAGTGCCGCCAAGTTGCCCTTGGCCAAAGCTCCCGTACCGGCTGCCCGGCTGACCAATGGACCCGCCATATGGAGCGCTGTATCCTCCGACTCCCCCCTGTCCTCCTGTGCCGTATTGTTGAGCAAAAGCCACCGCGGCACAAAGCACAAAGAAAAGTACCGCGAAAAATATCTTTTTCATGTTCAAGCCTCCTTGCGTGCCAGGGGTTTTTGTTCCCCCCGACAGACTCTGTAAACACACCTGCCGGTCCCTTGCCTGGTT
This sequence comes from Deltaproteobacteria bacterium HGW-Deltaproteobacteria-15, assembly GCA_002840535.1. Lineage (GTDB taxonomy): Bacteria > Desulfobacterota > DSM-4660 > Desulfatiglandales > HGW-15 > HGW-15. The sequence goes on along the minus strand of PHBH01000025.1, from coordinate 64,660 downwards.
CCACCGGGACCTTGTGCCTATTTAGAATATGAATCGGATATACGATTGTTCAATCGGGCCGATTTCTTAATCCTGTGAAAAACCAAACGCATGCCGGGTACGCACTTCCCGCCTGCAGAGGAACTCTTCGCCGGACGGTTTCAGAATTCCCTCCCTTCAACGAGAGATAAGTTAACAACAAATTTGTATTTTATCCTGCCGTAAAATACGATTTTGTGGTCTCCTCGGTGCAGGCATTCCCTCCTGGTAATTTTTAATCCCTTGAAATTTCACCCATAGTCGGTTGTCCTTCTCGTGGCACGAAGATTGCCCTACCTTCAGGAAAAGCGACGGAGGTGGTCCAATGAACGCAGGTGACACAAGTTTTGTTCTCGTATCAGCGGCGCTGGTCATGCTGATGACGCCCGGACTGGCGCTGTTCTATGGCGGAATGGTGCGAGGCAAGAATGTGCTTGGGACAGTCATGCAGAGCTTCATCGTTCTGGGTATGGTCACCCTCGAATGGGTGCTCTGGGGGTATTCTTTGTCCTTCGGCCCGGACCATGGCGGAATCATCGGTGGGCTGGATTGGGTGGGGCTCAGAGGGGTCGGGCTGGAGCCGAGCGAAAGTTACGCGCAGACCGTGCCGCATCTCGCATTCATGGTGTTTCAATGCATGTTCGCAGTCATCACCCCGGCCCTCATCACCGGCGCTTTTGCCGAAAGGGTGAAGTTCAGTGCATTTCTGCTCTTCACACTGCTTTGGACGACATTCGTGTACAACCCTCTCGCCCACTGGGTCTGGGGGAGCGGCGGGTGGATGGCCAAAATGGGAGCTCTGGATTTTGCCGGCGGCACTGTTGTTCACATCAGTTCAGGCATTTCCGCACTGGCCGCCGCACTGGTTGTGGGCCGGAGACTCGGATTTGGACACACGGCCTTCATCCCGCACAACCTCCCTATGACTATCACCGGAGCGGGTCTTCTCTGGTTCGGGTGGTTCGGCTTCAATGCCGGAAGCGCACTGGCTGCAAACGGGTTGGCAGCGAACGCATTTGTTGTGACCCACGTAGCCGCTGCCGTTGCGGCCCTGGCATGGCTCCTGGTGGAGGCGCTCCACAGGGGAAAACCGACGACCCTTGGTGCTGCCAGCGGTGCGGTCGCCGGTCTTGTGGCCATCACTCCCGCATCCGGATATGTGGGTCCTTTGTCGGCTGTGATCATCGGCTCCCTGGCCGGTTTCATCTGCTACGGCGGAGTGCTTCTGAAAGGAAGGCTGGGATACGACGACTCTCTTGATGTGGTGGGAATTCACGGCTGCGGTGGCACATGGGGAGCAATAGCCACCGGCCTTTTCGCCAGCAAGGCCGTAAACCCTGCGGGGGCGGAGGGGCTTTTCTTCGGGAACCCGACTCAACTCCTCATCCAGGTTGTCTCCGTGGTCGCAACCATGGTGTTCGCTTTTGTCATGAGCCTTGTCCTTCTCAAGGTGGTGGACCTTCTGGTAGGAATCCGTGTACACTCGGAAGATGAGGAACGCGGCCTGGATATCAGCCTCCACAACGAAAAGGGATACGGCGGCTTTTTTGAGCAGACCGGGGCGCTTCCGGGGAAAAGGGTTACCAGCGATCTGTACGCCGCGAACAAACCACAAGTTGCATGACTCGGAAAATGCATTTCAAAGGAGTTAGACCATGAAAAAGGTTGAAGCAATTATCAAGCCCTTTAAGCTGGATGATGTGAAAGAAGGCCTCTCGGCGATCGGAATCAAAGGACTGACTATCACGGAGGTCAGGGGGTTCGGCCGTCAACGCGGCCATCGGGAGATTTACAGAGGAGCCGAGTACCAGGTGGATTTCGTTTCCAAGCTCAAGGTCGAAGTATTCATGGCGGACGACATGGTTCAAGAGGCGGTGAAGACAATCCAGGAGAGAGCAAAAACCGGCCAGCTTGGGGACGGCAAGATATTCATCCTCCCGGTGGAGGATGCCATACGGATCAGAACGGGGGAAAGGGGCAACGACGCGATCTAGCCATGGGTTCAGCGTGAACAGGATAGCGGATCATCATATCAGCGGCGTGACAAATACGCCGATTGCCCGAGAGAAAACGTCTATGGGTTCCGACAGGTTCTCCGCCATAGAAGAGCTGAAGGCGTCCAGAGGTGATTTATTCGAGAGATTCTCAAGGGGTGAGGAGACCGCCGCTTTCCAGGAAATCTACACAGAGATCGTGGACCAGTATTTCCGGCGGAGCCTGGAAGAGAGCGGCGCCGGACGTATATTTTTCCGGCAGCGGAAGCCGTTCACATTCATTGCCGCCGGGGGGTACGGCCGGAAGGATCTTTCTTTCCACTCGGACATCGATGTCATCATCCTTTTTCGCTCCAGGATCCCTGCTGATGCGAGAAGGCTCGTGGAAAGCGTATTCTACCCGCTGTGGGACGTTGGATTCGACCTCGGCCACGGTATTCGGACCATCAAGGATTGCGTAGATCTGGCAAGGCGGGATTTCGAAGTGCTCACCTCCCTTCTGGATGGGCGTTTCATTTGCGGAGATCCGGATCTTTTCTTTTCTCTCATGGAATCGCTCCAGCGAAAGGTCATCTCAGGGAAAGCGAACCGGTTCGGCCTATGGCTCCAGGAAAGCGAAAAGCGTCGCATGGCATCATTCGGCGATGCAAGCGATCTGCTGGAGCCGAACCTGAAGGACGGCATTGGGGGACTCAGGGACTACCATCAAATCCTCTGGCTCTCGAAGATCTTTTTTCACCTGATCGTACCGCGGGATCTCGAGTATACCGGCATCCTTTCCCACCGGGAGTATGCCGTTCTCAGGGAGAATCTGGATTTCATAGGGCTGGTGCGAAATCACCTGCACCGGATGTCCGGAAGAAAGAACGACCGTCTCTCCTTCGAATTCCAGGAAGGGATTGCGGCGGTACTGGGGTTCGAGCATAAGGACGAATTGCTGCCCGTGGAGCAGTTTCTATCGAGTCTGCACGCGGCCATGGCTTCCATCAAATCGATCCACCGTTCCTTCGTTCGCACCCACATGCCGGGCAGCCTCCCCGAGAGGGCAAAATCAAAACCCGAAAACCTCTCCCCGTCGGTCAATGCCCTGCATGGAGAAATCCGATTCACCACTCCGACCTCCATCCCTGACAAGCCCCTCGTGCTCATGGAGGTGTTCGGCTGGATCGCCGCCTCAGGATATTCCCTTGCCCTGGAAACCAAGAGACTCATCCGGGAATTTCTTTATCTCGTGGATGAGGATTTCAGAAGCTCTCCTGAGATTGTCGATGCCTTCCTTACGATCCTGAAGGGCCCCTGGGCGTTTGATGCGCTGGAGCAGATGGACGAGGTGGGTCTCCTCGGCGGTTTCCTCCCCGAGTTCGAGCATGTGAGAGGAAGAGTGCACTTCGACAGTTATCATCTCCACCCGGTAGGCGCCCATCTGCTCCAGACGGTGAAAAATATCAAATCCGTCGGCAGAGAGAGAAACATCTTCCTTCCCGACATCCTGTCCGATCTGTCCGACCCTGAGCCCCTCCTGCTGGCGAGCCTCCTTCACGACATCGGCAAGGTGGGGAGGGGCCACGCCCGAAGGGGTGTCGTGCTCGCCCACAAGATCCTGGAGCGGATCGGCTATGGAAAAACCGCGGCCGAGCATGTTCTATTTCTGATCTCCCACCATCTCCTGCTGGCCGAGACAGCCACCCGAAGAGACCTCAATGACGAGAAGGCCGTGGTGCAGTGCGCAAGAATCATCGGGACGGTCGAGCGACTCAAGATGCTGCATCTTCTAACCTGGGCGGATTCAAAGGCTACCGGTCCGCGGGCATGGAATGAGTGGATTGAGAACCTGGTGACAGAGCTGTTTTTCAAGATTCTGCACATGTTGGAGCGACAGGAACTGGCAACCCCCGACGCCTCCAAGCGAATCAGAAGAAATCTGCAGCAGGTGAAAAAAGCGATCGCCGGGCGGATGGATGAAGAGGAAATGGATGGAGTCTTTGAGGTCATGTCTCCCCGTTATCTCCTGGAGACCGAGCCAAGGGAAATGATCCGTCACATTGAGTCGTACAGAGAAATCTTCCCCCCGTTGGGGCAGCCTTCCCCCGCCGCATTTGCTTTCAACGCGCAGAAACAGCCCTCTGAAACAACCTGGGAGATTCTTTTCCTGGCAAGAGACAGACCCGGGCTCTTCTCAGACATTGCAGGCGTGTTTGCCCTGAACAACATCAACATCCTCTCCGCTCATATCTATACCTGGCTGGACGGGACCGCAGTGGATCTCTTCAAAGTCGATGGTCCTCTGGACCCTATCTTTCCCGATCAACTCTGGAGCAAGGCCCGGGAAGATCTTAAAAAGGTTCTGGCAGGGACATTTTCCATTCCCGAGCGTTTGGAGGAAAAGTCGAGAACCGGAGCCCAGGGGAAGAGGAAAAAGACCCGTTCACCAGAGGTGAAGATCGACAACGAGTCTTCCGATTTCTTTACGCTGGTGGAGGTCTTCGCCGACGACCACGTGGGTCTTCTCTATCGAATCACCCACGCGCTTTTTCATCAGGGGCTCGATATCCGGATTGCGAAGATTGCGACTCGGGGGGATCAAATCGCCGACATTTTTTACGTGAGGGATCTGGAAGGACAGAAGGTTCTCGATCCGGGCCGGGTGGAGGAAATCAGGAAGAACCTGGTCGAGAACAGCAAGCAGTAGGCAGTAGGCAGTAAGCAGCAAGATGAAGAGAGAGGATCAGAATCTTGCAGATGCAATTGCCCTGGTGCCTGCTCTCTCGGCTGTTGAATCCAAATTTCTTTGTTTTATTCTGTCTGCTTCCTGCTTTCTTCTTTTTCTGCTTACTGCTTACTTTTTCCTTTCCATCATCTGGTACACGAACTCGTTGATGTCCATTACCTGAAGATCGACCTTCTGCCTCCTTGCTCTCCCCTTGATGGTCCGGACACATTGCTGGCAGGATGTGAGCACCGTCTTCGCTCCGGTTCTCCGGATCTCCTCGATCTTCTTTTGTGCCACCGCCCCTGAAAGATCGGGGGCGACCATCTCCACGTTTCCTCCGCCCCCGCAGCAGACGCTCTTCATGCGGTTGTTCTCGAGCTCAACCAGGGTGAGCCCTGGAACGGCCTTCAGGATCTCCCTGGGGGCATCAAAGACGCCCGTATTTCTGCCCAGATCGCAAGGGTCATGGTAGGTCACGGTCATGTCTGTCCGCCTGAACCGGATTGTCTTGTTCCGGACCATTTCATGGATGAACTGGGTGGCATGGAGCATCTCCACATCCGTCCCATAATACTCCTTCCACATTCGAAAGCAGGACGGACACGAGAAGACGACCTTGCCGGCGCCGAGGGCCCGAATCTTTTCCAGATTATGGGCTTTCAGCTCCTCCACCTCCCTGGTCAGCCCGGCGCCGATCAGTGGAAATCCACAGCACCACTCCTCCCCCCCCAGGACGGCAAAGTCGGATTTGGTCTCGCTCAGGATCCTGACGAAGTTCTGGGGAATGGATTGGACCATGGGGAAGAAAGAGGAGACGCAGCCGACGAAATAAACCACTTCAGCCTTTTTCTTGTGAAACACCTCTTCCGGGACTCCCTTCAGGGACTCCTTCCAATCCCACCTCTCCTCATTGTCCTCCCCTGAGATATTCCGGTTGCGGGCAAGGGACTGCACCGCCCCAAGAGTCAAAGGATGCGCACCCTTCTTCCCCGCGATCTCCTCGCGCATGCCCAGAAAAATCTTCTTCAGATCGACTCCGCTGGGGCACGTTGCCCCGCAGGCGCCGCAGAGCAGACATTTTGCAAAAATGTCCCGGTAGCGCTCGCTGAGCTCCAGCTCGCCGCGGGCATAGTATCTCGCCAACTGGACTTTCCCCCGTGGCGAGTATTTTTCGAGCAGCAGCTCCTTGCATGCCGGACAGGTCGCCATGCACAGACCGCACTTGATACATTGATTGAATTCATGGGCCAGTTCGTCGGACTTCATATTATCACCTCACATCAGAAAACTTCCCGGGTTGAGTATGTTGTCGGGGTCGAAAACCCGCTTTATTCCCTTCATGATTTCCATCGCGCTGTCGCTGAATTCCATTTTCAGGAAGCGCTTCTTGGCAATGCCGATTCCATGCTCTCCCGAAAGAGTGCCCCCCATTTCTATGGCCGTCTCATACATCTCTTCCAGGGCACGCTCGATTCGCTCCATTTCGTCCTTGTCCCGGAGATCCGTCATGATCAGGGGGTGAAGATTTCCGTCGCCCGCATGGGCCAGCACCCCTATCTTCAACCGGTATTTTTGGGAGAGATCCACGATCTTCCGGATGATCTCCGGAAGCCGCTTTACCGGCACGGTTGCATCCTCGACGATGCAGTTGGGGCGACGACTTGCCACGGCGCCGAATGCACTCCTTCTCGCCTGCCAGAGTTTATCCGCCTCTGCCTGCGTGCTCGCCCTCTGCACTTCCACTGCGCCTCTTGCCCGGCAGAATTCCTCTATCCGTCTCCCCTGCGCATCCAAGAGGGACGCATCTCCGTCCACCTCGATGAGAAGAAGGGCCTCGGCATCCTTCCGGAAAGTGGCGCCGCCGTAGCTCCCGATCACGTCCAGCACGACCTTGTCCATCAGTTCCAGGGTCGTGGGGACGATTCCGCTGCCGATAATGGCGGACACGGTTTTCGCCGCGTCGTTGAGATCTGAGAAGATGGCCTGCAAGGTCGCCTTGGCAGGGGGGAGAACCACCAGTTTCACGATGATTTCGGTGATGATTCCGAGCGTTCCTTCCGAACCGCATATGAGCCGGGTCAGATCAAACCCGCTCACGTTCTTGAGGGATTTCCCTCCCGTCCGGATTACCGCGCCGCTGGGAAGGACCACCTCCAACCCCAGAACATAGTCCCGGGTAACCCCGTATTTCACGCCTCTCGGACCACCCGCGTTCAGCGCCACATTTCCGCCGATAGTGGACACGAACATGCTTGCAGGGTCGGGCGGATACATCAGGCCGTAGCCTGCAACAAGCTTCTGGAGGTCCGCGTTCACCACACCGGGTTGAACCGTGGCACACCTGTTCTCAGCGTCCACTTCCACGATTTCGTTCATGCGGTTGAAGGCCATAATGAGTCCCCCCTGCTTTGCCACGGACCCCCCACAGATGTTCGTCCCTGCTCCCCTCGGGGTAACCGGAATCTTTTCCCGTGTGGCCACCTGCATGATCCTGGAGACCTGCTCGGTCTTTGCAGGAAGGATCACCCCATCCGGAGTGAACTCGGGTAGAAATGCGTCATAGGAATAAGTCGCCAGGTCCTCGGGGGTGTCCAGGAACCAGTCTTCACCCACAATGGAGCAGAGCTCCTGTCTTACGGTTTTAGAAAACATAATTTCTCCTTCCATGCAGCCCGATGCTGATAGTTTAGCACAAAGCGGTGCGCGTTTTCATAGAGGTACAGTGCTGCGCGGGATCATACTTTTTGAATCCTGCCGGAAGCATCGAAGCGCAGCGGCCCTATCTCGCGCAATGGTTGAATCTCCGCTTTTCCCCGGGACTCCTTCATCAGCGCACGGGAGATCTCCATTTCGCCGAGTTCCAGGGTGTTCCGGATATGCACCACCTTGGCCTCCTCGGGCTGAACGGCGCCGATGGTTTGAAAAGCGGCGTTCACAGCCTCCTGATCCGTCGCCATGGCGAGCGGTATTCGTCCCTTCTCAGGGGTCATGGCCGTGATGGCGTTGGTGGCCGTTACGGAGAGATCCAGTTTTTCGACGAGCCTTCTGGTGGTATAGTCGGCAAGGCCGATTCCGACCCCGTTGCCGTGGGTCGCCTCCGTAAGGTCCAGAACGACGATCCTGGTAATCCTGGGCCGCTCCGGCTCCTTTTCTCCGATAAACATGATCCTGCCGATCACATTGGTGTCCATTCCGGTCCCGCTCACGTTCTTTCCCATTTCGTCGACAACGAGCACATCTATCTTCTCAAAGGGAAGTCTCGCCATCAGATTCTTGGCCAGGACGAGCAATTCCTTTTCCGTCTCCAGGATTTTCGACGCGGGAACTGCCCGGATGAGGGCCGTCTCGTCATAGACGTTCTCCACAATAGCGAGCCCGAAAAGGACCGGGAGTTTTCCAAGGATGATGGAACCTATTTCCGGTATGACTTCCCTGTACCCGAATTGCACGGTCTGCCTGTGGACTTCGAAACAACCTTTGTGTTTTCCCATGCCGATGGCCATCATCTTCATCAGGCCGCTTTCGATCGGTCCCTCGAACTCCGTGTGCGGCTTGATCCTGTTGAGCACCACAATCCCGTCTGCTCCGGCCGCGTACCTGTCCACCAGGACCGGAAACCCGAAGCGGGATTTCCCGATCTCCACAACCTCCATGGAAGAGCGGATGGGCGCGCCTGTCGATTCCTCTGTGACACCGAGGCTCCGGAGCACATCGATCTGGCCCTCGGCCGTACCGCCTCCGTGGCTTCCCATGGTGGGGATGAGAAAAGGCTCGCCGCCGGCTTCCCTGATCTTTTGAACGACACGGCGGAGAATACGCACAATGTTGGCGACCCCCCGGCTCCCGGCGGTCACGGCGATCCTGTCGCCCCGTTTTATGCCGAGCCCGTTCAACGAGCGCAGCTCGCGATCAACCGTCTCCTCGATGTTCTCCACCCTCGGGACATCAAGGACCTGGCGGATTCGGATCATTTCGGGATAACTCAATTTCTTTTACCTCCGGATACCAACAGTACTTTTTACCTGATCATCAGACTGGGCAAATAGGTGATGAAGGGGGGATAGAACACGCATATCAAGAGACCCACGGCCTGAAGCCCCACAAACGGAATCACTCCCCGGTAGATGTCCGTGGTTTTCACCTCAGGAGGCACGATCCCTTTCAAGTAGAAGATGGAATAGGCAAACGGAGGGGTCAGAAAGGAAATCTGAAGGTTCACGATGATCAGCATAGCAAACCAGACAGGATCAAAGCCCAGGGCTTCACCGATGGGTGTGATCAACGGCACAAGGATGAAGACAATGCTGATCCAGTCTATCAGCATGCCGAGGATGACGAGAAGAATCATGATGGAGATAAGGATCCCCCATCTCCCGAGGGGCAGGTTCAGGAAGAGCCTGCTGATGACCTCATCCCCTCCCACCGCCACAAAAACGGTCGAAAAAAAGGCTGCCGCAACGGCGATCAGCATGATCATGCTGGTGATTTGCAGGGTCCCTATGCACGCTTCCCTGACGAGGGAAAACGTCAGCTTACGATAGATAGCTGCCAGCAGTATGCTCGCAAGCGCTCCCACTGCAGCCGCTTCGGTGACAGCCGCAATCCCAAAGAATATACTTCCCAGTACCGCCATTATCAATACCGCAGTGGGAATGACGGAGGTGATAAGGAGACTGAGCTTCTCCCGCCAGGAGGCCATCCTGTCCGCTTCCGGAAGCGGTGGGCCGTCTTCAGGCCGGAGATAGCACCTCACGGCGATGTAGAGCATGTACAGGAAAGAGAGGAGCAGGCCCGGAAAGACTGCCGCCAGGAAAAGTTTTCCCACTGATACTCCCGCAATGGGGCCGTAGATGACGATCAGGACACTCGGCGGGATGAGGATGCCGAGGGTTCCTCCGGCACAGATTGCCCCGCAGGCAAGGGGGATATTGTACCCCCGGCTGAGCATGGCCGGCAAAGCCATGAGGCCGATGGTGATCTCCGAAGCCCCCACAACCCCTGTTGCAGCGGCGAACGTGGTGCATATCACGATGGTCGCAATTCCCAGCCCGCCCCGGGTTCCACCGAGCAGAAGATAGAGTGCGCTGAAGAGCTTCTCGGCCACACCCGATTTCTCCATGTACACGCCCATGAAGAGGAACAGGGGGACCGCCAGGAGATCATAGTTCTTCATGACGCCCTCCAACCGCACGATGAAGAACCCGAGGACCTCCGGACCGAGGAAAAGGACCCCGAAAATCATGGACAGGCCGCCCAGCACGAAGGCGGTGGGATATCCGAAGAAGATACCGACAAACAGCCCGCCAAACATCAAGAGCACAATGAGCTCGGGACTCACGACTTACCCCCTCTTGCAAGAACCAGGGCTGATTTCAGGAACTCCGCGACCCCCTGGATCAGCAGCAGAAAGACTCCCACCGGCATGACGGTCTTGAACGGATAAAGGATGGGCATCCAGTAGCCCTGCATGGAACGCTCGTCCATGATCCAGGAAATGTAGACATAGGGGATGAGGGAATAGAGAAGCACCCCCCAGAGAGGAAAGAAGAAGACGATATCGAAAATCATATCCACCAGGGCTTTTTTCCGGGTGGAGAACAGAGCGTAGAATATGTCTATCCTCACGTGCTTTTTCTTGAGAAGGGTATAGCCGGTGCCCAGGAGGAAATAGGAGCCTCCGAGCATGTAGCTCATGTCGAACGCCCATTTTGTGGGCGCATTGAATGCGTAGCGCATCACCACCTCATAGCCGAGCACGAAGGTGAACACCACGACCAGCCAGGAGACCATCCTGCCGGTCCATTCACTGACCCGGTCGATCACCCCTATGATTTTCTCGATTGCTCCCATACGTTTTCTCGATCCAGGCATACCTCTTCGAGACCCCGGCTCCGTCCTGTCCGGTGCAGAAGAACTATGCGCTCTGAAGAAGCAGAAATCCGAGGGCGGGAAAGGCTCCCGCCCCGGGGCACTCCATGCCTTTGCGGCAATATTTTTCTCGGAAATTATTCAAACTGCAGCTTCATCATGGCATCGTACTTCTTGTACTCCTGCCTGAACTTCTGCTGGGATTGCCATACCTTTGCAAAGAACGGGTCCTTCGCCGCCTTGGAATCCATCAGAGCCACGGCCTTGGCGTAGAGCTCCTTTTGGACCTTCGGGTCCACGTAATTGATGGTGATCCCTTTGGACTTGAAAAATTCCAGGGCAGCCATGTCCTTCAGAAGGCTGTTGGTCAGCATACGCATGGTTGCGGCTTGGGCAGCACCCTTGACCAGTTCCTGGAGATCTTTGGGCAGACCGGACCAGGCTTTTTTGCTGATCAGGATATCCAGAAGGGTGGAAGGCTGATGAATGCCGGGAACAAGAAGGTACTTCGCGATTTCGTGAAACGAGAGCGTCTTGTCCATGCTCGGGATGCTGAATTCTCCGGCATCGATCACGTTTCGCTGGAGCGCCTCATAAATCTGACCCGCAGGGAGCATCACCACAGAGGCGCCGGCCTCTGTCAGAATCTCCCCCCAATATCCGGAAGTCCGGAATTTGAGCCCCTTGAAATCTTCCAGGGTCTTGATCGGCTTATTCGACCAGGCAAGATCCTCCGGAGGGATAATCCCACAGGGCGCCACGAATCCGAACCCATAGGGCGCATAGAGCTCCGAGTAGAGCCCCATCCCTTCTGTTTCGTAGAGCCAGGTCAAATAGGGGAGCACCTCCATGCCGAAGGGCTGATAACCGAAAAGGGCGCCGGCCGGCATTTTGCCTATCCAGTACGCGGGCGATGCATGGGCAACGTCGATGGTTCCCATTCTCGCTGCGTCAAACACCTCCATGGCTCCCACCAGTTTCCCGGCCGGGTAGCTTTTGATCTCCAGCCTTCCGCCGCTCATCTGGTTCACGGTCTCGGCAAAGAAATCGGCAGCCCACTGAATCTGAGTGCCCGCGGGCCAGGCCGTTGCCATTTTCCAGGTGATCTTTTGTGCCGAAACAGGACCGGCAGAGAGAAAAAGAAATGCCATTGCAATTGATACAGAAACCCATCCGAATCTTCTCATAGCTGATCTCCTTTCTATTGAAGGGAAGTAAGTTCTCCGGACAATCGGAACCCAGCTCAGGCCCGGTGCGCGCTGTCCTCGCTCTCAATTTGCATCGGGAAAAGCCATTAATATTTCGATGACTTGGTCTACCACAGGGGCCGGTGGCTGTCAACGAGCCAACCGCTGCCTCAGGTCTGGGACCTTTGCACACACTTGACACAGCGGGTGGAGTGGGGGCCAGCGCCGGGCACAGGGTGGTCTTCGGAGAAAAGGCCACGTTCCTACTGAGGATCTCTTGTAATCCTCATGCTCCTTCTCGATATCGAGCGGAGCGCCCCGCGAGAAACCGCACGGGATCTCCGAGAAGCAGCCCCAAAAGGGTAGGCCAAACAAAGCTGGAAAACTCAATGGAGCAATCGCTGATGAATCAAGGCGCCCACAAACCACACAGCGAAACTTGCGGAAAGAACGACCGGCAGCGAGAGGTGTCTGCTGAAGCAGAAAAGGGCTGTCAGGTAAAAAGCGATGCTTGGGATGATCCCCCACAATGCGCCTTGTGTATAGAGCATCATGAAACCGAAATCGCCCTTTTTCTCCGTATACAGCCAGATCAGCACAATCAGCCCTGCAAGAGGCATCGTGGCGATAAGACCTGCAAGTGCAGGGATCTTTTTCCCAAGTTGAACCGAGAGGATGATGACGGCGTTGCTGAGGAGCAACTTCAGCACGAAATCCATGACGGATCCCTTTCTTTTCCTTCAATGCGGGAACCTGCCCGCATCATATCCAATCCCGGAGTTCCACCACGCTCCCGGCACCTCAAAGCAAGAACCGGACAAACCCTAAAAACCAAAGAGACCGGAAAACCTACTTGCACCAGGGGAGCTTTTCCAGATCCACGTTCCCTCCGGAGAGAATGATGCCGATCCGTTTGCCGGAGATCCCGGATCTATGCTCAAGAACCGCAGCCAGGGGCACAGCCGAGGACGGCTCGACGATGATCTTCATTCTCTCCCAGATCGTCCGCATGGCATCGATAATGCCTCTTTCGGAAACCGTGAATATCTCCTTCACCAGTCTGCTGATGATAGGAAAAGTGAGATCCCCGAGAGAGGTTCTGAGGCCGTCGGCAATCGTGTTGGGGTCATGGACAGGGATAATTCTTCCGGCATGAAAGGACCGGAAAGCATCGTCGGCCCCTTTTGGCTCCGCGCCGAAGACCAGGGTGGATGGAGACGCGGAAGACACGGCAATCGCGGTCCCGCTCAACAGCCCGCCGCCGCCGACCGGCGCAACAACCGCATCCAGCCCTGAGATCTCTTCACAGAACTCCAGTCCGGCCGTCCCCTGGCCGCATACGACCCGATAATCGTTGTAAGGATGAATAAATGTTGCCCCGGTGGCTTCGATCACTTCTTTCAAACCCTGTTCACGCGCCTCGAGTGTGGGCTTGCAGAAGGTGATCCGGGCGCCGTATCCGGCAACGGCTTTTACTTTGACCTCCGGGGCATTCTCGGGCATGACCACATGGCTTTGAATGGATCTCCACGAAGCGGCCAGGGCAAGGGCCGCAGCATGGTTGCCCGAAGAGTGCGTGGCAACGCCTTTCGCCGCATCTTCGTCCGTCAGGGAAAAGACGGCGTTGCACGCCCCTCGTATCTTGAAGGCGCCCGCCTTCTGGAAATTTTCGCACTTGAAGAAGAGGTTTGCGCCGCAAAGGTCATCGACGGCGCGGCACGTGAGGACAGGGGTTTTGTAGATGCGGCTGCTCACCCTTTCACGGGCCTTGAGGATATCTTCGAACACCGGCGCTGTTTTCATGGTCTTGCTACTTCAATTGATCGGATTCGACCTTTCCAAGGGCCATTCTGGCCTTTGCCAGCCGCTTGTAGTACCCTTTCGCCTTTTTCATGTCGCCGGCAGAGACCGCCTTGAACAAATCCCCTTCAAGTTCCGCCACCTCCAAACGCTGGTAGTAGTCCAGGGACTCCTTCAAATGGGCGATCACGATCTTTCCTGTCACTATAGGATGATTGTTGGTCACATTGGCATCCTCAAAACGCAACCCGTGCTCCAGTTCCACCTCGAGGCCGGTGCAAAAATCCGAAAGGCGAATCTTCATTCCCGAGGTATTCACCTTCGCGAGGATGGCCTTTCCCTCCCTGGGGAGAACTTCGGCCTTCTTCAGCTTTGTCCAGTCTCTGATCTTGAGATCCTTGCAGACCCTCTTCACCTCTTCCACTGTGATATAGTCGGCCATCATCTCTTCCTCCTCTCGGTCGAATGCACCTTCCGGTGCTCATCAGAAAAATGGAAATCCTTGTCTGCTTTCGTTGCCGGCTGGAGAAACACGCTGAAGCTGACACCTGGCGGTTTGCTTCAACGACTCCGATACCGGCTGAACTTCTCCACTTCGGCCCTCAGCCAGTCGGGCCAATATTTCTCATCGATAGGATAGCTCGCGTCCAGGGCCTGGAATGAACCGCTCCCGGTCACCCGCTCGATGCCGGGCCTGTCATTGTATTTCACTTCATCGACCCCGATGAGCTTGGCAACGGCGCGATTGACCTCCTCCTGGGACTTGTCATAGGGGTTTCCGCCCTTGAAAGCCCTCTGCACAGCCAGTTCGTTCAAACACTCCCTGCCCCGGTGCCATTCCTTAAAAGACGGGAAGAACATCGGACCGTAGGAAACCCACATTTCTATGTAGGTCGCGCCTGCGTTATACACCACCCAGACAGACCCGCCTTCGCTCACACTCCCCCTCACGATGCTGTCGTCCCCCATGGCCACATTCCTGCCCCGAAGGAGCGAGTCGCCCCCGCCGAACTTGAGACCTACCTCCTGATGACGCGTCTTTCGCACGCCTTCCTGAAAGGTCCTCACGGCCTGGGGGAGCTTGATCAGCGCGGGAAAAAGCTGCTTTTTCAACCCCTCCGCAACCCCGACGGTGACACCCCATCCTGACTCCGGGTTGGGGATCACAATGTCGGCTTTCGAGCTCTTGTAGTAGTCCACCAGAGCGAGGCCGAGTTCCCTTCTCAGTTGAAAGATCTCCTTCCCTTTGAAGATCGAGCCCACGCTGCCGAAATAAACGCCCTGGAAGACATCCGGCAAGCCGCCGCCGTTCTTCAACCTCCTCGTTTCGCACCCCTTTGACGAGCAGACGGTCATCTCCGCGCCTTCGTACTCCTTCTGGGTATTCCCGTTCAGTCTCCTGTGGGAGCATGACTCTGAACTTGCAACGAAGACGCCGTCGATCGTTGCGAAGCAGAAGGGTTCGAACGCCAGGTCGTCGTTGAGGCAAAGGAGGTGGGTCTCTTTTCCATCATAGATCAGGGCGACCAGGGCAAAGGTGGCCCTCCCATGCAGCTTGTCCACGAGCTTTCGCCCAGCATCGAAGGTGATTCCCTCCTCCATGATATACTTGTGAAGCAGAGCCCCCAGGATTTCGGTTTTGTTATCGGTATCCAGCACATAATCGGGCTCCAGCTCCGCCCTCAAATCCTCCTCCTTCAGGAGGTATCCATCCATGGTCAGAACAACCTTGTATTTGGATGGCTTCCTGGCGTGGATTTCTATCGGCTCGACATTCACCTTTTCGGCGGTTTTTCTTTTGGTATAGCCGATGTTGCCGATGGCCGCCACAGGCTCGAGATCCTGAAAGACCTTGATCAGATTCTGCTCGATCACCTCGGCAATCCTGCCTAGTCCTTTATGAATATATATTCCTTTTCTTGTGCCTACCGCCAGCCCGGTGCTCGCCTTGCCCCTGTGCTGACATGCACCAGTCGCCAAATATGCCTTGCTGACCAGGTTCTTGTCTTTGGCCCCGTACACCCCTACGATTCCATCCATTGCCGTATCTCTCCCCTTGAATTTGGCTGCTGCGCCCGCGGCACAGAAAATATCTCTCTATTGAATTGTCCTGTATTGAAAGCCTTTATAGAGGACCTCACGACCGGAGTCAACTTAAGGGTTGAAGCGGCTTGAGTGACATAGGCGGGAGGGTTTCGAGTACAAGCAACATCATGCTCCTGGCGGATAGCTCTTCGTGTTCTTCGTGTCCTTCCTGGTTAAACCCGGCTTCAACGATATTGCCTTGGATTGATGTCGTACTTCTTGACCTTATATCCGAAGATCCGCTCTGTGGTGTGAAGCGACTTGGAAGCCTGCCTGATGTTCCCCCGGCTGGTCTTCAGTGCATCGATCAGCAGTTCCTTCTCATATCTTTCCATGGCCTCTTCCAGGGATTGCGACTGCTGCGTGCCCGTCTGTTCCGCTGTCTGGAGTGTGGGAGGCAGATGATAGCCGTGGACCACCTGGTCGTCACAAAGAAGCACGGCCCTCTCTATACAGTTCTCGAGTTCCCGGACGTTCCCCGGCCAGTGATACTGAACCAGGGCGTCGATGGCAGGCGTTGAAATCCGCTTGATGTCCTTTCCGTATTCTCTCGCGTACTTCACCAGAAAATAGTCCGACAGCAGCAGAATATCCGCTTCGCGGTCCCTCAGGGGAGGCATGAAGATGGGATAGACATTGAGGCGGTAAAAGAGATCTTCTCTGAAGGTTCCTGTCTCGACTGCATTTGCCAGATTTTTGTTCGTAGCAGCGACCAAGCGTACGTTGACCTTGATTGTTCTTGTCCCGCCCAGCCTTTCCAGTTCCCTCTCCTGCAACACCCTCAGCAGCTTCCCCTGGCTCTCCAGCGCAAGAGAGCCGATTTCATCCAGGAAGATGGTGCCGCCGTTGGCGAGTTCAAATCTGCCTTCCTTTTGCCGATTCGCCCCGGTGAAAGCCCCTTTTTCATAGCCGAAGAGCTCTGCCTCCACGAGATTAGCGGGAATGGCGGCGCAATTGACCTTGACGAGGGGTTTTCCCGCGCGAAGGCTGTTGTAGTGTATGGCATTGGCGACCAGTTCCTTGCCGGTTCCGCTCTCCCCCAGCAGAAGGACGGTCGCATTGCTCTTGGCCACCTGAGTGATAAGATAGAAGACCTCCTGCATTTTTCTGCTGTTCCCAACGATATTGCTGAAGCTGTATTTCTTGCCCAATTCCTGTCTGAGCCTCAGATTCTCCGCGTTGAGCAGCTCCCTCTCTTTTTCTATCTGGTGAAGCAGAAGGACCTTCTGTGCGATGAGGCTGCTGATAATGGTAAGAAAACGGAGATCGTCATCCATCGTTGCAGGCGCCTTGAAGAGCCGGTCCACACTCAGCGCGCCGATCACCTTTTGCCCCTCCTTGATCGGGACACAGAAGAAGGAGATTTTGGACTTGTCGATCTGACTTCGCGCCCCTGTCCTGTCCAGAAAGAGGGGTTCTTCGTCCAGATGGGGGACTGCCATGGGACGGCCCGATTCGATAACCCTGCCGGTGATCCCTTCCCCAAGCTTGTACTTCCCTCGGGTTTTCGCAGCAGGGGAGATGCCGTGGGCTACCGTGATGCGGATCTCCTTTGTTTCAGAATCCAGGAGGGTGATGGACCCCCTGTTCATCTCCATATGGCCCGACAGGAGATCGAGCACCTCATAAAGAGCTTTTCTCAGGTCAAATGTGCTATGGATCGCTTTCGTAATCTCGTAAAGGCATGAGATCCTGTCGGGCTCGTTTCCGCTTCGCTTTGTTGCCATCGATTCTGCTCCTTCCTGTCTCTCACCGATTCCAAAATTACAAAAATGTAGACGATACCGCAACAATATTAAGCACCAGTCATTTCTCCCACGAAGCCTCTTGCATCGTACGAGTTCCCTGTGAGGGGTGTATGGAATCCCCGTCAAGTGGTAAGTGCTCAATGTCGAATGAGAAATGATAAGATGTTGATTCAATTCTCGCAATGATCTATAGTTCAGGCGATTGTCTGTGTCCGGCAATGAGGATAATCCCAAAAAAGCGTTCATCGGAAGGGGAAGTCTAAATGGAAGGGGAAAAAAGGCAATATCCCAGAACCGGATCTCATAACCTCGTATCGTACGTTTGCCATGACGACAAGAACCGCGTCGTTGGCGAAGGAATGGGCAGGACTTTGAATGTGAGCGAGGGGGGCATACTGTTGGAAACCCGCGACGCAGTGGATACTTCGTATTCGGTTTCCATGACGGTTGCCCTTGAAGATGAACTGATGGATATTCAGGGAAGGGTCATCTTTTCGAAGAAGAGACCGAACGGTAACTACGAGACGGGCATTCAGTTCCTTGGCATCGAAGAAAAGAAGATCCGCTTCTTGAGACAGTTCATCACCATCTATGGCGGAGAACTCCATAGCCCCGAATAAGGTTTTGCCGCTGTTCCTTCACTGCGATCCGGTTGATGTGCCGCAACGATAATTGAGAAGTGAATACTAATCCGGGAATACCGGGGAACGGAACTTGAAGTATGGCCGTTTTCAATGCAAAAGACAGGGTGATCGAATGCAAGATCGTCTACTATGGCCCGGGCCGGGGAGGAAAGACGACCAATCTTCAGTACATTTACAGGGCGGGCAAGAAATTCACCACCGGTGAAATGATCTCCATCGATACCAAGGGCGACCGCACGCTCTATTTCGATTTCCTGCCTATCGGTCTGGGAAAGATCAAGGGCTGCGATGTCAAGGTTCAGCTCTACACGGTGCCCGGGCAAGCGAAGTACAGTTCTACCAGAAAACTGGTGCTCAAGAATGTGGATGGCGTCGTGTTTGTGGCCGATTCCCTGGAAGTGAGGAGAAAGGCGAATGCCGTCTCCCTCCAGGACCTCCAGCAGAATCTTAAGGGACAGAACATGAGCATTTTCAAAATCCCCCTGGTTCTGCAGTTCAACAAGAGAGATCTGGCAGAACAGTCCATTCCGATCATGCCCCTGGAGCTTATGGAGAAGGATCTGAACAGTAAGCTGAAAGTGCCGACATTCCAGGCCAGCGCCCTTAAAGGCAAGGGTGTCGCCGATACCCTTAAAAAGATCCTGACGCTGACTCTTCGACACCTTGAACAAGAGCTCAAGTGGTCTCAGTAGGAACAGAACCATGGCGGAAAAGCCGACTTTGGAAGGAAACCTGGGCTTCACCTGCCTTGCCGATATATTCCAGATTCTAGGTGGAAACAGCAGCACCGGGATCCTTCGTATCACCACCCCCTACTATCCCTACCCAGGCTTTATTCATTTTGTAGAAGGCAATCCGATACATGCCACGTGCGGAGATCTGAGCGGCCTGGAAGCCATAAACCCCCTTTTTGGCTGGGCGGAAGGGAGATTCGAATTCGAAGAAGGAGAAGTACATACGGCCCGGCTGATCAAAAAGTCCGGCATGCAGATTGTCCTGGATGCCCTGCGTCTGCTGGATAATGGGGATATAAGGAAACTCGGACCCCGTCCGTTTTTTCATGACACGGGAGAAAACGTGGAAAACTGCGTGCAAGAAGGGTCGTTCGGGACGATCCAGGGGCCGCCGATCGATTTTTCTTTCGTGATTGAAGAGGAGGAATTCCGGAAAGGCGAAAAGATCCTCAGGCAAGGGGCGCACGGCAAGTGGATCTGGGTAATCCTGGAGGGTGCGGTGAGCGTGAACAGAGAGACATCCTTCGGAACGTTCACGGTCGCCACCTTGCAGGCGGGCTGCTTCATCGGGTCGTTCAGGTCCCTGCTTTTTCATGACCAGACCAGAACGGCGCATGTCCGCGCCCTGGAAGACGTCCGGCTGGGATTGCTCGATACGGAACGGTTGAGCAGGATCTTCACCTCCCTCACCGTCGATTTTCAAATGGTTCTCCTTGAGTTGGACCGCAGATTGTCGAAAATTACAGACAGGGCGGCGGAGGTCTTCACATCTCATGACCGCCTGCCTGACGACTCCAGGTTCGCAACCAGACTTCTTGAAGAAGGATCGACAAGCGAGGAGCTATCCGTGATCCTTGATGGAGAGGCGATGGTGGTCGGAAAAAACCGGACCGGCCGGCTGCCCTTGCTGTCGATGGGAAGGGAATCGGTCTTCGGATCCATTCCATTCGTGGATATGGGCCACGAACCCCGCTTCGCTTATGTGACCGGGACAAAGGATCTGCGAACCAGGGCGCTCGATGTGGAAGCCCTGTACAAGGAATACAATCAACTCCCCCCCGCATTCAGGAACCTTATACACGTCCTGGGTCTCTCCATTTACCATACCACCGGCATCCTCTACGATCTTCACGAGAAAAGAGAATTCAGCAAGCAGTAAGCAGTAAGCAGACAGACCAGCCTCCCCCCGCAGACACTTACACTTCTTCTTTTTCTTTTCATTCGATGTTGGACGTTGGACGTTCGATGTTCGACGTTCGTCTCTGAAGGCTTATTCGTACGAGAAGTCAGAAGTCAGAAGACAGAGGACAGATGACAGTGAGTAGGATGGGTAGACCCCGGCAGGTTCTAAGCCGGGGGAAACCCATCAATGCACACAAGCAAGTGAAGCAGTGCAGCGGAGAATCGGGATGGAACTATTCAAAACAACCCTTGGAGAAGCTTTCGTCGACCGGGACGGGATAATGCCCGTCAAAGCAGGCAAGGCAGAGCTCCTCCCTTGGGATATGAGAAGCTTTCACGAGTTGTTCGATCCCGAGATAGGCGAGACTGTCCAGGCCGATGAACTCCCTGATCTCCTCCACGCTCTTATGGCTGGCAATAAGCTCTCCCCGCGTTGAGAAGTCGATTCCATAATGGCATGGGAAGCGGTGAGGAGGACAACTGACAAGCATGTGGATCTCACGGGCGCCTATCTTTCGCAGACTCTTGATCCTCGTGCGGGCAGTCGTACCCCGGATAATGGAGTCTTCGATTACCAGCACCCTTTTGTCCTTCAAAACCTGTTTTACGGGATTGAGCTTCACCTTTACCCCGAAATCCCTCATGCTCTGGGAAGGCTGTATGAAGGTACGGCCCACGTAGTGATTTCGGATCACCCCCATCTCCAGAGGGATGCCTGAGGCGTGCGAATACCCGATTGCCGCGTAGTTTCCCGAGTCTGGAAAAGGCATGACGAAATCCACATCCACGGGGAAGTGCTCCGCCAGAATCCGGCCCTGTCGCTTGCGGAAGAGGTATACATTCTCACCGAAGACGTCGCTGTCCGGCCTGGCAAAGTAGATGAGCTCGAAGACGCACTGAGCCTTCCGGTTGCTCTTCTCCTCGGACCGGATGGACTGCAGCCCATGCCGATTGATGATCAGAACTTCTCCAGGCTCCACGTCCCTCACGTATTCCGCTTCCACGAGATCGAGCGCACAGGTTTCAGAGGCGATGACATAGCCCTGATTCAGACGGCCCAGGCAGAGTGGGCGGAATCCATGTATGTCGCGGATGGCAATCAGCGAATCTTCGGTCATCACGACCATGGAGTAGGCCCCCTTGACGCGGGCTATGGTCTCAAGCATGGCATGCTCCAGACCCTTCCGAATGGCCTTTGTAATGACATGGAGAACGACTTCGCTGTCCATGGTGGTCTGAAAGATCGACCCCTCTTCTTCAAGTTGGGTCCTGATGCTGCGGGCATTTACGAGATTTCCGTTGTGCGCGACGGCCAGGCTCTTTCCGGAGTGTTGAACCCGGAGAGGCTGGGCATTCACCAGCAGGCTCGATCCGGTGGTGGAATACCGGACATGTCCGAGCGCCATGTTTCCTTTCAAACCTTTGAGAATCGTCTCATTGAAAACTTCCGGCACAAGCCCCATAGCCTTGTGCTCCATCACACTCTTGCCGTCGGAGACCACAATGCCGGCGCTCTCCTGCCCCCTGTGCTGGAGAGCATAGAGGCCGAAATAGGTGAGCTTCGCGGCATCCTCATTGCCAAAGACCCCGAAGATCCCGCATTCCTCGCGGGGACGATCCTCATGGAATTCGGAATTCGGAAGGCGGAAGGCGGAAGGAGCAGCAGCCATTGAACACGGCTTTCGCATTGCACCAGGTCCGCAGTTTCCATATTGCTCGTCTTGATTTCTCAATTATCAGCCCCTCTAACAGGAAGCTGTAAAGCCTCCCGATGTTTCTATCGTATCTTTAGCTAAGCATCTTCCAATCCGCTTTTCACTCCGGATTCCCCATTCCGCGTTCCGATTTTCTTTCCACCTTCCACCTTCCACCTTCCGCCTTCCACCTTCCGACTTCCGCCTTCCGCCTTTCTTCCTCATTCCCTGAACTTGTGGATAAAGGAATCCATCCGGTGGAATTCCTGAAGCGTCTTTACCTGGACCTGCCCCTCCCGAAGGGACTGGATGCCCAGAACCGTTGCCTGCGCACCGGCAAGCGTGGTGGTGTATGGAATGCAGAGAGTCAGTGCGGTCCTTCTGATCACGGAGGATTCGGAGACAGCCTTCTTGTGCCCTGTCGTATTGATGACGAGCTGGATCTCACCGTTTTTCATCATATCAACAACGTGAGGCCTTCCTTGCCCCACCTTCTTGACTTCCTGGGCGTGAACCCCATGGCTTACCAGATAGGCTGAGGTGCCCTTTGTGGCCGCAATTCCGAACCCCATGTCCCGAAAGAGTGCCGCAGTTTTCAGAATAGCCGGTTTATCCCCGTCCTTGACACTGATGAACACGGTGCCCGACAGGGGCAGCTTCTGCCCGGCAGCCAACTGGGATTTTGCAAAGGCGAGCCCGAAACTCTGGTCAATGCCCATGACCTCGCCAGTTGACTTCATTTCAGGTCCGAGAAGCGTGTCCACTCCGGGAAAACGCGCAAACGGGAATACCGATTCCTTGACGGAAACGTACGAGGGGGTTACCTCTTCCGGGAGTCCCAGGTCTTTCAAACGGTTCCCCATCATGACCTTTGTGGCAAGCCTCGCCAGGGGAACCCCTGTGGCCTTGCTCACAAAAGGGACTGTTCTGGATGCCCGGGGATTCACCTCCAGGACGTATATGCGGCCGTCCTTGACGGCATACTGCACGTTCATGAGACCGATCACATTCAGTTCACGGGCCATGGCCTTTGTATGGACCTTGACCTCCTCGATGATGCGGGACTTCAGGGAAATGGGGGGGAGCACACATGCGCTGTCCCCGCTGTGAATCCCGGCCTCCTCGATGTGCTCCATGATCCCGCCGATCACCGTGAGCTCTCCGTCTGAAATCGCATCCACATCGATTTCCACGGCGTGGTCCAGAAAACGATCGATGAGGACCGGCTTGCCCGGAGAGACCTGGACCGCGTTCCGGATGTAGAATTCCAGATCCGCACGATCATAGACGATCTCCATGGCGCGGCCGCCCAGCACGAAAGAAGGCCTTACCACGACGGGGTACCCGATCTCAGCCGCGATATTCAGGGCTTCTTCTTCGTTCGTGGCGATTCCGTTCGGAGGCTGAAGGATGTTCAGCTTCTTGAGCATTTTCTGAAAATGGTCGCGGTCCTCGGCCCTGTAAATGTTTTCAGGACTGGTGCCCAGGATAGGAACCCCGGCCTCGGCCAACGGCACGGACAGGTTCAGCGGGGTCTGCCCCCCGAATTGAACGATCACCCCCTCAGGACTTTCCTGCTCCACAATGTGGAGCACGTCCTCTCTGGTAAGGGGCTCGAAATAAAGCCTGTCCGAGGTGTCGTAATCCGTGCTCACCGTCTCGGGGTTGCTGTTGACCATGATGCTTTGGATGCCCATCTCACGAAGGGCATAGGAGGCCTGCACGCAGCAGTAATCGAACTCGATCCCCTGGCCGATCCGGTTGGGGCCGCCCCCCAGGATGATCACCTTTCTCCCGGGATTGCTTCGGATCTCGTTTTCCTGTTCATAAGTGGAATAGTAATAGGGGGTATACGCCTCGAACTCACCGGCGCAGGTATCCACGAGTTTGTAAACAGGGGATACGCCCTTTTCCTTTCTAATGAGCCTGACCTTTTCTTCCTGGATCTGGAAAAGCTCGGCCAGCCGCACATCCGAGAACCCGTATTCCTTTACCCTCTTCAGGAACTCAGGCTCCCACAGATCCGGGGCAACGGACTTTTTGGACATTTCCATCAACTGATTTTCGGCCTCATGGATCTGCTGGAGCTGGTGCAGGAACCAGCGATCGATGCGGGTGAGCTCATGGATCCTGTCCAGAGACATACCGCTTTGCAGCGCATCGCGTAGGTAGAAAAGTCTCTTTGAATTGGGCTCCAGAAGGTTCTTTTCGATCTCCTGCATGTCCGCGGGCCCGGAAGGGTTCCGTCCCAGTGCCGACCCCAGGCAGAAACGGCCGATCTCCAGGGATCTCACCGCCTTTTGCAGGGCCTCCTTGAAGGTCCTGCCGATGGCCATGGTCTCCCCCACGGACTTCATGGCAGTAGTCAGCCGGTCCTCGGCGCCCGGAAACTTCTCGAAGGTCCACCTCGGTATCTTCACCACGCAGTAATCGATGGTGGGTTCAAAGGAGGCGAGGGTTTCCCTGGTGATGTCGTTTGAAATCTCATCCAGGGTATATCCGACCGCCAGCTTGGCGGCAATCTTCGCAATGGGGAAGCCGGTCGCCTTGGATGCAAGGGCCGAGCTCCTCGACACCCTTGGGTTCATCTCGACGACCATCATCTCCCCGTTTTCAGGATGAACGGCAAACTGGATGTTGGAACCCCCGGTCTCGACACCTATCTCCCTGATGATGGCAATCGCGCCGTCCCTCATCTTCTGATATTCACGGTCCGTAAGGGTCTGCGCCGGGGCCACGGTGATGCTGTCTCCGGTGTGGATGCCCATGGGATCGAAGTTTTCGATGGAGCAGATGATGACCACATTGTCCTTGAAATCCCTCATCACCTCCAGCTCATACTCCTTCCAGCCGATGAGGGACTCCTCCATGATGATCTCGGAGATCATGCTCGCCTCGAGCCCTTCGCCGGCAAGCGTCTCCATCTCCTCCCTGTTGTATGCGATGCCGCCCCCTATCCCCCCCAGCGTGAAGCTGGCCCTGATGATGACGGGGTATCCGATACGGTCCGCGATCTCCCTGGCCTCGCCCATGGTTCTCGCTATCCCGCTGCGGGGAACGCTCAGGCCTATGCGCACCATGGCATCCCTGAAGAGTTCCCGATCTTCCGCCTTCTTGATCACGGGAAGCGAGGCGCCGATCATCTCCACCCCAAGCCGCTCCAGAATACCGCTTTCGGCGACCTTCACGGCCGTGTTGAGGCCCGTCTGCCCGCCGAGGGTAGGGAGTACGGCCTGCACCCTTTCCCGTTCGATGATCCTGGCCACGAATTCAGGGGTGATGGGTTCGATGTAGGTCCGGTGCGCCATATCCGGGTCGGTCATGATGGTGGCAGGGTTGCTGTTGACCAGCACCACCTCATATCCTTCTTCCATCAGGGCCTTGCAGGCCTGGGTTCCGGAATAGTCGAATTCGCACGCCTGGCCGATCACGATGGGACCCGATCCGATGATGAGGATTTTATGGATGTCTTTGCGTTTAGGCATGAGTAATCGTCAGCCCCATTGCTTTTCCATCATCCCGACGAACCGGTCGAACAGATACCCTGCATCGTGGGGACCAGGGGAGGCTTCCGGGTGGTATTGCACGGAAAACAGCGGGATACTCTTATGTGCCAATCCTTCCACGGTCCGGTCGTTCAGGTTGAGATGGCTGATCTGCACGTCTGGATCCTTGATAGAATCGAACCCCACGCAAAACCCATGGTTCTGGGAAGTGATCTCCACCTTCTGGGTCGTTAGATCCATGACAGGCTGGTTGGCGCCCCGGTGGCCGAATTTCAGCTTGAATGTCTTGCCGCCAAGCGCCAATCCGATCAACTGGTGGCCCAGACATATACCGAAAATCGGCCTTCTTCCCATCTGGGAACGGATGGTATCGACAGCATAGCCTACTGCTGAGGGGTCACCCGGTCCATTGCTCAGGAAGAGGCCGTGAGGCCGGAGTCGCTCGACTGTTGCGGAATCCGTATCTGCGGGCAGTATCAGGATGGTGCAGTTCCTTTGCTCCAGGGAGCGAAGGATGTTGTACTTCACACCGAAATCCATGGCCACCACCCTCCATCGACCCGGATGATCACTCCATCTGAACAGATCGACTGTTTCCAACGGGAGCGGTTTTCCGTCCTTCCACAACATCGGTTTCCTGCAGGTCACCTCCATGACCAGGTCCCTGCCGGCCATCGAGGGAGAACGGTTCGCCTTGTGCACGAGGGAGTCCCGATCAGGATCCAGCGTGGAGACAACCGCCCTCATGGCGCCCGCCAGACGGATGTGTCTGGTCAACGCCCTGGTGTCTATGCCTTCGATGCCGAGCACACCGCCGGCCTTCAGATATTGGGCCAGGCTCTTCTGGGAACGCCAGTTGCTGGGGTACTCCTGATACTCCTTGAGCAGAAGGGATTTTACCTGGATCCTTTCAGACTCCACATCCGAATCATTGATGCCGTAATTCCCGATGAGAGGATAGGTCATCGTGACCATTTGGCCGCAGTAGGAAGGATCGGTCAGGATCTCCTGGTACCCGGACATGCTGGTGTTGAAGACTACTTCTCCCGTAGTCTCTCCTTCACCGGTGAAAGAGAGCCCGTGAAAGACGGTCCCGTCCTCGAGGGCGAGTACGGCAGGCAGGCGATCCTTGTTGAGGAGGTCTTTCATATTCTCCAAAGGATGAACGTCGAACGTCCAACCTCGAATGAAGATGTAATCTTGGCCCCAGTCCGGCCTTGGATACCTCGGGACAGCAGGGCGAACGAATTCCGTTCGTGGTGAGTTATCGAACCATGAACGGAATTCCGAATCAGCCGCTCGGAGTTTCCTGTCGCGTCAACCTGGAAGCGGCTCTCTGACTCCTATTTCTGTCTTCTGTCTTCTGTCTTCTGTCTTCTGTCCAACTCCTCCGAGTATACCTTAAGAGGATTCCTCTGAATACCCCGATTCACGACTTGCAGCATAAAAGTATCGGCAAATAATCCGGGCAGTTCCTCGTAAAGAGAGCGATCAAACTTGCCCCCGGGGCGGCTCGAATCCAAATTCAGGCTTTGGGGCCGAGCCCCGCAATGCATTGGTCTTCACGCACGACTTTTCGGGGCCCGCCGTTGAGGCTGGTGGACCAGTCCTGTGGCCGGGCAAGTGCTTCGAAGCGGTCGAGAACACCGAGTGCGGCCGCACGATCATAGATGAGCTGCCAGCAACAGTCAATGTCTTCACTGACTTCACATTTGCCGTCGCGGGAACCGGCGCACGGACCGTTGAGAAGCCGTTTGGCGCACCGGGTGAGCGGACAAATGCCGGCGAATTCGCCGAGGCGGCAGGCCCCGCAGCCGGCGCATTTCTCAACCCAGACTCCTTGTGATTCAAGGATGCCGATGAACTGAGTGTTGAGCCCCGGATAGACCGGCGTGCCGGGGAAACGTTCGGCAAGGGCCTGAACACCTGCTCCGCAGCCGAAAGAGCAAATGGCGTCATGCTCCTTAATACGAAGTGCGAGTCCGTCGATGAAGGCGTCTTCGCACTGGCGTTCAATGGTGCACTCGTCCACGGTCACCGACCCTCGTCCGATGAGCTTGAGGGACATTCGGAGGGCGGAACCGAGAATACCCGTCTCGCGCTCGCCGCCGGCCAGACAGACAGTGACACAGGTGCCGCACCCGACGAGAAGGACCCGCTGGTGGTCTTTGACCATGTCAAGGATTTCAGGCACGCTTTTTCGATCGGCAACTATCATGATGTTTCTCCCGGGACACTTTTCTGCTTCTGCGCGAAGCTCTTCCATGGAACGTTCACTGCACGCCGGCAACTTGAAAAAATCCCCCTGAATCCCCCTTTTCAAAGGGGGACTTTCAAAGCTCCCCCTTTCGTAAAGAGGAGTCTCATAGCTCCCCCCTTTCGTAAAGGGGGGTCGGGGGGGATTTTGGTGCGGTGACTCCTGAGCTCACCGCATCGGATCGCCGCAGGGGACTCGGACCCAATTGCGCGATTCGTTCGTTCATCTCCGCAACAATTGCGGCGAAGCGGGTCCCTTCCGCAGAGGAAAGGTTGAACATCTCGACGCGTTCGGGTTCGAGGCCGATTTCCTTGAGCATCTGCTTCGCGCGTTCGACGCGGCGGCGCGCGCGGAGGTTGCCTTCCTGGTAATGGCACCCGCCTTCGAGGCAGCCGGCCACGATCACGCCGTCCACCCCGCGCTCGAAGGCGGCCAGCAGGTAATTGACTTCAATCTTGCCTGTGCAGGGCAACCGCAATATGCGCACGGAATCAGGATACTGAAGCCGCATAGTCCCGGCGAGATCCGCCGCGGCATAGGCACAATAGTGGCAACAGAATGCAACGATCACCGGCTTATTCTCCACGATGCAGCTCCAATCCTTGTAAGACTTTGCCACTTTCACTTTCGCCAGACACTGTCCACCGAGTTTTTCGCTTTTGAAAAAAGACCCCCATGGCCGACCTCATCAACTGTGCTAAAGCGTTATCAATCCTTTGTGCCAGCGAGGCAGCGCTATTCCAACGTGCTCGGGATACTCGCTTTCCACGACTTCCTCGGCTGAAATTCCAGTAAGGAGGGAATCGAGCGCCCGGAGGATCTGGTTGTCCAGATAATGTCTGAGCTGGATAGCCTTGGCGGGACATTCAGCGGTACAGCTTCCGCATCCCATGCAGACAGCCGCCTGGATCTCCGCCTTGTTGTTGCGCCCGATCATGGGTGCATGATAAGGGCAGACGTGGACGCAGGTCATGCAGGATATGCATTTATCCGGATCGACCCATGCGACCTGTCCGCTGATGGGGATGGCCTTGCGGGAAAGAATCGAGGCGGCGCGTCCTGCAACCGCATTGGCCTGAGAGATCGTCTCCCCAATGCTTTTTGGAGCGTGTGCCGTGCCGCACAGGAAGAGACCTTCGCTGGCGAAATCGACGGGCCGCAGCTTCACATGGGCTTCCAGGAAGAATCCGTCCCCATTGAGGGGAACGCGAAGCAGATCAGAGAGTTCTTTCCTGTCGGCCCTGGGCACCATGGGGGAGGCCAATACAAGCATGTCCGGGACTACTTCCATGGGCCTGCCGAGGGTCGGCTCGTGAACGCGCAACCGGCCGTCAGTGCCGAGCTCGGGCGGCCGTTCGGGCTCATAGCGGAGGAACAGAACACCTTTTTCACGGGCCTTGCGAAAGGCGGCTTCGCGGAAGCCATAGGTCCGCATATCACGATACAGGACCAGGATCCGTGCAAGGGGGTAGCGCTCGCGCAATTGGAGGGCATTCTTTACCGCTGTGGTGCAGCAGACCCTGCTGCAATAAGGACGCTCTTCATTGCGCTGCTCCACGCACTGAATCATGACAACCGTTGCCTTGTCCGGCAGTTCGATCGAGCCCATGCCCAAACGTTCGGACAATTCCAGCTGTGTCAGAACCTTCTCGTTCCGGCCGTAGCCATAGGTCCGGGGTATGTGTTCGCCGGCGCCGGTGGCCACAACGATAACCCCGTGCCTGATCTTGAGCGATTCCTCGCCGGATGCGATCTCCGTTGAAAAGGCGCCGATGTGCCCTTCCACTTGCGAGGCTTTGGCATTCAGGTGGACGGAGATGAGGGGATTGGAAACAACCCTCTCCATGGTCCTGTCCAGAAACGATTGGACATCTGCGCCGTCCAGTGTGCGGTAGATTCGGCGGGCTGTGCCTCCTAACGAGCGTGATTTCTCCACCAGATGAACGGGGAAGCTCTGATCCGCAAGGGCCAGCGCGGCCGTCATGCCGGCGATCCCTCCCCCTACGACGAGAGCGGCCTTGTGAACAGGCACCGTTTCTTCCTTGAGGGGAAGCGACTCAGCGACCCGGGCCACGATCATGCGCGCAAGCTCAAACGCCTTTTGGGTCGCGAGTTCGGGGTTGCCGGCGTGAACCCAGGAGCATTGCTCGCGGATATTGGCCATCTCAAGCAGATAGGGGTTCAGTCCCGCTTCTCGAAGGGTATCGCGGAAGATGGGCTCGTGGCTGCGAGGCGTGCACGATGCCACGACCACACGGTTGAGCCGGTGTTTGGCGATATTTTCCTTTATCCTGGCCTGGCTGTCGTCGGCGCAGGTGTACACCGTGTGTTCGGCATGGACCACGCCCGGGAGGTCTTTCACACGCTCTACGACGCGCTCGACGTCGACGACCGAAGCGATGTTGCTCCCGCAATGACATACGAAAACCCCGATGCGAGGAAGCTCATCCGTAATATCGCGCTGCGGGGGATATTGCTTGATCCGGATCTGTGTGGACCGGGCGGGTGCGAGGAGCGCCATCGCTCTGGCAGCAGCACCGCTGGCCTGCATCACGGTATCGGGAATATCCTTGGGTTCCTGGAACACCCCACCGACGAAGACGCCGGGTCTCGACGTGTCCAGAGGATGCAATTCCGACGTCTTTGCAAAGCCCCATGGATTGAGGTCGACCCCGATGTGCTCCGCCTGGTCCAGCAGAGCAGGGCTCGGTTCAAGGCCCAACGACAGGACGACCATGTCGAACTCTTCTTCAACCTGCTTGAGGTCCGGACCCAGGTATTTCAGCAGGAGGTTCTTCGTATCGGGCATCTCGTACGTGCGTGAAATAAACGATCGTACATAGCGTATGTCTTTCTCGTTTTTCGCCCGTTCATAGTAACGATCGAAGTCCTTGCCGAAAGCGCGAATATCCAGGAAGAAAATGGAGATCTCCAGCCCGGGTTCGTGTTCCTTGGCGAGAACGGCTTCCTTGGTTGCGGCCATGCAGCACACGGAGGAACAATAATCGTTTCCGCAGCCGGTGTCTCGAGACCCCACGCACTGGATGAAAGCGATGCGCCTGGGGGTCTTTCCGTCCGAAGGCCGGACAATGCGGCCCCTGGTAGGACCGGACGCCGAGAGAATCCGCTCGAATTGAACATTGGTGACCACATTCCGGGCATGACAAAAGCCGAATTCGCCGCGTCGGGCCGCATCGAATGCTTCAAAACCGGGGGTGAGCACCACGGCCCCTATCTCCAGATCGATCGTCTTCGTCGCCTGATTGTGCTGAACGGCCCCTGCCTTGCAGGCCTTGACGCAGCACATGCATTCGGAGCACAGCCCGCAATTCAGGCACCGTTGCGCTTCCTGACGGGCTTCTTCAGACGAATAGGTTTGTTCGACCTCACGAAAATCCTTCAACCGCTGCATTACCGGCTGTTCCGCCTGCGGCAAACGTCGAGCGGGTTGCGTCTTCTCCCTCAGTTTCTTGAGCTCCGGTTCTGAAAGGGGATTGTCGCGCTTTTCAGGCTTTTCCAGGCCGAGATCGAGCGGCCTGCCCGCGAGATAATTGTCGATTCCCCTTGCGGCTCGCTTGCCTTGTGCGATGGCGTCGATGACACTCGAGGGGCCGAGCACCACATCTCCTCCCGCGAATACGCCCGGCCGGGAAGTGGCCAGGGTCAGTTCGTCTGCAACGATGGTGGACCAGCGGGTGGTTTCGAGCCCGAGTTGTTCGGCCAGCCTGAGATCGGCCGATTGGCTGACCGCGGGGATCAGGGTGTCGGCCGCCAAGGTGAACTCCGATCCGTCGACCGGTACGGGACGCGGACGCCCGCTCGAGTCGGGCTCTCCCAGCCCCATGCGGATGCACTCGATACCGGTCATGGATCCGTTCCGGGCCAAGACATTGAGGGGCGCTGCCAGGAACTGGATTTCGACGCCCTCCTCAAGGGCAGCCTCGACTTCTGAAAAATCCGCCGGCATTTCTTCGCGGGTGCGCCGGTAGAGGATCATGACTTTCGATGCCCCCAGGCGAAGCGCGGTTCTCGCGGCGTCGATCGCCGTATTGCCGCCCCCCACGATGACGACGCGCTTCCCGAGCCCTGTCTCCTGCCCAAGGCTGTGCTTGCGGAGGAAGTCGATTCCATGGATCACGCCCCGGCTTTCCTCTCCGGGGATTCCGAGTTTTCGGCCCATATGGGCGCCAACCGCAATGAACACGGCGTCAAATCCGTCTCCAATCTCTTCCGCTGAAATATCCCTGCCGACAGCCGTGCCCGTCCTGAAATCCACGCCCAGCGCACGTATGCCGGCCAGGTCCCGTTCCAGGATTTCCGGAGGGAGGCGGTAGTCGGGGATCCCGACGGAGAGCATCCCGCCGAGCACGGGCAGGGACTCGAAGACGCGCACTGCGTGGCCCGCAAGGGCAAGGAAGTGGGCTGCGCTCAGCCCCGCAGGCCCGGAGCCGATGACGGCGACCGGTTTTCCCGTGGGCGGGACCTCCTCATGCGGGGGAAGTGTGGGGAACCGGTCGATTGCAAACCGTTTGAGCCCGCGAATGTTGATCGGCTCGTCCAGGACCCCCCGATTGCACCTGCGTTCGCATGGATGAAAGCAGACGCGGCCGCACACGGAAGGAAGCGGGTTCTCGCGCCTGATGACTTCGGCGGCTTCCTCGAACCTCCCTGCCGCGATAAGGGCTACGTAAGCCTGCACGCTCGTGTCGATGGGACACCCGGAGCTGCACTCCGCACGGCCGCGCTTCTGAATCACCGGTGCGTTCGGAGCGGCCTGGGCGTAAACCCGGTCGATGGCCTTGCGGGTCCCAAGCTGCGCGTCGAATGCACTCGGGACTTCGATGGGACATGCCGCGGAACAGTCGCCGCAGGCCGTACATTTCTCGAGCTCGACATACCTGGGCCGTTGGAGAATCGTAGCCTTGAAATGGCCGGGCACCCCTTCGAGCTTGACGACATCGGCCAGGGTGTACACATCGATATTGGGGTCGCGCATGCACTCGACCAGCTTGGGCGAAAGGATGCAGGTGGCGCAGTCGCCGGTGGGGAAGGTCTTGTCCAGGCGGGCCATCCCGCCGCCTATGGCCGCTTTCCCTTCGACCAGGTAAACGCGAAAGCCGGCGGAGGAAAGATCGATGGATGCCTGAATACCTGCAACGCCCGCCCCGCAAACGAGGACAGCGCCGCAGGGGCTCTCGGGTTGAGTATCGGACCGGTGAAGTAACGGGGTTTTGGTTTCCATTTTCATTGCCTTCCGCCCCTGATCGAACCTGCCGCCGCGCGTCTGGCCGACACGGGCTCCGCACTGACGGTCAGTCCGTCCAGACCGAGCTCTTTCGACGGAAGTCCCAGGGCCAACCCCAAGAGCTGAGTGATATAGAGCACCGGCAGGTCGGGGATGGGGTTCTGGTTTTTCCTGGCCTCCGGCTGGCGGAAGTCCAGGTTCAGCTGGCAGAGGGAACAGGCGACCACGATGCACTCTGCGCCGGCCCTATGGGCCATGGACAAAAGCCGGTAGCCCAGCCGGTTCACGACCGCCGTCCTGCTGATGGAAAGACTCGCGCCGCAACACTCGGTCTTGTAAGGCCAGTCGACCGCCATCGCGCCTGTTGCCTTCACCAGTTCATCCATGCACGTGGGGTGTTCGGCATCGTCAAAGGCCACAACCTCCCGCGGCCGGGAGAGAAGGCAGCCATAATAGGAAGCGACCCGCAAACCCTCCAAGGGAGACCGGATCCGTTTCCGGATTTCTTTCACGCCCACATCATTGAAGAGCACGTCCAGAATGTGGCGCACCCTCACGTCCCCGTCGTAGGTATTCTCGGTGACTCGTCGGGCACGTTCCCGCTCCATGGGGTCGTTGCATACCTTGTGATTGGCCGAACGCAGTCGTGCATAGCACGATGCACAGGCCGCAAGCACCTCCGGGAAACCGGCGGCCCGGGCCTTCTGAAGATTGAGCACGGGCAAGGCCACGGCCAGGGAGCCGTTGCTGGCGTGAGCCGGGGTGGAGCCGCAGCACACCCAGTCGGGGATATCCGTCAGCTCGATATCCAGGGCCTCGCACACCCCACGGGTAGACCGGTCGTAGTCCCATGCGGTGGACTCGAGACTGCACCCGGGAAAGAAGGCATAATTCATCGTTTCTCTTCCTCCTCTTCGGCTCTCCTGAATATCTTTCTCACGTCCTTGACGCTCCGCGAGAAGTGGGGCAGGAAGGACAGCTTATGCTTCGAGAGCATTCTGGGCATCTTGTCCATGTCGGCGAACAGGTCGCGGGATGCGATCTTGTACATGGCCATGAGGCCCAGTTCGAAGACCCGGCCGTGCCAGCGGACGCTGGTCAGCAGGGCCTTGTTGAAACAGTTGCCGCGAGAGTCCCCGAGGGCGGCCTTTCGTTCAACTGCCGTCATTCTCAAACTATCCATAACCGCGGCAACGTCGATTCCCATGGGACAGCGGGAGGTGCACGCCTCACAGGAGGCGCAGGCCCAAATGGCCTTGGATCCCAGCACCTCATCTTCCGCACCCAGATGAATCAGCCGCATCACCTGGCTCGGCAGCAGGTCCATGTCTGGAGCGACAGGGCACCCGGACGAGCATTTGTGGCACTGCAAACATGCGCTCACAGGGGACCCGCTTCGACGTTCCACATCACGAAGCAGAGTGTCGTGGTTCCATTCAAGCGTGTTGTTCATGACCATCCTTCGTATGGAAGTGTTCAGGGTTCAGCGTTCAGTGTTCAGGAAAGAAGACTCAAACTTTTTCTCATCGTTCCCACGCTCCAGCGTGGGAATGCATGGCCTGGACGCTCCAGCGTCTCTCCAGCTCCGTCTATGCCCACACCCCAAAAACCAAAACCCTGGATTCCGGTTTGCACGGAATGACGGAAGGGCGGAGCGCGTAGGATGGGTTAGAGCGAAGCGAAACCCATCGGTTAAAGTTTGCGCCTCTTCGATGCACCGAATCGATGGGTTTCCCCCGGCTCAAAACCTGCCGGGGTCTACCCATCCTACCGAGCTTCGGTTTTGAACCCTGAACACTGAACACTGAACACTTTCTTCTCCTACTTCTTCTTCCGTGGACATACCTTTTGGTAGACCTGTTCCGGACTCTTCATCTCCCCGTCCACGGTCAGGAGATCCCTCTCGACCTCAATCCCGAAGAGCCGCTCATTCTCCCGGAGATAGGGCAGAATCAGCTTCCAGTCTTCATCCGTGAGCTGTGCGTACATCCCGCCGTTCAACTGGTCTTCCACAAGGGTGCGATGGGGGTCGCGTACGTAGATGGCGCCGCCGGAGGCCAGCGAGAGGAGATTCCCGCCGGGATAGGGCAGATCCAGGGGGACTACGTTCCCATCCTTGTCAAAGCGGATTCCGTTCACGATTGCGAACCCGCCTCCGTTCAGGGGGTCTCCGGCCATGAACGACTCAGCCAGGTAATCCAGCGCAGTGCCGTTGATGACGACCCGGGGCCGGCCGACAGCGTTGATCAAGGGACGTCCTGCGGCATTGCCCATGACAAAGACATCGCCGCCTTTGGCCCCGTACAGGAAGGTCTGGCCCGCATCGCCGTGGATCACCATCTTCCCCCGTTTCGTGATCTGCCCGAGCTGGTCCTGGGCGTTGCCGTGCACGTGGACCTCCAGGCCGTCCATGCCGGAGCCGAGGTAATCGCCCGGGTTGTCGTAGCAGTCGATCCTCAAGCCGTCCGTCGATGGACCGAAGCCCGCTGCATGAAAACGCGTTCCGCGTGAGTTGTAGTGGATCAGGTGGCGCCAGCCCCTGTTGTATGCCTCTACGGCCAGACGGGCATCGCAGTCAGCGCCCTGCGGCTCGAACCCGCGCGCATCGATGAGCAGTGTCCGCTCCTCTTTCTGCGGTGAGCGAAGCCGTCCGCGCGTATCCCGCGTGATTCTCCGGCATGAGCTTTCCCGCGCGTCATCGAACAGCGGCTGCTGCTCGAAAATCTTCTCGAGCGCGTCGCGAAGGATGGTCAGCACCGCGCTTCTCTTCTTGGACCCGGTGGGATAGCGCCGGTCGAGAGCGAGTGTCAAAACCTCGATCCCCAGGCGAGGACCGCTGGAACCGGTCCTGGCCGCAATTTCGGCCGCCGCATTGCGCAACCGGTCAAATTCCATGCCGGCGATGGATCTCCTCAAATATTGGAAAAGGTCATCCGGGTTATTGTCGCGTATATTCTTCTCTATGGCCTCGGCATCCTCAGAGACGGGTGCGGAAACGCTTGCGGGGACGGAGAGATTGCAGTGGACCTGGTCGCGCCAGGTGGATACCGGCGCTCCGAACTTATCCGTGGTTTGCAGATGATATCGCGGTTCATGGCCGTTTCCGGAACCGCCGCCCTCGGGCATGACGTTGAAGAGAAAGGCCCCCCCGTCGGTAAAGCTTCCCCCGCGTGCGTTCCAATACTGGTCCGCCACCGGCATGATCCGCGGGTCCTCGCGATTCAGACTGGCGAGGGTGGCGTCGATAGCCTGCTTTTCCGAGCAGATCAGGCCGATGGAAACTTCCTTTCCCTCCTGCAGGGCGAAGACCTGGGGTCTCAGCATGGCGGTATCCGTGATTCCCAGGAGTTGAAACCCCTTGGCCTCGGTCAGATTCCTGGCAATGATGAAAAACCATGGTCCGTCCGGCGACCCGTGCACATGCGAGGCCTGGATCTGCCTGTAAACGCGCTGCCTCCCGAGGCCGAGCCGGTCAAAGTCCAGTTCCATGGTGGGCGCAAGCGCTTCGATGATGACCTCAATAGGGTACTTGTACACACGGTGCATCAGGTCGAACAGCATGACCGATACCTCGGTGTCCGTCAGGAACCGCGGGAAGAGGTTGCGCTGGGCGAGGTACTCGCAGACGGAATGGTAATTGGCAAAGTCCCCATTGTGGACAAGGGCTTCATTCATGCCGATAAACGGATGGGCGCCGCCCGGATGCCAGACGCGGCCGCGCGTGGGGTAACGCTGATGGGCAATCCAGACGTGTGCGCGAACGTCTTCCATTTTGTAGTACTGAACGGCGGCCTCGGCGTAACCTACGATCTTGATGATAATAAGGTTTCTCGCGTGGGACATGACAAACGCGCGTTTTTCTCCGAGCGAAGCGTAGAACTCGTCGTTCAGCTTCACGGAGTTCTGGAAGATGAACTCGTCTTCGATTTCCCGTTCGCCGAGGGTCGAAAGACCTTTCTCGGCCGCGAATCGGTCCAGCACCGGCTTCTTGACCCTCACAAAATACCGGGCAACGTCGGGAGGGCGTACCTCGAGCAGATCCACTTCACGGTAGTCGTCCACTGTAGGGATCAAGCCGCCCTGAGCGACATCGAAGCAGGGCTCGACGTACTTCTTCTCGATTTGAATGCGCGCGTCAGGATCCAGCAGCGCGACCTGCAGGATGTAGCTTTCCTCGAGCACCTCCCGCGATACGCCTATGTCTTCGGGAGCGAGGCCGCAGGCGGCAATACCGCCTCCTTTGCCGTTGCCCCGGTTGCGCATCTGGATGGAAGGCTCGTAGATATGTTTGCCTCTGACCGGAACCGTGCACGCAAACCCGGTTACGCCGCACCCGCCTTCCGCTTCAGGCGATTTCCGGAACCACTCCCCTTCGGGGCGGAGATGGGCGCGCGCGCGATTCATGATCTCCGCACGATCCAGATTCGAAGTGTGATGATTCATTATATTCATGGTTATTCCCGGCATTCATCAACAGGAAACAAATGAGTTTTCTCTCACAGAGCACACAGAGGCGCAGGGTCGTTAAGTCCAAACCCGACGGTACCAGTAGCTTGCTCTTGCTCCGTCGGAGCTGGAGCTTGTCCTGTTTTTTTGATCCAAAAAACAGGACAAAGGTAGCTCTTTCCCTGTGAACTCTGCGGTCTCTAGCGAAGCCCCGCCAGAGGCGGGACAAGCGGGCGAGAGACGCTTTCTATTTGGACTGTGCGACAATGATCACTGCTCCATGTAATCCAGATGCATCAGCAGATCGGTGCGTCCTCGCAACGCCGCCACCGATTCCAGCCCGAGGCGGTAGAGGATGTCCACGACCATTTCCCGCCACGCATTGTGCATGTTCACGAGCCGTTGTGTACACCAGCCGATCTCGACGCGCTCCAGCAGCTCATTGTCCGTGGTGCAGATGCCCCGAGCACAACCGCGTCCGCTCTCGCACGCCCCGCATCGGATACATTCAAGTGCAACCAGTTCCGCAGTGCCGATGACCACCCCGTCGGCTCCCAGAGCAATGGCCTTTGCGACGTCGGCGGGCGTTCGAATCCCCCCGCTCGCCATGAGCGTAATCTCGTCGCGGACTCCTTCGGCCGCCAGGAACTGATGACACTGATTGATGGCATACTCGATCGGCATCGCGATGTTTTTCTTGGCGATGTTGGGCGCGGCGCCGGTGCCGCCGTAGCTTCCGTCGATGTGCACGATGTGAGCGCCCGCGCAATATACGCCCACGGCAACCATGTCCACATCGGCGGGGGTGGAGACCTTTGCGGACAGCAGGGCGCGAGGGTTCACGTGCGCGATCCAGTCAAGGTGCTTCTTATGATCTTCAATCGAGTACACGCTGTGGAACGGAAAGGGGGAGAACAACGAGGTCCCCACCACCGCTTCGCGCATGGAGGCCACTTCCGGGGTGTTCTTATCACCGAGAAGGTGCCCTCCCAGACCGGGCTTGGCGCCCTGGGCATACTTGAATTCGACGATTCTTGCGCGCTGGATGGTTTCTTCGCGGACGCCGAAAAGCCCTGTGGCGACCTGGGTAATCATGTGGTCTGCATGGGGAATGAAACGCTCGGGATATCCGCCTTCCCCTGTACAACTGAAGGTGTTCCAGACCTCGGCCGCGCGTACTTTTCCAAGCAGCACGCGGATATTGGTGGAACCGAACGACATGCCCCCTCCGTACCAGGGAATGTCGATCTTCACCTTTGGCCTCGAGTCGTTTCGACGGTTCAGAAGCAACTCCGTTGAAATGTCTTGCCTTCGAAGCCCCTTCGGAACCGACTGCGGAAACCGAAATCGCAGTTTGTCAAAGCCGCCCCCCGAACCTCCTGTCTCGCACTCGAGATGAGGAGGAGGGCGGTGGCCCGTCTCCGCCATGGCCCACTGGCTGGCGATCAGGTCCGGGGTCCAGCGGCAGTCTCCCATGGTCTCGAACACCGGATTCATCGAAAGCGAGAGCGACCCGGAGGGACACGCTCCAACGCAATAATGATCCGTCCTGCTGCAATCGAACCCGATGCAGCGATAGTCCAGGGGACGAATGGGAAGGCGGTAGCCCTTGGGACGCTTATGGACTCCATGCGGGCATAAAGTCACGCACTTGCCGCAGGCCGAGCAGTTGGAGTCACGGTGGATCCGGAACTTGCCGATGGCGTTCCGGTACTGCGAAGGCGCAACCTGCGCTTCACGCCGGGGGTCCGGCCGGCCTGGAATCTCCATTGGCTCGAGCAACGATTCCGTCAATATTGCATGCAACTCTCGTGTCATTGTGCTCATACCATGGGACCCCCGTTTTTCCGCTTCCCGAACATCCTGCCAAAGGTAGCGGCCTCAAGATCCTCGAAAAACATGCAGCGTCCGGTTTCTCCGCGCAACCGGCGCGCCTCGCGGATCCCCATGGCCCCGAGCAGTTCAAGCAGCTGGTTCCGCCATGCAGCCATCAAATTCACGATCCGTTGCACGGCGAATTCCTCTCCGATTTCCTCCAGGTGAATGGGACACATCTCGCCGCGTTCGCATTCCCCGCACAACCGGCACTCGAGGGCAATCATCAGGGGGAGGTCAATCGCCACGAGATCCGCGCCGCAGATAATCGCCTTGGCCACATGTTCGGCCTGGGCAATGCCCCCCGACGCAATGATCGTTACGAGATCGCGTGTGCCCGCCTTGGTCAGCGCCTTGTGGACATCCCGGAGCACATCACGCATGTGCCGTGGGTTCGTGGAACCGCCTTCACGGCCATGAGCATCGAATACGAGTTCGATCACTTCAATGCCGTCCCGGGTCATTTCGCAGATTCGCGGGGCAACGTTCGCTTCGGCGTGGACTCGCACGGCCACGATCGTATTCGGGCTTTCTTCCTTGATCCGCGCCCGGTGGCCGGCGGCCTGTTCACTGTAAGCCACCATGACCAGTGGTGCGGTCATTGGAAAGCGGCCGATGTCTTCCGGCCGGATCAACGGAACGGCACACCCGCCGTCCATCGCAGCGGAACCATGCGCTTCTTTTCCTTGAGAGATGAACAGGGTGCCGATCCTGGCTGCCGCCTTGGCTATGGAACGGACCACCACGCCCCTTTGAAAATGAGCAGGAACGGTTTCGAAGATGATGGGAAGCGGTATCTCCAGGAGGGGCGGCGGGGTCAGAGTGGGTTTTCCCTGTTCAAAGGAAAGGGCGTTGAGCTTCCTGCCGATGTCCACGCTCGTGTTGATGTATTCCCGCCCATGGATGCCGTCGCGTGTGGGCCTCACGATTTCCGACATGTCCGTCCACATCGAATCGAAGCCGGGGCCGGAAAACGGCCCCCCATAACCGGCCCCGGAAACGGGGATGGAACCTGTCTCGGCCTGATACCAGTTGGATAAAATACTCTCAGGGGTGTAATACTCGTCGCCCAGGAGGTTGTACTCCGGATTGACGACTCGCGTCAGAATACCCTTGGTGCAGTTCTGGACACAGATCAGACACCCTTTGCACTGATAGACATAATCCAGGTACCCTCTTTCCTTGTGCAGACCGTCCGCTTCTTCCCGATAAAATCCGTACACGCAGTCGCGCTTCACGCAGTTATGACAATTCGAACAATCCTCGCGCCAGTCCACAATCCCGAGTTTGCCGATGGGCCGTTGACGAGGAGGAGCGGGATTCGTATCGATATGGTACTTTGCAGGCACGGCTAACGGACCTCCAATCCGGAGCGTTCAAGAATCTCGAGGACGGCGCCTTCATCCCCATCCGCACAGATTTGAAATCCGGCCAGACCCTTCAAGGCGGAGACCTGTTTGATGGTCTCGACGGCGATATCAATGCCTGCGGCACGCTCAGCCTCTGCATTACCCGCAGAAGACAGCCTGTCCAACAAACTCCGGGGAACCCCGGGGGTCGGGCGGCTTTCGGCGTAGGCCTTCGCACTTCCGGCATGGAGCAGCGGCTGAATGGAGGCCAGAATGGCGGATTTCTCATGAATGGACCTTTTTGTGACTTGCCCCCACCAGGTGCGGAAACGATCGAGGTCATAGACTGGCTGTGTGATGAGGAACTCCGCCCCTGCGTTCACCTTTTTGGCAAGCCGTATCAGTTGAAGCTCCGCCGGATCGGCAAAGGGAGCGGCAACCGCGCCCAGGCAGAAAGGCCCTGCGGGTTCAAATCGCTCCCCAAAGAACATGGATCCGTTGTTTCCCAGGTGAGCGATCGCTTCGATCAGTTGGGTCGAATCCATGTCGAATACATTCCTGGCCTGGGAACAACCTGGCAACGTCTGATGAGTGCCGCTGGTGCACAGGATATTTCGCACCCCGAGGGCCTGTGCGCCGAGGCAGTCTGCGATCAGCGCGATACGGTTCCGGTCACGGGTGAGCACGTGCACAATGGGCTCCATGCCCTCCGAAGCGAGGATGGCCCCTGCCGCGATTGACGCCATGCAAATCCCATGGCGATTATCACTCACGCTGATTGCATGGACTTTGCCTTGATACCGTTTCGCAGCGGAGCGCAGCGGGATCGGGTCGCCCCCTTTTGGCGGGGCAACTTCGACGACCAGGACCTGCTCCCTTGAGCGCAGTCTTGCCTGAAACCCCGTTTCCTTTTCTGTCATGGCTTCTTCCTCTTAAGACTTGGCAGCCGCTTCACGGCTTGTCCTGACATCGCTATGGTAGGGAGCGGGACTCTGCAGCACCGGACTCTTACCCAAAGCGCAGAACCTGTTTACCGCATCGAGGATCAACCTTTTGAGATCATCGTTTTGAGCGCAGCGCACAAGTTCGGCCCGTTCGGGTTCCAACCCGATCTCCGCAAGAAGCCGCCGTAGCGTTCGGATGCGGATCTCCGCACGGTAGTTGCCCTGGGACAAATGGCATTCCCCGCTGGGACAAGTCACTACGAGCAGCCCCTGGGCTCCCGCTTCGATTGCATGAAAAAGATATTGACCATCCGTTTTGCCGCTGCAGGGCAACACGGTCACATGAACTCGGATGCCATCCTGGGTCCACTGGCGCGGCAAATGGGACCCCTGAGGGATGCACCGATGGCAAACATAGACCGAAATACGTGGAGAGGATTCGTTCATTGGGCCTTCCCTCATTCACTGGGGATAGAAATCCATTTCCGATCAAATGTGAGAGGCGCCCTTACCTTGTTTTCTTCGTTGAAAATAAGGATATCGGGCATGAAAAAAAGGCGTCTCCTTCCTGAGGGAAGAAAGACGCCTTTGTCGGTTTCTACTTAGTTGTAGATCTAAGAAGGTATCCGCGCTTCATTGTGCGGATGAAAGCAGAATACGCGCTTCCACTTCCTTGTCAAGCCATTTTCTTATCTTTTTCTAGGCCTTTATAGTGAAACTGCACTAATTTGTATATGATTAGCAGCACTAACAGGACCTCAGCCCCTCCCTGCCACAGACTCTCTCTCAATCCACTCTTCCAGACTCTCTTCGGTGAGATGCGCCTTGGCGCCGGGCTTCAC
This sequence comes from Deltaproteobacteria bacterium HGW-Deltaproteobacteria-15, assembly GCA_002840535.1. Classification (GTDB taxonomy): domain Bacteria; phylum Desulfobacterota; class DSM-4660; order Desulfatiglandales; family HGW-15; genus HGW-15. The sequence goes on along the minus strand of PHBH01000025.1, from coordinate 22,532 downwards.
TTTGACGTAGACCTCAAGCGGGCTCTTTTGAAGGCAATCCACGGTCAGGAGATCCTTTTCAATTGAAATTCCGAACAGCCTCTCGTTTTCCTCAAGATATGGCCGGATCAGGTCCCAGTCCTTTTCAGAAAGCGGAACGATTTCTCCGCCGTTGAGCTGCTCCTCCTCTACCTGTTTGAAAGGATCGCGGACGTAGATGGCGCCTCCGGATGCGAGCGAGAAGAGATTGGATCCGGGGTAGGGAGTTGTCTGAGGAATCGCTTTTCCATCCTCATCGAACTGAAGGCCGTTCAGGATCACGAACCCGCCCCCATTGAGAGGATCTCCGGCCATGAATGACTCGGCAAGATAGTCCAGGCAGGTGCCGTTGATGATTACCCGAGGCCTCCCCACTGCATTGATGAGCGGTCTCCCCGCTCCATTGCCCATGACATAGACCTCACCACCCTTTGCGCCGTAGAGGAAGGTCTGGCCCACGTCACCATACACCACGAGCTTTCCCGATTTCATAACCTGGCCGAGCTGGTCCTGTGCGTTTCCGTGGACGGTGATGGAAAGGCCGTCGATGCCGGATGCGAGGTAGTCGCCCGAGCTCCCATAGATATCGATCTTCACGCCGGCAGTATCCGGGCCCAGACCGCATCCATGAAACCGCTGCCCTTTCAATCCGAAAACAATAAACCGCCGCCACCCCCTGAGAAATGCCTCGGCCATGAGCCGGCTGTCACAATTGTCCCCTTCCGGAGGGAACAGTGAGGCGTCTATGACCAAAACCTTTTCCTGATAAGAAGGCCCCCTGAAAAACTGCCTGCTCTCCCAATCGATGAGCCTGTAGGACCCCTTTCCGGAATCGTTTTCGAGCGTGGCGAAATGGCGGAATATGGTATCCAGGGTCCGGGAGAGGATCTGCAGGATGGACCGCCTCTTTTTGTCAAATGTCGGGTAGCGGAGATCCAGGAGTCGGGTAAGGGCCGAGAGCGCCACTTCGAAATCGGCATCTCCCCTCAATGCATACCTTCGAACATCCCTCATGCAGTCCATAAGATCCGAATAGTCCCATTCTTTGAGTCTTTCCTTCACGTATTCAAAGAGGAGGTCCGAGCGCTGCAGCTCGAATATTCCCGAGATATCGAACCGTGCTTTTCCTTCATTCTCCAATCGATAATACACGCTGCCGGGGAGGTAGGCGGCCTGGTCGCCTCTTACCCGAATCTCCTTGCCGAACTTGTCCGTGCAGGAAAGGGTTCTCTCGAGCCCTCCCTTTTCTTTCTCCTCCAGGTTGAAGATGAATGCTCCCCCGTCCGTATGGCTCCCGCCCCGTGCGTTCCAGTAGCGGTCCGCCACGGTCCCGAACCTGGGATCCTCATCCGAGAGGCTTCTGAGAGTCGCATCGATGGCCTGTTTTTCCGAGCAGATGAGACCCAGTTGCACCTGGCCCTCGTGAAGCGCGAAAACCTGGGGCCGCAGCATGGCCGTATCGGTGATGCCGATGAGCTGGAGTTTCCCATTTTCCGTATCGTTCCTGGCAATGATAAAGAACCAGGGACCGTCAGGAGAACCATGAATATGGGTGGCCTGGATAGCCCGGTAGAGTTTCTGCTTTTCAGAAGGGAGCCGGTTGAAGTCCCTCTCCATGGTTGGCGCCAGGGCCTCGATCACATGCTCGAGCGGGTAGCCGTAGGTCCGGCTGTAGAGATCGAAAAGAAGGGCAGACACCTCGGTGTCCGTAAGAAAGAGGGGGTGGATGTTCCTCTGTCTCAGGTATTCCGCCACTGTGTGATAGTTGGCGAAATCGCCGTTGTGCACCAGGGCCTCATTGAGGCCGATGAACGGATGGGCCCCTGCCGGATGCCAGACCCTTCCCTTGGTCGGGTAGCGCTGGTGTGCGATCCAGATGTGGGCCTTGAAGTCGTCCAGCTGGTAGTACTGCACCACCTGTTCAGCATACCCCACAATCTTCAGGATAAAGAAGTTCCTGCCGTGGGAGAGCACAAACGCCCTCTGGCTGCCGTAGGCGTCGTAGAAGGTTTTATTGAGCTTGTAGGTGTTCTGATAGATGAACTCGTCTTCGGCCTGTCGCTGAGTGAGGCCGGACAGACCATTCCTGCGTGTGAAGGACTCCAGGATGTCCGGCTTGACCCTGACAAAATAACGGTGCACGTCAGGAGGCCTTACCTCAAGCCCATGGATGTCCCTGTAATCGTCGATGTGGGGGATCTCCTCCGAGAAGTCTACCTGGAGAAAAGGGGTGATGAACTGGTTCTTCACTTCATCGATGATCCCTTCTTGCAGGACAGCTACCTGGAGGCAGTAATCCTCCTCCAGCGCATCCTTGGATACGCCCAGCATGCGGTGATCGAATCCCATTGCCGCAATGCCGCCCCCGCGCCCGTTTCCCCGGTTATGCATCTGCCGTGAAGGTTCGAATATGTGCTTGCCCCTGACCGGGATGCTGCAGGCAAATCCCGTAACGCCGCATCCCCCTTCTCCCTCTGTCGACGCGGTAGGTCTCCCACGGAGATCCTCCACGAGCGGTCTTCTCGACTCAATGACTCTCTTAATCAGATCTGTTTTCATAGCTCATTTCACATTCAGAAGAAGAATGCCTCTCGCCCGCTTCGCTCGAGCTCGCAGAGTTCAGAAGAGAGAGGGCATGTTTGTCCTGTTTTTTGTGCCAAAAAACAGGACAGGTTCAGCTCCTTTGGAGCACGATCCACCTATCGGCATGTTGTGGATGTCTTCAGCAATGCCTGGCATCTCTGCGAAGTCTGCGAGAGAGTCTTCATATTCGGCACCCTGCAATCTTGCATCCTTAATCCTGGCTCTAGCATCATGCATCCTGAATCGTCATTTCATGTAGTCCAAATGCACCAGGCAATCCCTGCGGCCCACCAGTTCCTGAATGCTCTTCATCCCGAGCCGCTTCAGGATGCGGACCAGCTCGGCCCGCCAGCCGAGGAAAAGATTCACGATCCTTTGGGTACCCCATTCCAGATCGATCAGATTCGACAGTTCCGGATCCGTTGTGGCTATACCCCTGGCGCATCCCCTGCCGCTCTCGCAATTGTGACACCGGATGCATTCCAGGGCGACCAGATCCGCGGTCCCCGTGCAGACCCCGTCGGCTCCAAGGGCGATGATCTTGGCCACGTCATGGGGGGTCCTGAGCCCTCCGCTGGCAATCACCGTGATCTTGTCCCTTACCCCTTCCTGCTGGAGAAAGCGATGAACCTTGGGCACCGCATACTCGATCGGCATGGCGATGTTCTTCTTGGCAATGTCCGGGGCAGCGCCGGTCCCGCCGTAGCTCCCGTCGAGGTGGATGATATGGGCCCCGGCATAGTAACTCCCCACGGCGACCATATCCACATCCGTGGGTGTGGAAACTTTTACGGAAACCAGTGCCCTGGGGTTGATGGACTTGATCCAGTCCACGTGTTTCTTGTGATCCTCCACGCTGTAGACGCTGTGGAAGGGAAAGGGAGAGAAGAGCGGATAGCCCACCACAGCCTCGCGCATTCTCGCCACCCCGGGCGTGACTTTATCCCCCAGCAGGTGGCCTCCGAGTCCAGGCTTGGCGCCCTGGGCATATTTGAACTCCACGATCCTGACCCTCTGGATCGTCTCCTCCCGCACCCCGAACAATCCAGTGGCGACTTGCGTGATCACATGATCGTTGTAAGGCTTCAGTTCATCCGGGTATCCGCCCTCCCCCGTGCAGCAGAAGGTCCCGAGCAATGCAGCAGCCTTGATCCTGCTCAGCATGGTGGTGATGCTCACCGATCCGTAGGACATGCCGCCGCCGTAGAACGGAACCTGGATTCTCACCTGATGAGCATGGTCCTGCCGCCGGTTCAGCTCGACACCCACATCCACATCCTCTTCCCGGTGGGGGAGATCATCTCTCCTCGGCGGCATGATGATTCGCAGCTTGTCGAAACCTCCTCCCGATCCTCCGATTCTGTGTTCGAGACCGCCGGGAGGAGTCTTTCCGTATTCCGCCATGTACCAGGCACTGGCCAGCAAGTCCGGGGTCCATCGAGAATCACCCATTGTCTGAAAGGTCGGATTGGGTTTGAGCACCAGGGCCTGAACCGGGCAGTTCTGGTGGCAAGGCGTCGGGCAATCGGGTCCCACGCAGCGGTAGGAATTCCGGGTCAATACTTTCCCTCTTCGGATCTCGTGGACCCCATAAGGGCATACCTCCACGCATTTGCCGCAGGCCGTGCAGGCATTCGAGCGGTGGATCCGGTACTTGGCAATCGGGTTCCGGAAACGGGACGGGGTACGGACGACTTCCGGGGCTTTCTTCCTTTTTAACTCCCTATTCAAGCTCACACCCCTCCTCCACCTTTCCCAGATCGCCGAAAGTGGCCTCATCCAGGTCCTCGAAAAACATGGCCCTGCCTGTCTCTCCGCGCAATCGGCGGACATCCCGAATCCCCATTGCGCCCATCATCTCCAGGAGTTGATTGTGCCATGCCGCCATCATGTTGATCGCTCTCCCCGCCACCCACGAAGAAGGCGCGCCTTCTATATCCGCCGGGCAGGGCAGCCCCCGGGTACAGCGCCGGCACATTTTGCAGCCAAGGGAAATCAAAAGGGGCAGGTCCACGAAAACTCCGTCGGCGCCGCAGATGATCGTCTTTGCCACATGCTCCGCCATGGACAGACCCCCGCTCGCAAGGAGCGTCACTTCATCCCGCATCCCCGCATCCAGAAGGGCCAGATGGGACCTGCGGACCGCGTCCTTCACAAAGACCGGCGTCCGGTCTGCGGACTCTCCATTCTCGCCTGCAGCCAGGTGTATGATGGGGATGCCCATCCTCGCTAAAGAAGTTACCTTTTCCTCCACTCCATCAGCCACGGGCAGACGGATCGAGACCAGGGACTTGGTTTTGCACAGCGCATCCTTTTCCGTGATTCCCGGTGTCCACGGCGCCTCCATGATCCTGCTTCTCATCCGGCCTTTGCCGGACTCCAGGGATTCCACGCTCGACTGGGGGATCAACCAGGACCGGTATCCGCTCAACCCCTCCTGCGAATCCGTGTTTCCCAGGGCCAGGAAGGTTCCGAGATGCTTCGCAGCCATGGCCCAGCCCTTCAGGGTATTCCTGCCGTATGCGCCGAAGGAGGGAACCCTCAACAGGATCGGGAGAGGGATATCGATCAGTAAAGGAAGATCCGCCTGCTCCATCCTGCGGGCGTCCAGGTGACTAGGGGTTTTCCCCAGGTCTATGGCTGTGCTGATGTATTCACGCCCGTGGATGCCGTCTCGCGTGGGTCGGACGATTTCGGACATGTCCGTCCACATGGTATCGAAGCCGGGTCCGCTGAAACGGCCCGGATAGCCTGCGCCCGACACCGGGATCTTGCCCGTCTCCGCCTGGTACCAGAGTTTGGAGATGATCTCCGGGGTCCAGTAACCATCGCCCATTTCCGAGAATTCCGGGCTGATGGATTTGTGGATCAACTCCCTTGGACACCCCTGAACACACCTCAGGCAATTCATGCATTCATTGTCAATGGAGTCGAGCATCTGTCTGGCGTCGAGGCCTCGCCTGTCATAAACCTTGTACACGCAGCGTTTCTTCACGCACACGGCGCATTTCAGGCATCCTTCCTCCCAGGCGATGATGCCTGTTTTGGTGATGGGCTTCATCCGAGCCGCGACGGGTCTGGTATGGATTACGTATTTAGACTGCATAGCGGTTTCCCGACTGATTCAAAATAGGATTCGGCTTCAACCGCCAAGACGCCAAGTACGCCAAGAATAGATTTTTTCAGCTGCCGGAGCTGCTCCCGGCAGCTGAAAAACAAATTCTCTCGTTCTTCCTTGCGCTCTTCGCGTCTTCGCGGTTCAATCAATTCAATGTTCATCATGACGGTCTCGGCAGCAGCCCTGCCTTTTCTACGATCTCCCCTACCGCATCTTCCCACTCGATGGCCATGATGTGCACCCCTTTCACCCCGGGCATCTCCTTCAGCCTCTCGACCGTCTCCACACAAATCCTGATTCCCTCCTCCCTCTGTTTTCCGGGAGGAACCTTTTCCATCCGCTCGATGACCTGATCCGGGATATCCATGCCCGAGACCTTGTCTCTCATGTACTTGGCCATTTTGGCGGATTTGAGCGGGGTCACCCCGCCCAGGATAAACGCCTTCTCATGCAGGCCCCGATCTCTGACCAGTCCCATCCAGGTTTCGAATCTCTCCAGATTGTAGATGCATTGTGTCTGGATGAACTCTGCACCTGCGGCAATCTTCTTGGCGAGCCGGACGGCCCGGAACGCCATGGGGTCCGCAAAAGGATTCGCGGCCGCGCCGATGAACACATCCGGCCCCCTGCTCAGTTTGTCTCCTCCGAGGACCAGGCCCTGGTCCCTCATGGACCTGACCGTCTGAACGAACTGGATCGAGTCCAGGTCAAAGACACCCATGGCCTGCGGCTGGTTTCCGAAGCTCTGATGGTCTCCTGAAAGACAGAGCACGTTCCTGATCCCCAGGGCCGATGCACCCAGGATGTCCGATTGAAGGGCAATCCTGTTCCTGTCCCTCACCACCACCTGAAGAACCGGGTCCATGCCGGCTGACTTCAGGAGGGTGCAGGCAGCCAGACTCGACATCCGGACGATTGCGGTCTGGTTGTCCGTCACATTGACCGCATCCACCTTTCCATTTAACAGTTGGCCTTTTCGAAGCACCGTATCCGGATCCGCGCCCTTCGGTGGCCCGCATTCCGCGGTGACCGCAAAACCGCCTTTTTCGAGTACTGCTTTCAACCGACTCATCTCTTTCACCTCTTCTGATCCTCCCGCACGATGCTCCTCGGTCCTCCCCCATTCTTCCTGGACCAGTTCTTGGGGGGCACGATCCGTTCCAGCCGGTCCAAACCGCCGAATTTCTCCAGCCTGTTGATGATCTCCTGCCAGGCGCACGGCACGTCCGGCCTGATTTCACAGATCCCGTTCCTGGAGCCGCCGCAGGGCCCGTTCAGGAGCTGCTTGGAGCATCGGGCCAGGGGGCAAACGCCGCCGAACTGAGCCAGCATGCAATCCCCGCAGCCCAGGCAGTTTTCCACCCAAAGACCCTGGTCTCTGGTCTCGCCCAGGAATTCTGTGTTCAATGCCGGAATGACCGGGATCTCCGGGTACATGTCTCCGACCGCCTGCACACCCGCACCACAGGCCATGGAAAGGATGACGTCATATTCATTCACGAACTCATCGACCTGGATCACGAACTCCTTGACACACTGGCGGTCGAGACTTTTTTCATGAATGAGCGTATCTTTCCCGCCCATCCTTGCGGCCAATCGGAGAGCCGACGCGAGCATCCCCGCCTCCTTTTCTCCTCCTGCCGCGCATTCGGCCACACAGGAATTGCATCCCAGCACGAGAACCCGTTTAAAGGGAGCAATCGACTCCCTGATCTCTTCCATAGGCTTTTGTTCTGCAGTGATCATCTCTACTCCGTTGGTGCCTTTCTAGCGTTTCATCTCAGCCCATCAAGGGGTGCATTCAGCGCCTGCCTGATGGGGCCGGCATCCCGGCTCTTCCGAACCCTCGCCTTTTTCCCACGAACCCCCGGATGAAATACCGGTGAAGGCCCGAGCCGCGCCGCCTTTTCCATGATCTCTTTCGCAAGCGCGGCGAGAGGCCTGGGATTCCCCAGGGTATTTGCTATGATTCCGATCCGCTCCTTCTCCAGGCCGATGTCCGCCAGGATCAGACCTGCCCTGGCCACCCTCTTCGATGCCCTGGTATTGCCCTCGGAATACCTGCAACCTCCTTCAGGACAGGTGATCAGGTAAGCCGCATCGGCGAACTCCTCGAGGGACTTCATCAGATGGAGCGGTTCCATTCTGCCGCTGCAGGGAAGGGGGAAAAGACGAAGCGCTCCGCCGTATTCCTTTTCCAGGGATTGTCTCTCCTTCTCCGTGCTTCCCGGGATATTCCGGCAGTAAAACAAAGCTAGCGTGAACTCCTGTTTTCGCCTCATGCCTCAATCAAACCTCTCATCTGACGCACTCTTGTTCGCAGACTCGAGAAACTGTCCCGGGAGATGCGCCAAAATAAAAACGTCTTCTTCCTTTAGGAAGTAAGACGTCTGTGTCGTAATCTCTTCTTTGAAATATGTGAAATTTTTCCGAACGACGTTGTGCGGAGTGTAAAGTAGATTATCCCATTTTGACTCTTTGTCAAGCCCCATTATCATTTTCATCCCAACATTTTCATTTGCCGCTCACTGCACTGGACCATGATACTTTCATGAAGTCCATACAAAGGGGTACCGGCAACCCACCGCCCGTGAATGAACAATCAGTGTGAAATCAACTCCTCAAATCAATTCCTCATTATAAGCGCTTCTCACCCTTGCAAGACAGTCGGCCAGTTCTGCCATGAACCGCTCCGGACCACTCTCCACGCCCAGGACTCTTTTTGCGAGGGCCGTCATCTCTTCGGGTTCCCGGGGGAGAGCATGGATCTGGCGGTCGTCCAGGATTTGCAGATAATGCTCCACCCGGCGCAGGAACAGGTAATCCTGCTGCAACTGTTCCACAAGACCGGGCTCGAGAATCCGGGCTTCTCTCAGGAGGCCGAGTGCTGCCAGGGTGTTTCCTTCCAGGAGCACAGGGTTTTCCGGCGCATGGATGAGCTGCAGTCCTTGAACCAGGAACTCCACATCACGGAGACCGCCGGTTCCCCTTTTGACATCCGTCGGAGCGCCCTGTTTTTGAGCGGCCGTGATTGCCCGGCAGCGCATCTTCTGGATGGAATTCACAACCGGTCCACGCTCACGCCCCGTCAGGAGCAAGGGACGGATGGCATCCAGGAAACGGTAGCCAAGCGCTTTGTTCCCCGCGATGGGCCGGATCTTGAGCAATGCCTGAATCTCCCATAGGGATGCCTGTTCTCGGTAATAGCCGATCAGACTGGACAAGGAGGGAACCAGCTCACCGGAACTCCCGAAAGGCCTCAACCGCAGGTCCACCCGATATACATAGCCCTCCTCCGTGTGCTCGGAGAGGTCTGCCCTCAGGGACTCCATGACATGGGTGAAAAAATTCTTTTCTCCTCCATCATCCATAACTCCCAGGAGATCGATATCCGAGCTGTAGTTGAGTTCGCGGCCTCCAAGCTTTCCGAATGCCATGACGCAGAAGCGGCTTGGTCTGTCTGCTTCCGCCGGCTGCATTTCCGGAACTCTCGTCTTCTCCTGCACAAGCAGCTCTTCCAGGGCAACGGCGACGATCGCCTCTGCCAGGCCGGTCAGCTCCCGCATTACCACTTGGGGAGAAACCTTGAGACAGATGTCGCGCGTTCCGATTCTCAGGATTTCCCTTCTCCTGAAGCGCCTGAGCCGGTTCAACCATTCCTGGTGACCACGGGCGGTCCGTTTCATGCCCCTCAGGTCCTCTTCCATTTCCTCCCTGGTTCTCTCCTGGTGAAGGATTCGCGGGACCGTGACCCAGTCCAGAAAAACCGGGTTCCGGATCAGCGTATCCGAGAGGAACTGACTGCCTGCAAGAATGTTCAGAAGTATCTCCAGCCTCATAGGCTGGGAGAGGAGCAGGTTGTAGTGAAACTCGCTGCTCCCGAGAGAACGCATGAACCGTTCCCAGTTATTCAGGGCCATATCGGGATCCGGAACCCTCTTGAGCACATCGAATGCGAGCAGGGCGAGTCTCGCAAACGTGCTCCTCTGGCTTCCACCACCTGCAAGTTCCTTCAAATTCAGGTATGCACGGCCGGGGTCATTGAAACCGCCGCTTTTCAGGAGCCCTGCGGCCGAATCCGCGCCCAGCTGGTCGGAGAGAACAAGATCCGCCACCGAACCGGGTTCCTTTCCCGGCAAAACGTCCCTTCCGAAATATCTTTCAACAAATGTTCTCACGGCTGCCGTGTGCGTTTCGAAATCCATGCGAAGCTGCTCGGCAGGGCTCAACGGCCCCCCCTGCTCGTAACCCATTCGTCTTGCCAGGTGTGCGAACTCCTCTGATTCGGGAGCAGGCAGGAAGAGGTCCCTGGCCGAACCGCGGAGCATTCGCATCCCGTTGATCAGGCTGCGGAGGAAGTCATAGGCGCCGCTCAGCACAAGAATTTCCTGCTGCGACATGACCTCCGCACGATTCAGCCCCTTGAGAGCCTCGTGAATACGGGGAGTCCGGAGGTCGTGAAATGCGGACCCGTGGAGGACTTGCAGGATCTGGACCCCATATTCCAGATCCACCAGCCCGCCGGGACTGAATTTGGCATTGAGCTTCCCCCCCCGGGTATTTTCGATGAACTGCCTTTCCCTGAGCTCCTTCAGTTGCACGAGATCGATCGCCTGTGCGGAATAGACCATTTCATCCCTGAGCCGCTCCAGCCTCCTCCCCAGTCCCTCGTCTCCCCCGATTGCGCGCATTCTCACCAGGGCCAGCCGCTCGTAGGAATGGGCTTGCCCCCCTCGCCCGTAATAGCTGCAGAATGTATCGAGGCTGCTGGCGAGGGGGCCTGCATTTCCGAATGGACGGAGCCGGACGTCCACATGGAAGATGCCTTCCCTTTTCGCCCTGATGAATCCGATGACCCCTTTGACCAGCCGGTCGAAAAACTCGGAGTTGTTGATGGATATTTTGCCGTTTGTTTGCCCGCTGTCGCTGTACACAAAGAGGAGTTCGATGTCGGAAGCATACCCCAATGCAGCCCCGCCCAATTTTCCCAGACCGAGAATGGCGTATCTGGTCTCCAGCCCGCCGACCGTGGTCGGGTGGCCGTAGCGTTTGCAGAGATCCTCATGGACGAGCTCAGCGGCTTTCGTGACGACCTTCTCCGCCAGAACGGTGAGCCTCTCCGCAAAAACCCTGAAGTCCACCTCCGGATTCAGGATATGATCCAGGTCGATGAGATAGATTTCCCTGTCCTTGAACCCGTTCAGTCTCTCCTTCTTTTCCTCGAACGAAGCAGCCGCATCCAGCGCCTCGCTCATCCTCTTGTCCAGGGTATCGCTTTTCCACGCAACGCCGGGAACGGATTTCCGATGAAGCATCGGGAGGAGGGTTTCATACTGGAGGCGGATGAAGTCCTCCCACAGGAAATCGCTTGCACCAAGAAGACGGGCCAGGGACTGGAGCGTATTGGGACTCGTGAGAAGGTTGATGGATCTTTCATTTCCGGGTTGCCGGAAAATCTCCTGGAGAAGGTGCTCAAAACGGGAGAGCGCGCTGATGGGGTTCGAGGCCTTGCCGAGGAAATAAGTAAATTGTTTGGTGATGAGAACAGACATCTTCAGCCGGTCGAGCTTGTCCGGATCTTCGATCTTCCGACCACGGCCGTCCACCAGGTCTATCTGATCCTCGATATTTCCCCCGGCAGTTCTTATCCTGACATGTTCGATGAGAATGTCGTGAAGCGAGAGGGAAGTGCTTAATGCGTATAGGAAGCCGGGAGTGTCTTTTGTGACCAGTCTCAGACGTGTCCGATTTTTTCCGCTGTTGTCGATCTCCATCTGCATGGGGTAAAGGATTTCCACGGACCGGACCGGCTGACGGGCAAACCTGTCGGCGACCATCTGCTGGACCTTCTGCTTGGCCTCTGTTATGGGTTGTTCTCCACCGCGCTCGAGGAGCGCGGTGATCTGCTCCAGTTTCGTCTTCAGGTTTTCTTCCCATTCCGAATAGGCGAGGGGGGTATCCACAACCCCGACAAAGCGATCGATGATCCGCCTCCTCCTGAAGGGGTCATCGGCGGTCGGTCTGTAGGACGTTCTTCCAGCCTTGCCGCTGGGCATCGCTTCCGGTGGTCTTTCGTAAGTGAAAACGTCCCCTGTAAAAATACTCATCCCCATGCCGGCCAGAACGCCGGTAATCATAGAGAACTCGGCTGGATAATCGAACGCGAGAACCGTGCACTCGACCCTCTCCTCTTCCAGCCGGTTGAAGAGCACTTCCACCGGATGCTCAGGGGTGAGGCGGCCGAGGGAGAGGAGATGCCGGTAGATCTCCTGTTCCCGGAAGGTCTCGAAATAAGCATCGCCCAGCCGGGAGAGATGTTCCCGGATGAATCTCTCGTCTATCTCCGGCCAAGCTGATCGGTATGAACCTACGTCCGGCTTCATGATGCGGTCTTCCTGTCTTTCATAATGTCCGAGTCAGCGTGCTTTTACAAGAACCGTTATAGCTCCATGAGACGGTTATGTTATTGAGGGGAGCACAAAACAGTTTGCGTTTTTTCATGCATGGCATGGGAGAATGGGCTGGCCATGGGGCGCGAAGGCGCAAGGATTGTCACCCTTGCGCCTTCACTTACTTCCGATCTGAACAGGTTCTATGGATCTAATGGATCCAGACCGAACCTAAATATCGTAGTACAGGGCGAATTCCCATGGATGGGGCCTGAGATCCACGGCGATCACCTCTTTTTCCATCTTGTAAGAGATCCACGTCTCGATCACATCGGATGTGAAGACATCCCCCTTTAGAAGGTATTCATGGTCCGCCTCCAAGGCTTTCAATGCTTCCCTGAGAGACCCTGGCGTATGGGGAACTTTCTCCAGTTCTTCGGGGGGAAGATCATAGATATCCTTGTCCAAGGGTTCGCCGGGATTGATCTTCTTCTGAATCCCGTCTATCGCGGCCATCAATATCGCAGAGAAGGCCAGGTACGGGTTGCAGCTTGGATCCGGGCAACGGAACTCGAGCCTCTTTGCCTTGGGAGATGAGGAGTAAAGAGGTATCCGGACGGCGGCGCTTCGGTTTCTCCTCGAATACGCCAGGTTCACAGGGGCCTCGAACCCCGGGACCAGCCTTTTGTAGCTGTTCGTGGTCGGAGAGGTAAATGCCAGCAGAGAGGGGGCATGCTTCAGAATCCCCCCGATCGCATGAAGCGCCATCTCGGAAAGACCTGCATACCCGTTCCCTGCAAAGAGATTCTGACTTCCTTTCCACAGAGAAATATGAACATGCATGCCGCTCCCATTATCGCCGAAGAGAGGTTTGGGCATGAAGGTTACGGTCTTTCCATATTTCTTGGCCGTATTCTTGATGACGTATTTGTATTTCAACACATTGTCCGCCATCTCGACCAGCGGGCCGAAGCGCATATCGATCTCCGCCTGGCCCGCCGTGGCCACCTCGTGGTGCTGAGCCTCGATCATAATGCCCATTCTTTCCAGGTTGAGCAGCATCTCGCTTCGGAGATCCTGCTGGCTGTCGGTGGGGGGAACAGGGAAGTAGCCTTCCTTGTATCGAATCTTGTAGCCCAGGTTCGGGGTCTCCACGCGGCCCGCATTCCACCTTCCTTCCACACTGTCGATGTGGTAGTAGCCTTCATGCTCGTTCTGGTCGAAGCGGATGTCGTCGAAGATGAAAAACTCCGCCTCAGGCCCGAAGTAGGGTATCTCGGCAATCCCCGAGTTCTTTAAATATTGTTCAGCCTTTCGGGAGATGTTTCGTGGATCACGGGTGTAATCCTCTCCCGTGATGGGATCGGCGATGTTGCAGATCATGACCAGCGTCTTCGCCTGGAGGAATGGATCGATAAAAGCCGTTCCTGCTACAGGCTTGACCAGCATGTCCGATTCATTGATAGCCTGCCATCCCCTGATGCTCGACCCGTCGAAACCGAGCCCGCCTTCGAAGGTTTCCTCGTCAACCTCCCGCGCGGGAATGGAAAAGTGTTGCCACATGCCGGGAAAGTCCATGAACCGGAGATCCACGATCTCAACGCCTTCCCTCTTGATCATGCCGAGGACATCCTTGACCGTCATTTTATCACTCATCGCTTCCTCCTCATTGTAGATGCGTTGCCTGAGAGATCTGTCGGGCTCCGGCAATCAGCCGGGCCGAGCTGCTGCGGTTCTTCAAAGGCAAGAGACGTGCCATCACCGGATCCGGGGATAACCATCGGATAGATCTATCCATTTTGAGACGACAGGAGTTTTAGGTCGAAGCAGAAAGCTACATTTTTGTAGATCTCGGGAGGAAAGAATTACAAAATGGTGTGGCAGAGTCCGTCAACTGCAGGAGCCCGGCTGCGGTTAGGTGGGAGTTCTCCATGGTCCAAAATAAAATATGCGGGAGTGCTTCGCCATCTCCCGCATCCGTATAGTTGAGCAGCCTGCGCTGGAACGGGTCATCTAGACCTCGAATCCGCTGAATTCTTCTTTCTTCTCTTTCATCTTCAGATCCTCACAGCACTGGCTGCATTTCCCGTCGTCGGTGACTCTAGGCCGTTTTTCCATTTCTTTTCCGCAAATACCACATTTATGCATGACAACACCTCCTACCTGCTACTGGCTAAGAAGATAATAACCAAACCTCATCCCTCAAGTAGGGAATAGCAGTATTTTGAAGGGGGGAAGTTTGCTGCATGTATGGAGATGATACTTTCCGTAGGAGACGTTATCCAAAAGGGCTGACTTCACCGCAGAGAGCGCTCCTTCTTGTCTGCGGCCGTCTCCCCGCAGACAAGAAAAATCACTCACTCTGCGACCTCTGCGCCTCCGCGGTGAAAAAGAGTTCTCCATCAGACTGCGTCATCGGCGAGCAGCTATGCCGGCCTCTGATTCAGACCTTCGGCTCTTTCCACCACGGATAGAAATCGGGCATGTCGGAACTGACCTTCATTGTAAACCGGGGCTTCCTTTTCTCCAGAAAACTCTGAACTCCCTCCCGTGAATCCTTCTGGAGGCCTGCCCAGTAGAAGCATTTTGAATCGATCAGGTGGGCCGACTGGGGATCCGCTTCCGCATGGGCATGCCACAACAACGCCTTGCCGAGCGCAACGGATATGGCGGATGTATTCTCGGCAATTTCACGCGCAATCGTCATCGCCTTTTCCAGCACCTTGTCCGTAGGAAGCACATGATTGAACAGGCCGGAATTCGCCTCTTCCGAAGCGCGGAAAACCCGGCCCGTATAGATCCACTCGGCCGCCTTGGAGATCCCCACGATTCTGGGGAGAAACCACGACGAGCATGCCTCGGGGACCACCCCGCGCCTGGCAAAGACAAATCCGATCTTTGCATCCTCAGAGACAATCCGGATATCCATTGGCAGGGTCATGGTAATGCCCACCCCGACCGCGTGCCCATTGATCGCTCCGATCACAGGTTTCCGGCACCTGAAGATCGCGAGGGAAACCTGTCCGCCGCCATCGCGATGTTCCGCCAGAGAGACGTTCCGGCCGTCCTGCATTGCCCGTTCAAAGGCGCCGGCGCCGGAGGACAAGTCCGCGCCGGCGCAGAAGGCCCTGCCCGCGCCCGTCACCACTACCGCGCGCACCGAATCGTCCTGATCGGCCGCGCTGAAGATGTCGATCAGCTCTTTTCGCATGACCTTGGTAAACGCGTTCAACTGGTCAGGACGGTTCAGCGTAACCGTTGCTATGCCCTTTTCGACTTCATACTTTGTCTGGGTCAATTCCATTCAAGAAATGCCTCTCTTTCCTGTTATTCATACACCTCCGGCAGAGATCCGTTCCTGATCCCTATGCACCCCGAGGATCTTCATGATCATTCCTCCCTTGCATCCTGACTTGGTGCGGTGTCTCGTCTCTTCTTCTAGCAATTCCCGCTTACTACCGCAATGCTTTCCGAGCGCAGGAGAGAGGGTTTGGCACATGATTTGCTTTTCAGGAGGGTATCGAATTCCAAACAAAGGAGAGAACAAGGATGCTTTCCTCGATCTCAGGCAATCACGCGGGCACAATGTCCGAAGTTTCTCTTCCGAACAAAAGAGGCGACCAGGACAATGGGGATGGTTTCCCGGAAGGGTTATCGAGTGCTTCACTGCGCGTTGTGGAACGTTTCGACGTGGCGGATTTCTCGGCCGCATCCGGATTGCTCAGCGACCCCCTGCTCTTGCCCACCACACGTAACGTGAAGGAATTATCTGCCGATCTCTCGGCAAAACTGGCCCACCTTCTCTCTCATGCAGAGATGTCCGCCCAACCCCCCATTGAATTCAGAGTGGACGGGAGAACGGGCTCGATCAGGGCGAACAGCGACTTCCCCGAAGCGCAACGGATCGAGGAGCTCGTCAACGCAGACCCCGAAGTGAAGCGGCTGTTCCAGACGGTCAATGCCATCAGCAGTCACACGTGGGAGATTCCAAAACACCTGCAGTTTCAACGGGAGTACCTGGCCAGCGACAATCCCGAGCAGGTTGTCGCAAAATACTCATCCTTGTTCGGCCCGCAGCCGGGTCACGACATTTCCATGGTTTTCGATGGAAGCGCCATCCGGATGCTCGTAGACGGAAGGGACTGGACTCAGGCCTGCTTTGGCAGGTAATCCTCTCTCACAGGAGAAAAGACCTCCAGGGCGACAGAGTCTTCAAGCGCTTCCGCCCCATGTTCGACATTGCCTGGTATGGACCAGCTGTCGCCTGGGCCCAGATCGCCATGTTCCGGGCCGATGGAAATCCGGATGCGGCCCCTCACGAGGTAACCGGTCTGTTCATGCGAGTGGGAGTGTCTTGGCACCCGTTTGCCCTTCTTGAGCAGAAACTCGGCCATCAATGTTCTTTCGCCGTAGACGAGCGTCTTCTGCTCGACCCCCGGTATCGGCGTATCGTACCCGCTTTCGCTGTGCTTCCGGATCATATTCATCCTCCTTTTCACATCATCAGAAAACCCAAGGTTTCACGCTA
This sequence comes from Deltaproteobacteria bacterium HGW-Deltaproteobacteria-15, assembly GCA_002840535.1. Taxonomy (GTDB): domain Bacteria; phylum Desulfobacterota; class DSM-4660; order Desulfatiglandales; family HGW-15; genus HGW-15. Next base: position 5,896 of record PHBH01000025.1, on the reverse strand, counting down.
TTTGCCTGAACCTCCCTTGCAGTCTGTCCAGCCGCCTTTTATATTCATCTTTTTCAATGGCAATCCCGTACCAATAGCACTCCAATACATCTGCATCTTTGACTATTTCCTCTATCGGAGTTCCTGTCTCCCCTTTCCTGCTGTGGTTTCTTGCCGCCTGTGCAATCGACTCGACCTCTTCCCTGCCTAAATGGCCGCTCTCCATGAGAAAGCGCCTCAGTGGCTCATAACCTGCTTCAGCGTGACCGAGCTGTTTTCCTGTTATAATCCTTCCATAGTCATGCACGGAACACGCTATGGCCGCCAGTTCGGCATCGACTCCCCGCTCCAGCGCGAGAAAATACCCGCTCCTCGAACAACTCACGCTGTGTATTCTCTCCCAGTTGAGGGATGTATCCCGTTGCATGCCGATCCGCTCGAGTTCGGCAATCTGTACCATCAGCTTGCGCTGTATCTTGTATGTTCGATTCATGGACCGAATCCCCTTGGCGTTTCGCCCAAATCTATTACTCCCGCTGTTTCAATGTCATGCTCGACAGAACAAGCAGCAGGATACCATAGAGTATCAGGACGGCGAACTCACCCAGATGAGAAGGAATACCGCTCATCTCCGCGATCATCGGTTTGATGGCCCTTTGAGCGTAAGTGAATGGGATGAGATAGCCAAGCCAGCGGACGCTCCAGGGAAGGCTGTTCATTGGAAGGAGCAGGCCGGATAAAAAAATCGTTGGGAGAATGAACAGCGGGATAAAGGGGAAAATCTGGGCTTCGGTTCTGGCCAGGTTGGAGAACATAATGCCCAGGGCGATGGAGATCAGTGACAAGACCCACATCACTGCGAACAGGGAAAGCATCATGCTCATGGTGTATGAGAGTTCGAACAGGATCGCCACTTCCAACATGATGAGCACGGCCTGGAGTGTGGCAAGACCGGCGTAGCCGAGGATATACCCGATCACGATCTCCGAACGGTTGAAGTTATTTACGAACATTCGGCTCAGCGTCTCGTCCCTCCGCTCACGGACAATGACAATCAGGCAGAGGACATAGGACGTGAAATGGATGATAAACGCCGTGATCAGGATGTAAAGCTCTTCGGGATTGGTAAAGAGCTCGACCGGCAGGGCGCGGATGAACACCTTGAAAAGATAGAAGATGATCAAGGGCACAAAAACGGCCAGAGCGAGAAAGCGTTTGTCCCCAAGAAGCTGACTGTAGATCCGGCAGGTGATTGCCAAGATACTATTCAGCATCTCTTTTCCTCTCTCTTATGATCCGGAGGAGAATGTCTTCCAGCTTCTCCTGATGGAGCGATATCCTGGAGATTCCTTGATCAAGGCCGTAGCGCTTCAGCATCTCCGGCAGTTCCCGGGAGTAATCGCCGACCCTTTCTGTGAACGATTTCCCGTTCCTATCGAAGCGCACGTCCGTTTTTCCCATTGCCACGATGTTCTCCGGAGTATCCTCGAGGATCATGAACCCTTCCCTGAGGAGACCTATCCGGTCGCATATCAGGGGCTCATCCATGAGGTGGGTGGATATCACAATCGTCACGCCCTTCTCCGTCAGAGAGCGAAAATGCTTCCAGAATCCCTCCTTGAGCACGGGATCGACCCCGGCCGTCGGCTCATCGAGGAGCAGGAGTTCCGGTTCATGCACCAGGGCGCAGGCGAGGGAGCAGCGCTGTTTGAGCCCTCCTGAAAGGGTGCCGGTACGGCGCCCGGAAAGAGAGAGGAGGCCGACAAAGTCAAGGACACGGTCAATCCTCCTGTTTAGATCTTCAAGCCTGTGGGACCGCCCAAAGAACTTGACATTGGCCCGGACTGACAAGTCTTCATAGAGTGCGGGCACCTGAGGCATATATCCGAGACGCGTTCTTGCGAGCCGGGCTTCCATGGGCATGGAATGCCCCAGTACTTCGACGGTCCCCGAGGTCGGCCTGACAGCACCCACAATGGCCTTGATCAGGGTTGATTTCCCGGCTCCGTTCGGCCCCAAAAGGCAAAAAATCTGACCCGTCTCAATAGTCAGGTCAAGCCCCCGGAGGGCTTTCACCCTCCCATAGTTCTTGATCAACCCCTTTATCGATACGGCAGGCGACATGGATTTGCGCTTTTCCTTGGCCTTCTTCTGCTTCGTTGACCGGCAATCTGCATGGATTCACGAATTTTCGGCTTCACCGCGCCGGCCCCTGCCTCAGTTGCGACGGTAACTTGGGCGGTGGATTTCACTTACCTGTACCGTCAGGCTGCACTTGCGCTGCCGGAGGGTTTCCGGGAAAGCGCGTTTCAGCACCTGCAGGGCCGGCTCGCTGATTTGAGCCTTCACCTCGTCGCTCCGACCTTGAAGAATCTGGACGTTCAGAGTGACGAACGCCCGCTCAGGATCGCCGTCGCCTATAAAGTATTGTTCGTGCCGGAGGACTCTGCTTTTGATGTCAGTCAGGATAAACAGCCCTGTCGCCATGAGAGCGTCGTGGATTTCCTTGAGAAGGCGGGCCATATCCGGCCGGTCGACAACGTTTGCGGAGTACTCGAGTATGCAGTGTGGCATCGGGTCTTCCTCCCTGATTCAATATCGCACGTCTTTTAAAGCCGAGGTCCTGGGCAACCTCATAGCATCGGGGACTAATCGGATCCTACAAAAATCCGCTCATTCGCTCTCACCCTTTTACCCGACTCGCGCAGATCCTTCAGCTTCACGTCCTCCCGATTCCCCTCAGGAGGCACGCTTCGGTTTCTTATCCTGCTTCTTCTTCTCCTCTTTCTCTTTCTTCGTCACCTTCTGTTTCTTCCCCTTGTCTTTATCCTTTTTTCCGCCTTTGTCTCCCATTGCATCGCTCCTTTCTTTTGCTTCATTGTTTCGTCGTGAGGAGTGTCGTCTCGCGGCACGACCCCAGAGCAACAGGGTCGGGGAGAAAACCCACCGGCCGCATGACTTCCGTCAGGAAATTCTACTCCTCATAAATCTGAAACGAATTTTTTAATCTCACCGGCAAGGTCCTCAGCCTTTTCAAAATGAACGGCATGCTGTGTTTCAAACTGAATGACACGGCTTTGCTTGCATCTTTTCATAACCTCTTTCAAATGATCCCTGATCTTCATACTGTCGACTATCTTGTCTTTTTCAGCCAGAATAACGAGAACGGGTATGTTGATTTCTAAAATATCGTCAGTCGACTTTCTTTGACCCGATTCCATAACCACCGCGGTATTTAAGGACACCCGTGTGGTTTTCAGATCATCTTGCTCGATATAGTCGAGCCACTTTTTTATCGAGGTAAAATCCTCTTTGACCATGGGGACAGGGATGAAAGCTTTATTAGGATCGGGCTGAATTTTGAATTCCATTAGAAACGCCATGAAGAATTCCCTGGCAATTTGCTGCACGGTAATGAAGCGCTCGCTCCAGAAAAACCCGGGTGTCATCAGAATAAGGCTGCTCACAATGTTTTGATTCTTTATCATGCGAGCCGCCGGCACAGTGAACTGGCATCCCTGGCACCATCCAGCCAGGTGAACCCTGTTAAAGGATTCCTTAAAATGCCCAGCGTACCTGATGACATCATCGAGAAGTTGATCCAGGGACTTGAGATCGCCCCGATCCACCTCGTTAAGGCCGCATCCCCTCCGGTCCGGAGCCACAAATGAGATGTCCGATGCGCCGCTGATCGCACGGGCCAAAGGCGCTTGCCATTCCGAGTGGCTCATTCCACCATGAAGCATAATGATTACGTCCTTACCGGATGACGGGCCCCACAAGCGATAATGCGATATGTATCCATCAGACAGTTCCATGGTCGCAATATCATGATCTTCCAAAACATCCCTGTTCTCCATGACACCTCCTTATGCACATTTTCAGAGTTTCCCCGGTGTTTCTACTTCTTCCTCATCAACGTGCCCACCGCTATCACCGTGAAGTGGCTACCTCAGATAGTATTTCGGCAACCCGGATTGCTCCAGGGAAGTAATATTTCAGAATCCCGCCGGCTACCAGAGCCATGACCAAGGTAATCAGGAATGGCTTCCAAGTTGTAGAAAAGATGCTCCCGACCCAGTCTCCATTGCCCATCTTCTTAGCTTTTCTGATCAGCGAGGCGGCAAGCAGGGTTTCGAATGCAGCTTCTGACAGGATCACAGGGGCCTCGTAAACGACGTAAACGGTGGCGCCGAGGATTGTCGCGAGCAGCACTAAAAGCACGGCAACGACCACGACTATGATGAAACCGCCCTCCTCTCCCAATGCACCAGCGGCTTCACCGACGGCATCGCCAAGACCGTCTGCAGCACCGGAGGCAGCTTTGCCTACAGCGGAGTGGAGATCAGAGGGTATCGCAGTAGAAGCATCGAACGAAGCCGAAGCACCCGCTCCGCCGAACTGACCTCCACCAGGGCGGAGAATGGGCACACGCACGCCGGCAGGACTACCCGGCGCTGAAAAATCTGGGAAGTCGAGCCAATCGGTTAGGTGTGAACCTCCGCCTTTTTTGGGGGGAGTGACGTAAATGAGCCAGAGTCTCACGCACAGGAAGAAGACAAGATATGCAAGCAGCACTGCAAGTGGGTACCTGATCGGAAGGCTACTGACACCGAGTTCAAGAAGCACTTTCGAGGCGAGTACGCCAGAGCACGCTGTCGCGGTAAGGATAGCGAACATGTGAAGGCGCAGCGAAAACCGTCCCCGGAACTTTCGTATGAATTGGCCTTTGTTTCTTATTTTCATTCCCTACTCCGGGCTAACGCCGCTGCTCAGTGACGGCTCTTCTTCACGTGCCGCACTTCAGAAGCAAGGTTGGATTTTTCGAGCCTTGTCTCTAACGGCGTGGTCAGCGTCCGAGCGCCAGCGAGGTCCGCTGCACCAACTTGGTTAGCCGCAGTTTTTGCGTCGCAAATGGTCATTTCCCGCCAAGTGTCATCATCAGCTTACGAAACTTGATGAGCGGAATCACAATTTTGGGTGCGGTGTAACAGGCCGGCTTCTTTCTGATGCAGTTCTCCAAATGGTCAACTGCCTTCTGGACGTTGATCATAAACGGCTTCACATCACCTTTTGCCATTTTTGTGTCGACGAACCCAAACCGGACATTCGTGACATGCACACCCTTGGGTTTCAAGGCCAACGCCAGACCTCCAAGGTAATTTGAAAAACCAGCCTTGGAAGCGTGATAAGAAGGAGCCTCAGAGGAAAGCAACTCATCTGCCAGACTGGACACCCCAATGAAGTGACCCCTTCCGTTTCTCACCATATGGGGAATGACCGCTGCTGCGGTTCTTACCATTCCGGTCAGGTTTACGTCGATGATTCGTGCTTCGCCGCTCATATCCAAGGGGTTCAGTAGCTCGCCAATCCCCACGAAGTAGATACACAGATCTAATGGACCTATCAGTACCAGTTCATTCATCAGGTCTGCATAGCGGCTTTCACTGACGTCTGCGACCCAGTGATGATAAGCTGTGTTGGTGATTGGCGATTCGCTTCTTGATACGCCGACGATATCCCACCCGGCGGCAAGCAACCTCTTTGTTGTCGCCAAACCTATGCCGTCAGAATTACCAACAAGCATTGCCTTGGATTGCGTCAAAGAATTCTCCTTCATTTCCTGCACTTCTTATAGCGCTTTCGGGACGTACATGCGATTATGCTTTCTCTCCCTCAAGGGTGTATCGCCGTTCCCTTATTAGCGCTTCTTAGAGCGGGACGCTCTTTCGTAATTCAATAACTTTTCTATTCAGCGAATTGACTCTTCATTGATCTCGACTCGATTGATTGAATTAAATTCCTAAAGAGCGTCCCTCTGCGCATGCCCTGGGATGTAACGATTGAACTGTGCGGCCCGGCCGTTTTTTGGCCGGGTCGGCACCAGTGAATTGTTAAGTGCCGCTGCTCAATTTTG
>PHBH01000082.1 GCA_002840535.1 Deltaproteobacteria bacterium HGW-Deltaproteobacteria-15 | reverse complement strand
TCGGCTCCCCGCTTCGAATCACCCTCCCGGCAATGAGCTGATCCATGGAGAAGCGGATCTCCTTGATTCTCTCCTGCGTGTCGGTGTCGTCATAAGCGGCCCCCAGGATGAAGAGCTCTTCCTTGTACTCATCCAGAAGCACCACGATCGATCCTTCGGTCCCCAACAGATCCTTCACCTCGGAGTTGATGTAATCGAGCACATCCTCCAGGTCCGGATACCGGGGAAGGGCCATGCTGATGCGGAGCATCGCCTCGTTCTGGCGCGCAATCCGCTTCTCCTGGGTAACATCCCTCAGGATCACCATCTCCCCGGATGGCTTTTTCTCCCCGGGTTCGGAGAAGACCACCGCCCGCAGGATTACGTCCAGGAGCCGCCCATCCCTGGTCAAACGCTTGCTCTCCCTGCGCAGGATGACCTTCTCCTCCATAAGCATCCGGATGTGCTCCCGGGTCTCCTGCTCCAACCCGGGAGGCACATAAGGGATGTTCTTGCCTTCCAGTTCCTTGAGAGTCCATCCGAAGGTCTCGGTAAATGCGGGGTTGAGGTAGGAGACCAGCCCTTCCAGCGTAAAGACCACTACAGGGTACGGGGCGAAGTCGAGCATCGCCCTGAATCGCCTCTCGGACTTTCGAACGGCCTCTTCAGCTGTTTTTCTCTCGGTCACATCCTGAATCGTCTCGATGGCGCCGATCACCTTTCCTTCATCGTCCATCAAGGGGGCGGCGGTAAAGTAGAGCCAGCGTCCGTGATCCGCCACGTCCGGGAAATATCCCTCTGCCTCATAGGCGCCGTCGATGACACCGGATTTCCTCAGCGATTTTTCATAAAACCGTGCCATCTCTGATGGAGGGGCCCCGTCTACAATCAGATCGGCCATTACAGGGCGCGCTGAGGAATAGAAATTAACCCATTGACCGCGGGTTCCAATGATTTCGTGAGCCTGGATCCCGGTGAGATTTTCCAGCGCTCTGTTGCAGTGGGTCACGAAGTGGCCGTTGTCGATCACGAATGTTGGAATGGGATTTCCCTGAATGATCTGATGCAGCCTCTGATCTTCCTCCCGGAGAGCCGCCTCGGCTTCCTTGCGCTCGGAAATATCCTGGAGCGTTTCGATTGCGCCGATTACCCTGGACTCTGCATCCAGTAAAGGCGCCGCGGTGATAAACAGCCATCGTCCTTCAGTGCCGATTTCGGGAAAGAATACCTCTGCCTCATAGGCGTTTTCCACCTTCTTGGACTTCCTGCACTTTCCCCCGTAATACCAGGACATTTCCTCTTCAGGGGCCTGGTCCACGATGTAGTCTGCCATGAAAGGCTGTTCATCGGATTCATGGTCCAGCCAGTTCCCATGGGTGCCGATGATTTTTGCAGCCTCGATGCCTCTCAGCTTTTCGTAAGCCTTGTTGCAGTGGGTAATCACATGATGCGTATCGATCACGAAGGTCGGTATCGGACTGCCTTGGATTATCTTGGAAAGCAGCTCCTCCCCTTCAATCAAGACCTTTTGCTTCCGTTTCAATCGGCCGATCTCTTCTTCGAGATCCCTGACCCTTTTTTCCAGTTCGCAATGAGACAGATTTTCAAGCATTGGATCGTCCTCCGACTGACCCCGGGAAAGAAATGCAAGTTGCTCTATGATCCTGGGAAACAAAAGGATAGGATACGGATACTCAAATCACAAGCCTCTTTTTCCATGGATGAAGAACCTGGGTAACGTTGAGTGCGCTCCGGGAAAAGGCGGGTTTATGAGAAGGCTCGCCGGGCTTTCCTGTCACGGAATGTACAACTATGACCTTGACTTCTTTTGAAATTTTTGCATTTATGAACCACACTTTAGGTCAACCTACGTAACTTATGGCAAGACTGCAAACTGCCTTTAAAACCGAAAGCGGGAAAGACGCTCTAACTGATGGCGATTCTTTTTTCTGCAAAGACAATCTCTTCCTTGTTGCGGAAGGCGTCGGAGGAGATTACCTCGGCGAAATGGCGAAAGACGCCGCTTACAAAGGCATACCCGCCAGATTTTTCAATCACCTCTCCAAGGAGCATTCGCCGGGTGCGGCTCTGGTCTCCGCCCTGACAGAGGTGAACAATGAAATGCTCATCGAAAGAAAAAAAATCGGCAAGAAGATGGCGGCCTCAGTCAGTGTGATCTATGTCTCCGGGAAGATGATGTACTTCTGTCATCTGGGCGACTCGCGCATATATTGCCTTCAGAGGGGGGAGATCGTTCAACTCACCAGGGATCACACGGTCGGAGAAGAAGACTCTTATGCTGAAATGGAAGGGCGGGATCCACGTCTCCTGAGAGCCCTGACCGATGGTCTGGGCATTCACGAAGCCCCGGATATCAAGGTGAAAACTTTTGCCCTGAGGGACAATGATGTCATTCTCATGACCACCGAGGGGTTGACCAGATATCTCTCCAATATGCAGATTCTCAAGTTGTCCATGAAGCAGAATGGCGTGAAGAAACTGGGTGCCCGACTGCTGGAGGAGGCAAAGCGAAAAGGTGCCAGGGATTCCATGACGCTTGGCGTCATTCGCTTCAAAGAATTCCCTGTACCTGTAAACCGGAGGGTCGCGGCCGGCACGGCCATGGTGGTCGCCGTTGCACTGCTCGGAGGATATGCGATCAGGTCCGGCCAGAAACCCGTTCCACAAATTGACCCAAAAGGCCGGGAAACGCTTGTGCTGCCCGAAGAAAAAGAGCGAAAGCCCCAGCCGCAGCCCAAAGAAAAAGAGCGAAAGCCCCAGCCATCAAAGCCCGAGGAAGCGGTGAAGGGCTCCGCCCCCACACCCAAGGCCGCGCAGCAGCCTGAACAAAACACCAGGAAAGAGCCCTCGATGGATCAGGAAGTTCATCGGTTCCTGAGGGAATGGAAAACCGCATGGGAGAACACTGCAGGTTCTGAGGCCAACATAGCGGCTTTCATGGCTTTCTATTCCGATGATTTCCAGTCGCAGGGGTTGAACAAGGATGGTTGGAGAGAGGAAAAGGCCGACAGAAACAAGAAAAAGCAGTGGATCAAGATCGAGCTCAGGGGAATAACGATCGGAGTGCCCGGCAGCGACAACCGCCTGCAGGTGCGTTTCGTTCAGGAATACAGGTCCTCGAATTTCTCCGTATCCACCAACAAGTCCCTCCTTTTGAAAAAGGGAAACTCAGGCTGGAAGATTATCTCGGAAACGACGTTTAAATGACCAGGAGACAGGAGTCAGGATCCCTTTCTTCTGCCTTCTGTCTTCTGTCCTCTGTCTTCTGTCCTCTGTCTTCTGCCTTCTGTCTTCTGTCCTCTGACTTCTGTCTTCTGTCCTCTGACTTCTGTCTTCTGTCTTCTGTCCTCTGTCCTCTGACTTCCTCCTTTTCGCTTGACTGACCATACTCTTCATCTTATTTTGTGTCGGCCTTTTGTCCGGAGACACAGGACGAGGTACGTTTCCGCTCCATTTTGCGGCGCTGTTTGCCGGCGCATAGTCAAGCATCGTTTAGGTAAAGAGGTTCAGAGGTATCGAGATGAAAAGGTTGGTCCTGGCTGTTCTCTTTTTGTTCGTGCTCTCCAATGTGGCTCATGCCAGACAGACGACCCCAAAGAAGGGGCGGCCCGACAGAAGGGCCCAGAGCTCAATGGAATCGGAGAAAGAACCGCCCTGTCAGAGCTTCATCGTGATGGAGGCGAGCACCGGCAAGATCCTCGAAGGAGAGAATATCGATACCAGGTGGCCTCCTGCAAGCGTTGCGAAGCTTATGCTCGCTGCAGTCGTGGCGGAAAAGCTCAAAAGGGGGGACATCAAGCTCACAGATCAAATCACCATCTCAAGGCAAGCCTCCAAAATGGGCGGCAGCCAGGTGTTTCTCAAAGAAGGGGAGGTATTCACCCTGGAGGAACTCATGAAAGCTGTCCTGGTTGCATCTGGAAACGATGCGGCTTTTTCGGTGGCGGAATACATCGCCGGCAGCGCCGATGCCTGTGTTGCCCTTATTAATGAAAAGGCCAAATCTCTGGAGATGGTGAACTCAGAATTCCGGTCGGTTCACGGCCTGCCTCCTTCCGAGGGCGACCCGGAGGACCTGACCTCCTGCAAGGATCTGGCCCTGCTCGCAAGGTCACTGCTCTCCTATCCAAAGGTCCTCGAATGGACATCCATCAGAACCGAGAGTTTCAGGGGCGGCAGCTTCATCATGAACAACCATAACAAGCTGATGTACAGAATGTCGGATGTGGATGGAATGAAGACCGGCTATTATCGCAAGGCAGGGTTCAATCTCGTTGCGACCGCCAAGAGAGGGGACCTCCGATTGATCGTTGTGGCCATGGGAAGTCCGACAGCGAGAGCAAGGGACATCTTTGTGGAAGAAAAACTGAAGAAGCATTTTTCCCAATATACGATGATGAGCGTGGTAAAAAAGGGAGATCCCATTGACAAGGAAGTCTCGCTTCCGGACGGAAAGCTCAGGAGCGTCAAGGGGGTAGCCGCCGGCAGTTTCTCTTACCCCGTCCCGCATGCGAAGAAGAATGGTTTCAAGAAGGAAGTGAACCTCCCGGAGACGATCGCCGGAGAGGTGAAGGCCGGCCAGAAACTCGGTGAGATGATCGTTACATTCGAGCAGGAGGCCGTTGGAAAGGTCGACATTGTTTCTCCGGAGGACATTCCCGAAGCAGGCTTTATTACAAAAATCTTCAGAAAGCTTGGCCTTGGGACCTGAATTTTCCTGCCGGTGCATTAAACCGGGAGCGCTTCCATGAAACCCCTCCGATTCGTGCTCTGGTTTCCATCCTTTGTTGCATCCTGTGATGCCCGCTCCGCATCGAGTGCGGGATAAACTCCGGCGGGCATCCGGTCCTCGGAAAACCGCATGGATTCCCGCCTTCGCGGGAATGACGGGAATTGCCGGGCGAGTCTTTATCCAACGCTGGAATTTAGTCGGATCTTCCTATTCCGAGCGGCCTCAGAACCTGCCTTTCGATCTCCTTCTCCGCCCTTTTCAGATCGCCCCTTTCCTTTCCCTCCAGAAAAAGGCTGATCACCGTGTCTGCGTGTTTTTTCGCCCGGCGATATCCCGAGACTGAGGCTTCTTCGATCAGGGACCAGTCTTCAGACCCTGTGAAACGATTGAAGGCCGCCGGCAAATCGTGGAAAAGCTCCTTCTTCAGGCCATCCAGAAAGGCCGTGTAAAAGGCCAGCGAAGATGTTTTTCTCTGCCGGATGATGTGACTGAGGCAACCATGTTCTCCCGTGTCTGCAAGAATATCCTTCAGGCTGCGGACGAGGATCTCCACCAAGGTGTGGGGAAGTTGAGAAACGATCTCCCTCCATACCTCCCGGTCAAAGGCAGTCTCCCGGATCTCTCCCAATTCGTGAAATATATAGGTTTCCAGCTCATCCCGGCAAATCCTGTTCAAGTTCCGCTGCAGGGAGACAGCGTCAAGGTCGTTTGCCCCATATCCCTCAAGCGCGAATCGTAAGGCTTCCCTTCCGGATTTCTTTATGAAGAAAATCTGGTTCCACAGAAAGAGTCTGGCCGATTCCCTCCGTATGAGAATCGATTCCTCCTGAGTCATCGCCGGCAGGGTCAGGAGATCCCTGGCAAGTTCCCTGCCCAGAATCGATATTTCTATTCCATCCACTTTCTTCTTTTCCTCAAGGGGAGCCAAGAAAAAAGTAGGCTTCAGCCCGTGCACAAAACCTGCTCCATAACACAGGCCGTGAGGCTCCAACCGCTCATTGATCATCTCCACGTCGAAAGGCCGGTAGGAAACCCCCTGAATGGTTATCTCCTCCAGATCGCTATCGACCAGGCTGTCCCATTCCTCCTCCTTTCGGCCGATCCACTCAAGCAGAACCGGGGGTTCCTCCTCGACCCAGGGTTCCAGCCCCTTCTCCCATTTATAAAGATCTCTAAGCCTCATGGCCAGTCCGCAGACGGAGTAATTGCCCGCATATTTTGAATCCGAAACGGAACAATTCCTGAGAACCTGGCGTGCGATCTCTTCAACTGCAATCATTGTTCTCAATGGTTTCCTCTCTCGCCTTTTCAAAGGTCACAAATGACCATAGCCCGGGAAGTACAGTGAGTCAACACAGCGAGTCCCAGGTTCAGGAAAGCGGGATGGATGAGGCTTCTGCTTACTTCCTTGATTTGCCGGTCCATTGGACTATATTGTTCGATTCATCTTTGTCAGGAGAAAGATCTTCATGGTCGTGCGGGAAAAGCCCTCTCTCTTCAGGGGGTACTATGTCGTTGCTGCGGGTTTCGGCATCTGGTTCATCGGCTGGGGTTCCTACAGCATCAGTTTCGGGGTGTTTCTGAAACCGATCATCGCGGAATTCGGGTGGAGCCGTGCGGATGCCACCCTCGCTTATTCATCCATGTTCATGGTTCAGGCGACTATTGGAATTCTCATGGGGTGGCTCACGGACAGGATCGGATCAAGATCGCTGATGTTGTGGTTCGGGTCCTTTATCGGTATCTCCTATCTCCTCCTTTCGCAGGTGAATGATCTTTGGCAGTTTCAGCTAAGCTATGCGCTCGCAGGCGGTATAGGTACGAGCGTTCTCAATATCCCCGTGATCGTCGCCGTATCCAGATGGTTCAGGAAAGGGCAGGGGACCATGCTGGGGATCGTACAAGCCGGGGCAGGGATCGGCGGGTTCATATTTCCTCCTCTGAGCGGGTGGATCATTCTGTCCTATGGGTGGCGTGAAGCGTATTTCTCCCTCGGAATCTGTACCCTTGTAATCATGTTCATCTGCGGGTTGTACTTGCGGAGCGATCCTGTCAAAGCGGAGGTATCCGGGAAAGAGGATGCCGGGGCTGGGGCTCCGACCCAAAAACCTGCGTCACAGGAGCGGGTTCAACCCCCAGTGCGACGTCCGATGTTCCAGGGAGCTTTTTGGATGCTCATGGGGATCTATGGCAGCTTTGGTTTCTGCAGAGCCACCTTCCTGGCTCACATCGCGGCGCACACCCAGGACCTGGGGTTCACGTTGTCGGATGGGGCCTTTATCACGGCCCTGATCTCCGGGTCCAGCATTGCGGGCAGAGTGGGTACCGGCCGCCTCTCCGACAAACTCGGCAACAGAGCGGCGCTGGCGGTGAGCTTTGGAATCACCACAATGGCGATTCTCCTGGCGCTGGAGGCCGACAGGCTATGGATGCTCTATCTCTTCGGACTGGCATTCGGGTTTGCCTGGGGTGCTCAGGCGGTGCTGAGATTCACCGCGACATCCGAAGTATTCGGTCTCTCCTCTCTGGGATTCCTTCTTGGGCTCCTCAGTTTCATCGAGGCCATAGCGGCGATGTTAGGCTCCTATCTGGGTGGATATGTTTTTGACCTCTTCGGCAACTACAGGCCGATCTTTTGGGCGGGCGTCTGTATTGCAGCACTGGGGGGAGCCCTTTCATTCTTTCTGAAGCCCCGGCCTCGAACCTCCTGACCGCTTCCATTGACATCTGTTTTGGGTTATAAACTGGGAACGATTTTCCACAGGATTGCCTCCGAGCTCGATCCATCGAGTTCGAATCCATTTCGGGTTCACAACACTCTAGCCCTATAAATGGAGCAGATTCATCAACCCTCTGTTTCACAAGGCTAAGGTGGCACCCGATTCATGGGGTTTTGGAAAACGACGCATGCTGAGAGGAGACCGAATGCATGGACGCAGCCGGCCATAGCCTTCAAAAAGAGCTGAAAAAGTTCAGGGTGCTCTACGATCTGGCAATTGCCATGACAGCAGAGCGAACCCTGGAAGAAAACCTTCAACTCGTCGTCGATAAGAGCAGGGAACTCCTTGATACGGACACCGCCTACATTGCACTTCGGGACGAGGCCAGAGGAGATGTCTACATGCATTCACTCTCCGGCATCCGGACGGAAGCGTTCAAAAAGATGAGGCTCCCGTTTGGAAAAGGGCTTGGGGGTCTGGTGGCCAAGACCACGAGGGGGATCATCGTGGAGGATTATCTCGGAGAAAAGGGGATTGCCCATGTAGTGGATACGACGGTTGCCGACGAAGGTGTCAATTCCGGGATTGCAGTGCCGGTGCAGATCGGTCAGATCAACCTCGGGGTGCTTTATGCCTTCAACAGGAAGAGGACGTCCTTTTCACAAGCGGATCTGGAGACCCTTCATCTTATCGGGAACCTCGCAGCAGTTGAAATCAGCCGAAAACGGGCCGAGGATTCCGTCAGGCAGAGCCGTATGGAACTGAAGTCCGAAAGGCGTTACCGCGAACTGGTGGAAGGAAGCCGCGATGGGTATGCGATGACGGATGTGCATGGAAAGATTGTCGAGTCCAACACCTCGTTCAGGACCATGCTGGGCTATACGGAAGAGGAATTGCGGAAGTTGTGCTACAGGGATATCACACCGGAAAAAAGGCGTTCCGTGGAAGCGGAAATCGTGAGAACCCAGCTACTCGAACGTGGGTACACGGATGTAGTTGAAAAGGAGTTTATCAGAAAGGACGGCACGATCTTTCCTGCTGAGACGAGGGTATACCTGGCGAAAGATGATAAAGGCAAAGATATCGGTTCCTGGGCGCTGATCCGGGACATCACGGAGCGGAAAAGGGCGGAGCAGGACCTTCGTGACAGCGAAGGAAAGTTCCGGGATCTTTTCGATAATGTATCTGATTTTATCTATTTTCACGATTTGAAGGGCAACTTCATCGAAACCAATCTGGCCTTTAAAAAGGCATACGGGGCCGAGAGGGAGTCTCCCGCATCATTTCAAATCAGAGAAATGATGCCAGAGGAATACCGCCCGCTTTACGAAAAATACATCGAGAGACTCCTGAAGAACGGCCAGGACGAGGGTTTCATGAAGCTCCTCACCAGGGAAGGTCGCGAAATTTTGATCGAGTATAAGAACACCCTTGTTCGCGATCCCGAGGGCAATGTCCTGGGGGTTCGGGGATCGGCAAGGGACGTCACAGATCGGATTCGGGCCGAAAAGGAGAAAAAGAGGCTTGAAGCCCAGATTCTGAGCGCGCAGAGAATCGAGGCAATCGGCACCCTTGCCGGCGGAATAGCCCACAACTTCAATAATCTTCTGATGGGCATTCAGGGTAACGCGACCCTTGCGCGAATGGAAGTGACCCCAAACGGACCGGTGGGCCGTAAGTTGGAGAATATCGAAAAGCTGGTGAAAAGCGGGGCCAAGCTGACGGGCCAGCTACTCGGCTATGCAAGAGGAGGAAGGTATGAGGTAAAACCGGTGAGTCTCAACGATCTTGCAAAGGAAGTCTCAAATACATTTGCTCAGGCCAGGAAGGACATCACTGTGCAGCTTGACTTATGCGAGCCTCTAAGGGGGATTGAAGCCGATCAGGGTCAGATGGAGCAGGCAATCCTCAATCTGCTCGTCAATGCCGCAGACGCCATGCCTTCCGGAGGAAAGGTAATTATTCGAACCCGAAATGTGACGCACGAGACAATGAACGGCAGGCCTTACAAGCCGAATCCTGGTGAATACGTGCTCCTCGAGGTTCAGGACTTCGGTATCGGCATGGATAGGATAACGATGGAGAGGATATTCCAGCCTTTTTTCACGACCAAGGGAATGGGAAAGGGGACGGGGCTGGGGCTCGCTTCGGTGTATGGGATTGTAAAAGGACATGGCGGGTACATCGATGTAGCCTCCCGGGAATGGAAGGGATCCACTTTCCAGATCTATTTGCCTGGATCGAAGAAAACGATGGCCAAAGACAGAGAAATCCCCGACGGCATGATCCGGGGTTCGGGAACCATTTTGCTGATAGATGACGAGGAGATGATTCTTGAAGTGGGAAAGGGAATGCTGGAGGCACTCGGCTACCGGGTCCTGGCGTCCGGAGGAGGAAGAGAAGCTGTTCAGATC
The DNA here is from genome assembly GCA_002840535.1 of Deltaproteobacteria bacterium HGW-Deltaproteobacteria-15. Classification (GTDB taxonomy): domain Bacteria; phylum Desulfobacterota; class DSM-4660; order Desulfatiglandales; family HGW-15; genus HGW-15. Next base: position 2,133 of record PHBH01000082.1, on the reverse strand, counting down.
TTTGGCAGAAATCGATCGGCAATAGACCTCGTGGTACTGGATCTGGTGATGCCGGACATGGGCGGACGGGAGACCTACCAGCAGTTGAGGTCCATCAATCCCGAGGTCCGGGTTCTCCTGTCGAGCGGTTTCAGCCTCGACTCACTCGCCAAAGAAATGCTGGAGCATGGGTGTGACGGTTTCATCCAGAAGCCGTTCTTCATCCAGGAACTCTCACAGGAAGTGGCGAAGATCCTCTCGGCTCGCCGCCCCTCTCAGTTCTCACAGGAGGATAAACAGCAGAAATGAAAGTAGGCCTTATCCAGTTTTCGCCCGCCCTGGCGGAGAGAGATGAAACCATTCGCAGGATTGACCCGCTGATCGATCGGTGCAAGGGAGCGGATATCGTTGTCCTTCCCGAGCTCTGCAACTCCGGGTACAACTTCCCGTCACGGGAAACCGCCTGGAATGGTTCCGAAGTGATTGAGGAGTCCATTTTCATCCGGTTTCTGGAAGACAAATGCCGTCATCTCGGGTTCCATGTGGTTTCCGGTTTTTGCGAGAGAGACGGCGGACTCCTGTTCAATTCGGCTGTCCTGATCGGGCCGAACGGGGTGGTTGGAAAGTACCGCAAGCTTCACCTGTTCATGAATGAAAAGGATTATTTTCAGCCGGGCGATATGGGTCTGCCCATCTTTGATCTTGGATTCTGCAAGATTGGGATGCTGGTCTGTTTCGACTGGTTCTTCCCCGAAGTCTGGAGGATCCTTTCCCTCGAGGGAGCGGACATCATCTGCCACCCTTCGAACCTGGTTCTGCCCGGCCTTGCACAAAAGGCAATCCCTGTTCATGCTCTGACCAATCGTATATTCGTAGCCACCTGCAACAGGGTCGGATCCGAAGGGGATCTGCATTTTACGGGTCTTTCACTGATTGCCGATCCAAAAGGCGAGGTGTTGGCAGAGGCTTCTCGGGAGGGAACGGACGTGCTCCTCCGGGAGATCGACGTGGACAGGGCGAGGGACAAGAACATCACGAAGCGAAATCATCTCTTTCATGATCGAAGGCCACGGGAGTACATCTCCCTCGTTCGATAGCTGACCGAAGAAATTATCAGGATCTTCTGAGGAAGGAAATGACATCCTTATTGGAAAAGAGAGATCTCATTCTGGAAAACGAACGCCGGTTTGCGGATTTATTGGGGCGTGAGGTGCTTGCGACTCCCAAAATGAACATCTGGATGATCCTCATTCCCTTTATCCTCATCTATCACATATACCAGGCCAGAAGGGTGGCCGACGGCCGCAAGGTATTCATTCGGAACTACCTCCGCAGCAGGGAACGAGCATTGGAGGAAGGTCTCCGATTCGTCGAGAAAGGGACTGCGCCGGTGATCGAAACGATGCCGGACGGCAGCGATCTTCCTGAACCCGCCAGAAAACCTTTTAGGGAATTCATCATATTTCTTACGGGTCACTATAAGGATCTTCTTCGTTCCGATGGGACGGACATGGAATCGCTGATCCGATCAACCTACAAAAACCGGATGAATTACCTCCTGTTCCTGCAGCGGTTGAATCAGGCTGAAAAAGCGTTGAACGAGGCTCTCAGACCACATATTACGGGGGCCGGGGTGGATGAAGTCCTGGAAACGATGGAAACCGTTTCCCAAAGGCTGAGAAGAGAATACGCTTCCGCCGTATTCGCATGAATCCGGATACTCCGTACCCTTCATTCAAATACAATCCCAACCTTATTGCCCGTGCCTCTCCACCGGGGTAATATCCACGGCAGAACGAATACCACAACGAAGGAGTGAATAGAAATGATCAGCTGCTCAGAGATGAAAAAGGGGGAGGTGTTTCATTGCAAGAGCTGCGGCCTTGAGCTCCAGGTCGTAAAAACATGTTCCTGCGGCACCGGAGGGCAAGGCGGCGCATGCAGTGTGCCGCTGCAATGTTGCGGCGGTGACATGGAGAAGAAATAATTTCTCCCGAGTGGGGCCGTTCAGCGGCCCCGTGGGGGGAAGCCCCCGTTCTGACGGGCTTGCCCCCGCCTGATGCCTTTTCGCCTGGAACACTTTAGCAACCAACCCCGGCGCCCCGGCGCCAGGCTTATAGATGAAAGAAACTCTGTAGGTGTCGGGTGTCAGGT
>PHBH01000024.1 GCA_002840535.1 Deltaproteobacteria bacterium HGW-Deltaproteobacteria-15 | reverse complement strand
ATAAGTCCTCTCTGCGTTCTCTGCGCCTCTGCGGTGAGAAATCCTCCCTGGTCTTCGATCTTCTGCTGCTTGCAGCCATCGAAGCGTTCATGATGGTGTTCCTCGATGTGCGTTATCTCTTCTATGACACGGTCGTGACGGGAGGGGATACGGCAAGCTGGCACGGCATGGCGCATCATCTCCTGACCGAGCTGCTTCCAAACGGGCGTCTCACGGGATGGGACATGGGGAACTTCTGCGGGTATCCCAATTTCAGCTTCTATTTTATCCCGCCCTTTCTCCTGGCCGTACTGCCGAGCTATCTTTTTGGCCTCCCGCTCACCATCACCTTGAAGTTCGCGATCGCGTCCGGGGTCTTCCTCTTCCCGGTTATGGCCTGGCTCGGGCTCCGCAACATGGGGTACAGCTTTCCCGCTCCTGTGATCGGCGCCGCCGGGTCCCTTCTCCTTCTATTCAATGAGTTCTACACCATGTTCGGCGGGAATGTGCTCAGCACGAATTCAGGCGAATTCTGCTACATGTTCGCTTTTGCGTTGTTTGCCTGGTTTATCGGATCCATTTACAGGGGGGTGAAAACCGGGGAAGGCTGGATCGGGAACGGCATCCTCCTGGGGCTGATCGGGCTCTCACATCTTTTTGTCTTTGTGCCGGCCGTTTGTCTCATGATCTACCTGTTCCTTTCAAGGGGAAGATTCGGATACCTGGCAAGGGTATCCTTCCTGGGCTTCGGGATCATGGCCTTCTGGATCCTGCCCCTCCTTGCCTACAGGCATCCCTTCACAACGCCGGTCTACATGATATGGCAGGAGTTCGTGAGCTGGCGCTACACCTTCATGGGCGTAACCGTTATCCTGCTCATCATCGGCCCGAGAACGGCCCTTGCCGCATTGGGCGGGATCGGGAAAACTGCATCTTCCGGTTTATGGTCATGGGCGGTCATCGGCCTTGCAGCCCTCTCCGCTTTTACCCTGCTCTATCTCGGAGGGACGTATGTTGTGCACGGGAAGGGGCTCTTTGACCAGGGCCTCACGTTTACCCCGCTTTCGGCTTCGCCTATAGGTGCAGATGGAGCCGCCCTTCTGGACCCCTGGATTGTTCCATTGTCCGCTTTGCTTTCTCTCCTCGTAATCGGGGCCGGCGTCCGGACCCGCAGATCCCCTTCGAGTTTTGACCGTTTCTGCCGGATCGCCGGCTCGTTGTTCTTTACAGGCTGCGTGCTTTTCGCCTCGCTTGGGCTCCATTATCTTCTCGGACGCTCCATTGAAACCGCGTGGCTGAAGGAGTTTGTTCTTAACGGCCCCGCGATGCTCGTCACACACGGGTTCATTGCGCTTTGCACGATGTGGCTCGTTTCGAGAAAAGGGTTCAGGGAGCTCTCGCTCGCTGTCGGCCGGGATCTTGGTTCAGAAAGATTCAGCATGCTGCTTGGTCTCGGTTTCGGATGCGTCGTCCTTTACTATGCCGCCCACTATCTCCAGGTCCCGGACATCCGTTTCCTGCCCCCGCTGGCGCTTGTTCTTGTCTTCATCCTGTTTGCAGAAACCCTGGAGCCCTTTCTCACCCGTGCTTCCGGGACCTCCAGGTTCTGGACAGGCCTGATCATCACCTACGGCTGCATCCTGGCGGTGATCTTCGGCACATCCAACGCGGACCAGTGGTTCAGGTACAACAACAGGGGTTATGAATACACTTCCGGAAGCCGCGACTTTCAGGCGGCCAATCTCTTTCTCAAGACCCCGGATCCCTTGAACTCCCCCCGTGTAGGTTATGAGAAGTGCGGCCTGTACGCTTCATACGGCGGAGACCGGGTGTTCGAATCCCTGCCCTACTTTTCCGGCAGGCAAACCATGGAAGGCATTCACTACGCCTCTTCCTGGGCCGCCAGATTCATGGCCTTTTCGCAGACCGTCTATTCCAAGGAGATCAAGACCCCCAGGTCCTACATCCTCTCCAGGCTGAACGCTGACGCCCTTCCCGCCTACATGGATCTCTACAATCTCTCGCAGCTCATCCTGATGACCCCGGAAGCCAGGGAAGCGGTCGAGGGCTCTTCGCACTTCAAGAAAGAGGCGGAGTTTGGAGACATTGCGATCTACCGCTACAAAGAGTCCGACGGCAGATACGTGGATGTGCCGAGGAGGATGCCCCTTCTTTACCGGGGCGAGGATTGGGTGGAGGATTTCTATCAATGGTACAGGGAAGGACGACACCTGGATCTCCTGATGGTGCCCGGGAGTTACGTAAGGGATGAGGAGGACAGAACTGTTCTTGCGACTGAAGCAGTGAACGTGGAAGAACTGGGGAGTCTTCGAAGCGATCTCCTTGACCGGAGGGGGCTGCGGGTTGAAACCCGACTCGAACACCACAGGATTGAATTCACCACCAACAAGATGGGGCTCCCTCATCTGATCAAGGTCTCCTATTATCCAAACTGGAAAGTGCAGGGGGCCAACGGGGTCTACCCGGTCAGTCCTCATCTTATGCTGGTGATCCCCAGGGAACCTCATGTGGTGCTGACTTACGGCAGCAACCCGTGGGAGATCATTGGTTTCATGATTACCGGGGCAACCCTGTTTCTTCTCTTTTTCAGTTCAACCTGGCGGCTGGTTTCGGGTTTTTCGAGATTTCGGATTTCGCATTTGTTTCGGATTTCGATATTCGAGATTCGGATTTCCCGTGCCATTGCTCCGGTCGAACGCTTCTACTCAAAACACAAGCCCTTCATCATCACCATCGTTCTTCTCTTGTGCGCCGGGTTGATCGCAGGAGGCGCAATCAACAGGAACCGGACTGTCCGCGCCTACGTCAACGGCCATCGCTTCTATCAGAAGGCAATGGACCTCAAAGCGCAGGGGAGAGAAGAAGCGGCAAGACCTTTGTTCGAAAAGGCTATTCAGACGATGTCTCCTGTTTTCGATCCTGCCGCGATCGATGACCACCAGGACGTCATCCACTGCATGCTTTTCACGGCAGCCTCCCATGAAAACCTCGGACAATGGTCAACGGCGGAAACGCTCTACCGGAGAATCATCGAGGAGTACCCGTTCAGCCGTTATGCAGGCGAGGCCTATGTGAAGATCGGAAGGATCAAGCGAAATGAGGGCAAGGCAGAGGAGGCCGCCGGGTATTTCAGGAAGGCCATGCGGGAGGATCCGTGGTCGCTCTGGGCAAAGTACGCGGGGGATGAGTTGAAGCAAGAGTAAGCAGTAGGCAGTAAGCAGTAAGCAGAATGGAAAAGAGTTGGAGAGAGTGAGCAGTAAGCAGGAAGTAGGATCAAGAAGAGGTTTTCACCGCAGAGACGCTGAGAACGCAGAGCAGATTCTTTTTTTGTCTGCGGGGAGACGACCGCAGACAAAAGGAGTGTTCTCAATATTTCCTACATTGTAATAACGTCCAAGGTAAACTTGCAGACTTATCAATTCAAAGCCTCCACAAGCAACTGCTTACTCGCGAAGCGTCGAGTATTTCTCAATGGCGGCATCTCCCGCTATTGAGAAAAAACTATATCTCTCTGCGCACTCCGCGCCTCTGCGGTGAATCTTGCCCTAAGTAGCTCCGCCAATTGTAAACGTCGGTAACCCCAAGCTATGCTTTGCATCGTCCGTTCGAAGAAGAAAAGACTCTCCCGCGCAGCGGCAGAGCTTTTCCAATGGCGTTTCGCCATTGGAAAAAAACTCTTACTCTCTGCGTCTCTGCGCCTCTGTGAGAGAACGCTTTTCTTTTCGCCATGCGCTATGCTCTTTGCGCTATGCCTTTGCCCGGCTACCGCCGGAGCCGGCACGATAAGCATCACGACAAAGGCTTTTGCCCTGGCCGACAATGAACGAGTTCATGTCGTCCTTCAGGTGACGAACCGCGGCAATGAACCGGCCCATCAGGTCAGGACCGACGCTGAGGTGCTGGGGGAGCGATTCAGATCGGGGGTTCGAACGCGCATCGGGCCCGGCGAATCCAGCGAATTCAATTTCAGCAAACCTCTCGATTCTTCCCTGGCCGGCAACTTTCCGCTCACCGTGCTGGTCCATTTTCAAGATGCAAACGGTCATCCCTTCAGCGCACTTACGTGCACCACCTTCAGCGTTGGGAAGAACAGGAACGCGGAGCTCGTATCCGCTTCCGATCCGCTGTCGATTGAGGACAACGGCCTTGTTCAATTCCGGATTCAAAACAAGAGCTCTCAAGCCAGGCGCATCAAGGCCACGCTGGCACTTCCAAAAGAGTTCTCCAGTGAAAGACCGGAGACGCAATTTTCTCTCCCGGCCGGAGGCAGCAACACCCTCTCCTTTTCGATACGCAACCTGGGAGCAGTATACGGGGCTTCCTATCCCGTGTTCCTCATACAGCAGTACGACTCGGATGGTGTGAACCATACAGCCGTTTCAAACACATTAGTGAGCATTATCCACGATAGCAATTGGTTCAAAAGGACCCGGTGGCATTGGGCCGGGGGATTTGTTCTGGCAGGAGCGTTCTTCATCTTCAGCATTGCAGGGGTGAAAAACAAACAAAGTGTTGACATTTTAACTAAAACTAAACTATGTTAACGGCCGTTTCTCTTTTCATAACCCAAAACGCTTTAAAATAACCGACTTTTACACGGCACCAACTGCTTAACGGATCGGCTTTTTCTATTGGAGGATGAGATGGGTTCGAAACTGAAAGTGATGTTTGTTTTCTTTGTCGTGTGCATGGGTGTTTTCATAATCGCAAACGGAGCAATTGCGGCAAAGCCGATTGCCAAGGTCACCGCATTTAAAGGGGAGGTCATACTTCTCTCCGGCATCCAGGTCAAGGCGATCACGCAAACAGGGGTGGTCCTGAACGACGGGGATAAACTTCAGACCAAGAACGGCGAGGCTGAAGTCACATTCGACGACGGCGCAGTCATGAAGCTCAACCCCTTCACCGCCTCGATGATCGAGGAGAGGGAAGAAGAAGCCGGATGGCTGTTCAAAACCAAGACCACTGCGCGCCGCCTTACGGTTTTTGTCGGCAAGCTGTTTTTCAGCAGCGGCTCCTCCAACAAGCAGAACATTCTGCAGACCCCGTCCGCAGTCTGCGGTCTCAGGGGCTCGAAGGGGGAGATCGGATACAACAATTACCAGAGTTTCCTCAACATGATCGAGGGCCAAACACAACTCCTCGGACAATTCGTAAAAGGAGTGTTCGATAACCCTGGGGTCGATGCTGCATTGAAAAACAGGTTGTACCAGGCACTGCTTAGTGCGCACGAGGCATATAACAAGGCAGAGGGCCAGCAGGATGTGTACGTCGCGCAAAAGGCGGCCCTGGAGGCGATCCAGGTGGCGGCCCTGGAACTGAAAGACAAGAACCCGGACCAGGCAGTGTCGCTAAATGCCGACCAGACCCTGACCCAGACGAAAACCCTCCTTGAACAGACGGAAAAGAAAATCCAGGAGACCCCGAAGGAGATGAGAAGACAACAAAGTTTTCCCACGATCCCCCTGAGCACCGGCCAGCCGACGACAACGAACAAGCCGGTGAGTCCGATAAGAAGATGACGGTGATCCGGGGTCAGGGCGCAATGTAGAATCTGAAATCGAATCTCCAATAGATCAGGAGGATCGAAAGGAGTCTTGCTATGAGGAAAGAGTTACTGGGAGTTTTTCTATCGCTTTTGCTTTTGGCATGCTTTTCTGCGGTTGCATTCGCAGAGGAAATGACCGGAGGGAAGATCAATTTCGGCAAACTGACCATAGTCCCGGGCCTGACTCTCCAGGAGGTCTACGATGACAATATTTTCCTGGGAAATGGAACCAACGACCCCGGTGAAACGGAAGAGTCGGACTGGATCACCCATGTCATGCCCAATCTGCTCGTGAACTACGATCTTACCGACAGGGGCAGAATCACTGCCGGGTACCTGGGTGATTATGCCTATTACAAAGATTTCGATGATGTTGATTGGAAAAACCATACGGCCCTCTTCAATTTCGATTACGAGGCGCCGGGAGGGATGATTGCGGGTGTTGAGAATACCTACATCGATGCGGAAGACCCTTTTGGTTCGGAAAACCAGTACAAGCTGGGGAGACAGACCGAGCGGTGGAACGACACCCTGAGAACCAAACTGGGTTTCAGATTCAGCGACCGGTTCAGGGCTCTCACCTATTTCAATTATTACAAACAGGACTACGATCTTCTTGAGGACTTCAGCCAGGACTGGGAAGATCAGGAGTTCGGCGCCGGCTTTGAGATGAGGGTCCTCCCGAGAACGTGGGCATTCGTACGGTATTTCTTCGGGGAGAGGGATTTTTATACTCATGAGTTCGGGGTCAACGATTCGAACGATGCGGATTTCGACTGGCAGAGGGTCAATGTGGGCCTTGCCTGGGATCCTGAAGGCAAGCTGCGGGGCGAGCTGAATTTCGGCTATGCGTGGAAGGATTACGAAAACACCTTTGATCCCACAGGCGCCCGCTATGATGAAAAGGACACCTGGATTGCATCGACAAGAATCACCTATGCGGCTACCGCTACCACGAACCTCTCTCTTACTATCCTGCGCGCAGTGAGAGATACAGGCGCAGACACGGCCGAGTATTTTGAGGATACGGGCGCCAGCATCGGCCTGATTCAGGAGCTTTATTACAAACTGACTCTCATCGCAAACGCGGGCTACAGCAAGAACGAGTACAACTTGCCGGTCAACAATCCGAGAGACCAGGACAATTACCTTGCAAGTGTGGGTTTCGAGTACAGGCTCCTGGACTGGCTCGCTGCAATGACGACCTACACCTACAACCGTAAAGACTCGAACTATGCAGAAGACGATTATGTTGTGAACAAGTTTCTGGTAGGACTCAGGGCTCTTTATTAAGAAGCATGGCGCATAGGGCATAGCGTTAAGAACAGATGCAAAGCGCCAGAACAGAAGCATAGCGCATGGCGCATAGCGCTAGAGATCAGAAGACAGAAGAGCAGGATGGGTTGACCCCGGCAGGCTTTAGATCGGGGAACCCATCAACTGAAGTTCACCGTATCAGCAAAGAGAGATTCCGGTCGCGGTGCCGACCACGAGCGGAATGCTCTCTTAAAAGTCTTCACCCGAGGTTATCCGGTTGGTGATTTAAATCTCGTATTTCGTTTCGGATCTTATTGTTGCCGATCATCCTGCGCCGGTAGAAGTGGTTCCTCTTTATGCCCCCTGTTTGACCTTCTGGTTTCCTGTGGATAATGAAAATCACTTCAAAATGGTACCGGCGATGCCGATAACATACGCATAAAGAGTCATAGAGCATGGCGCATAGGGCATAGCGAAAACACGGATGCAGGATAAAAGAGAAGAGTGTTTCACCGCAGAGGCGCAGAGTACGCAGAGAGGATCCTCTTTCTGTCTGACGGGAGATGCCGTCAGACAGAAAACATGCTCATTGGATCAATTTTCGTTCCCAAGCTTTAGCTATGAACTCGTTAGTTGTGGTTATCTGCCCTACATGAAAAAGAGTGAAACCCCCGCGGAGCGGTGAGGGTTTTCAATGGCGGCATCTCCCCGCCATTGAAAAAAAGATTCACTCTGCGTGCTCTGCGTCTCTGCGGTGAATGAATCATCTGTGAAATCTGCGTAATCTGTGGATGAAAACAGACCAGACAAACCTTCTTTCTAGAATGAGAATCAAAATGAACAGACGTTTACCGATCCATTTCTTGATCGCGCTCATCCTCGTCAGCCTGGTCACCGGTTGTGTCACGACAGGGGAAGACGTGGTGAGTATCACCACGCTCAAGGGCTCTGATTCCGCAGGACTGAAGCCGCAGGAACGGGCACAACTGGAGGAGATCAAGAGATCCAGGACCGATACCGGCGTGGATCCGGGATTGAGCGCCGTAATCGAGAAGACCCCCCACTTCACCGTCGGGGAGTATCTCTCAAGCCATCCCGGAGGAGGCGGCGGACCGGGCCAGGATTACCGGGTGGGCGGCTACGATATCCTCAGCATTGTTGTATACGAGGAAGCTGACCTCTCGCGAGAGGCGGTGCGGATTTCGGCAGACGGCTTTATCTCCTTTCCGCTCGTCGGGCGGGTCAAAGTGGAAAACATGACAACCTCTGAGATAGAGAACCTCATCGCGAAGAAGCTTGCGGATCAACAGTACCTGCTGGATGCCCACGTCTCCGTAATGGTGACGGATTACAGGAGCAAGCGATACATGGTCCTGGGTGCGGTTCAGACCCCCGGCACCCATGCCCTTCAGGCGCAGGAGAGGGTGCTGGATGCCATTTCAAAGGCGATGGGGGTTCTTGCCGACAAGGCAGGCAAGAGCGCAATGGTTATCCGCACTGAAAACCCCGATACTTCAAAGGAGCGCAAGATCGTCATCAACCTCGAGCTCCAGGGACTGCTCAAGGGAAGGGATCAGAGTGCGAATATCCTGCTCATGGACAGGGACGTGCTTTTTGTCGCTCCTGCAGAGTACTTTTATATCATGGGCCAGGTGAAGACACCGGGCTCTTATCAGATACCCGACAGGGAACTTACGGTGGTGGAGGCCATCAGCATGGCCGGCGGATTCACGCCGATTGCATCCCGCAACCGCACCCGCATCATCCGGGTGGAAGACGGCGTGGAGAAAATCATCCAGGTCAAGGTGGATGCGATCACCAAGGAAGGCATGAAGATCAAGGACGTGGCCATACAGCCGAACGACGTGATCATCATCCCGGAAAGTTTTTTTTAAAGGGATGCACGATGCAGGATACAAGATGCATGTTAGGAAACTAGATCCAGGATACAAGAGATAAAATGCCGGCTTCAGAAGCGGGATGCAACTAAGATACAGGATGCCACAGGATAAGAGAAGGTACAAAGCATTTCAGCAGATAAGAAGTAGAGAACCCGGAGACTTGTATGAGCTACAAGAATCTTGAGATCTACCAAATAGCTCATAGGCTCGCTGTCGAAATCCACAAAATGACGCTTAGCCTTCCCTCTTTTGAGATGTACGAGGAGGGCAGCCAGATTAGACGATCTTCCAAAGGTGTGCCTAACTGCATAGTCGAAGGCTACGGCAGAAGAAGATATAAAAGCGACTTTATAAGGTTTTTGATTTTTGCACAGGCGTCTATTGATGAAACCAAGGAGCATTTGGACCTTCTGTATGAGACGTCCTCTTTGAAAGACGAGACTCTCTACAGATATTTTGCGTCCTCCTACGAGGAACTGGGAAGAAAGGTTCACAGCTTCATCAATTCTGTGGAAGTTGGTCATCTTACTTGAAGGATTGCAAGATGAGAAGAGATGCAGGGTACAAGTTGCACGCTTCGAGTTACAGGATATTTAATTTGGGATCCTGGATCGTGCATCCTGAATCTTAAATCCTGCATCCTGAATCTTGCATCTTGCATCAGAGGTTAAATATGGACGAGAACAGGGAAGAACAGCAGATTGATTTACGGGATTACCTCCGGGTGGTCCTGAAGCGCAGGTGGACGGTTATTGCGGTGTTTGCGATCATCGTGGTTACGGCCGCCATCTACTCCTTCACCGCGACGCCGATCTATCAGGCCACCACCCGTCTGATCATCGAAAAGGAGAACCCGAATGTGGTCTCCATCCAGGAGGTCATGGCCATAGACTCCTCGGGCACGGATTACTATCAGACACAGTACAAGATCATCGAAAGCCGCGCTGTGGCGAGGGATGTGATCAAGCGGCTCAAGCTGGACGAGAACGAGGAGTTTGTTACCCCCAAAGGGAAGGAAGGGGTTCTATCAGGGATCACAGGGGCCATCGGCCAGGCAGTCTCGTCCATAACCTCACTCTTTAAAGGAAAAGAAAAAGAAGGCGATTCGGGTCCAGCGGATGAGTCATCGAAGGACTCAGGCCTCATATCCGCATTTATCTCCAGGATAAAGGTGGAACCGATCCGGAACAGCCGTATCGTGGATGTGAGCTACCAGGCCAAGGACCGCGGGCTTTCCGCCAAAATTGCCAACAGCCTTGCGTCCGCATACATCGACAAGAACCTGGAGACCAAGTTGAGGGCGGCCCAGGATGCGGTGAGATGGCTGAATGACCGAATCGACGAAGAGCGCAAGAAGGTGGAAAAGGCGGAGCAGGCCCTTCTCCGGTACAAGGAGAAGCACAGCATCATCACAACTTTTTCGAGCGATGTGGAGACAGTGACCGCCCAGAAGCTTGCCCAGCTTAACCAGCAGTTAGTAGAGGCGGAGTCCGCGCGGGTGGAGGCGGAGACGAAATATAAGCAGGCCTCGGCCCTGTCCAACACGCCTGATATGCTGGATTCCATCCCGGATGTTCTGAACAATGCCATGATCCAGCAGATCAAGTCCATGGAGGTGGAGCTCTACAAGAAGACCTCCGAGCTCTCGAAAAAATACGGGGAAAAGCACCCCCAGATGGTTGCCATGGAGTCGGAGCTGGGGACGCTCCAGGCCAGAAAGAAACTTGAGATCCAGCGCGTCATCAATTCTTTGAAAAACCAATATCTGGTCGCCCTTGCCCGGGAAAATTCCCTCAAGTCGTCCCTGGAAAACCAGAAGACCGAATCCCTCGATCTGAACCAGAAGGCCATAGAGTATGGGGTGCTGCAGAGAGAGGCGGAGAGCGCCAGGCAGATGTACGATCTCCTGATCAAGCGATTCAAGGAGACTTCGCTGACCGAAGACATGCAGACCGGAAATATCCGCATCATCGACCGCGCGGAGGTGCCGAGGTCTCCTATCAAACCCAACAAGAAATTGAATATCCTTCTTGCCATCATCGTGGGTCTTGTGGCAGGGCTGGGGTTGGCATTTTTCTTCGAGTATCTCGACAACACCATCAAGCTCCCTGAAGACATCAAAAAACATCTTCAGGTAACCTACCTTGGTCCGGTGCCTGTATTTGCCATGAACGGCCCAACCGGTCTTGAAAAGGAAAACCTCCCGGACCTGGTGACCGTTCAGGCGCCCAAGTCGACTGCGAGCGAGGCATACCGGGGAATCCGGACAAGCATCCTCTTCTCTTCGGCCGAGACCCCGCCCCAGCTTGTGCTGGTGAGCAGCGCCGGGCCCATGGAGGGAAAATCCAAGACCAGCGGGAACCTGGCCGTGGCAATGGCCCAGTCAGGAGTCAGCACGCTGCTTGTGGACTGCGACATGCGAAGACCCGTTGTTCACAAGACCTTCAAGGTGCCCAGGGACAAGGGGCTGACAAACCTCCTGGTCGGCGCCTGCGGGTTCGACGAAGCGGTAGTCCATACCATGATTCCGAATCTGGATATCCTTCCCTGCGGCTCCATCCCCCCCAATCCTTCCGAGCTTCTCGGCTCTTCCCGGATGATCAAGCTGATCGAGGTGCTCAGAAAGAAATACGCAAGGATCATTCTCGATTCCCCGCCGCTCACGGCCGTGACCGATGCGGTGATCCTTTCCAAAATGGCCGACGGCGTCATCCTGGTGGTTCGCTCCGGAGACACGCCGAGGGAAATCGTCAAGAACGGTCTCAATCAGCTGAAAAGCGTGAACGCCCGTGTCCTGGGCGTGGTGCTGAACGGCGTGGATATGAACAGGGAAGGATACTATTACTACCAGTACTATTATTACTATTACGGCGAAGGACCGGACAAGGGCGGTAAGACCAAGAGGAAGAGGAAGGTGCTGAAAACGCCGGGTTCCAGGATTCGGGATGACGGATCCAGCATTCAGGATGGAGCAATCAGCAAGCCGCGAGCAGCCAACAGCGAGCACTGAAGAGTAGGCAGTAAGCAGTAGGCAGTAAGCAGATAAGAGCTATTTCACCGCGGCGGCGCAGAGAACGCAGAGTGAACTTTCGAGAAAATAAGTCCCCCTCTGCGGCTCTGCGAGAGAATGTCCTTGCCCTGCATCCAGGAACCTGCACCTTGCATCTTGACAAATGATTGACTTGCATTGCCACATTCTCCCCGGTCTGGATGACGGGGCCCACGATCTCGCGGAGAGCCTCGACATGGCCGCCATGGCCTTGAAAGACGGCGTGGATACGATCGTGGCGACCCCGCATACCCTGGACGGCCTTTACTCCAACACGCTTGACGACGTCTCGCAATCGGTGGAAACCTTTCGCACTGCCCTTGCGCGGAATCAGCTTGATATCAGGATCTGCCCTGGCGCAGATGTTCATCTTTGTCCCGGGATGGTGGACAGGATCAATGAAGGTCGTGCAGTCACCATAAACAATGGGGGAAAGTATCTTCTTTTGGAGCTCCCCCCCCAGAATATCCCCCCGCAGATCAAGGATGAGATATTCAGCCTCAAGCTAAACGGCATTACTCCCATCATCACCCATCCGGAGCGGCACCCGGCCATGCAGCGGGACCTGCGCATCCTCCACGAGCTCGTCTCCATGGGCGCGCTGGCACAGGTCACGGCCATGAGCGTTACCGGCGAATTCGGTTTGCCTGTCAGGGAATGCGCACGGGCGATGCTCGAGCTGCGGCTCATTCACGTGATCGCAACCGACGCCCATTCGGTCGAAAGCCGGCCTCCTATTCTCTCCCGGGCAGTCGAGGCTGCAATGGATGTCCTCGGTAACGATGAAGAGGCCGAAGATATGGCCGGTCGAATACCGGCGCTCATCCTTTCCGGCGAACCCGTGGAGGCGGCGCCGCCCGGCCGTGTGAAGTAGCATAGCTCCCAAGGCAGAAAAGATGTATTTCACCGCAGATCCTTAGATCCCGTGTGCTATTTCGCGTGAGGCGCAAAGTACACAGAGTGAACTTGCTTTTTGTCTGCGGGCCTGTCCCGTGGATCCTTTGCCGCGGGAGAGACGACCGCAGACAAAAAGAGGCTCACAATGCATGTTCTGCTTGTCTCGGCCAATAACACGTGCGCCGCAGGTTCAATCCAATACTGAGAAGCATGACCCACCTCCGAAAACGGGCAGAGTATTTTACAATGACGGTATCTCCCGTCATTGTAAAAATAATTTCTCTCTGCGCTCTCTGCGTCTCTGCGGTGAAATGTTCCCGTGTCTTCCGTCCTGCATGAATCTTGCATCCTGAATCCTGCATCTGACTATCGGAGAACGACATGGCATTGAATAAGAAAGAAGCGAAGATCCTGGTGGTGGACGATGACAAGCATCTTGCGGACAACCTCGTGGAATATCTCATGAAGCTGGGTTACAACGCGGTCGCCACGTACGGCGGAAAGGAAGCGGTCGACCGGTTCGCCGAAGAGAACTTCCACCTGGTCATTACGGATCTCATGATGCCGGAAATGGGAGGGTTGGAGGTTCTACAGGCAATAAAGGAATTGGACAGCCGCGCCATCGTGCTGGTGATTACAGGGTACGGGACCATCCATTCTGCAGTATCCGCGATCAAGCAAGGTGCATTCGACTTCGTTCCAAAGCCTTTCAAGATGAGCGAGCTCGAGGTGATCATTACCCGCGCTCTGGAGCATCATGCCCTTTTCAAGCAGCTGGGGGTTTTCAAAGGGCTCAGCATCGGGCTCATGATCTCGGTTCCGTTCTGGATGATCCTCGGGATTGTGGTGGCAATGGCGTGGAAGTGATAACCGCATAGCGCATAGCGAAGAACGGAAAGAGTTGGATATATAGCAGAAATGGCCCCTCGATGGGCCATTTTTTTTGACTCAACAATTAACAGATAACTATTAACCGTTAACTTCTTCCTATCTTTTGCCAATCTCCGACTTCCGGCTTTTCTGAGCTCTGGTCATAGACTATCACCTTGTTTCTTCCGCTCCGCTTTGCCTCATAGAGAGCTCTATCCGCTTCGTAGATTAGCGTCTCGAGACCTTCAGAGAAAGTCCTGTATTGGGAGACGCCGACGCTCACGGTCACAGGGCACGAGCTCTCCACCTTCTTTCTCACCCTCTCTCCAATCCTGATCGCCTTGTCGGCCGTGACGTCGGGGATGATCACTACGAACTCCTCCCCCCCATAGCGGTAAAGGTGGATCTTGTCGTAGTCCCTCAACCCCTTCTCGATGGTGGAAGTCACCTGTTTCAGCACCAGGTCCCCCTTCGGATGGCCGTGGGTGTCGTTGAATTCCTTGAAATGATCGATATCGATTATCAGGAGACTCGATCCCTTGTTGGTTCTCTTGTACATGGCGCCGAGAAGCGCAATATCCTGGTCGAATTTTCGCCGATTGTAGGCGCCGGTGAGTGGATCCTTGTCGATCAAGGCGGAAACGAATTTCTTTTCGTCGTCGTTCAGCTTGTTGAGGACAAGGTCGAGGTCCATTGTATGCTCCGGAAGAAATGGGGGATTCTATACCCAAGTCATGTGATTTTGTCAATTTAAAACGGAAAGATGCAGGATTCAGGCTTCAGGATGCAGGAAAGATACTGAAGGTTTCACCGCAGATCCTTAGATCCCGTGTGCTATTTCGCGGGAGGCGCAGAGAACGCAGAGCGAGTTCTTTTTTTGTCTGCAGGCCTGTCCCGTGGATCCTTTGCCGCGGGAGAGACGGCCGCAGACAAAAAGAGGCGCACTATATGATTTGGTTCTGGAAACCTTGCCTGATAGAACGTGCGCGGTCAATCTATCCGCAAAGCAGAATCCCGCGAAAAGTGGGCTGAGTATTTTTCAATGGCGGCATCTCCCGCCATTGAAAAAATGGATCTCCTCTCCGCGTACTCTGCGCCTCTGCGGTGAAAAACTCTTTCTCTTGCCTTTGGCGCTCTATAAAAAAGGCCTCCCTGGAAATCAGGAAGGCCTTTTCGCTTTGCTGTGCCGATTGTTCCTGGATTGTCTTTAGCTGCTTACTGTTTACTGCCTACTGCTTACTTCTTTTACAGCTCCAGCCACGAATCCGAGTAGAGCGCGTGTCCCAGGATCACGCGCGCGGTCTTGGCATAACCCTGCAGCTCCTTGGAAAGCGAATCCATGCTCACGTTCTCGCCATCCATAATCTTGTGGATCAGCTCTACGATGTCCGGCCTCTTGCCTCTTGCAATGGCAACGAGCTGGTCATCGTATGCATCGGCGATGCAGGAGTACATGCCCTTTCTCTCCAGCATGACCATATAGGTCTGGTTCAGGATGCCTCTGAGGTGGTCGGGCGGCCCGTTGGAGATATTGGACAGACCGCAGGTCGATTTGCACCCCGGCGCGATGTCCTGCACCATCTCCTGAAAAGCCAGCAGGCTCATGAGCTGCTGCTGCTGGATGTTGACCGGCGTCACGATTCCATCTACGAAGATGTCCTCGTTCGGCACTCCGGCTTCGTTGGCCGCATAGATCAGCTCCGCAGCAAGCGCGCCCCGCTCGTTCTCGTCTCTCGGCAGCCCCTCGGGCCCCCACATCAGGGCGATCATGTTGGCCTTGTACTTTACCGCAAGCGGTATCATCTTTTCGTAACGCTCCGGCCTGCACATGATCGAGTTGATGATGGCCTTCCCTTTGTGGACGGACAAGCCCGCCTCCATCGCTTCGACGTTGGAGGTGTCCAGACAAAGGGGAGGGGTGTCCCCGATCGTCTCCTGAACGGTCTTCACCACAAACTCCATCAACTCCGGTCCGCCCTTTTTCGCGGGCCCGAGGTTGATGTCAATCCAATCCATTCCCTTTTCTTTCTGCCTCTTGGCCTCTTCGGCAATGGGTCCGGGATCCTTTTCCTTGAACGCCTTTCCAATCACTCTATTGATGACATTGAGATTCTCACCTATCAGCAGCATAGTCTCCCTCCCTCCAAAATGGATGTTGCAGGATTCAAGATGCAGGATGCAGGATAAAGATCCTTCTGCACCCCTGGGTTTCACAATTCTTTCTTTCATCCCGGATCCTGCATCATGGATCCTGGATCTTATTTGTATTTGTCCCGCAGGAATTTTGGAATCAGTGAGGCATCCCTTGGGCCGATGATGATTTCCCAGCCAGCCAGATCCTCTTCCATGTCACCGCTGATCGATGCGGCGTATCCGGGGATGATGATGCTCTTCTTGGCAACCTTGTCCGCAATGCCGGACTTCTTGACAAAGGCGGCAACTGCATCGCCAGAGAACTTGCCGGCGGCCCAGGCGGTCATGACCGAAAGTCCTTCGGTGTCCATGATGAGCAGCCAGCTTGGAATCCTGCTGCCTTCGATCTCCCCGCTCACGATAAAATAGGTGAGGGAGAAGTTCGTGGTGATCAGTACGGGTGAATTCTCGTTCGGTGTGCCGATTTCATAGATGCCCTGGGTCACCGTCATGGGCCGCTGCGGATCCGTGAAGATATTCAGCCGTTCCAGCAGCAGCGGGAAAAGACTGTCTCCCCGGAAATCGGACATCACGACGATGCCGGCGTATTTGGAGATGAGCGATGCGGATATCATGGTCTCCACATCCAGGTTCGATGCCATCTCGCAGGGGAAGGCGATGGTCGGGAAACCGAGAGACCTGTTCCCGGCCTTCAGGGCCGCCCTTCGGATGACTACCTGGTCCGCGAAGAGCTGCTTCGGCTCGCGGGCGCCGGAGTCCAGGATCAGGTCCTTCAGCCCCATGCCGGTCAGCTTGTCTGTCAGGGGGATCAGCTTTTCAACCGACTCCGCCTTGACTACGAGGGGCAGACCCATCTCCTTCGCGAGCTTGCCCATGGCGTCCACGTTTTTCTCCGTCGCAGCATAAAGGATCGGTTTCTTTACGGCGGCCGCCTCTGCGCCGGCCTTCAACACGGCCGGATCGTCCGACATCAGGATCAGGTTGAACTCGCTCTCCTCGGCAATCTTCTTTGCCAGAACGGGGAACGCCTTGCCGTCTCCCTTGGCCTGCTTGAGCGCCACGAGCTCGGGCCGAAGATTCAAACCCACCCTTTCGTACTGAAAGGCATTCCACTCCTTGAGCTTCTTGTCCAGGGCTTCCGGCGAAAGGTCGGATTGGACCAGCGCTCCAAGTCCTGTGGGGCTGTAAAATGTTTTTTCATGCCTGAACATGACCGTCTCCCCTCCGGTCTTGAAGCTCCTTACGCCGGCGCCTACCGTGATGGGCCGGATCGGGGGGGCGGAGGCCTCTGACAATTTCTCACGCGCCTCATCGGAAACATAGGGGCAGGTGTCCAACTCCGCCTTGCCCGATGCCAGATTCATGGCAAAGGCCAGACAGGTGGGGACCCCGCACTCACCGCAGTTCGTCTTGGGCAACAATTTAAATATTTGAATTCCTGTCAATCCCATAATGCTCTCCTCTCTTAAAGCAAACTCGAAATCCGAAGCTCGAAATCCGAAACAAATTCAAATGATCAAAATCCAAAAGGACTAAAACCGAAGAGGAGGATTTCAACTGCCGAGTCTTTCATTTGAAATTCGGATTTGCATTGGTTTGTTTCGAATTTCGAATTTTGATATTCGGATTTCGTGCTCGCGTTCCGCTCGGGGTCGGAGGCAAGGGCAGTGGCCACTTGCCTCCAACCTCAAAGCGCCAACTTCTGTTAGCCGCTTACGATCGGGTCCATCTTGAGGGCCGGATGATCCTTCTCCTTGAGGAAGGCCATGACCTGGTCCTCTGTGGTCCCTACGGTCTCATCGGCTATCCGGTCAATGAGATCCGGCACGCCCACTTCCTTGCCTCTCCTTTCGAGGCGCTCCCGGAGCTCCTCCTTCAGAGCCTTGGGCAGCCAGACCAGACGAAGCAGGCCGCCGTCGCCGGCGACGAACTTGCGCTGGGTGATGTTGTACTTGGAGTGTCCCACGAAACCCGGCGAGGACTGCCCGCCGCCCATCACGCCCGCAAGCGTGGTGAACTTCATGCCGCAAGGCGTCTCTCCGGTATAATCCCTGTTCACAGTCATGATCCCGTTGCATCCCGGCAGCACTGCCGCGATGCACTCGCAGCAGCCGCAGGTGGTCATGGGATCGATGACCAGGCTGTAGAAGTTATAGTGGCTGACTGTCTGGCGGGAGGCCTTGAACACGAAGTCATTGACTCCCTTCCATTGCCCCAGCTTCGGATCCAGACACTCGCCCTTTTCCACGGGCTGGTTCGGCCCGGTGGGGTTGATTTCAAAGGACGCCTTGCAATCCATCCAGTTATACGCGCCGCAGAGGCCGGTCCGCTCGGGGCTCACCATGCAGACATGGCTCGGCGCGAACGACTGGCAGAGCGTGCAGGAGTAATAGGTCTCCACGCTCTCGTCCGTCATCTTCTCCACGCGGTCGTCCCTGGTCTTGTACTCGGCCCTGGCCCTCTTGGTCAGCTTGTCCACGTCTTCCTTCTTCGTGAACAGGGTGACCTGGACCTTGTCCAGGATGCTGCCGAAATCCTGATGGTACTTTGCATGGAGAATGGTCCCGATGTGCTTCAGGCTGAACCCCTTCTGCACTGCAGGCTCCCCGACCCTGATCCACGAAATATCGCGCTGCCCGATATGCATGATGCCTTGGGCGTAGTTGATCAGGTGATGGATCTGACGCTCGAGGATGGGCTCGAAATCGGGCTGCATCTTTCTCCCCGCCACCTGCACATAGATGCCGAGGGGCATGCGGGTACCCTTCTTGATATCCTTGACATCGGGTCCGATCAGCTCGACCTTGCCGTCCTCGATCTCGTTCATCTCGGCCATCTTGCAGAGCTCGGTGCACTGGGTCTTGCCGCCGCCCATCTCGAGATAGAGATCGTCCTTGCGCACGCGCTCGCCCTCGAAGGCCGGCCCGTATGCAAGCGGGATATCCACCTTGGTCACGTTCACCTTGAGCCCGCGGATCTCGATGGATCGGGAGGGCATCTCGTCGTGGCCCACATTGGCCACCACGTGTTCGTAGGTGCACACGCCGGTGGGAAGGATCTCCGGGATGTCGGTATCCGCGATGGTGGGGAACCCCCAGTTGACGCACCCCGCCGCATTGGCCGCCCATTCGGCATTCACATCGCCAAGCGCATTGACGAATGCAAAGACCCGGTCCTTCTGATAAGCCAGCTGCTTCTTGAAATCGCCGGGCTGGATCCCGCCAAACGCCATGCCTGCACGGTTGGCGAACCCCAGAGCAAACACGGCTGCGGAGATGTCCGGACCGAAAGGCACGAGCCTCGTGTTCCAGCCGATCTGTACCTTTTCCTGCACGAGCTGCTCGGCAAAGGTGGTCCCGTTCTGGTTGGCGGCCATGAAGACGTAAATGGTCTTCAGCTGGTACTCTTCGGCAATCTTCTTGGCCGTGGCCGTATCCGGGGCGGCGCCCACGATGGCTGCGAAACCGGGCGCGGTGCCGTCCACGAACTCGACACCCCTCTTTCTCATGATTTTGTCATCCGCGGCGCCGAGCCACAGCTTTCCGTTTTCGAGATCCGGCTCTTCCGCCTCGGGCTGATAGAATCCCGGGTCTTCCACGTACCGGATGGCCTCGACGATCTCCTCGGCAAAGAGGGCCGCCATTCCCGCATCCAGAAGCGGCCCGAGAAAGGGGAGATGACAATCCTTCTTGACATGCGGGGGCAGAAGCTTCCGCGCAAAATCAAGCGGCTTCCTGGCTGAGTCGAGATCCGTTACCTTCATACCGGTGAGAGAATAAATGATGGGCAGGAAGTACGCCGTATTGGGGAATTCCAGCTTCTGGCTCCCGCCATAGGTTTCCAATGCCCTCTTGTACTTGCCTTCCGCTTTGGAGACGATGTTGTAGGCTCCCTGGATGGCTGCAAACGCTACTAACTTAGACATAACCTGAATTCCTCCCTTCTTAAGAGGCTGATTTCATTCCCCCTCCCCTAACCCCTCCCACCAGGGGAGGGGGACTTCCTTGCGTCAAGGGTCCCTCCCCCTCGATGGGGGAGGTCAGGTGGGGGTGTTTAGGCTGAATAAATCACCAATCCACTACGCCGCTTCCAGCTTCTGTCGTGCGGCCATATCCATGAGCACCCTCTCGCGAGACTTGTCAAGGCCAAGGGCCTGGCGCTTCTTGTTGATGTGGGCGATCATCTTCTGTGCATGCTTGATCGGATCCACTTCAAGATCCCACATGCCGCCGTAGATCCCCTCAAGCTTCTTGTAGAGATAGTCTTCGAACACGGGCGAACCGCTCACCGGCATGGTCACACCGAAGACGGTGTACACGCCAGAGGCCACGAAGTACTGGCCGATGCTGATCGCCTTTTCGCTCATCCATTCGGGCGCCGATCCGGCCGCCGGAAGATCGGCGATGGTCTTTCCGAGCCCACCGGCCTTGACCACTTCGGTGGCGGCCATGAGGATCCGGCTGTTGTCCACGCACGATCCCATGTGGAGAACGGGCGGAATACCTACCGTCTCGCAAACCTCTGCGAGCCCCGGACCGCAGTAAACACCGGCCGCCTCGGGGGTGAGGAGCCCGGCCTTGCCGCAGGTGATGGCATTGCACCCGGTGGTGAGGACGATCACGTCGTTCTTGATCAGCTCCTTCACGATGGTGAGATGGGCATCGTCGTGCACGGTTCGGGCATTGTTGCAGCCGACCACGCCTGCCACGCCTCGGATGCGGCCGTTGATGATGTTGTCGTTCAGCGGGGTATAGGATCCGCGGAAGGTGCCCCCAAGGTGATAGTTGATCGCCTCATAGCTGAAGCCGGCAATGAGAGGCGAGCTGTACTTCGGGATCATGACCTCCCTGCTGCGGTTGGGGAAATTGTCGATCGCGGTCTTCACGATCTTCTTTGCATCGTCGAATGCCGTATGTTCGTCGAATTCGATATGAACGGTCTCCCCGGAGGCGATCTTCGCCCTGGGGTTGGTGGTAATGATCTTGGTGTGGAAGCACTTGGCTACGTTCGCCACGTTCTCCATGATGCACTGGACATCCACCACCATCGCTTCGACGGCGCCGGTGATAATGGCCAGTTCCTGCTGCAGGTAGTTGCCTGCCAGGGGAACCCCGTGACGAATCAGGATCTCGTTGGCAGTGCAGCAGATGCCGCCGAGCTGGATCCCCTTGGCGCCTTTCTGCTTCGCGTAGTCGATCATCTCGGGCAGCTCT
The DNA here is from genome assembly GCA_002840535.1 of Deltaproteobacteria bacterium HGW-Deltaproteobacteria-15. Lineage (GTDB taxonomy): Bacteria > Desulfobacterota > DSM-4660 > Desulfatiglandales > HGW-15 > HGW-15. The sequence goes on along the minus strand of PHBH01000024.1, from coordinate 76,043 downwards.
GCAGCCGTGACGATCATCTCGCTCAGCAGCGGCTCATGTCCGTGGATGATGATGTTCACATGGTCTTCCTTCAGGATGCCCAGGTTGGCCGAGCTCTTGAGCGGGTAGGGACAGCCGAAAAGGACGTCCTGCAGGTCGGTCGCCATCATGGAGCCGGCCCAGCCGTCGGCCAGGGAGGCCCTGGTGCACTGTGCAACGATGTTCTCGTAATCCTGGTCCACGCCCATGTGGGTCCGATGCATGATCTCGACGATTTCCCGGTCGATTCCTCTCGGGATCACGCCGAGCTTCTTCCAGTTGTCGTAAAGGGGCTTTGGCGCCCTCTTCACCATCAGGACTTCTCCGGTCTGCTGGCCCCACTGACCCAGGGCCTTTTCCCCAACCTCCACCGCGATCTCGTCGATGTCGCGCTGCAGCACTTCGCCGTCTTTTCCCTGCACCGTGATCTCTACGCCGTAATCCGGGGCGATCTCCAGGAGTTTCTTTGTATCCGTGATCTTGTAGTCGTGGGTCTCTTTTCTGGCTGCTGCCAAAAAGGTCTCTGCAACGCCCCGTCCGTGGTCGGAATGGGCTGCGGCGCCTGCCGCGACCATGCGGGCAAAGTTTCTTGCCGCAATGGTCTCGGGTGTTGCCCCGCAGAGGCCTTTTCGTGTGTCTTCGCCGCCCTGTTCCACATCCTTGGTCAGCGGAAGCCTGCAGGGTCCCTGTGAGCAGTTCTTACAGCAGGTTCCCTGGACCCCGATGTTGCACGGTTTCATGGATGCGGCCCGGTCGAAAATGGTCTCGACACCGAGTTCCCTCGACCTCTCGATCATCTCCGTAGTCGCTTTGTCCACGCTCAATTCGCTCGGCTTTGCCGCCGCCTTCTTCACTTTCTCTTTGGGCTCAGCCGCTTTGGCCTTGACTTCTTCTGTTGTCATTTCAGAGGTTCCTCCTCTCTCTTTCTTATCTGATTAACGCTTGTGGATGCGATCGAGATTTTCAATGAGTCGATCGACGAGACCGGCCTGTCTGGCCGCCGCCTTCTTGGGAGCAGCCTCACCGGCTGCCGCTCTTCTTTCCGCCTCGACCTTCTCTCTCTCCGCAGCTCTTTTCTGTCTGAGGGCCAGCAACTGGTCCTTTTCCTCTTCCTTTGCCCGCGCCTTATTTCGGGCCTCTTCTTCGGCGTTTCGCTTCGCCGCTTCAGCCGCCTTCTTTGCGGCATCCTCTTCGGCCTTTTTCCTGGCCTCTTCCTTCGACTTGGCATCTGCCTCGGCCTTGGCCTTGGCTTCCGCGTCCGCCTTCACCTTTGCCTCGGCTTCGGCCTTTGATTTCGCCTCGGCATCGGCCTTTGCCTTCTCCTGGTCTTCGGCCTTGGGCTTCATCTCCACGACCTTCTCTTTTGCGGGCGCGGCTTTTGGGGCTTCTGCCTTCTTCTCCGGTTTGGCTGCTGCCTTCGGCGCTTCCTTGGGTTTGGCCGGCTTGGCCTTCCCCTCTTCCTTTGCGATTGTCAGCACCGGTTTCGGAGCAATCGCGGCGAGATCCGCCTTCGCGAGGGGCAGGCTCTTCGTGATCTCCTTCACGTCCGTAGCCGCGCCGCCCTTCACCATGAGCTGGATAAAAGAGCGCACCAGACGGACGCTCTCGGGATGCCGGAGCGTCACGATGTCGGCGCCTGCAAGAAGGTAACACGTGGCTGCGACGGTCTCCATCGTGATGGCCCGCCTCTCGGGATCGCCGAGGGTCGGGGCGTCCTCGATGGACAGGCCGCATTCCTTCGATTTCCAGATTTCGTTTCCTACATTGGCGATGATGGGGATCTGGAGCTTGTCGTCTTCCTGAGTCAAAGCGGCCATGCGAATCCTCTCCATGACCGAATAGCTGTACTCCATTCCATACCCCAAGCCCCCTGTGGTGGGATCGATGATGACCTTGTTCAGTGACACGCCGAGATTCCCGAGAAGGATGTTCAACTGCTTGGCGAGATTGACATCGATCGGCGATGAGGCAACTATGGTTTGCCCGTAGGCAAGCGCGCTGGCGCCAATGGCCTTGTGATTGCCTTCCTCTATGGGGGAGAGGCCGACGTTCTTGCCCTGACAGGCTTCAGAGATCTGCTTCAGGACCTCCTCGTCCTTCTGGTTGTTTGCGGTTCCCCAGAAGATGACGGGCACATCGACCGCCTTCAGGATCTTGGCCGCGACCTTTGCGGCATCTGCCGGAGAACGGTCCATGCCGTTCGGGTCCGTGCTCTTGAGCTGTACGACGATCATGTCCGCGCCATACTTCTCCACGCACTTCTTTGCCCAGGCATCCGGCGATCCAACGACATCCTTGAAGGGCTCCACTGCGGCTGCGGGCCAGTCCTGCGAAGGATCGAAGTCCCAGACTTCCATGGCGATCCTCGGAGGGTTCTCCATTTTGCCTTCGAACAGGTAGAAGGGGTATGCGTCTGCGCCTCCCAGGGTTATTGCTTTGGCGCCCTTTCCAACCGTGGTTGTCCCGATTTTTCCGGAATATTGCTGTTTAGGAATTTGAAAGGCCAATTTGCTCCCTCCTTTTAGATCAACAGGTATTCGTTATCTCAAAAATCCAGGGGCCGGCTGCATCCGTGCAGGACAGGATGGCAGTCGACTCGCTGGGGTTCCGTTATTCGGCAGCGCTCCGGCTCCGGCGAAGAGATTCCCCCGGGCAGAGGGAATTTCCAGCCCATCGTCCCTTGCGCGATCAGAGGGACGATGATTCACCTGCTTTCGCTGATGATTCCTATAATGTTCAACTTGGGGGTTCGACTGAACAGGCTGTTCGAGTCAAACTCTGAGGGGAACGTGTAGAACCCTTATACATGAAAACCCTTTACAGGATCGTTTAAACATAATTGAGAGAATATCCTAAAGTCAAGAGACATTTGAACAACAATTCAAGGAGTTTAATTTCCGACTACCGCGGAACACGCCAGCCATATGTTGTTGCCGCCGGCGTGCTCATCTCTATATCTGGTGTAAGTATCCGGTGTAAGATTTTCACCGCAGAGGCGCAGAGAGGAGATTTTTTTCAATGGCGGGAGATACCGCCATTGGAAATGTCCTCAGCCATGCCCTGGTGTCGTGTCTTACAAAGGTTGTCATCTCGCCCCCGCGACTCGCGCGGGAACCTCCGAGAGAGACCTTGTAGCTCCAAGTATAAGGATTTCTCACTGCATCCGAAATGACATTGTGTTCAATTTATTTCAGAGACTCCACCCATATTCGAAGAGCGCTCTCATCGCCGGCTCTAAGAGACTGCAGCTGAATATCGCGAGCCTCTTTTCGCCTGACGGCATCTCCCGTCAGGCGAAAAAAAAGATTCTCTCTGCGCACTCTGCGTCTCCCGCGAAACAGCACACGGGATCTAAAAGGATCCGCGGTGAATACTCTTTCTTCTCTTGCCCTTCGGGCTAGGCCCCTGGCGTCTTGTCGAGGATTTTGGTGAAAATCTCGAACGCAGCCGCCACGGCCTTGTTGTCTTTGCTCAGCTGTGAGGTCGGGGTGCCCCTCAGATCATATTCGCGAACCTCGGGATCTTCGGGGATGATACCGCTCAGCTCCAGACCCTGTTCCCTTACAGCCTCCTCAATGGAGTCTCTCTGCCCGTCCTTGGCGAGATTTACGATCAGGTGCTTTCGGCCGATTTTGAGCCCCAGCTCGGCAGTGAGGCCGAAGATCCTTGCTGCAGCCTGGATGCCCCTGCGCGTGGGGTCTGAAACCACCAGGAGAACATCGATGTTGTTTGTGGTCAACCGGCTGATATGTTCCATTCCCGCTTCGTTGTCTACGACCACATACGCGTAATTGCCGATGAGCTTGTCCAGGTAATTGGTGAGAAGCGTATTCGCTGCGCAATAACAGCCGGTCCCCTCGGGTCTTCCCATGACAATCAAGTCGTACCCGCTTGCCTCCACCACCGCCTGCTCCAGCTTCATCTCCATGAAAACATCCTTGGTCATACCCGTGGCAACACCTTTTTTCATCTCTTCCCTGGCATCGCCCAGGGTTTGCTCCACCTTCATACCCAGAACCTCGTTCAGGTTGGCATTTGCATCCGCATCCACTGCCAGAACCGGCACCATTTTGTTATCTACGAGGTACTTGACCAGCAATCCGGCAGTGGTGGTCTTGCCGGTTCCGCCCTTGCCAGCGAAGCCGATGGAAAAGGAAGATCGTGACATTCAAACCTCCTGTGAGGGCCACTTTTTAGTTGCGCTCATCTCAAACTTTTTCTAATATTCAAAGAGTCTTAAACAAAGGATCTCTCTCCTCTGATGGTAACTAGCGAACATATCTGGTTGCGAGTGACCAAGAGAATTCAGTCCAAGTTACCGAACGGCGAATTCCAAACCTGGTTCTCTAAGGCAACCCTGAAAACTCTGGAAGGAGACTCGGCCGTCATATCGGTACCAAACAGATTCCACGCCATCTGGATGATGGAAAAATACCTTCCCGCCATCGAGGAATGTTTTGCTAAAACACTCAAAGCGTCCCCAAAGGTCAGCTTTTGTTATGAACAATCCACCCGGGGGCCTACGGAAGATCCGGAGGGTTTGAACCCCGGTCTTGACCCGTCCCTGACCTTTGAGGAAATGCAGAAGGGTAAATGGAATCGTTTTGCCTGCTCCTCGGCGCTCCGGGTGACGGAGAAGTCCTCCCGCGCCTACAACCCGCTATATCTCTTTTCCGGGCCGGGGCTCGGCAAAACACATCTTCTTCATGCTGTCGGAAACCGCATCCGGGTTGAAAACCCCGATGCTGCGGTCAGATTCGTGCCGTGTGCGACCTTCGTCTCAGAGTGTAGCGTCTATTCCAGTAAGGATCAATATCAATCCTTTGAAGAAAGGCTCTCTTCTCTCGATGTGCTCCTCTTCGATGACGTTCATCTTCTGCGCCAGCGGACGGGTGCCCAGGACACGCTTGTTTCGTTATTCGATTCCCTTTATTCCAGGGACAGGAGGATGGTGTTCAGCGCGGACCGGCCGGTTCAGGAATTGGAAGGCATCAGCAAGCCTCTTCGATCCAGACTGGGATGGGGAGTGCTGGCAGAGATAGGAATGCCGGATCACAACGGACTCCTGGGTATTATAAAAAAAATGGGAAAGGACAACGGTGTACACCTCCCCGAGGACGTGGTTTTTTTTCTCTCCCACGCAGGCAGGGACTTCAAGGCTCTCAAGAAAAACATCCTGAAGATCAGAAGCTATGCTTTGCTCAAGGGAGGTCAGATCAATATTTCCGTGGCAAAATCGTTGATCAAAGGCTCGAATCAATCAAAGATCGGGATCGAGGACATCAAATCCGTAACTGCCGGGTATTTCAATATCCCCATTCACGATCTGACGACCGGGGGCAAGAAAAGGTCCCATTCCTACCCAAGGCAGGTTGCAATGTATCTCGCAAGGAAGTATACGGACCTTTCTTTCAAGGAGATCGGCAGTTCTTTCGGCAATAAGGATCATTCTACCGTGATCCATGCGATACGAAAGATCGAACAGCACAGAGATCAGGGAAAGTCGACGACGGACGATCTCACCAGGATCGAAAATCTCATTTCCTGACCATGATGAAAACTTTTCCGTTACTTGCTGTCGATAACTCGCTCCGATCTGTTTTCGTACCATGAGAAGACGGCACCGACAAAGGAATGTTGAGAAAGAGTTCACAAGTTTCCCCTTTCACTTTGAGCACTTGAAACAGTTATACACAAAAGAGCAGATCTTACTATGGTTATTAGTCGGAGGATAATATGGAAGTAACAGTAAATAGACAGGAACTATACAAGGCTGTCACCAGAGTTCAGAGTATCATCGAGAAGAGGAGCAACATGCCTATTCTGTCGATGATCCTGGTCTCGGCAAAAGGTTCCGAGTTGGTCATATCGGCCACCGATCTGGAGATCAGTCTTCAACAGAAGACGGTCGCTGAGGTCGCTGTCCCGGGAAGCGTCACTATTCCGGGGAGGAAGTTTTTTGAAATCCTCAAGGAAAGCAAGAGCGAAAAGCTTCTCCTGAAGGAGAGGCAAAACGCCAGGATTTTCATTTCCGATGAGAACGCCCGGTATAATCTGGCCTGTCTACCTCCTGATGAATACCCTGTGTTTGTAGAGCCTGAAGGGGTAACGGCCGCCGAGATCGGGGGCCTTGTGCTTCGGGAGATGATCGAGAAGACGATCTATTCCGTGACGATGGAGGAAGCCGGGTTCAAACTCTCCGGCATCTATGTGGAAAAAATAGGACAGGATGAGAAGGCTTTTCTGAGGATGGTTTCCACCGACGGGCACAGGCTCTCCCTGATCGAGAAGGAGGTCGAGGGAATCAAGAATATCGATATGCCTTCAGGCGTGATGATTCCCAAGAAAGGCATGATGGAACTCTCCAAGCTCGCCTCCGAGGGGGGAGTGCTTCAGCTGGGTTTCAAGCAAAGCAACTGCCTGGCAAGGGCCGGGGACTCGATGCTGGTCATGAGACTTCTGGAAAGCAAATTCCCGGACTATAACGCAGTGATCCCGAAGAGGACCAAGTCCGTGATCAAGATAAAGAGAGACGCCCTTCTGGATGGAATGAAGAAGATGATGATCCTGAGCAATGAAACCTACCGGGGGGTTAAGATCAGCCTGGAGAACAACATCATGGAACTCGTTTCCGTGAATCCCGACCTGGGCGATGCCCAGGAGAAGCTTGAAATCGACTACAAGGGAGAGCGATTTGACGCGGGTTTCAACCCGAAATACTTTACCGACGTCCTCCAGAACATGGACAGCGAGATCGTGGAGGTCGGCTTGATCGATAATTCCAGCCCCTGCATCATCAAGGGAAGCGACGACAAAGGCTTTCTGGGGTTGATTATGCCCATGAGGCTTTAGATATGGTTGGATCGGATTCTACATATAAGGCAGACAGCATCAAGGTACTGGAAGGTCTCAGCGCGGTTCGCAAGAGGCCGGCCATGTATATCGGCAATACCGGTGTCGAGGGACTGCATCATCTCGTGTACGAAGTGGTGGACAACAGCATCGACGAGGCTCTTGCGGAGTATTGCGATCACATTGACATTCAGATACTGGCGGATAACAGCGTTGTGGTTACCGACAACGGCAGAGGCATACCGGTTGACATGCACGAGACCGAGCAGGTCCCTGCCCTTGAAGTCGTCATGACAGTGCTCCATGCAGGTGGCAAATTCGACAACAAGAGCTACAGCGTATCCGGCGGGCTTCACGGGGTCGGTGTCTCGGTGGTCAATGCCCTTTCGGAGTTTCTGGAGGTCGAGGTATACCGCGACGGCAAGGTGTACTCCCAGCGCTATGAACTGGGCGAAAAAAAGACAGAGCTGGAGGTCACCGGGGAGACGGCAAGAAGAGGAACCAGGGTCCGCTTCAAGCCGGACCCGACCGTATTCGAAACCGTGGAATTCGACTTTGACACCCTTGCCAGGAGAATGAGGGAGCTCGCCTTCCTCACCAAAGGGGTAAAGATCGACATCTCCGATGAGCGATCGGGAAAGAGCAAGGAGTTCCACTACGAGGGAGGGATAAACTCCTTTGTCACCTATCTCAACAAGAGCCGCGCCGTGCTCCACCCCGAGCCAATCTTCATAAGCGGCGAGAAGAACGGGGTCATGGTGGAGGTCGCCTTTCAGTACAATGACTCCTACAATGAGATCATCCTCGCATTTGCCAACAGCATCAACACCCGGGAGGGAGGGACCCATCTCATCGGGTTCAGGTCGGCCCTCACCAGGACCATCAACACCTATCTTCAGGGATCATCCTTTGCAAAAACCTTCAAGGAGAAGCTGAGCGGGGACGACGCGCGCGAAGGGTTGACGGCCGTCATCAGCGTCAAGCTTCCCAATCCCCAGTTCGAGGGTCAGACCAAGAGCAAGCTCGGAAACAGCGAGGTGAAAGGGTTGGTCGAAACCCTCGTAAACGAGCGGCTCGCCATGGTCTTCGAAGAGAACCCGGGTGTGGCCAAGGCAATCCTGGGTAAGGTCGTAGAGGCGGCGAGAGCAAGGGAGGCGGCCAGGAAGGCCAAGGAGCTCGCCAGGAGAAAGGGGGTTCTCTCGGACTTCTCTCTCCCCGGCAAGCTGGCGGACTGCCAGGAGCGGGACCCTGCGAGAAGCGAGGTATTCATCGTGGAGGGGGACTCGGCCGGCGGATCGGCGAAGCAGGGTCGGGACAGGAAGTTTCAGGCCATTCTTCCTCTCAAGGGAAAGATCCTGAACGTGGAGAAGGCCCGCTTCGACAAGATGATGTCGAGCGAAGAAATCAGGACCATGATCGCTGCCCTTGGAACCGGCATCGGCGAGAAGGGATACGATATTGCCAAGCTCCGATACCACAAGGTCATCATCATGACGGATGCGGATGTGGACGGGGCGCACATCAGGACCCTCCTCCTGACATTTTTCTTCAGGCAGATGCCCGAGCTCATCGAGGGCGGATACCTCTATGTCGCTCAGCCCCCGCTCTACCGGGTCGCGGAAGGGAAAAACGAGGCCTATGTCAAGGACGAGGAATCGTTCAACAGGTACCTCCTTCGGAGGATTGCCGACAAGGAGTCGGTCACTATCCGGGACGGGGAAAAACTCGCCGGACGCAAATTGGAAGACCTTCTCCGGAACCTTCTCACGTATTACGAAAACCTCGCAAGCCTCGCGAAGAGGGGCTACACGGAACACCTGCTGGAGCTTATGGTCTCCAATGGTCTCCGGGAAAAGAACCAGCTCAAGGACCCGGACTTCGTCGAAAAACTTTTAGGCAAGATTCAGCAGGCGGGTTACAGGGTAGAAGAGAAACGGCTGGACCAGGAAGGAAGGGGATATTACGAATTCAGCGTGACCGAGCAGTTCAACCAGGGAAGAACCATGGATGTGAACTGGGAGGTCATCTCCTCCCCTGAGCTCAAACGCATCATGGTCCTTGGGGAGCGGTTCAAGGACTGGAACGGCGCCACGTTTGTACTCTCCGGCGACGGGGATGGAAAAGAACTGAAGGGGTTGAGGGCGCTCTTCGACTTTCTTCAGGAAAAAGGGAAAAAGGGATTGACGATCCAGAGATACAAAGGCCTTGGAGAGATGAACCCGGGTCAGCTGTGGGAAACCACCATGGACCCGGACAAGAGGACGCTGTTGAAGGTCAAAGTGGAAGACGTGGTGGAGGCCGATGAGATCTTCACCATTCTCATGGGCGACAAGGTAGAGCCCAGAAGGGACTTTATCCAGACAAACGCACTGGAAGTCAGGGAGCTGGATATTTAATACTGAAGGATGCAGGTTTCAGGATCCAAGTTGCAGGACGCAGGATAAAAGAGAAGGGGTTTCACGCAAAGACGCGAAAGGGTTGAAAACAACAAGGTATTCACCGCAGAGACGCAGAGTTCGCAGAGAGAACTCTCTTTCTTGTCTGCAGGGAGACGACTGCAGACAAGAAGGGGCGCTCACAGATCAACTCCCGTCTTTAATCTTTTCGGCTCGTAAAGCGCACTCCGTCTACGCAGCATCAAGGGCACAGGCCGGAGACAACCGGCTCATTAAAGCAGGCTGAGTCTTTTTAAATGGCGGCATCTCCGCCATTTAAGAATGAGTCTCTCTCCGCGTACTCTGCGGTGATATCTTTTCTGTTCCTGCATCCTGTCTTGGCATCCTGAATCCTGGATCCTGTATTCTGCATTTTGAATGGGAGAAACAACCATGGTTGCAACTCTGCTGCCCGACATTGTCAACATCGAAGACGAGATGAAGAAGTCGTATCTCGAGTATTCGATGAGCGTCATCGTCGGCAGGGCCCTGCCGGATATCCGGGACGGCCTGAAACCCGTGCATCGGCGTGTTCTGTACGCGATGCACGAGATGAAGAACTATTTCAACCGTCCTTACAAGAAGTCCGCAAGGGTGGTTGGCGACGTTATTGGAAAGTTCCATCCCCACGGGGATTCGGCCGTGTACGACACCATCGTGCGCATGGCGCAGGATTTCTCTTTGCGATACCCTCTGGTGGACGGTCAGGGGAATTTCGGGTCGGTGGACGGCGATCCCCCCGCCGCCATGCGGTACACCGAGGTCCGCATGACGCGGCTCACCCAGAACTTTCTGGACGACATCGACAAAGAGACGGTAGATTTTACACCGAACTACGACGGCTCGATAATGGAGCCGGTTATTCTCCCCACCTCGATTCCGAACCTTCTCATCAACGGCTCCTCCGGCATCGCAGTCGGCATGGCCACCAACATACCGCCGCACAACCTCTCGGAAGTGTGTGACGCCATTGTCCGCCTCATCGAACGCCCGGAGACTACCGTGGGCGAGCTGATGAAGATCATTCCCGGGCCGGACTTCCCCACGGCCGGGTTCATCATTTACTCCAAAGGGATCCGTGAGGCCTACGAGACTGGAAGAGGAGTCATTCGCGTTCGGGCAAGGGCTTTTGTCGAAAAGCAGGCCCAGAACAAGGAGAGGATCATCATCTCCGAGATCCCCTTTCAGATCAACAAGAGCAAGCTGCTGGAACGCATTGCAGAGCTCGTCAAGGAGAAGAAGATCGACGGCATAACCGACATCCGGGACGAGTCGGACAGGGACGGTTTGAGGGTGGTTCTGGAGATCCGCAGGGATGCCAAGGCATTGGTCATCCTCAACCGCCTCTACAAGTACACGCAGATGGAGGTCTCCTTCGGCATCATTCTTCTTGCAATCGTGAATGGCAGACCCCATGTCCTCACCCTGAAGGAAATCCTTCAGAGCTTCCTCATTCATCGCAAAGACATCATCATCCGCAGGACGACCTATGAGCTGAGGCAGGCGGAAGCCCGCGCCCATATCCTCGAAGGTCTCAAGATCGCCCTCGATTTCATGGACGATGTGATCGAGGTCATTCGATCCTCCTCCGACCCGAAAGAGGCAAGGGCAAGACTGATGAGCGATTTTTCCCTGTCCGAGATACAGGCCCAGGCCATCCTGGACATGAGGCTGCAGAGACTCACCGGAATGGAGAGGGAGAAGATCACGTCGGAGTATGAAGAGCTTCTCAAGAACATGGAGAGGTTCAGGGCCATCCTGGGAAGTCCGGCCATGGTTCTCCAACTCATCAAAGAGGAGCTGGAGGCGATCAAGAAGGAGCACGGTGACGAGCGGAGGACCGAGATCCTGGCCGAGTCCGGGGAAATCGATGTGGAGGACCTGATCGCAGAAGAGGACATGGTGGTCACCATCAGCCACGACGGATACATCAAGAGAAGCCCGGTAAGCCTTTACAGGGCTCAGCGCCGGGGCGGAAAAGGGATGACCGGGGTCAAGCCGAAAGAGGAAGATTTTGTGGAGATGCTCTTCGTGGCCTCTTCGCATGATCATCTCCTCTTCTTCACGAACAAGGGGAGGGTCTACTGGAAGAAGGTGCACGAAATCCCGGAGGCAAGCCGCGCGTCGAGAGGAAAGGCGATTGTCAATCTCCTGGAACTGCAATTGGGAGAACAGGTGACCACAACGCTCTCCATCAGGGATTTCGAAAAGGGAAAATACGTTGTCATGGCGACCAAACAGGGGTTGGTCAAGAAAACCGAGCTCGTCTCCTACAGCCATCCGCGGGCCGGGGGCATCATGGGCATCAAGCTCAACGAGGACGATGAACTGATTGCCGTTCGCGTCAGCAGCGGCGGCCAGGACATCTTCCTGACCACCCGCCAGGGCAAGTCCATCCGTTTTCATGAATCCGAGATACGGGAGATGGGCAGGGTGACTGCCGGCAACATCGGGATCAGGATGGACAAGGACGACGAGGTGGTCGGAATGGAGGCCCTGGATGAAGGGGCCAGCATCCTTACCGTGACCGAGAACGGCTATGGAAAGCGGACCAAGACCGATGAGTACCGGAAGCAGGGAAGGGGAGGAAGAGGCATTCTGACCATCAAGACCTCTGAGAGAAACGGCCCTGTGGTGTACGCGTACCAGGTAAGCGATCTGGATCAGCTGATGATCATTACCGGAAGCGGCAAGATCATCCGGCTGAGGGCAAGCGACATCAAGGTGATCGGCCGAAACACCCAGGGTGTCAGACTGATCCACCTTGCAGAGGGAGAGAAGGTGGTAGCTGTGGCGAAGGTGGTCGAAGATTAGTTGTCAATGAGCGCTCGCCTGTGGAGAACACGGTATCTTGCCTGGAAGGCATGATTTACTCAGTGAATAAGGTAAAGGATCTGTACATGTCGGAAGTCGGAATCGAGGGCATTGGCGTCATCGGCGCAGGGGCGTGGGGGACCACCCTCGCCAATTTTCTTGTTCGGAAGGGGCATGATGTCGCCCTCTGGATCAGGGAAGAGGAGGTATATCAACAGATCCTGAAAGAGAGAATGAACAGGACCTTTCTGGACGGGATCGATCTTTCCCCCGGGCTCAAACCCGTGCGGGCCTACGAAGAAGCGGTTTCGGGAAGGGATCTGGTGTTGATGGCCGTTCCGTCCCATGTGTTCAGGGAGGTCCTCAAAGGGGTGAGGGTCCACCTGAAGCCGGGTGCCACGGTATTGAATCTTGCCAAAGGCATAGAAAACGACACGCTCATGACCATGTCCCAGGTAGCCGAATCACTACTGCCCGGGGAATCCCGCCTGGTGTTTGCATCCCTGGGGGGCCCAAGCTTTGCGAGGGAGGTTTCCATGAGACGCCCGACAGTCGTCACGATTGCCTGCGGGGACCTGAGCCGGGCGCAGCAACTCCAGGTGCTTTTCGCGGACGACGTCTTTCGGGTCTATACCACCGACGACCTGGTGGGCGTGGAACTTTGCGGTGCACTCAAGAACGTGTTCGCCATTGCCGCGGGCATCTCGGACGGGTTGGATCTTGGTACCAACACCAGGGCCGCCCTGATCACCCGCGGGCTTGCAGAGATGACGAGACTGGGTATCGGCCTCGGCGCCAGGCCCGCCACATTTGCCGGACTGGCGGGCATGGGAGATCTCGTACTGACCTGCACAGGGGATCTTAGCAGAAACCGGAGCGTGGGGCTCCAGATCGGCCGGGGGATGCGTCTCGAACAGATTGTGAAAGGCATGAACACGGTGGCGGAAGGGGTGAAGACGACACTCTCCGCGAGAACCCTCGCCTTGAAGACAGAGGTACAGATGCCGATCGTCGAGCAAGTGTATCGGGTGCTCTACGAGGGGAAAAACCCGAAGGAAGCCATGAAGGATCTGATGACGAGGGTACTTCGGGCCGAACCGGAATACTAGGCATAAATGACCAATGACCCCCGCCCATCCGACCCGATTGACCCCCAGGAGCTTCGGCGCGCGTTATCCGGGACCTTTTTCGGGGTCGACCTCCGATATCACGCTACCCTGGAATCGACCAACAGCCTCTTAAAATCCCTTGCCGCAAACGGCGCGCCTGACGGCACGGTTGTGGTGGCCGATGCACAGACCGGGGGTAGAGGGCGAGTGGGAAGAAGCTGGCTTTCCCTGCCCGGCGCCAATCTTCTTTTCTCCATTCTTCTCCGGGCCCGTGTTGAACCCGAACAAGTCTTCGCTCTAACCATGATCCTGGCAGTCTCGGCCGCTGAAGTCCTCCACAGGAGAACGGGTGTTGCCGCTCGGATCAAATGGCCCAACGATCTTTATGCGGGCCAAAGAAAGCTCGCGGGCATTCTCACTGAATTCGGCGTCAAAGGCAGTTCCGTCGATTATGTGGTCCTGGGTATGGGGCTGAACGTTCAGTGGCATCCGGCCGGGCAAGAAGAAATCAGGGGTCCTGCCACCAGCGTCAGGATGGAAACAGGAAAGGTGTTTCCAAGGGCCGACCTCCTTGTCCGGATCCTGAAGGAATTCGAGAACAGCTACGGCGCTTTTCTCAATGGAGATACGCATCTCATTTATTCGAAATGGAACGACCTTTCGCTGATCCTGGGCAGAAATGTCATGGTCGAGACCGGCGCTGAGACGATAAGAGGCAGGGCAGTCCGAATAGATCAGACGGGTGCTCTGATTCTCGAACTGGAAAGTGGCGTCAGAAGAAAGATCCTCTGCGGCGATGTATCCCTGCGCTTGGAATGATGAAGGATGCAAGATCCAAGATGAGGGGATTCAGGATAAGAGGAAAAAGGACATGATTATTGGGACACGGATGAACACAGATGAAGACGGATAAGTCTCTTTTGGTTCGACAAGAAAATCTTTTCAAATCCGTGTGAATCCGTAAAATCCGCGTCCAAGAAGTCTTCTACTCTTTGTCTTTTCATCCTGCATCGTGCATCCTGAATCTTTTATCCTGCATCATGTAACCTGGATCTTGTATCTTTCCTCATCACCATCTCCACGATCACCGCACACTCCACCCCGAATGGGAGATACCCGGCATAACCGATCAAGGGCATTTCAAAGATGTGAAACCTCGCAACGAAAGGGACCTGATAAATCCACTTCGCAAGGCTGAAGAAATTCCACATCTCCCAGAAGAACCCGCAAACGAGGGCGGAGACCGCGGAGGCGATCACGAGACTCCAGTCGCCGTGGTTCAGGTTGGAGAAGATATGATGCTCCCCGAACATGGCCTTCAGGGAGACCAGAATGAGCAGAGGGGAAATCCATAAGAGCGCGAAAAGATAATCGGGGAACACCCCAAGACCCGCGAGCCCCAGTGCGGCAATCATCAGCACCAGGGCGCCTATCGTCTTTGGTCTTGGTACGGAGATCGGAAGAAAATGGTGGAATCTCTTCGGCCATGAAAAGGAAAGAACCCACTCCCGGGTAGCGGTGAAGGCGGGCAGAACCGTCGAAAAGGCGGGAGTGGCGTACCAGAAATACTCGATAGGATTCAGCGGTGGGCCCACATAGTACCAGTTCTGAACAAACCTGTTCAGGTACTCGAAGAACCACCAGAAAATGGCGCTCACAGGAAAAAGGAGCAGGTAAGCGATAGGACGGTCGATGAGGAGGCAAGTCCCGGTTCTCCGATAGGCCAACGCATTCATGGTGATGACGTAGGATAGCCAAAGGGGGGTGAAGGTGTGGGTCTGAAGCGCTTCAAACCACGGGAAGCGGGTCCAGGCAAGGATCCAGGAAAGAACTCCGAAGACAAGCCCCAGCCATCCCCACCAGGGGAACCTGGTCGCGGGTCCGACCGTCGAAGATTCGGCCGCGCCATTTACTGCAAGATTCCTCCTGAGGAAGGGCGTAACTATCAGAAGGACAAAAAGGGCATAGGCCAGGAAAACAACCCAGGAAAAAGGCGCGTGGGTAACGTAAAGGGTGGCAGGAGGGAACTCCAGATAAGGCTGCAGGGGCATGGAGGCAAGGAGGATTCCCAGAAGAGGAAGCCCCAACAACATTGCTGCAAGGATTGCCACTTTTGCCAAGCTTCGTATCATAGGATAAGCCATGCCGCCGCCTTACGCTCTTGAGCATATCACATTTGGATGTTAAACCTGCAAGATGGTATGAACTACAAAACAAGACAGAAGGAGTGAATATGGCGACGATCCAACCAAAGGGAGAGAAGGTCAGGCAGGCAGTGAAATATATTTCCGCGGAGCTCCAGGAGGATCCTTCAAAGTCAAAACTGAAGCTCATTCAGGAGGCCTGCCGAAAGTTCAATCTTTCACCGCTCGAAGAGGAAGCGCTGGTCTCGTTCTACAGAGAAGGGAAAAGTCCGGAGATGAGCTAGCGTCCTGAGTCCCTGTATTCAGAAAGACGACGCTAAAGGTCGAGGGAATCTGTGCGATTCATCTGGCGGAAGAGATACCTGGAGAAACGAAAGAAAAGATAAAGGACCAGGACCGAACCGAACGATCCCACGAGAACGGGGGTGAGGAAGCCGTCCATGTCCTGGTGTGAGATTCCTATCAGCACGGAGAGGATGCCAAGAAACAGAACGGCCCCTGAGATCAAAGCCCCGAAGAGAATGAGTAAATAAAGGGTGTAACGTTTCATATCGCGACGGCGGTAAGCGTTATGCCTGTACTCCTCTGAGCCTCTGGCCGAAAAAAGCGATCTGGTTCTTCACCTTTGCATCGGCCTTCATCTTTCGCTCGATCACCTCACAGGCATACACGATGGTGGAATGATTCCTGTTGATGGACTGCCCGATCTGCTCCAGGGTCATGCTGGTGTGCCTGCGGCAGAGGTAGACATACACATTCCGGGGATACGAATGGGCTGCTTTTCTCGATTTAGATTGCAGCACGGATGGATCTATTTTGAAATACCGGCAGACGAGCGCCCTGATGTCTTCCTGATTCGAGCCGCTCTCCTCGGAGACATGGCATTGCAGAACCTCTCTCGCCAGGTCCATGTCGATCTTGGCTTTCAGGAGTTCGGATTTGGCCTTCAAGCAGCGAAGGGCGCTCTCCATCTGACGAATGTCTCCGGGGAGCTTCTCTGCGAGCAGGTGGACGATTTCATCCGACAGGTGGAGGTTCTGCTCAGAGGCCTTTTTTTCCAGAATCTTCAACCGCGTGTCATAGTCGGGCATGTCCAGGGTGGCGATCAGCCCTGAGTTGAAGCGAGAGTAAAGCTCCTTTGACAGATTGGGGATATCCTTGGGAAGGACCGAGCTCGTGAAAATGATCTTCTTATGGTCATCGGCCAGGGCGTCCAGGGTGTATCCCAGTTCCACCTGCGTCTTCTCCTTGCCGCTCAGGAAGTGCACCTCTTCGAGGAGCAATGCATCGCAGGATCTGCGGTATTTTCCTTTGAACTCCTCGATGGAGTTGTTCTTGAGTGCCCAGATCATTTCGTTTACGAAGTCTTCTGCTGTGATGTAATAAACCCTGAGGTCGGGTTTGTTCTGGAGCATGGCATGGCCGACGGCCTGAGAGAGATGGCTTTTTCCCAACCCGGTGTTTGCCAGAAGGAAAAGGGGGTTATAGGGGAAGCTGGACTCCAGCGCGAGAGCTTTGGATGCCGAATAGGCGAATTCGTTGCATTTCCCTACCACGAACCGGTCGAACGTGAAATCGTGATTCAGGGTCCTCCAGCCCCTTCGGGGAGTCACGGGCACGTGGGGAAGGACCAACTGTGGTTCATCCTTCAGGGCCTGCTTCGGGACGTTCTTCGGTGCGGGCATGACCTTCAGGTGGAAGCTGCAACTGCCCTCCGAGATTTCTCGAAGCCGCTCCTCCATGATCTCGCCATAATTCTCCATGACCCAGTTCAGGGAGAACTTGTTGGGACACCCCAGGAGAAGGGTGCTTTCTTTGTGTTCGAGAAGGGTGATTGGCTTGATCCAGAGCGAGTAGCTTTTCTCGGGCACCTTGGACCGGAGAGCCTCCTTCAACGATTCCCAGACATTGTTCATTGCAGCCTCAATTCAGGTTTTTCCGTTGCAGGTGATTCCGTGTGGCCGATCAAATCCTAGTCCCTTCTCAATTTGCAGGTGCCCTTCTACCTGAAGGAGTGTAACCCTGTCAACGCTGATTGAGCGCAGAGGCGACTTAGCCTTTCTCCCTTTTTCGACACCAAGTAACTTACTGAAGACTAAGCTGATTCCATTGCAATGGTTGGAAAAGCCGGTCAGAAGAGCCTAAAGCTTTTCTGGGTGTTTTTTCCCTGAAATCGTGGGCTTCTTCTTGGTCGTTCGCATGGTTCAAAAAAATTTCCACACCGGGCAATCTACGACTTTCTCGCTTTTTCACTCATTTTTGCTGTTTTTTGCTTTGAACCATTTCATTTTTCCGGGGCCCAATCCTCTGATTTCGATGGAAGCCCCGGAGGACGCGCCTCACAGGTTTTGTGCAGAAAAAGCTCTGGAAATAGCGTTGTCATCTTTCCATGCGTGGGATATGGTGTGCCAAAAATTTTCAAAGGCAGAAAGGGCGTGATCCATGGACAAGCTCCGAATCGCCTTGATAGCTGGGGGCCGTTCCGGTGAGAGGGAAGTCTCTCTCCGAAGCGGAGATGCAGTCTACGAGGCCCTGGACAGGAAAAAGTATGACGTGAGCAGGTATGATCCCCGCGATGATCTGATCGGTCTGATCCATGACAGGGAAAAGATCGATCTCGCTTTTGTGTTACTCCATGGCAGATTCGGTGAGGACGGGTGCATCCAGGGCTTTCTTCAGCTTCTGGATATCCCTTTTGTAGGCTCCGGCGTTCTTGCAAGTGCGATGGCAATCCACAAGAAGATGTCCAAGGACCTCTATCGGCTGGCCGGCCTGAGGGTCGCAGAGGATGCGATGCTCACCAGGGGAGAGGTGTTTTCAGCAGGGGGAATCGTCGCGTCACTCGGCAACACCCTGGTTGTAAAGCCGGTGTCGGAGGGGTCCAGCCTCGGGATGTCCATTTGCCGTTCCCCTGAAGAGCTTTCAAAGGGGATAGAAGAGGCCTTTCACCACGATAACGAGATCATGATAGAGAGATTTGTCCAGGGGAGGGAGTTCACGTGTTGCGTGTTGGGGAACACGGTTCTCGAAACGCTTCCCATCGTAGAGATCATCCCCAATCCCGAGCATCCCTTTTTCGATTACACAGCAAAGTATACGCCCGGCGCTTCAAAAGAGATCTGCCCTGCCTCGATATCGGAGGATGAGAGAAAGGATATGGAGTTCTGTGCCAAAGAGGCGCACCGGGTTCTCAGGTGCAGTGTCTGGAGCAGAACGGATATGATACTCCAGGACGACAAGATCTATATCCTTGAGACCAACACCGTTCCCGGGATGACCGCGACGAGTCTCGTCCCCCTGGCTGCAAGGGCTGCCGGAATGAGCATGTCGGATCTTCTGGACCGGTTAATAGAGATTTCTTTGGAGGGGCAAGAAAAGACGTAGGAGTTCACCGGAATTTCTTCCTCACATCCTCTCTCTCCGAAGGGGAGAGATCCTTCCAGTTCTCCAGCTTTCGATCGATCTGCCGCTGCTCGTCCGGTGAGAGATTCTTCCATTGTTCAAATCTCTGTTGATAACGTTGCCGATCCTGAGGGGCCATCTGCTTCCACCGGTTATTACGGCGCCTGAGGGTTTCCTTCTCATCCGGCTTCATTTTCTGCCATTGCTCGTACCTGTTCCCGGTGCGTTCATTTTGAGGGTTGCGCTGAGCCACCTGAAGGGGAGCTGTGAAGGTGATCCCGGATTCTCGTACCGCGAATGTGACGGTGCCTGGCCCACCGGTGGGCAGGGATGCCGTCGCCGGCGGAGAAGAGAAGAGCAGCGCAAAAAACAACAGTATCCAGACCGGAGCAGAGCCGCACAGCCGGCACGCCAATTTATGAGTAATGGACCCTTTTCTCATGACTTGTCATCTCCTGGGTCTTGGAATCTGGTTCAGGCGAGGAAGGATCGTCTTCGGGTTCGTCAAGGGTTTGCACGAGCTTTTCCACTGAATCCATTTGCTTCAAGAGATCGAAGTTTCTGATAATCTCCAGATCTTCCGCTCGCATCTCCTGCGAGGATTCCTTTGCCGCGTTTCTTTCGTTGTTCAAGAAGGAATCAAAGGTCCCGAGACTCCAGATGGAGATAATGGCCGCAAAAACGCAGGCGGTTGCCAGAGCGGGAGAGAACCTCCAGTATCGGCTGAGCCACCCGGCCTTGAATTTTCTTTCTTCTCCTTGGATCATCTCGGCTCGGACAGCTTTGATCAGCGTTTGGGATTCAGTGTGAATGAGTGGCGGCGAAGCCATGACCTCCTTCACCTTTCCAACCAGGCTCAGCATCCTCGCCTGTTCTTCTTTGCAGGCTGCGCATTCCCTGAGATGGGCCAGCCATTCGGAACGGGAGGCGGAATCCAGTTCTCCGTAAAGGTCCAGGAAAAGGATTTCCTTGTACTCCGCGCAGCTCTTCATGTCGCGCACCTCCTTCAATTCTCCGACCATTCACTCAGGGCTTTTCGGATATGCCGGGTAGCCCGGAAAAGGTGACTTTTAACCGTCCCCTCAGCTATATTAACCGCCTTTGAAATCTCGGATATGCTCATTTCATCGAAGATCTTCAGCTCGAAAATCATGCGCTGGCTGCTCGACAGCCCTTCAAGCGCTTTCTGAACCTGAGCCCTCAACTCCTTTCGGTTCAAAGTGGCTGCAGGATTACTCTGGATATTGAGATCCGGGCTTTGTTCAATCTCATCCCTGATCCCCTTCCCCGCTTCTTCTGCCCGCCAGGATGAAAAAAACCCTTTGCGCCGCTTTTGTCGTCGTACACCGTCGAGGCATGTGTTCACCACGATCCGATAGAGCCATGTGTAAAAAGAAGCCTGGCCCTTGAACTGGTGGAGACTTCGAAACGCCTTGAGAAAGGCTTCCTGAGTGAAATCCTTTGCCTCTTCCACGTCGCCTGAGCAGGTTCGATATGCAACGGCATACGCCTTTTCATGGTAGCGCCGGACGAGCTCTTCCGCGGCAGCCGATTCCCGCCTCTTTGCCCGCTCGACCAGTTCAAGGTCAGAAACCGGGTTTTCGAGTTCATCCTCCTGCAATGGGAGCGCCCCCGTTCCTCTATCCAAAGCATCACCCCTTTTTCATCGCTTTGTCTCTGCCTGGAGGCAGATTCAGGGGCATCCAGACGGGAGCTTCGCTCCCGGCATTCGCACCGGCTCATAGTATACCATCAAACCCTTCCGGCCAAAAGCACCTGTTACCAGACACCGATGGAGAAGGAGAATCCGGGCCGGTACCATGCACCGGGCACGTGGCGTGAAAAGTGTCCGCGACGATCGTAATGCACGTTCCTGCCTGCGTGCCTGTGGCGGTACCTGTCATAACGGTCGTAATGATGGCGGTTCTTCCATGCCGGGTGTGCATACGGCCGGCCGTGAACAACAACAGCGTGGTGTGGGGAGTGAATCACTATTGGGGACGAGGAGTGGTAAGCAATCCTGCCTCCTGCATCGGAAACCCCGGTCCACATCAGGAAAAATGCCAATGCCGCCCCTGCCGTAATCAGATGCTTCTTCATGCTGCTCCCCCCTTTTCGCGCTTTCTTGCCCTTTTAGACGCTCCAGGGAAGAGGAAGGTTTACAGGCAGAGAGGGTTTGGAGGGGACGCTTGAAAATCCGAATAAAACTGAGAACTAATTGACAAGGCTCTGTATGGGTGCCGGTATTCTTCCACCCAGGCGGACAAAGTTCTCGGACCCTCCGCTGTTCTGGACCGGGATGATGGTTGCCTCCCCGAGAAGGCCTCCGAAAAAGGCCTTTTCGCCCGCCTTCTTTCGGGGGACGGGGATCAGCCTTGCGGCCGTCGTCTTCTTGTTCATCACTCCAATGGCCATCTCATCGGCGATAATGGCTGCAATAGTGCCCGCAGAGGTATCTCCGGGAATGGCAATCATGTCCAGACCGACGGAACAGACACTCGTCATGGCCTCGAGCTTTTCGAGACAGAGGTACCCTTTCCGGGCGGCCTCCGAGATGTGGAGATCCTCGCTCAGGGGGATGAATGCACCGCTCAGCCCGCCCACATAGCAGCTCGCAAAGGCGCCGCCTTTTTTGACAGCATCGTTGAGCAGGGCGAGCAAGGCCGTGGATCCCGGCACGCCGATGCCGATCAATCCCAGGCTTTGAAAAATCTCGCCTACGCTGTCTCCCACGTTCGGGGTGGGCGCCAGGGAAAGGTCCACGATCCCGAAGGGTACCTCCAGCCGTTCGGCCACTTCCCTGCCGATCAGTTCTCCCACGCTGGTTACCTTGAAGGCGGTTTTCTTGATGAGGTCGGAGAGCTGCCCGAGAGTGAGACAGGGGTTTGCGGCTAGGGCCCTGTCAATCGCCTTTTTCACCACCCCCGGTCCGCTCACACCCACGTTGATGACCGTATCAGGTTCCCCCACTCCCAGATATGCGCCTGCCATGAACGGTATATCCTGTGGGATATTGGCAAAGACACAGATCTTTGCGCAGGCGACGCCGTCGGCTTCCGCGGTCATTTCCGCTGCGGATTTGATCATGCGGCCCATGAGATTCACGGCATCCATGTTGATTCCCGCCCTGGTGGAGGCGACATTCACGGAGGCGCATACTCTTCCCGTCGTGGAAAGAGCCTCGGGCAGAGCCTCGATCAAGGCGAGATCCCCCCGCGAAAACCCCTTTTCCACGAGAGCGGTGTAGCCTCCGATGAAATCCACGGAAACCTCTGCAGCAGCCTCGTCGAGTGTCTGGGCCACCTTCACGAGCTCGGCCGAAGAAAAGGATGCGCCGGCGAGGGAGATGGGGCTCACGGCAATCCGCTTGTTCACCACAGGGATACCGTACTTATCCCCGATTTCGTTGCAAACCGGGACCAGCGAGCCGGCCAGGGCTCGGATCTTTGTCCTGACCTGCTCCCTGAAACGCTCGAGATCGTGGCTGATGCAGTCCATCAGGCTGATGCCAAGAGTCACCGTGCGGACATCCAGGTGCTCATTTTTCAACATCTCCAGGGTGCTGAGGATTTCTCTGTCGCTTAACATCTAAAAACTCCGAGGATTAAAGTTAAGTTCATTCAACAAAGTGTATTTCGACCCCCGAGAAAGCCGGGGGAGAAATCAGCGGGTAGCAGGTGGCTGGTCGTTGGTTGTTTTTCCCACCAACTACCCGCAACAAACAACCAGAGGCCATGCCGGGGCAACGCAGCTCGAGGCTTCCCGCCACTTGTGGAGGGGGACATTTTCAGCAACCTGCTACACCCTGTTGATGGCCTCGAATATGCGCCGGTGCTGGATGGTGATGTCGAGATCGAGCTCCTGTGCTCTTTCGCGAAGAGCGGTGCGGAAGGCGGCGTGGTCTATCTGCCGGTCCACGTCCACTTCGTAGATCATGATGTTCCGGAAGGGGTCCGTTCCTCCTCGAAACACGGCCTTCATGTTTGTGATATTGACTCCGAACCGCGCCATGACCTCCGTCACCCCGGCTACGAGGCCCATCCTGTCCGGTCCCATGGTCGTGATAACGAAGGGTTCGGCACTGCTTGGGGATGAATGCGCGGGCCTGCGTTCGAGCCGCTTCACCAGCACATCGACTCCAAAAGGCGCCAAGCCGGCTTTCAAGGCCGCAAGGAGGGTGGAGGGTGCGAGATTATCGGGCATCGATGCGATGAAGATGCCGGCGAACTCCGCCTGAAGACTCGTCTGGGTCACATCCTCGATGTTGCAGCCTCTGTCGAGGAGAATCCTGGACACGGCCCCCACAATGCCGGGCCTGTCCCGTCCCAGTATGGAAATGACTACTTTGTCCATTCAGTTTTTACTCCGGTGTAGACTGGAATGCACGATCATGCCTGTAAAGCCGGCCTAAATGCAAAGAATTATTCACCGCAGAGGCGCAGAGCACGCAGAGAAGACAAACATTTTTCCAATGGCGGGAGATACCGCCATTGGAAAAGATCTGCCGTTGCGCTGGCGAGTCGGGTTCTTAAAACTCTTGCTATAGATGGCGTAGGAGTTCGTCCTCGAGGGCCCTTAAAATGAACAATGGGATGCTGAGCGATCCTTTTTGTCCGCGGTCGTCTCCCCGCGGACAAAAAAGATATATTCTCTGCGCCCTCCGCGTCTCTGCGGTGAAACTCCTGTCTCTTACTCATACCCCAGCTCGGCCAGCTTCTCTTCGCTCATGCCGAGTGCATGGGCGATCTCATGCACGATGGTGATTTCGATCTCTTCCTCCAGCTCCTCCACGGTTTCGCAAATTTCCTCAAGAGGCTCCTGGAACAGGAGGATGGTGTCCGGAAACAGTGGAGGCGACGTAATGGAGCGCTCGATTTGGGAGGTACCTTGAAAGAGCCCCAGAAGCTCGTCTTCGGCATCAAATCCTATTTCCTCGAGGAGTTCCGCAGAGGGTCTCTTCTGCACGGAAATCACGATATTCTCGAGATGCTGCCGGATCTCCTCAGGGATGCGCATCACCGCACCTTTCACTATCCTGTCGAATTCCCTGTTGTTCAGTTTCAATTTCGTGGCTTCAGTTTCTCAACCATTTTTTGGACAATTCTTTCAGCAGCGCTGAAATCCTTTTCACCAAGCACCCCGCCCCAGAATGTGCCATACCTGAAAAGCAGTTTCTCCTGTTCACCGGGAACGCGGGCCATCTCGTACTCGCCGCTTTCTATCCGGGAGGGATTCGCGTGCTCGGTCCTAAGAAACTCCTGGTACTTCAAATATGTCTCCTTAGCCGCTTCCATGGAGCCCGGGTGAACGAGAAAGACCTGGAATCTCTTTCCCTCTCTTTCATAATCCACCCGATAGCCGTTTCTCAGATAGGGTTGCCCCTGGAAGTTCCTGGGGATGAATCGTTCGCTCCCTTTCACCCTGTGCTTTTCAGGAAAAACAGAAAAGAGCTCGGGCAGGGAGTAGTCTCCTTCGATCTTGCCGGCAATGAGTCTCGCTGTCTTCAGGAGGACCGAGTCCAGACCCGGCGACATCCGGTGGAAAAGGATTTTACAATAGTAACCTCCTTTCCAGAACGCCACGATATTTCCACCTTGAATTCCCTGGGTGCCGATGTCCACCACCTTGTCATCCGGGGTGCGCTCCGCAGCATAGATGCCGAATCCGTGCAGAGGACTTTTCATCCGGTAGATCTCAATGGTGATGATCGAGCCTTCTTTGTCGAGGTATTCCCTTGTGAGCAAGAGATTAAAACCATAATCCAGATAGGTCTCGGCCTCGCCGTTGATGTAGTCGAAGAGATTCTGAGGTCCGTAGAATTCCGGAACCGAGCTTTCCTTGATCTCCGGGATTTCCTCCTTCTTCGGCAGAAGCGCCAGGAGACTCTCCTTTTCGTTCGAGCCGGAGCCGGAGAGGTCCGCTTCGGCCATGGACCGGCTTACGGCCGAGAGGGACAGGAATAGGGCCAGGATCATTGTCAGGAGAGAAGAGGGGACCACTTATGCGATCCTTCTGCCGGGGAACCCCATGGCCGCAAGGGATTGGATGCGGCTCGGGATAGGGATTCCGAAGCGGCAGACAGCGGAGCACTCCTCACAGCCCCCGCAAGCATCAAGACCCTGCCCCTCGGGGATTTCAGCCATGGCGATCTCTGCCTGAATGAGATTGTGGTAAGCCTCGGCATACATGTAGGCCCTCATAAGGGTGGGGATCTGCGCCCTCTGCAGGCAGGATCCCAGGCATGATCCGCATTGCTGGCAATACACGCTCCCTGTGGCTGCGGCCGATTTTCTCAGAACCTCTTCCTCATCCGGGGTCAGGGAGAGGTGCTTCATGACCGCGAAATCAAGATCCATCTGATCGAACGCGGTAATACCCGGGATTGCAGTGCAGACATTCCTGTCGTTGAGCGCCCACTTGAGGGCTGCGCGGTGGTTCACCTGCGCAGGGCTTTCCCTGTTCATTTGCACGCCGCCCTGAGTCTTCATCGCCACAATGCCCACTCCCTTTGCGGCGGCATACTTTATGGCCGCCCTGACGTCTTCCCGATGTTTCTGCATGAAGTTATAAGAGGTGAGAACGACGTCCCAAACCCCTGTATCGGCTGCGGCGCGGATGGTCTCAGGCTCCTGAGCATGCGTGGTGATCCCGATGAATCGTGTCTTCCCTGCCTCTTTTGCCTTGGTGAAGATCTTCATCATGGGTTCGTATGCGGCCATAAGCGGCCCTTCACAACTGTGAAGATACAGGATATCCACGTGGTCCGTTCGCAACCGCTTCAAGCTCAACGCGAGCTGCTCGTCAAAGCCGGCCTCGGAGGCGGGAAAGCCCCGCCCCCCGCCTTCGGGGAGGAAGACCTTCCGATATTTGTCCCGATCGAAGTACATCTTCGTGGCCACAATCATCTTTTCGCGGCACTGGCGTTCCTCAAGGATCAGGCCGATAACGGTCTCACTGTTCCCCCTAAGGTAAAGATGGGCCGTGTCCAGGTGTCTTATGCCTAAGTCGATGGCCTTCCGGATAAGATCCGGACTGTCGGAATTCATGACCCCGAAGCTCACCACGGGAATCTGGAGACCGGTTCTGCCGAGGGTCCGGGTGACGATCTCGGGCGCGCCGGAGGATTCCTTGGCGGCCGATCGACCGGTCAACCCTCCCAGGCCGACTGCAGCCATGCCGGCTGCACCGGTCATTATGAACTTTCTTCTGCTGATTCCATTCTCAGCCATGCTTCAAACCTCCGCGTGGGCCGCAACTGCCTGCCGGATCAATAATCACTGGATGATGTTCATTCTACGGGGCTGCCGTGCCCCTGTCAAATTCAGTTCAAGGATTCAGTATCCAGCATGCAAGAGGGTTTCACCGCAGAGACGCAGAGGGCGCAGAGTGAATTCTTTTTTGTCTGCGGGGAGACGACCGCAGACAAAAAGGCTCGCTCATCTTCTTCTCTGATATAGAACTCAGTCAATACTCTGCCGAAGTGTTCCACCAGCGCGAAAAGGAAACCCCTCCCGCGCAGGGGCGAGGGTTTTCCAATGGCGGTATCTCCCGCCATTGGAAAAGAATACTTCTCTCTGCGTGCTCTGCGTCTCTGCGGTGAAACTGCCTTTGTGTTCTAGAAGTGGTAGGATAGGCTGAGTGAACCGAAGATGTCCGGATCCCCCTGACCCTCGAACTCCTTTGTTCTGAGGATCTGGGTATAGCTGAATCGAAAACGGTTCCACTGGAGCACCAATCCTGCCTGGACATCCCCCACGAAGGGTCTCTTGTCCACGGAATGGCTGTCTGAAAAGGTATTGCCGTCGAGGAAGATGTTGTAGAGAACGGCACGACCCTCCACTCCGGTGAAGATGTACCATTTGAACCCTCCTCCAGGGCTGTAGAAGGTCCCTCCCGGCATACTGGGGCGGATTCGCGGGGGTCCGAAGTCCTTCCCGAGATCTTCACCGATTCGCAGGGTGAGTCCCACAGCACCGTGTGTGAGGACATTCCCCACACTTCCACCAAAGTGAGGGATCATGTCCATTCCCAGGCCAAACAGGAAAGGCCGGGGAAAGCGTCTGGCCTGTTCGTAGTAAAGGGCTGCACCGGGTTCATTCTCCAGCTGGTTGTCCCAGCCCTCGGGAACATGCAGGCCAAAAAGAGAGTGCCAGTAAGTCTGGACATCCTCTGCAAAGGAGTGTGGACCCACCGTCCCAACCTCGAGATAGAGCTTGTCATATCGACTGCCCTCCTGGTTGGCGACCAATCCAACCCCAAAATAGAGCCACCCTGCATAGGGCCGATCTTCCCGGACGAGCTCCGATGTGTACGTATCCTCAGGCGTATAGATGTTCTGGCCGATGGAAAAGCTGACTCTTGCCTTCAGCTCTTTCTCCGGATCTGTCTGTGGCCTCCTCGTCTTGAACCGTGGGAGTTTATCCGCCGTGTCCGCTATCCAGTCGATATTTCCTGTCAGGACCTCGATGCGCGAGCCATGGCTGAAATGCCTGTCGGTGCCACCTCCGAAAAAATCGTTTTCGAATTGAATGCTGACCAGCGGACCGTCCTCCGCCGAATGGCAAGGGTCTACCGAACCGCAGACGGCAGCCAGGACGGTCAGGAGTATGCCAAGCCGCATAAAGATGCCGGATTCCTGCGTGCGTCGTAAGATCATAGTCAAAGTACCACCGAGATGTCGCGCCCCCCACACTGAGTGAAGATATTGAGGGGAGCACAAAATAGTTTGCGTTTTGTCATGCATGGCATGGGAGAATGGGCCGGCCTCGTCGGAGTGCAAACTATTTTGAGCTCCTGTCAGTAATTGGCTCAACCTGTCAGCCGTACAAATAAAGACAGGCACCCACAGAGGCTGCAATCCCGGCCAGGTCGGCAGTGAGCCCTGCTGCCAGGGTGTATCGGACCCGGCGGACCTGGACGGCCCCGAAATATACGGCCATGACATAGAATGTTGTCTCCGTGCACCCCTGAAGCGTGGAAACCAGATAGCCCGTGTAACTGTCAGGACCAACGGCAGGGTCCTTTATGATGGAGGCCATGATGCCGTATGCGCCTGATCCGGAGAGGGGCCGCATGAGTGCCATGGGCAATGCTTCAGGAGGCAGCCCGAGCCTGCCGGTCAGGGGGCCCAGCCATTTGACCATGAAGTCCATGGCGCCGCTGGCGCGGAACATCCCTACCGCAACCAGGATGGCCACCAGATAGGGGATGATTTTGACAGCAACCTGAAATCCGTCCTTGGCCCCTTCCACAAAGACCTCATAGACCCGGACTTTCGTTGCGATCCCGAACACCAGGAACCCGGCTACAAGAAAAGGAATGACCCACGGAGAGATGGCCCTGCCGTAGACCACGGTCACCGGAACCATGGCAAGAACCATAACCAGCGCGGCCAGGCTGACCCACAACGGATAGGGTTTTCCTGTGGATTCAACAGGCGCGTCAGGGGGCGCCGCGGGATCTTGTTCGACTCCCGGCCCTGCCATAGCAGCATCTCTTCCGAGGAGCCGCCGATAAAGCTTAGCGGAAAGGA
Source organism: Deltaproteobacteria bacterium HGW-Deltaproteobacteria-15 (assembly GCA_002840535.1). Taxonomy (GTDB): domain Bacteria; phylum Desulfobacterota; class DSM-4660; order Desulfatiglandales; family HGW-15; genus HGW-15. The sequence goes on along the minus strand of PHBH01000024.1, from coordinate 47,737 downwards.
TGGCGATCGCGGTGGAGAAGAGAGTCGCAAAGAGTGTGGTCGGCAGGATGCCGGCAGGATCCGTGGACCCTGCAGCCGCGCGCAAGGCGATTACACCAGTGGGAAGAAGGGTGATGCTCGAGGTGTTGATGGCAAGAAAAAGGGCCATGGCATCCGTTGCCGTTCCGGGCCTTGGGTTGAGTTTTTCAAGCTCCTGCATGGCTCTTATGCCGAAAGGAGTGGCCGCATTTCCGAGTCCCATGGCATTGGCGGAGAGGTTCAGGACCATGGCCCCCATTGCGGGATGCTCCGGGGGCACATCGGGGAACAGTCTGACCATGAGAGGGCGGATGAGCCTCGCCAGAATCTTCAGAATTCCTCCCTCTTCCGCTACCTTCATGAGTCCCAGAAAAAGGGTCATCACCCCGATGAGGCCGAGGGCCAGTTCGACGGATCCTGCCGCAGAGTCCACAACAGCAGTGGAAAGCGCTTCCATCGGGCTTTTTCGGCCCCCCAGCGGGATCCAGACAAGCTGCTGCCAGGCGGATGTGAGAAAGGAGACCATAACGATTGTGAAGAAGATGACATTCATGTGCAGTTCCTGAAAGCAGGAGGAATGGGCACGGCCTTCCACATGCGAATGAAATCCACAATAAAATCCACCTTTTCATGAAAGCGGGCAGTTGCCTCGTCGGTGTCGGCGTCGCGTGGATCGTTGTTGCCGTATATACCGCTGCTCGTGAAGTGATGGGTGTCCGGTTCGGTGCATGCCCGGAACACCTGGCCGGCAAGCGCGTAATCCTCTCTTTCCGGATTGAGGAATCCTATAACGTCAGGATGCATGTTCAGGGTCGGTTTCCAGCCTTCCAGTCTCCCCATCTCCACCAGATCCGGAAACAGGTGAAGAGCCGTGCTGGTCTCTGTGGGGCCGCTATGGACGTCCCAGTGTTTCCGCTGCCTGTTTATGCGCGCTCTCGCTGTATCCGTGTCGGCCGGGCCTTCCGGGGCCGCCACCATGACCTTGAATTCCCTCCTGGCCAGTTGGATCGTGAGATTGACGATGTTGGTGTTTCCTCCATGCCCATTCATGAGCACGAAGCGTTTGATCCCGTGATTTGCGAGGCTGCCCAGTGTGTCCATCAGGACTGCAATTAAAGTGCTTTCCCGAAATGTAATCGTTCCCTTGAAACCCATATGGTGCGGTGAGTAGCCCGGAAAACAGGGATGAACACAAACGCTGTTGGTGCGTTTCGCGACCGCGTGGATGTATTCCCGGATGGTGAGGCTGTCCGTGCCAAGGGGCAGGTGAGGGCCGTGCTGCTCCAGGCTGCCCACACCGACGATGATAACGGGATCGGGTTCATTCTCCAGCCATTCTTCGAATGCAGGACGTGTCAATTCATGGAGCCAGAACTTGGAGAGCATTTAATCCTCCGGGGAATAATGGAACGTTGGAAAGAAAGATGGTAACCCTTTAGCTCTTTGAAAATGGCGCAGGGTTTGGGCATGGGGGTCTTTTTTCAAAAGCGAAAAACTCGCGTCTCATCCAGCCGGCATGCAGAGGATGGCCTTGATCTTGGTGTCGAAGAGAGAGGCTGCATACCCCGATCGGATCAGCACCGCGGTGTCCGCCCCGGTACCGCTTCCGCCCACCGCCACTATGTCCTCGTCCGGGGTGATGTAGCCGGCCTCGGCCGCCATGATGGAGATCTCCACGCATACCTTCATTCCCTGAGAGAACATCCGCAGAGTATCGGCAACCACATTCAATGGAATAAACCCGGACTTGTAGCGATTTTCGAAAGTCCTCTCCACCCCGCTCAATGCGTGGAGCCCTCGGACAACCCGAATACCTTTATTGAGAAGTGGCTGGTGGTTTCGGTTGAAGGCCTCCACCTCCTCCCGATACTTGGTTCCGGCCCCATAAGTCACAGCAATCATCTCGATCTGCATGGAACCCGCTTTTTCGTGACACTTGAGGGCGGTCTCGCCTGTGGAGGACGCCACTACTATCTTACGGATACTCTGCTCCTTGCAGAATGAAAGGGCGACATCGAGCGTTTTGTCCGTATTGGAAGGCCCCTTCTTCTTGAAGTAGAGTGCCGTTCTCTCTATTGTTTGCGTCATTGTCGATTCTCCTCTCTAGTGTCGCATTGTTTCGTATTTCGTGCTTCGGATTTCGGATTTATTCATATCCCCTCGCATGAGCCCCCCTCGGGGGGTGGAGACTCACTTGCGCCGTCTTGCGATTCGATGTTTCATCCTTAGCTTAAAAAGCAAGTGCATCGCCGATTTGAAGCCCTCCTTGAGAATCAAAGCTGCTTGGCCTGATCGGGGTTTTGAAGTCCGCGGCGAGGCCTTGGATGGAAGGAGGTGACTCTCATGACTGTGAAGGATATGGAACAGGAGGAAACTTCCATGAAGATGTCGGGCGAAGACTGTTGCCGGGAGCTGAATGATCCTTGCACATGTTATTATCCCGTGGAACCGTGCGAGGATGGAGAATCCGGCTGTCAATTCTTCATGGACCCCTGCTGCTGTTGAGTATAATTCCTCACCACTTGAGGTGCGACGCGTCCGGAAGGCAGGAGAGGCTTTTCTCCTCCCTGCCTTCCGTTACTATGCCTTCTTGACCGTTTCCTCATGCACATGAATGTGGTCGATTCCCGGCTTTAGAAAGAACCTGGTCATATCGACCTTCTTCCTGTCCCTGGAAAAAGTGATGATCATCTTTTTCTCGCAGGGCACGCGATCGAGTTTCTTGACGTCTTCCAATTCGATTACCGGATTGCTGCAAAAGGCCATTTCAATGGCAGGAAGCTTTTCCTGGCCGATGGTGACGCCTACGATATCCACCGCCCCCTCCGGGTAGCGTGGGTTGCGAAATGCCGGTACAGGGATGAGCCCTTGTTCTTTCAGGATTCCGAAGAGCACGCATCGGATTGTCTCCTTGATGACGGTGTCACTCAGATACCCGGTTGGGATCGCCTTGCTCGCCTCCAGTATCCTTCTCCTGATTTCTTCTCTCATTGGTTTTTCCATTCAAGGTTCGATGTTCATTTCCCTCACAAATACGTCCTCCCTCCGACATACCTCGAAGAATAGTAGGCATGTTCGAGCAGATCGTACCGGATGGGTTTGCCCCTCCCGGGGGCATGGATGAATCTTCCCTGTCCTGCGTAGAGCCCTACGTGGTTGACCCTTTTATCCTTTTTGATCGCAAAAAAGACAAGATCTCCTTTGTCCAGGCGACCCCGTTTCACGGGAGCGCCCGCCAAATATTGTTCCCTCGAGGTACGGGGCAGATTCAAGCCGTTCAACTGATAAACCGCCACAGCCAGACCGCTGCAGTCAAACCCCTCTTCCGGCGATTGCCCGCCCCACTGATACCCGGTGCCTATGAAATTCTCGGCAGTAGTCACGATTTCCTTTCTGAGACAACTGATCCCGTATAACCTCGTCTTTGCTACGGCATAATCTTCAGGGCGGATTATTTGAAAGGCGCCGATCACACCGGCATGGGCAAGAGTATCGGCAGCGGTATGGGCCTCTTCAACAGTGGGAAAGTCGCCGAACCGAACCTTGAAAAGACCTGAGGAATCTCTGAAATAGTAGGCGGTGACGGACCGGCGAGCGAGGGCCTCTACAAGACGAATGGCCTTGTGGACATCGGAAAAAGCGCCCACCTGAACGGAATAGCCCATTCGGACCAACTCTGCCCTGACCGGCGGCGCAGGGGCTCTTGGCGCCTTCCCTCCGCACCCCGTCGCAAGCGCCGACAGGAGAAGGGACAGGAGGATCGCTGCAGCAAGATACGAATTGTTTCCCAATGGTCTCAGGCTTTCCTCTACCCCTTCATCGCGGGAAATCATACCTTTTATCATCGTCGGGATCATAGTCGGAGTCGTAATATTCGATCACCTGCGCATCTTCTTCTGCCCTGAAGCGATGGGCGCAGTTAGGATGAATAGCTACGCGCATTCCTTCACGCACCTCAACCTCGCCCGGGGTTCCAGTTTCGAGATCCACGAATTCCACCCTGAGCCTGCCGCTGATGATATAGAAGCGCTCTATCTTTTTTTCATGAAAGTGTCCACCGCGAAAATAATCCGGTCCTTTTTTCAGGCTGAAATACCCCAGGTGGCGAATGGAAACCCCATCCTCGATGAGCGCAAGCACACCGCGTTCCTGAATCAGCCGCTTCCGGCGGAGAAAAAGATCCGTCACCGGGAGCTCTTCAATGGTTATCTTCTCGGACATGAGTGTCCCTTGTAATGAGTAGCAGGGCGCTCAAAAATGCCCATCTGCAAGTTGTGCCCTTTCAATCCCGCTATTCGCGGGAGCGCCCGAAAATGGGGACCCACCCGCAGGGTGGGGTGTCCGTGCCCCTGACGGACAAATCCGGAGGAGTGAGACGTATATACCAGTACGTCGCAACGACGAAGGATGAGGGCAACGACGCAGATGGGCGTTTTTCAGCACCCTGCTAAGTAATGAAAAAAGGCCGCCCTGCAGCCCACTCTCGTACTGTTTTCCTCAGCCAATCCTCGAGACCCGGTTTCAGATAAAACCGGGGCAACAGCAGATCGTCCTCAGCATCAACCATGTTTTCCCGGCGCGCCGTTTCAGCCAGGGAGGTGAATGGATAAATCCTGATCCCGATTGTCACCCTCAGCGCATCGAGACCCAGGGAATCCACAAAAGCAAGGCTTTCTTCAACGGTTTCCCGGGACTCATCCGGGCCGCCGAGGAGAAGAAAACCCATTCGGCGAATTCCATTTTCGCGGAACAAGTCCGAGGCGCGACGAACCTCACTGCTGCTGAACATCTTGTGCATAGAGCGAAGAACCCGGTCCGACCCGCTTTCGAACCCGAGACTCACCTCTGTGCAGCCGGCCTTCTTCATGGCTGCAACCAGTTCGCGGCTGAGTTTTCCAGGGTAGACGATTGCCCGCCAGGAGATTCCAAGGTCCCGCTGTATGAGTTCCCTGCAGAGATCCAGGGAGTAAGATGGGGGAAGATTGAAAAGATTGTCCACGAAATGAAATCTGGTGAACCCGGTTTCCACATATTTCGCTATGGATTCAGCCACAAGCTTTTTATCCCGCTTCCGGAGGGTATCGCCTTCAATGGATGCCGTGGAGCAATAACTGCACCTCATGGGACATCCTCTCCTCGTCTGAAAGGGAACCCACTCGTCCAAGTCCTCTGATGAAACCCAGAGTCGAGGTTCGGGCAAAGGCAGGTCATCCAGGCATTTTGCGAACTGCCTCGGTCCGCTTCTGCCTCGGCCCGGCAGGTAAAGACCCGGCACACCCGAAAGATCGGACCCCTCCCGCATCCGAGAGAGGAGAACCGTGAAGCCGTTTTCCCCTTCGCCCTGAATCCCCATGTCCGCTCCCAGATAGGCTAAGGCGCTTTCAGGAAAGATGCTGTACCCCGATCCACCGACGACAACAGGCGCGGGCGAGAGGTTCCTGCACCAGGAGACGACCTCTTTCACGTTCCTCAGCAGGAATCTCGGGTTTGCCTTGCTCTGGTCGTCGATGTTTCTCACTGAGATACCCGTGACCTCCGGATCGAACTCCTCCACAGTCTTCCTGATCGAAAGTTCCGGGTCATCCACGCCGAGCAAGTCAAGCGTCCTCACATCATGCCCTGCCTTTTCAGTGGCAGCCGCCACTGCCCCGAGGCCGATGGGAAGAACGGGCATCCCGAAGGTCTCCGTATTTGCGGATATCAAAAGGACTCTCATTTCAGATCCTCCGGATGCACAAATTTTCCCGAGACAGCGCGATTTCGGATCGATATTCCTGCCTGGTGAACGGTATCCGGATTCCGGGAAAGGAGTGGATGCCACCACTCCAGGTCTTTGCCTTCAGATAATAGCCGGTATGCACATGTCTGAGGGAGCCAGCCCATCCTGCCGACATTCCCGGGTGTAATCGTGATACATTCCGGATTCTTCACAGCGCGCTCCTTGTAGATCGTGCAGCGGCAACTCTTTACATCCAGATATTCACAACAAACAGAGAACACGGTGATCAGGCCTGTGACCATGTTCACCTGCTTTTCGAGGCAGCAGGCTCCACATCCGTCGCAGAGGGCCTCCCATTCGCGCCGGGTCATCTGTCGAAGCGTCTTTTTTTCCCAAAAGGGACTTGTCCTGGGGCTCATGATGAGATTTTAGGGCGATCGGGACGAGTTTGTCAAAGCATGCTTTTGCGTTTTTCTCCTCAAGTCGGACGTTCGTGATGTCGATAGAGCTAAAACCGCCGCCGTGAACGCAAACCCGTGAACGGCAGGATACCCATAAATAACGAGGGCCATGCTCACATGAGCATGGCCCTCGTTTCTTCATGAAGACGTTATCAGTGAACTTCTATTCTCTTGGCCTTTGAACCATTCTTCTTGGGCATGATCACCGTCAGGACCCCGTCCTTGTAATTGGCGTCGATCTTCTCCTCGTCGACTTCGCCGGGCAATTCAAAACTCCTGGTGAACGAACCGGATGACATTTCCTTGATATGGTATTCCTCGGTCTTCTCTTCATGGCTGGACTCTTTCTTTCCAGTCAGGGTAACCGTTCCTTCGCTCAAGCTTACCGAAATATCCTCCTTATTGAAGCCTGGGAGTTCCGCTTTGAGGTGATAATTTCCTTCCTTTTCAAAAAGGTCCACAGTCGGAGTCCATTCTTCACCCATGTCTCGTCGCCACTCCGGCCAAAGTCTGTCAAAGAAAACATCGCCTAACCCTTCTTCGCCGAACGGGGTCATCCAAGACGGTCTCCTCATCTTTTTTTCGAGAGCAGTTGTCATAGCTGACCACCTCCTATCCACGTTTTCTAAGGGTTTGAACCCAAAATCCTTGGCATGCAATATAATCAGGGTCGACGGTATGTCAAGAAAGGGAACGGGAGTGAGGTCGGAGGCCAGAGGTCTGCAGGTGCATAAAAGAAAAATAAGAATTGGGACGCGGATGAACACGGATAGAGATGGTCAGAGATCGGAGGTCGGAGATCAGCAACTGCGCGGCTTTCGCTTTGCGGCCCTTCTTTCGAATCTGTGGATAAATCTACCTACCCGCATCTGGTGTAGCCGCAGAAATGGCAGGTCATGCAGCCCTCTTCGAAGCTGATCTTCTGGCCGCACTCTGGACAGGTTTCCCCGAGGAGGCTGTTTTCGTGTTTCTTGATTCGGTCTTTCCCATCCTTCAGATATCTCTTCTCAAGCACCTTGCTGATGGCATCGGGGATGGACAGGATCAATCCGTCCTTCTGGAAGACGGGATGCTCGCCGCAGATCCCTTTCAGCTGCTCGACGATCTTCGCAACATTCACTCCGGATCGCAGGGCGAGAGACACCAGTCTGCCGATGGCCTCTGTTTTTGCCATAGTGGACTTTCCCGACTTCCCTATGGTTGCGAATACCTCGAAGGGCTTTCCATCCATCTCGGTCACGGTCACATAGAGATTGCCCATGCCGGTCAGCAGCTTGGTGGTAAAGCCTTCCAGCGTTTCCGGGCGATCGCGCACATCACTGATGCCGCCCGCCGCGTCCTCCGTTTTGTGGTCATAACTGAGGACCTGGTTCTCCTTGCTGCCGTCCCGGTAGATCGTCACTCCCTTGCAACCCAGCTCATAAGCAAGGGCATACACCTTCCTGACGTCCTCGACCGAAGCATCCCTGGGGAGATTCACGGTTTTGGAAACCGCGTTGTCCGTGTACTTTTGAAACGCCGCCTGCATCCGAACGTGCCACTCAGGGACGATGTCGTGAGCGGTCACAAAGACCTGTCTCACATCTTCAGGGATGCCGGGCAGATCCCTGATGCTTCCGTCCCTGGCCACCGCATCCATGAGCTCCCGGCTGTAGAATCCCCTTTCCCTTGCGACCTGTTCGAAAATGGGGTTCACCTCCAAGAGCTCGTCATTGTCCATCACCCTCCTCACAAAACTGAGCGCGAAGAGGGGTTCTATTCCGCTGGAGCACCCCGCTATGATGGAAAGGGTGCCGGTAGGGGCAATGGTCGTGGCGGTGGCATTTCTGAACCTGCTACCCTCCCTCTTTCTAAAGATGCTCCTGTCGAAATTGGGGAAGGTCCCCCGCTCTTCCGCGAGGGATTTGGATGCTTCATGCGATTCCTTCTGAATGAAGCTCATGACCTCCTCTGCGGTTTGGATCGCTCTGTCCGAGTTGTAAGGTATTCTAAGATGGTACAGCAAATCCGCAAAACCCATGACCCCCAGGCCGATCTTCCTGTTTCCCTTCGCCATGGCCTCAATCTCCGGCAGGGGGTAGAGAGACCTTTCGATCACATTGTCCAGAAAGCGCACCGAGAGCCACACCGTCTCTTTGAGACCGGCCCAATCCACTGCAGGCCCGTTATGGGAGGATGTGACGAACTTTGCCAGATTGACGGATCCGAGATTGCATGCCTCCATTGGCAGGAGAGGCTGCTCGCCGCACGGATTGGTGCTCTCAATCTCACCCAGCGCCGGGGTGGGATTGTCCTTGTTGACCTTGTCCAGGAACACCACCCCCGGGTCCCCGTTTTCCCACGCATGAAAAACAAGGCTGTGATAGACCTCCGAAGCATCCAGCTCACCCACTTTGTCCCGGGTTCGCGGGTCGATCAGATCATAGGATTTCCCTGCCCGCACGGCTTGCATGAAAAGATCCGTGACTCCCACCGAGATGTTGAAGTTGTTCAGCTCCCGGTTGGTCTTCTTGCAGGTAATGAATTCCTGGATATCCGGATGGTCCACACGGAGGATGGCCATGTTGGCTCCCCGCCTGGTGCCGCCCTGTTTTACCTGCTCCGTGGCCGTGTTGAAGATCTTCATGAAGGAGACCGGTCCGGATGCCACTCCTCCGGTCGTGCCGACTTTGCTGTTCTTGGGCCGCAGCCGTGAAAAGGAAAAACCTGTTCCTCCGCCGGACTTGTGAATCAGGGCCGCATTCTTCAAAGCATCGAATATGCCGTCCATGCTGTCGTCTACGGGGAGGACGAAACAGGCTGCCAACTGACCGAGTCTTCGACCGGCGTTCATGAGCGTGGGAGAATTCGGCAGGAACCGGAAATCCGTCATAAGCGCATAGAACCGCTCATCCATCTCGTTCAGGAATCGATCGTCTGCACCAAAGTTTTTTTCAGCAAGGGCGATATGCCTCGATACCCGCCTGAACATCTCTTCCGGGGTTTCGATTATCCTGCCCCCTTCATCCTTTCTGAGATACCTTCGTTTGAGCACTGTTCGTGCGTTGTCGGAGAGTTCCAATTCCTGCTTTTTCACGAAAATCGATTTCTCCAGCTTCACCGGGGAGGGCTTGGCGAGTCCGTATTCCAGCAGCTTATTCTCGATGATCTTTTCAAGGAGGGGGACGGGGATGGTTTGCAGCTCCATCCTTCGGATCTCGTCCCTCAGGGACTTGCTGATGAGCATGGCCTGGTCTGTGTCAATAGGATTTTCCCTGGTAAGAAGGTCAGAGAAGAGCCGGTCGTCCCACCTGTAGGAGGCAAGATCGAATACGCCTTCTTCCGTTACCAGGATCTTGGTCTCCCTTGACATGCGAGTCCTCCTTAAAGAGATTTGTGGCCGAAAAAGGTGAAAACATCAAAGAGATACAAGTTATCCGGACCGCAAGATACATTATATATGGGCACAAAGATCTTTTTAAGCCCAATATATAGTGTGCGTCAATAAAAATTTCAATCCGGGAAAACTGTTGTACCTGCCAGCTTCCGACGTTTGTAGAGTTAACGACTCCGGACGCCAGCCGTGCCTTACCAAAGGACACAGACCTTTTCTTGCCCCTTGCCGGATTCTTCTGTCTTCTGACTCCTGTCTTCTGGCTCCTGACTTTTCTGTCTGTGTTTCCCGGGCCTTTGTGGCATTTCTTTTGAAAAAGGAATGGTATAAAATGTCACTATTTGGATTCATTGGCCTATATTCGGTTTCAACTACCCGTGACTGGGAGAATCTTTAAAGCCGTATCTCGTTGATAACAGGTGATCTATATCGCAGGAACCAAGTCCGGCATGTTCAATGCTTCAGTCTTGGATAAGAAATCGAGATGAGGAAGGCAGCGAGTGAAAATTTACGGAGGATTATACCATGGGAATTTTCACGAGGTTCAGGGACATCATCAGTTCAAATATCAATTCCATGCTGGACAAATCAGAAGACCCTGAGAAGCTGGTCAAAATCATCATCCGGGAAATGGAAGACACCCTGGTGGAGCTTAAGGCATCCTGTGCCCGCGGCATGGCCGGCTGCAGGAAGATCCAGCGGCAGACCATGGAAACCGGCGAGCGGGAGAAGTTGTGGGATGAACGGGCAGTGCTGGCTGTCAAAAAAGGCCGGAATGACCTTGCACGAGAAGCGCTGGTCCAGAAACGTCGATTCACAAACAAGGGAGAGAACCTTAGGAAAGAGCTGGACGACCACAATGCGCTCGTCGCACGGTATCAGGAAGACATTCGGGAACTGACAGACAGACTCCAAAATGCCAGGGAAAAACAACGCACCCTGGTTCACCGCCAGATTTATGCCAACGGCAGGATGCGTGCGCAACAGAAAATCCGCAGCATGGAGAGCACCGATGCCGTGCTTCGGTTTGAGGAAATGGAAAAGCGCCTCGAGAGTATAGAATCCGGTGCCCGCTATACCGGAAAGACCAGGCTGGAATCCGAGTTCGACACACTTCTGGAGGATGAAGAAATTGAAAAGGAATTTGAAGGCCTAAAATCGTCCTTGACACCGGATGAGGCCGATCCGCGGGAACCGAAACAGCCCGCTTCAGGCCCAGCCAATGATCTGGAATAAGAGCAGCGGTCTTTCGCCCATGCCACATAAATTCTGTTGATATTAAGGCGAGAACAACTATTATCTCGAACGAAAAGACAATAACCAGAGCCGCCTCTTCAAAATTCTACTAAACCTGTATCATCATATTACCGAATATCCTTTTAAGGTTGTACCATCTGTTTCCTAAAATCAGCGGCCAACTTGCGCTAGCGCGGTGCGTCCAACGGTTCTTTGCATTTTCGCACTACACTCGCACCGTTTCAGGTTTGTGTTCACCGGAGAATCAAGATTGGAAGCAATTGGTGTGAGGAGGGTGGTATGTTCTCTCAATACAATGGGGTTGAAGTCTTTTTCCTGATCTGTGCCGTCATTGGAGGCTTCTTTGTACTCCTCAAATTGATAGCGCAGTTTATGGGTATGGACCACGATGTGGATACCCACATGGACATGGGAGGGCATGACATAGACGCCCATCATTCGGATTCGGATGTGGGTTTCAGAGCCCTGTCTCTCCAGGGCATCACCTCTTTTCTTATGATGTTCGGCCTGGTGGGGCTTGCCCTCCATCATGAGAGCGGGGTGGGGACCCTGATAGCCGTCATTGGAGGGACAGCTGCCGGATTATTGTGCATCTGGGTTATGGGTAAGCTTTTCGCCATGATTGCCGGGCTAAAATCCAGCGGCACCATTACCATCGACAACACCGTCGGTGCCCAGGGCGAGGTCTATACCAATATCCCGGAAAACGGCAACGGGAGAGTGCTGATCAAAGTCCACAGCAGTCTGCGTGAATATGACGCCATGTCAAATGACAAGAAGGGCATTAAGACAGGGACGCCTGTCAGGGTTGTCTGGGTAGATGGCAATGTCCTGGTCGTAGAATCCATATAATAGCATCTTCAAGGAAGGAGACACCTATGGGACTCGGAGTCTGGTTGTGGGTGATAATTGCAGCTTTGGCATTGATTTTTATGGTCTTGCTGTTCCTTGCATCGCGGTACAAAAGGTGTCCGTCTGATAAAATTCTGGTGATTTACGGCAGGGTCGGGGAAGGCCAGTCAGCCCAATGTATCCACGGCGGGGGCGCGTTGGTCATACCACTGATTCAGGACTATGCTTACATGGACCTCACGCCCATGACCATCAGCATTCCCCTGCAGAATGCCCTTTCAATGCAGAATATCCGCATCAATGTCCCCAGCACATTTACGGTGGGCATCAGCACTGAAGAAGGCATAATGAACAATGCAGCGGAAAGGCTCCTGAATCTGCCCCAGACGGATATCGAGGAGATGGCCAAGGAGATCATCTTCGGCCAGCTCAGGCTCACCGTTGCGTCCCTGACCATTGAACAGATCAACCAGGATCGCGAAAAATTCCTCGAAGAGATCCGAAAAAATGTGGCTCCGGAGCTCAATAAGATCGGATTGTACCTCATCAATGTGAATATTACGGATATCACGGATTCTTCCGACTACATCGAGAGTATCGGCAAAAAGGCCGCGGCAGAAGCGATCAACCAGGCAAAGATCGATGTGGCGGAGCAGGAAAAACTGGGGGCCATCGGTCAATCCATGGCTTCCAAGGAAAAAGAGATCCGCGTTGCGGAAAACCTGGCAGAGGCGGAAAAGGGAAAAAAGAAGGCCGATGCGGAACGGAGAGTTTTTGTCCAGCAGCAGGAGACATCCGCCACCATCGGTGAAGCCACTGCGAACAAGGAAAAAGACATACGCGTGGCCGAAAATGCTGCAGAAGCAGAAAAAGGCAAGAAAAAGGCCGAAGCCGATAAACGTATCTACGTGCAGCAGCAGGAGGCAGAGGCGGTTGCAGGTGAAAACACGGCCAAGGCGGATATTGCGGAATCCCAGGCCCAGCTGGCCGTCAAGAAGGCGGACGCTTATATGCGTGGCGAGGTGGCCAATCGGAAGGCCATGGAAGAGATCCAAAAAGCCCAGTACAATACCGAGCGTGAACGGTTGATAGCCGAGGAAGTGGTCCAGAAGGAAATCGAAAAACAGAAGATCGAAATTGCGGCGGAAGCAGAGGCCGAACGGGTCCGAAGGGTGGCAAAGGGTCAGGCCGACGCGATCCTTTTAAGATACCAGGCAGAGGCTGAAGGCGTCAGGAAGGTCCTTGAAAGCAAGGCTGCCGGTTATTCCGACCTGGTCAAGAGCTGCAGCGGGGATGCCAAGGCCGCCGGCACATTCCTGATGATTGAGAAACTGCAGGACCTGGTGAACTTGCAGGTTGAGGCCATCAAGAATCTCAAAATCGACAAGATTACCGTTTGGGATTCAGGAAAAGAGAACGGCGGCGGCACCACGACAGCCAATTTTCTTTCAGGCTTTGTCAAGAGCCTGCCGCCTCTCCATGACATCGCCGAAATGGCGGGACTGGACCTCCCCAAGTTTCTGGGGGATATGAAGAGTATGAATAAGCCCGCTAAAGATGATCAGTAGATGAATCCGTCGTCTAGTCCTCTTTGCAGGCCGGGAAAGCCGTTGTATCTGCTGTGTAAGTCCGATAAAATGAGTTCATGCTGCAGATAGGTAACCTGAAAATAGCCAATCCCCTCATCATGGCCCCGATGGCAGGCTACACCAACCTGCCGTTTCGTTTAATGGTCAAGAAACTTGGGGCCGGGCTGGTGACCACGGAGATGATCAGCGCCATGGGACTGGCGCTGGGGCAGAAAAAGACGCTTCAGTATCTGAAATCCCACCCTTCGGAGAGGCCGTTGTCGGTCCAGATTTTCGGCTCGAGGCCGGAGGTGATGGCGCGGGCGGCCCAGCTTGCGGTGGAGGCGGGCGCGGATCTCGTGGACATCAACATGGGGTGTCCTGTCAAGAAGGTGGTCAGGACAGGCGCCGGAGCATCGCTCCTCAGGGATCTCCAAGGGGTCGAGCAGGTGGTCAAGGCTGTGCGGCTGGCCTGCAGCGTTCCTTTGACGGTGAAAATCCGCGCTGGATGGTCCCCCGACGCGCCCGTTGCATGCGAGGTGGCCAGGATAGCCGAGGACTCCGGCGCCGATGCCGTCACCGTGCACCCGCGATTTGCCTCACAAGGATTTTCCGGGCTCGCGGACTGGGGCTGGATATCGCGCGTAAAGGAGAGGGTCAAAATACCGGTAATCGGGAATGGCGACATCTTCGAACCCCATGCAGCGCTGGAGATGAGAAAAAGAACCGGCTGCGACGGGGTCATGATCGGGAGGGGAGCCCTGAAGAATCCCTGGATCTTCCGGCAGATCCTTGGCCTGGAGAAGGGAGTTCCCTTCGCGGAGCCTGATCTCTCGGAGCGCAGATCTTTCATTATGGAGCATTTTCAATTTCTCTCCGAGACCGCCGGTGAACACAAGGCGGCTCTTGGCATGCGAAGCCTCATGCTTTTCTACACCAAGGGGCTTAGAAACTGCGCCCGATTTCGGGAAAGCATCACAAAAATCAGGGATGCGCAGAGCCTTATTGCCATCGTGGACCATTACCTTTCCTCACTGGAGATGGAAACGTTTTGAAGGTGAAGCTTGCCAAGACTGCAGGTTTCTGCATGGGTGTTCGCAGGGCAATCGAGATCGTGCTCCTGGAGACGAACAGGAGCAAGGGTCCCATATTCACCTTTGGTCCCGTGATCCATAACAAGCAGGTCATGGACCTGCTGGAATCCAAGGGCGTCGGTGTTATCGAAAGCGATTCCGATTTAAAAGAGGGCACCCTCATCATTCGGGCGCACGGTATCCCGCCCCAGCAGCGAAAGATCCTCAAAGCTTCAGGAATGCGGATCATCGATGCGACCTGCCCCCATGTGGCCCATGTGCAGTCTATTATCCGGTATCACACCGGCAAGGGATATCGCGCCGTGATCGTCGGTGAGTCCAGCCATCCGGAGGTCATCGGTCTGGTCGGGTACGGGAACGGGCGCGTGCACGTTATCGAGGAGAGCAGCCAGGTGAGCGAACTGCCGGACATGGAGAGGCTCGTCGTCGTCGCCCAGACTACCCAGGATGTGGACAAGTATAAGGAAGTAGTGGATGCCATCCGGAGAAGGTACCCTCACGCGCAGGTCCATGAAACCATCTGCGATGCCACTACCAGCCGCCAGGAGGAAGTGAAATCCCTGGCTCCCCAGGTTGATGGGCTCGTTGTGGTGGGGGGGTTTCACAGCGGAAACACCCGACGCCTTGTCCAGGTTGCCCAGGAAGCCGGAATACCCGCCTTTCATGTGGAAACCGAGGAAGAGCTCAACAAGGACAGACTCTCGAATATGGAGGTCATCGGCGTGACGGCCGGAGCATCGACCCCCAATTGGATGATCCGTAGTGTCGTGCAACGGATCGAGTCCATCCGCAGTCCGAGGGAATCGCGGCTTCACCGACTGGTCAGTCGCTCGCTGAAGCTTCTTTTTCTCGGAAACGTCATGGTTTCGCTTGGCGCCTTTTCCCTTACCTGTGCGTCCATGATCCTGGCGGGGAGAGTCCCCGATCTCGTGCACCCCACCCTTGCGTTCTTCTATATTTACGCGATGTATGTCCTCAATCGCTTTCTGGACAAGGGTGCAAGTGCATACAATGATCCGGAAAGGGCGAACTTCTACAGGAAACACAAAACGGCCCTGTTTCTAACCGGGGTGGGAGCGATGGCCGCCGCCCTCATCCTTTCCAATGATCTGGGCGATGCCGTCCTTTTTGGAACGGCGGGGCTGAGCCTGCTCGGCATGATCTACAGCATCCCCATTGTGCCCAAGGGGCTGCGGCAAATGTGGCAGTTTTCGAAGATCAAGGATATCCCGGGTTCCAAAACCCTCTCCCAGGCCCTTGCATGGGCCGCTCTCATGGGCCTTTTGCCCCTGCTGGAGCAACGGGAAGTTGCATGGAGTCCTGCACTGGTCTCCTTCTTCTTCGTTTTTGCCCTCGTCTATGTGAGGGGCGGACTCTTTGAAATTTTCGAGCTCCAGGGGGATATGATCGTGGGAAGGGAGACTCTTCCCATTGTAATCGGCGAAAAGAAAGCCCTCTATCTTCTGAAGGGAATCATCCTCGCGGGCGTCCTGCTGCTGATCTTTGCGCCGTTGGCCGTTCCGATAGGTTCGGTTTCGTATCTTCTTGTATGCTGCTTTATAGGCTTGAGGCTTACAATTCTCGCCTATGAAAGAAGGTGGCTGTACCCGGGTATGCGGCTCGAAGCCATGCTGGAGGGGAATCTCTTTCTCGCAGGGTTCCTGGCCCTGATCTCGCACAGCCTCTCATGACAGCGGTCAGCGTCATCATCCCAACTTATAACCGAGCCGCCAAGGTCGCCAGGGCTGTCGGCTCGGTGCTTGACCAGAGCTTCCGGGATTATGAAATCATCGTGGTGGACGACGGCTCAAGAGACCGGACGCGAGAGGTCCTCCAACACTTCGGCCCGCGCATACAGGTCCTTTTTCATGGGGAAAACAGGGGCGTTTCCGCTGCGAGGAACACCGGGATCCTGGCCTCGCACTCTTCCCTCATTGCATTTCTTGATTCCGACGACCATTGGCTGCCCGATAAATTGACAACGCAGGTCGACTTCTTTCGATTGCATCCCGATGCGGTTGCCTGCCAGACCGAGGAGATCTGGTTGCGCAGGGGAAGACGCGTGAATCCCATGAGAAAACACGCGAAGCCCTCGGGGATAATCTTTGAACCTTCTTTGAAACTCTGCCTTGTGAGCCCGTCGGCCGTGATGCTCAGGCGGCAGGTCCTGGAGGAGGTGGGGATGTTTGACGAATCCCTTCCAGCCTGCGAGGACTATGATCTCTGGCTCAGGATCTCCTGCCGTTATCCGATTCACCTCATCAGCTCGGCGCTGCTTATCAAGGAAGGCGGTTCTTCGGACCAGCTCTCCGCGACCGTAGAGGGACTCGATCAGTACAGGATCAGAGCGATGGTGAAGCTGATCCGGAGCGGCACGCTAAAAGATCACCAGCTTAATGCCGTGTTCGAGGAACTGGCTCTCAAGTGCGGCATCTACGGAAGGGGCTGTATCAAAAGGGGCAGGGTCGAGGAGGGGGACGAGTACCTCCGGATCCCGGATCTGATCAAAGGAGAGCAAGCGCACAGGCGTTAGAGCGCGTGCATGGCTCCTCTCTTTAGCACCCGCATTGCATCCTGGATCGTGGTTGCTCTCTCCTGCAAGTCTCTTGAGCAAAATTCCCGGAAATGGTATTGGGTGTGCTCGTCTTTCCCAGACTTCTTTTGAAAGGAGCAGACGGAATGAAGACTCGATCGTGCTGCTTACTCCTTGGATTCATTGGCGGTCTCTTCATCTTTTCCTCATGCGTCACGGGCAGCCCTGCCCCTAAAGTCGAAAAAGGGTTGAGCCCCAGTGAACTCTCCCGCTACAGCGATACCTTCGACAAATTCAGGGAAGATCTCTGGAATGTTGCCGGATACATACCGCAGGAGGAGATTATAGGGGAGAACTTCAAATTGGCCGACATGAGGGTGAAGGATGGACAGCTGAGGATCGAAACAAGAACCGGTTGCTACAGCGCTGGCGGGGTTGGGTCGAATTTCGCGCTAAAGGGCGACTTCGACATCCAGGTGGACTGCAAGGTGGAGTTTGTAAAGAGCGCCCGGGATATGGATCAGCTCCTGTCCTTCAATCTCCGGGACATGAGCAAGGAGCTGAGCGATACTGAGATTGAGAGCATCAACATCAATATTTTCAAACTGGGCCAGGCAAATCCCCAATTAGTTGCCTTTTATCGCCAGAAAGGCCGGATCCACCGGCCTGTTAGACGGGAAGTCGACGATTTCGATGGGAGTCTCAGGATCTCCAGAAAAGGAATCAGGGCGACGACCATGTTCAGGAAAAAGGGGGAGAGCGAATGGAAAGAGTTGGGCCGATTCGTTCAACAGGCGAATGAAGTCCTTGTCACGCTCAGGGCGCAGAATTTCGCTCCAAGACGGAAGGAGATTGGAGCAGGTTCTCCATTTATTGTGGTATTCGATAATTTCATCATCAATTCGGCGGACGCGATTATCGAACAAGAAATCTGAGCTCGAGGTCAATGAATGGGACAATCAAAGAACGCTCGTGCATGTGCATTCCTTTCAATTTTTCTGCCGGCGCTTTTTCTGGGAAACCCCGCCCTTCAGGCTGAAGAAGGTTGCGAGCGGGCGCCGCATCTCACGGCAAAGGCCCGTTTTGCAAAAGACAAAACAAAAGCTGTCCAGCTCTGCCTCGATGCCATCGAGAGCTGTCCCGGCTACATTCGAAGCTATGAGATCCTTGGCAACCTCTATCGTAATGAGGGCAAGAAAGATACGGCCATTGCCGCCTTCACCAAGGCGGCAGAGCTCGGAAGCAACAATTACAAACTCTACCATCTCCTTGCGTCACTTCTCTTTGAAAGGAACGAGCATGATGAGGCGCACAGGCATGTGATGAAGTCCTTGTCCATACAGAAGGATTACAAAGAGGCACTGGAGCTCAAGGGGAAGATCGAAGCGGTTATGGATCGGGACGGACCCAGGCTCATCATGCTCGAACCTGCAGGAACCCGGGGCCTGAGCATGGTGCTGACGCATGAAAACCTGAGTGTTCGCGGCATTGCGACCGACAAGAGCGGTGTTGCTTGGGTCAGGGTCAACCAGCAGGAAGCTTCGCTGGAGGACTCCGGCCATTTTATCAGGGACATTTCCGTCCAGGCCGGAACCAACACTATTGTGGTGGAGGCATCCGACCGGCTTGGAAACCGATCCACTCAATCGATCACCTTCGAAAGGGCGGGAACCCAGCTTCCTCTAACGGGAACGGGTCCTGCCGATTTCTATGGGAAGTCGTTTGCAGTGATCATCGGGATTGACCAATATGAGAAATGGCCGCCCCTGGAGTTCGCCGTTAAGGACGCGAAAGACGTGGAGAAAAGGCTCAGGGAAACCGGCTTCCAGGAGATCACTCTGGTCCTGGACAAGCAGGCGACGCAGGGGAGAATCCTCACCGAGCTTTTCCACACCCTTCCCGGAAAAGTCGGTCCCAATGATCGGGTCCTTTTTTACTTTGCAGGCCATGGCCAGACCGAGGATGTCGAGGGAGGGGCGAAGAAGGGGTACATCATCCCGGTTGACGGGGATACGGCTGCGTATGCAA
The DNA here is from genome assembly GCA_002840535.1 of Deltaproteobacteria bacterium HGW-Deltaproteobacteria-15. GTDB lineage: Bacteria > Desulfobacterota > DSM-4660 > Desulfatiglandales > HGW-15 > HGW-15. Next base: position 28,834 of record PHBH01000024.1, on the reverse strand, counting down.
GCACCTCCATTTCGATGGAACAGGTGCGAAGCCTGTCGAGCAGAATCCGGGCAAAGCATATCCTCTTTGTGATGGATTCCTGCTATTCGGGACTCGGGCTTTCCAGATCCATCGGGACCTCGCAGGCTGTTTCAGGATTCCTTCGGAAGGTGGCATCTATGAGGGCCGTTCAGATCGTCACTGCAGGAGGCAGCGGGGAGCAGGCCCAGGAGAAGGGGGGACAGGGTCTCTTCACGGGATTTCTGCTCAAGGCCCTGGACGGTGAGGCGGACATTGACAAGGACGGTGTGGTTACCGGAACGGAGCTTGGCGCCTACATCAGACCGGTAGTCTCGGAAGCCTCCAACCAGGCCCAAACCCCCCTCTACGGCAGACTGGAAGGGGAAGGCGAGTTCCTGTTCTTTATCGGAAAAAGATAATTCACAAAATACACCCGGAGGACAGAATGGAAGTGTTGAACTGGAAAGAATGCGAGGACAAGAAGATCGACAAGTTTCCCTACAAGGGTCAAATGCTGGAGGTGAAAGGGACCAGCGTAAGGTGGCTTTCGAAGTATGGCGACGACGGAAATGGCTATCCTGAATATGGTTTGCGTCTTTTCACGATTCAGCCCGACGGACAAATCCCTATACACAATCACTTCTATCACCAGACCATGTACATACTGTCAGGGCAATTTGAGTGCCGGTCTTTCGACCCGCATACAGATGAACCTAAAGAAAAGAGAGTCTGCGGCCCGGGCACATCGGTCTTTATCCCAAGCATGGAACCGCATGGAATGAGAAACATGGGCAATGAACCGGGCCAGTTCCTGTGCTGCATCTGCAATGTCTACGAGGAAGCGGAGGAAGGGCCGAAGAAATAGAGAATCAAGACAGGGTGAACGTCGAACGTCCAACATTGCCGGTCTCGTAAGAAGTCGAAAATACCCTTTTTCGTCATCCCGGCGAAGGCCGGGATCCAGTATTTTCGGGCCCTTGCAGATATCTGGATTCCGGCCTTCGCCGGAATGACGACTTTTAACGAGTTTGTCCACATTGACACTCTCGTAAAAAGTCAGTTGAGCGTACCTGTCATTTCGGGCGTAATGCTCAAAAAGTGTGCGACAAGAAGAGAGACTTTTTACGAAGCCATCAATGAACTCTGAATGGAGAAGGCTCGTTAATGAACTTTTGACATGCCGACTTGTTGAGGCGGGGGCCTTCAGCTATTTACTGGTAAGAGAGATGGATCCATCCCAGTCGGGGGGGAGGGTGTCGGGGTCGAGGTTTTCGATACGCTCAAGCATGTCCTTTGCAGCAGGGTCATTCGGTCTCAAGGAGAGCGCCTTCTGGAACTTGGCACGTGCAGGATGAAAATCCCGGGACAGGTATGCTGCGAATGCCTCCTCATACGCCTGGTAATAGAGCTCCTCATTCGGTTTCAAAGCGAGACTGTTTTCGCCCAGAACCTCGAAAACTTTCACGGCCCTGGATTTTCCTTTGACCTTGATCAGATCCAGAACCCTCGTCCTGAAAAGGCCGGGCGTAAGGCTGGTAAACGTGGCTTCGGAGATCATCAGCGCGGTGTCATATCTTTTGTTCGCCCCTTCCAGCCTGGAGGCGAGGTTCACCGAATCCCCGATCACCGTGTAATCAAAGACCTGGTCGGAGCCCATGTTCCCGACGATCATGGTTCCCGTATTGATGCCCACGCGGCACTTCAACTCCGGAAGCCCCCGGGCCGCCCAGACACTTCGAAGCTCTCTGAGGCGGTTCTGCATCAGGAGGCCGGCCCTCACAGCCCTGTCCGCATGATCGTCCATGGGCAGAGGTGCGCCGAATTCCGCCATGATGGCATCCCCTTCGAACTTGTCGATGATTCCTCCTTCCGCAAGCACGATATCCGTCATATTCGTCAGATACTCATTCAAGAGGCGGACCAGCTGAGAGGGCGCCATGCGTTCCGAGATTGATGTGAAGCCTGCCAGGTCTGAGAAAAGCACGGACATCACTCTTTCTTCGCCGCCAAGCTTCAGCAATTCCGGGTTGGAGAGGAGCGTGTCGACGACCTTTCCAGGCAAATATCTCGAAAACGCTTTTTTGATGAAGGATCGCTCCTTCCCCACTGCCAATTCGAGCGTGGCCAGGAGACCCAGAAAAACGAGGAGCACGCTTCCGCCGACCGTGGCAACAGGGAAAAGCTGAAACCCGATGAATTCCGTCCACGTGAACCCTGCGAGGAAAACTGCCACTGCACCGCCTGTTGCGTAGAGGGTCCATGAAGACCTTATGGCTGCGGAAAGGCCGAGAAGAATGGACATCCCCCAGAGGACCACTATCGCTTCCATAAGCGACCACTTTGAGAAAAAGGTATTTGTGAGCATGCCGTTCAGCATGGCTGCATGGAGGAGAACCAGAGGGGCATCACCTTCAAGGGGCGTATGTCCGAGGTCCGCTGTTCCTATGGAGATATCTCCGATCAGAACAAACTTCCCCTCAAAGAAATCTGCGAGGTTTCCTTGCAGGTTCTCGTCCTTCAGATAGTTCAGGAGGGCATTGGCCTCCATCTTCTTGAACGCGCGATCCCACGCGGCGGGATAGGGGATGACGGCGCGGCCTCTTTCGTCGATGGGAATGATCAGGTCCTTTTCCAGGAAGCCTTCTTTGGACGCAGGAATGACGATCCTCTTCCCCCATTCCACCAGCACCTTTTCAAAGGGTATCCCAACATGATCCAGAAATATGGAAAGGGTTATGGTGGGAAAGTATTCCTCATCCACCTTGAGAAGCATGAGAAGGTGCCGGTACACCCCATCGGGGTCGCTGTAGGCGCTGATATGCCCCGAGTTGAAAGCCTCTTCGGAGAAGAGGTCGTACTGCATGAGTGCTCGCGTGGCATGGTAGGGATTGGCTTCCCCCCGCTCGACCGGTCTTCGCAGAAAATCTGAACGGAATCTCTCGTATGCCCTGCCTTCCTCCCATCGAAAAGACCTGGGCTGGTCGGAGAACGCAAGTCCTATGGGAAGATAGACGGCCCCATGTTTTCGTATGGATTCTGCGAATCTTGTGTCGGACTGCTCGTTGCTTGCACGGGCAAAGATCACATCATAGCCAAGCGCCTCCGCGCCCAGGCGAGCGAGAGCGTCATTGACCTCTGCAAGATCGCTGCGATCGAGGGTGTTCTTTTGAAAGTAGTCATAGGTCTTATCGGTGATCGTCGTGATGACGATCCGGGGCGATTGGGCGGGCCCGCGCCCGCTCGCAACGGCAGCGCGGTAGTAAAGATCCAGAACCTTGTAATCGTACTGGGTCCACACAGTACCCCGGGCAGAGAGAAGAAGAGTGGCGGCGGCCAGGATCCCTGCTCCGGCGATGCCTATGAAAGTCAGCAGTTTACTGCTTCTTAACGCTAAACTCATATTGTTTCACGAGAACTTTTTTCCCGGAGAAGATCTGTAGCTCTTTGACAAAAGGATCGCCGCCGGCGTCGGCAGTGCCACGGACGTTCCCGGCAATCCCAAAAGGCCGCTCGGTCTGTTGCCCCAGGTCGATCTCCCCCTTCTTGACCAGATCCTTTTGGAGTGACGTCCATTTCTCGTGATCCATCTGGGAAGTGAGGAGACTCGACACCTCCTTGACCTCTTCAGAACTGCAGATGACGGTAAAGCTCTCCACTTTGCTGTTCCCGTCCACCTGGTAGAATTCCTGCAGGGAAGGGAGCACCAGTGTAGAGCTATGGATCTTCTGCTCCACCATGTTGAGCATGGTGACCCGCTTCTGGTCGGTGTGGATCACATAAACATAGGAGCTGGCTTCAGGATGCACGTAAATGCGAATGAGGTCTCCGGCCTTCACGCGGTCCATGGATCTGGCCCGGACGATCTGGTCACCTGACTTGACGAGAATCCCGATTTTGGCGCGGACGTTACTCTCTTGAGGAAGACAGGGCCGGCCGCTCGCGGCAAAGAGGGCGGCGCTGAAGAAGATCACAGTTATCATTCTGCCAAATAAACTCATTTCGGCTCCTTTCATAAACGGGTTTCAGGAATCCGGAAAGATCAAGAGTACGAAGATCTGGATTTCAAATGCGCCGGCATCCTACTAAACAATGGGCCAGAGATCAAGGCGACGGGGGAAAAACAGGGAAGAAAAGGAGTATGTATGTGAATTTACAAAGGATTTGTGACAACGGTCGGCTCAGCCGTGAAGAAAGTCCTCTCGTATGATGGAGTATTGGGAAGTAATCACCCAAAAACCGGGAGATGAATGTTGTGCAAGTGCCTTATGCGGTTTGAGACCCATCTTCCTGCAATTCCATTGTTCCAATATTCCAAGGACATATTTTCCGGCTGAGTCGATTGTCTCTAACCTGGCTAGAGGGTCAGCATTTCCACGTCACATTAAACCCATTATTCCAAAATTCCATCATTCCATCATTCCATCCCATCATTCCAGTGTGTGGATAAGCGAAATCCACCCGCTGCGTTCAGAACAGACGTTCACCGGTCGGCAGTCCGTCACATGGGTTCAAGCACGATTTTATGATCAACCAGAGAGAACGACTTGATCTTCGCCCTGATGACCTTCCGTTCACCGAAGATGTTGACGAGGGTTACATCGTTTTCTCCTGTCTCGATCACTTCCACGGACTCCAGGAGGAGTTCCTCTTTTTGATCCTTCAGTAAAAAAGCGGCTGCTTCACACATCGTTTATCAACTCCTTAACTCGTTGTACTGCGTGATTTACCAGGTGAGGCAGGGGCTCTCCGGTAAAACCGGCAAGCGTTACCTTTTCCTGTGAGAGGGGTATCAGGATTTTCCTGGCTTCACAGGAGCTGACCGCCTCCGCCATCGGAGTGGTCACTTCCCCCATCATGGAATTGGGCATGATTATGGCCAGGGGTCCGACGATGATATTTGCGCACAGGCTTGCCCGAACAATGGCGTTCTCCCCTGTGGCCCCACGATTGGCCCCTGCTTTCATCATTCTGGCGGTGGCTGAAGAATTGGTACCGAGCGCAAGGATTTCATAATCCCGAGTCAGCTGTTCCCGCAGACTCTTGATGATGACTGCGCCGATGCCGCCTCCCTGCCCGTCCATGACCATCACAACCATGAAGTCACTCCGATCCGTTAACGCAGAACCTTGGATTGCGCAGATTACGCTGATTGAGTAATGTGGTATACTACACTCTTTTTACCGGGCTGACAACAGAGGCTCCGCCACCGTGAGTCTCAAGTGTGGGGTTTGAGTTTATGTCGGCAGACACATGGACATGGAACCACTACTGGCTTCCGCTCTTCGCATCCGCTTATATCCTGGGGTCGATACCCTTCGGCCGCATCATCAGCAGGCGTGTCGCCCAGACAGACATCACCAGAAGAGGAAGCAGGAATATCGGCGCGACCAATGTGGCCAGGGAAATCGGCATGAAATGGGGCGTTCTCACCCTGATACTCGATTTGAGCAAGGGGCTCGTGCCTGCGCTGGCATTTCGGTTCATGTACCCGGAATCCCCCCTTGGACTTTCTCTTGTGGGACTCTGCGCCCTGCTTGGACATCAGTTTACTCCCTTTCTCGGTTTTCACGGTGGAAAGGGAGTCGCCACGGCGCTCGGCTTCTTTATGGCAGTCTCTCCACCTGCGACCATCCTTGCCCTTTGTGTCTTCCTCATAACAGTCTACCTGTGGGACTTTATTTCTCTCGGTTCCATCCTGGCTTCATTCAGCCTGCCGGTTTTCCTTGCTGTTTTCGCGAGACCCGGGATGATGATAGCGGCCTCTCTTGTTGCAGCCGGTCTCATTTGCCTGAAACATAAGGATAATCTGCACCGCCTTCTTTCGGGTACGGAAAGGAAGTGGAGGGAGAGAAAGAGAACCGCGTAGCGCATAGAGCATAGCGCAAAGCGAATAGAACCGCATAGCGAACAGGAAGAGAACCCAAAGCGCAAAGGGGATAGGGCAGAGTGTAGAAGTTTTACAGGTACGAGGGGAATTGTGGGGGTATCAGGGACCTGCGGGACAGTCAGTCGATGCTTGATGCTACCTTTCCGTCACCAGCCGGAGTCCAGATAAGAAGACAGTGTAACGCCTGGATCTCGTCTTTGCTCTTTGCGCTATGCGTCTTTTAAGACAGCCGTTCCAGCAAACGTCCCAGTTCCTCGTCGGAATAGAAATGGATGATGACGGATCCCTTGCCGCCCTTGCTTCGGATCTCCACCTTGGTGCCGAGCGATCTCTTCAAATCCTCCGAGAGCGTTCGCATATAAAATGCTTTCTCGGGGTCTTCCGATTTAGGGGTTTGGACATCCCTGGTCTTCTTGAGACGTGCCTCTGCCTGGCGAACGGAAAGACCTTTTTTGAGAATCAGGTCCCTCAGCCGCATCTGCTCGCCTTCCGTTTTGAGACCGGCAAGGACCCGAGCATGCCCCATGCTCAGCCGGTCCTGTAGCAGGTCTTCCTGTATAGACCTGGGAAGCTTCAGGAGCCTGAGCATGTTTGTGATGGTCGAGCGATCCTTGCCCAGTCTTTTTGCAAGGGCGTCCTGGGTGTTGTGAGTGTCTTCCAGCCACCGGCTGTAGGCCAGAGCCTCCTCAAGCGGGTTCAGGTCGCTCCGATGGATATTCTCAACGAGGGCCAATTCGAGGCTCTCGACAGGCGTGGTCTCCCTGACTACCACGGGAACGCGCTTGAGACCGGCCTTCTGCGCTGCGCGCCAGCGTCTTTCTCCGGCGATGAGACGATACCCGTGCTCGAACCGGCTGACAAGAAGGGGGGTCAGAATGCCGTTTTCCCGTATGGAATCCGCGAGCTCCTGGATTTCCTGCTCGACGAATTTCTGGCGAGGCTGATAGGGATTCGGCTCGATCGACTCAACGGGACACTGAAAATACTCGTTCTCCTCGCGCCCGATATCCACTCCCTCGGGAATGAGCGCTGAGAGTCCTTTTCCAAGGGCTTTGTGCTTAACCATGATCTGTTGATCCCCTTGATATGAGTTCTTTTGCCAGGGCAAGATAGCTTTGCGCCCCGGTCGATTTGATATCGTAGAGAATGGCCGGTTTCCCATGGCTGGGAGATTCACTCAAACGAACGTTGCGGGGTATTATGGTCCTGAACACCGTATCCCCAAAGTGGGTGCGGGCCTCCTCCGCAACCTGCAGGGAGAGATTGTTGCGGGAGTCGAACATGGTCAGCAGGATCCCCGCGATGTGTAGCGACGGATTGAGTCCCTGTTTCACGGCTTTGATCGTCTTCAGAAGCTGCGTGATCCCCTCTAGAGCGTAATATTCGCACTGGAGGGGGACGAGCACGGAATCCGAGGCAGCAAGGGCATTGATAGTCAGAAAACCCAGAGAAGGAGGGCAGTCGAGCAGGATGAAGTCGTAGCCACGCCTGCTTGGCGCGAGCCCTTTCTTGAGCAGATACTCCCTTTCGGCCATTGAGACGATCTCCACCTCCGCCCCGATGAGGTTCGGTGTGGCGGGCAGGAGATCGAGACCGGGAAGCCCTGTTGTGGTGACCGCCTCTTCGAGCGGAATAGACGCGATTAGGAGATCGTAGACGCCCTTTTCGAGTTCCGTTCGGTTAAGCCCCAGTCCGGTGGTGGCATTTCCCTGGGGATCGCAATCCACCAGAAGGCATTTTTTTTCCGCCACCGCCAGGGAGGCGGAGAGGTTTACGGCAGTCGTGGTCTTGCCCACGCCACCCTTCTGGTTGACAACGGCGATCACATGTCCCATGAAGAAGTTGATTTCCTTTGAACTCCGCTACTTGGAGGGCGATAGCGGAAGGGGCGGCTGCGAACCGCCTCGCTTCCCGTTTTGGGTGCTGTTAGCACAAACTCCTTCTTGAGGAAAGCAAAAACGTTCAAGAGAGCCCCGGCAGGGGACGTGACCTCTTCTCCGAAGACCACCCCGAGCCCTGGCTCCAGCCCTCCCACTTCCCACTGTGTCAAGTGTGGGTAAAGATCAGACTGAGGATCAGACTGAGGGCGGGCGCTGGAGTGTCGAATCAGGATTGACAACCATTCATCGGCTGGATGTTTCACGTGAAACATTCCCCATAACTTGGTGACACACCCAGGAATAATCTAGAAATCCAAAGCACGAAATCCGAAACAAGTTCAGATACCCAGAAATCGAAAAGCCCCAAACAAAACGATCCACTCAAATGAACGGTTGGGGTTTAGATCATTTGAGAATTTGGGTTTTCGGGTTTGTTTCGAATTTCGGTATTCGATATTCGGATTTGGGAATTGAGGAAGAGGCAAAAAAGCCCTTCGAGCAGGAGAGTCGAAGGGCCGCATCCAATTTTCAAAGAAAAAACCAGTTCGTCAGTCTCCGACGTTGATGGCTCTGGAGGCATCATCAACGCAGTTTCTGAGATCGTCATCGGAGACGCGGCTGGGGTCCTTCAGGTCCATGACGCGGCATACATACTCGTTGCCCGCCTTGTCCTTCACCCATACTAGCCTCTGTTCATGCTCGTCCACAGTGAATTCCTCCTTTTTTCGGATCTCTCTATTCCACACCAGGAGTTCTGAAGGGAAAGGGACCCGTTTTTCCGCTTATCTTAATGATTATCAACGGAGGAGAATATAGGGAGACTGTCTGATATCTTCAGAAGCAGTGTGGTAATGCGCGGATACAAGGTCTTTACCACAACAGGCGGGTTGCGAAGAATAAAATAGCGGTGATGCCGATCAGGAACCCAGTTGCCAACATGGCCTGCTGTTTGACCGAAAAAAACGCCGGGTCTTTCTCCCCCTCAACGCGGAGCCCTATTTCCGCCAGTTCTGAAAGAGGCAGACCGGTCACATCATGGAGGGCCTGTAGGACGTCCTGGTTATAAAGGGCATCCTGCCTCTGCTGCGACCGCAAGTGCGATTGCCGAACCATCAGTTTGATCGCGTCATGGGAGAACCGTTTTTCTTGTTTATGAATCATGTGCGCCTCCTGCTATTTCATAGCATTGTAGTGTCTCAGGGATCGGCTGAATATGATGCCATTTCGAACGGGGTGAGAAATCCTGCTTTTGCATGAGTTAAAGATCTCTCCCGGAGTTTATCCGCGCGAGTCGCGGGGGTAGAGATGACAAGTTATCAGTGAGACACTACACTAGATTCGTTTCAAGGCGCTCCGCGCCCTTGCGGTCCAGTGATCCATCCCCATCTCCAGAAACATGCTTTCGGCAGTTCCGATCCTTTGCCTGGCCTTCTCAGGCTCCCCTGACTCGGCAAGGAGAGCACCGAGGTGGAGGTTTCCCTGGGCCTCCCACGGTTTCAATCCAAGGCCCTTGAGCTTTTCGATCGCCTTTCCCAGCCTTTCTTCCGCTTCCTGATTCGGGATCCTCCGGATTCTCCATTCCGCCAATCCCAGGTATATAAGAGAGAGCGCCTCGTGATGTTTCCCATCGTTTGCCTCTGCGAGTCTTATCGCTTCTCCTGCGTGAAATAGCGCCTTATCAGAATCCCCCAACTCCAGATGCACTGAGCTCATGTTGCAGTGGTGGAGGGAGAGAAGGGAGGGGAGGCCGCTCTCAACCTGCATTCGCAATGCATTCTCCAGACACTCGAGCGCCCTGGAACCATCGCCTTCAAAGCTGTGGGCCAGCCCCAGGTAGCTCCAAGCAGTAGGCAGCCAGATGGTCCCCTGGGATTTCTCGTAATTCTCAATGCTTTTCTGGAGATGGGCTGTCGCCTGGCCGGTTCTTCCCCATTGGGTCAGAAGGGTTCCATAAGAAAGCTCCGCGTCGCCGATGCTGAAAGCGCGGCCGATGTTACTGGAAATGGAGACCGCCTTCCTGCACTCTTCCTCGCCATGTTCAAAATCCCCCAGGAATCCCATTGCGGATCCACGGTTGAGGAGGAGAGTAACATGAAGATCAACGGGCATGCCGAAGTCCTTGGACGTAGGATGGGCTTTTTCGAATAGGTGAAAAACGTTGGAGGCCACATCCACAACCTTGCGGAATTCTCCGCGCAGGACATAGTTCGGAATGAGGCCAACTACAACTTCCTTAATGATATCAAACTCTTGTGATGTTACAGCCCTGAGATAGGTCTGCTCCAGGTAATCCACTCCAAGCGCCGCGTCCCCCCTGTAGGTGAAGGCCATAGCCGCATAGGCATGTATGACGGCCATGCTCCGTTTATCCTGAACCCCTTTGCAGAGTCGTGCCCCCTCCTGGAGGATGTCGGCCGGATCTTCAGGAAATCCCAGACCCCTCAGAATGGGGATCATGGAGACAAGGACTTCGATCTTCTCTTTTTTTCGCTCATCCGCCTCATGCTCCTGATCGAGCAGCGCGAGCAACTCCTTGTAAAGACGAAGAGCCACCCAGAGCGAATTGCTCTTCAACGCCTTCTCAGCTGAAAGCCTTATGTACCTTGCGGCTTTTTCCAGGCTTTGCCCCTTGGAGTAGTGGGCGGCAAGCACTTCGTAGAACTCCTCCAGCCTGTTGGGGTAGAGCTCCTCGATGGCATCCCCGATCCTCTGGTGGATCTCCTTTCGCTTTGCGATCAGGAGGCTGTTGTACGCCACCTCCTGGGTCAGCGCGTGCTTGAAAAAGTATGCCGGCTCCGGGGAACCGCTCTTCATATGGACGAACTCAAGCCCCTGAAGCTCGGAGAGGCCCGATATCAGCTCCTGCCCGCGCCTGTTAACGCAGCCCAGGAGGTCAACCTCGAATTCCCGGCCGATAACGGAGGCAGCCTGGAGAGTCACCTTGAGACTGTCGGAGAGCCGGTCCATCCTGGCCGCGATGATCCCCTGGACCGTCTCCGGCACCTGCTTGGCGAAAGAGCGGTCTGCGAGGGTGTAGCGATGGTCTACCCGGCGGACGGCGCCGCTTTCGAGGAGCGTCCTGGTGAGCTCTTCCATGAAGAGCGGATTTCCGCCCGAGCGGCTGTATATGAGGTCGGCCAGTTCGGGCACGACTTCCCCCCCCTTCAGGAGGGCGCTGACTAGTGCGGCGCCGCTCTCGGAGGGAAGCTGGTCTGTGCTGACTCGCCGGAAGAAGGGGTTCTTCCCCCAGTCGTGGTGGTATTCCGGCCTATAAAGGAGCAGGAGCAGGATCCTCACGCCTTTGAGGTAGCCCATGAAGTAGTCCAGAAATTCCTCGGAGCTCTTGTCGATCCAGTGGAGGTCCTCGACCGCGATCACCAAGGGTCTCGACCGGCTCTCCCCCTGAAGCAGGTCCCCGGCGGACCTGAAGATCCTTTCCCTCTTCTCTCGGGGCTCCAAGGCGAGCCACGAGGGGTCCTCAACCTTGATGCCCAGCAGCTCCTGCAAAGGGATCAGGGAAGGCCGGAGCTCTTCGTCCAGGCTTGACAATCCACCTGCAATCTTTTCCGTGCGGGTTCCGTCGGGCTCGCCTTCCACGATCCCGAAATAGGAGCGGACGATCTCCCGGATGGGAAGATAGGCCATGGCGTGGCCGAAGCGGATGCATCGGCCTTCGAGGTAGCAGTACTCCCCCATTGGGAGGCGGCCTCGGAATTCGAGGAGCAGCCTGGACTTCCCGACCCCCGCCTCCCCCACAATCCCGAGCACCTGGCCGGCGCCGCTCCGCACCTTCTCGAAGCCCCTCATCAGCTCCCCGACAGCCTGCTCCCGGCCGATGAAGGGGGTGAGCCCCCTGGCCGCGGCTGCGTCGAGCCGGGAAGAGAAGTCCCCGACCCGGATGAGCTCGAAGATCTCCTGTTCCTCCTGCTTCCCCTTGACCTTCTTCTTTCCGAGCTCCTGAAATTCGAAGAAATCCCTCGCGAGCCGGCAGGTGCTGGCCGTGAGGAGGATCTTTCCGGGCTCGGCCATTTGTTCCATGCGTGCGGCCAGGTTGGTAGTGTCCCCCACGGCCGTGTAGTCCATCCGCAGGTCGTCTCCTATCGCCCCTACTATGACCGGCCCGGAGTTGAGGCCGACGCGCATCCTGAAATCCACGCCGTACCTCCTCTTCAGATCCTCGCCGAAGGGTTTGAGCGCCTTCTGGATGGCCAGGGCCGCATGGCAGGCCCTAACAGCATGGTCTTCGTGGGCTACCGGGGCACCAAAGAGCGCCATGACGCCGTCGCCGGTGAACTGGTTGATGGTCCCTTCGTACCGATGGGTTTCCTCAAGCAGAATGCGAAAGCACCCGTCCATGATCTGGTGGACGACCTCGGGGCCGACCCGCTCGGAGAGCGGCGTGAAGTTCGCCACGTCAGTGAACATGACGGTCAGGACCTTCCGCTCACCCTCGATGGAGGAGCGCTGGGTCAGGATCTTTTCAGCAAGGAACTTTGGGGTATAAGATTGAGGTTGGGAATAATCGATCGAAGCGGATTCAGCGGATGTCTGCAGCTTATGGCCACATTCGCTGCAGAACTTGAAATGAACCGGATAACCATTCCCGCAGCCTGGACAACGGCTCTCCAGGCCGGACCCGCATTCTCCGCACAACTTTGCCTCCGCATGGTTCTCGGATCCGCATTTAAGGCACTTCATCACCAGATCTCCGAATTCTCTTTCATGATCTCATCCTGATCACAAACATCCCCCTATTTGTTCCCATTGGCTGCTGCAGACCCATCGATACTTTTCCAGGAACAATTTGTCGATGACGCCGGGCCGTCCTTTGGCCAGAGCGTCTTTCCATTTCCGCAAATGACCCGGACCCCCGCTGTACACGGCATAGACCGATCTGGCAAGGGTCTCATGATCGGGCGGCTTTCCCGATCCTGTCTTCTCTGTATCCGGCAGACCATATTTCTTCAGATATAAACTGAGGATCTCGCAACCGGCCGTGGCGTTGTATACGATATCCCAGCGCAGGTGGTTCAGATCATAGATGCCTCGCCACACGCGTTCGTTGATCTGCATGATCCCTACAGACGTGTGGTTATACGACCGCAGGTACGTCGCCTTGCCTCTCTCTATCACGAATTGTCGGAAGCAGGTTTCCTGCCATGCGGTGGAAAGAACGAGGAGATTGTAGAACTCGCTGAGCCCCCTGTCCAGATCGGTTTTGGAAAAAACCTTGGTTGAGGCTTCGTTCAAGAGGAGTTTGACCCTATTGAGATAGGCCATGACATCGCCTTTTGGGACCAGCCAGGGGGTAATACGGTCACGGAAGGCTTGCTTTGGATCGGTTCCGGCCCAGGCCGTGGCGATGAAGAAACCCTTCACGTGCAGGAGCCACTCCTTTTCCTCGGGCTTGAACTCTTCCGGGGCGATCTCGATGGATTCCCCGTCAAAAGAAGGCTCGGTAAGGGGAAGTGGATCGCCAAGCCCAAGGATGGACCTCAGATCCTCATCCACCACAAACGCGTATGGAAGATCGGTAATATCTTTGCTGCTGATGAGGCGGGCCAGATGTATCAAGCCGTTTCGGCTGATCTCGATTCCCAGCCCAGGCCCTAGTTTGTCCAGCGCAACAAGGGCATCGGAGGCCGTGAAAAAGGCAAGATAGTCGAGAACAGGCCGGGCAGGATCGTCGCTCATCCTTTTTCTGAAAATCGGCGAGAGGCGGCCCCACGCCTCTATAAATTGCTTCCTGACAAAATCGGTTTTTCCTCCTGACTCAAGAAGCTCATCCTCGAAGCCGTGCCTGGCATCAAGGAGCACATCCAGGATAAGCTCCCTTTCACCGGCACTCAATTTTTCTCTCGGGAGAGCGGTGATCATCTGCACAAAATACGCGTCCCATGTCTCCCACAGGGTAATGAATCTATCCACCTCTTCCTGCTCGAGGACCTCTTCGTCGGATTTTCCTTCTCTCTCCTCTTGACCGACTTCCGCCAGGATTTCGACTGTGATGCTCTCCTCACGCGTTTCCACTTTTCCGGGCCTGAAGCTGTCCAGGATTCTCCGGGCATTTTCCTGCAATGCTGCAGGAAACACGTCCCTGGTGAATAGCCGGAGGTCTTCCACAGGGGGAGCAAGATTGATCGTGATCTGGCTCAGGTATTCGAAGACATGCGATTTGATCAAGTTCCAGAAAAAACCCATGACACGGGCAGGCTCATGGTCCTGGTTGTAGACCTCGGATTCGATCGTCCTGAAAGAGAGGACCCATCGGTCGTCTATGACAGGAACCTGGGTGAGAGCAACATATCCTTCCCATGAGGTGGGCAGGATACAGGTCTCGCCGATGCTGAATCCCGCCTGGATGAAGACCCTCGTTTCAAAGACGAGGCTGTTATCCCGGATGACGTATCTCGGCTCAGAGAGGACAATGGACTTGCAGCCCCCCCGATGTCCGGCCAAAACGGCAGTCCTTCCCTCGTCTGTGTAGGCGGCTTTGATGATCATGGATCTGAGCAGTTGAGAATCGAGGGAAAGCGGAAGGGCAACGGTTTCTGCCAAAACGCTGCGGGAGAAAAGCAAAAAGCAGGCAAAAACCAATACAGTAAGGATGTTTCGTTTCTTGATCATGCTTAAGGTTACTACTTGAGAAAGAGAGACAAGCCCTCATACCCTTTTGAGAGATGGAATGCAATATTCTTCCGGAATCATCGGCTGCCGAGAACGGAGGCAAAAACCTCCCGGTCGACGTTGCCGCCCGACAGGACAACGGCCACTTTGCGGCCGGCAATCAGGGATTTTTCCTTTGCCGCTGCTGCAACTGCAGCAGCACCCGCGCCTTCGCTCGCGTTGTGAGTGCATTCGAACAGCATGCGCATTGCCGCTGCCACCTCGTCATCCGTGACCTGAACAATCCGTTCTACGCCTTTCAAGATAAGGTCCAGAGCGGCAGGCTCCGGCGTGCGGCAGGCAATGCCGTCGGCAAGTCTTGTGGTGACAGGGGAATCGATCGACCGTCCGGCGCTGAAGGATTCAGCATAGGCCGGGGCATGAGAAGATACCACTCCGACGATCTCGGCTTTTACACCCAGCGCGTCCCTTGCAGCGAGCATTCCGCAGATGCCTGAGCCGAGCCCGATGGGCACATAGACGATATCGACATCCCTGACGGCCCTCAGCAGCTCCAGGCTGTACGTGGCCACACCCGCTATCAGCAGCGGGTGAAACGACGGCACCATGTGCAGCGACCTCTTGCCGGCGAGGCTCTCTGCGTGCTCGCGGGCCGCCTGGAAGTCATCGCCGTGCTCGATCAACTCCACGCCGAGCGCGCGCATGGCATCATTTTTTTCAACACTATTGCCATGGGGCACGACTACAGTAGCCCGAATCCCGTAGCGGCGGGCACCGTATCCAACCGACTGGCCATGGTTTCCACGGGTCGCACTGATCACGCCTTGGACCATCCCGGCAGATTTGGACAGGTGATCGAAATAGACCAGTCCTCCGCGGATTTTGAACGCGCCGACAACCGTGTGGTTCTCGTGCTTGACCCACACTTCCGTACCCAACCGTTCGCAGAGCAGGGGCCAGCAATATTGCGGTGTCGCCTGCATATTCGAATAGACGATACGGCAAGCCGACTCGATATCTTCGAGTGATGTGTGCACAGGTGCTTACCTCGTTATGTCCCACCCCGGATGTCGGGGCAGGATCTTGTGTCTCTTCCTGTTGATAAGACTAAAACTGATAGGACAAGCCGACGCGAACAGTGTTCGCAGTCAAATCGACATCCGACCTGTACGTGAAAAAACCATCTATTGAATAGTCCTCTTTGCCGTAATCGTCATAGAGATATTCAATGCGTGCCCGCAGATTCCTGGTGAAGGCATGCTCGACGCCGGCGCCTGCCGTCCAGCCGACATGGGTGGCGTCGTCTTCGCCCCAGCCCGGGTCCGTATCATCGACCGTCACTTTGGCAAACGCCAGGCCGCCGGCGATATAGATCAGCGTTGAGCCGGAAACAAAGCCTAGTCTCGCACGAAAATGCGCGTTCCAATCGATGTCGAACGCCGAGTAATTATTCCACGCGGTCTCGTCGCGACCCTCGTCGAGATCACCCAGGCCTACATCGGCCTCGATGCCCAGCAGGATCCGTTCAAACCGATGATTGTAGCCCAGGAAAGCGCCGCCGGTGACGCCGTTGATAGTCGGGTTGCGCTCGCTTCCGGGAAAATCCGGTTCAGAGTAATCCAAGTCAACCCAGGAATAGCCTGCAAAAGCCCCGATATACGGGCCGGACCAATTAGAAGACGATCCGACGTCACCCGGGGCGGCGTGCGCCATTTCGCCCATCAACCAAACCGCAGCCAAAACACCGACGATCCTTACAATTCGAGTCATTTTCACGCTCCTTTCGTAAGCAGGAAATTGTCAATTCGTATTATTGAGCGGAGCACATAATTGCTTGCTTGTTTCACAAAGAGCGTCTCTCGCCCGCTTCGCTTGAGGGCACAGAGTTCTGGAGAGTGCCAACTTGTCCTGTTTTTTTTCAAAAAACAGGACAAACTTCACCCTTCGGGGGCAAGAGCTATAAGCGACATTTCGGTTCTGCCGTCGATCGAGTACCAACACGCTCTGTGGGCTTTGCGAGATAAATAGAAACTTTTTTCTGCACTCCGTAATAAGTGCTCCACTCTTATCAGCCGATATCTCTTCAATAATAGACTGCCAGCCAGATCGTTTCACATGCGGGATCGGTCCACTCGACCCGGTGTTTCACATGAGCGCCGATGTTCAGGTAATCACCCGCCTTCAGGACCGCGATATCCTCTTCGTTCTCGATCTTCAGCCCTGCACTCCCCCGCACAACCAGAACAAACTCACTCCTTTCCTGATCGTACCAAAACCCTTCAGGCGAAGCGTGTCCCCGTGAAACTATCCGCTCTATCTTCACACTCCCCGATGAGCAGATTGTTTCAAGGAGTTCTTCCGGCAATTGAACCGGTATGCCTTCAAGCAATGTCCCTTTCACCGTCACTTCATCCTCCAACCCTCACGCGACTTTCGAATTGAAAACCAGCAACTGACGGCTCTTCACATCCACTGATTACTTTCTTCCACAGAGCCCACACGGCATGGCTGATCACGATCTGCCGACCTCGAAAGCCTTTCCTACAAATGATCCGATACCATGATATCGTTGAGCTTCGGGGCTGTAGACAAATGGACGGAGCTTTTCGATATCCGGCACACCATCAACATCTAACACAGCTTCATCCACTTTGACATCCAGGATCTCGCCGACAAAATGGGTGTGCAGACCGATCTCGTAGTGATGAATCACCCTGCATTCCAGGATCATCGGAAATTCCCCCACGTAAGGGGCGTCCACCAGTTCGGATGTGACCGGCGTAAGGCCGGTTTCCTGGAATTTATTGGCCTTGCGCCCGGATACCATTCCAAAATAATCGGCAGCTTGAACATAGTTGACGGATGGAACGCTCAATGTATACGCCTGTCTCGCCATGATATTGCCATAGGTATAGGTAGCCTTGCGGAGAGATATGGTCACACAGGGCGGCTGGGAACAACAGATGCCGCCCCAGGCGATGGTCATCACGTTGGGATTCCCATTGGCGTCGTACGATCCCACGCACCAGACCGGCGCAGGAAAAATGAGTGTTTTGGCGCCAAACGATTTTTTCATGTCAATCCTCTCCTTTCGTCGGGCCGCAGCATCGGGTATGGAGTTCCTCAGAATTCATGTAAGGCTTACTCTTTGTATGGTTCATTCGTCCGTCCTGAGTGCATGAGGTGCCTGCTCGTCCAGAGATTGTCTTCAATGCTCTGCAGTCGCTCGCTGGACGCTGGAGACATCCTGGGTTCTTTTTGTTATATGTCCCTGGTCGCTGACGCGCCTTTTTCCCAATGGGCAACACTGCCGCTTACAACCCGGAAGAGCGGGTGCGGGTTTGGAGGCTCCATTTCCTGTATGCGAGACAGCCATTTCGGATCGCGCTTTGCCAGCTTTTTCATCAGGTGCTGCCATTCGAACTCGATCTGTCCGCAGGTGACAGTGAGAAAGCTCGGTGCTCGCAAGCTGCTGATCTTTTCGGCCGCAAAACGGTAGCCCCGGTTCAACGCCTCCTTGTGAACGGTCCTCAGATACTCCGCAATGAACCCGACGGATTGCGACCCGGTACGAAAACGCACAAGCTGAGGGTGGTGAACATACCCTTTCGTTTCTCCCTTAAGCACGGCCTGGGCAAGAAGAGCTTCCCGCCACAAAGCAACGAGTCCGCGACCGTCCAGGTACTTCGGATGTAGACTCCAGATTCGCATGTCTAATCTTGTCACCCGCCCAATGAAAAAGTGATTCTTTAAAAAACAAGGATTTTATCATGCACTCAGCGCAGTGGCTATGATTGTTTCGACTACCTATTCCTTCAGGGCCGCTAGCTTTTTGCGCTGGGTGATCACGGGAATGATGAAAAGGAGTGCGGCTACAATGAGAAAGCCGACCGAGATGGGACGGGAGACAAAAATGGAGAATTCTCCCTGGGAAAGCATGAGGGACTGGCGGAAGGCCTCTTCGAGCATGGGCCCGAGCACTGCCGCGAGGACCAGAGGGGCCGCGTCGTATTGGAATCTCCTCATGAGATACCCCACAACGCCGAAGATCAGCATCAGCACAACATCCCCTGCGTTATTCGCTATGCTGTAAGCGCCTATCACGCAAAAGAGAAGGATCAGCGGATAAAGCAGAAAATAGGGAACCTTGAGGACCTTTACCCATAGGCCGATAAGGGGGAGGTTGAGCACGAGAAGCATGGCATTCCCGAGATACATGCTCACGATGGTTCCCCAGAAGACATCCGGCGCTTTGGTCATGAGGAGAGGTCCGGGCTGGAGGCCATGGATCATCAGAGCACCCAGCAGGATGGCCATGACAGCATTGCATGGGATGCCGAGGGTAAGAAGGGGGATGAAGTTGCCGCTTGCCGCGGAGTTGTTGGCCGCTTCCGGGGCCGCGACACCCTGAATGGCTCCGTGGCCGAATTGTTCCGGGTGTTTTGAGATCTTCTTCTCAATCGCATACGAGGCAAAAGATGCGACAATCGCCCCCCCGCCCGGGATCAGCCCCATGAAAAATCCCAAGCCGGTTCCGCGCAGAATTGCGCCGATGGCATCTCTCCAGTCTTTGGCGCTGGGCAGGAGCCGTTTGAACTCCGCCTTTACAACCTCTCTCTTGAATTCCTTCTCCAGGTTTTGAAGCACCTCGGCGATACCGAAAAGCCCCATTACCATTGGCACGAGCCCGACCCCGTCGGCCAGGATCTGGAGTCCCCCCGTGAAACGATATTTCCCGCTTATGGCGTCCATGCCGACCCCGCCCAGGACGAGGCCGGCCGTTGCCGAAATCAATGCTTTGATCATGGAGCCGCTGCTGAGGTAAGTCAGGACCGTAATGCCGACGATCATAAGGGAAAAGTACTCCGGCGGTCCGAATTTCAGGGCCACTCCGGACAAGAGGGGGCCAAGGAGTGTCAAGGCGATCACACCGAAAGTCCCGGCAATGAAGGAGCCGAAGGCGGCTATACCGAGTGCAGGGCCGGCCCTCCCTTGAAGGGCCATTTTGTGTCCGTCGAGGCAGGTGACGACCGCCGCCGCCTCACCCGGGATGTTCACGAGGATAGAGGTGGTGGAACCGCCGTACATGGCGCCATAATATATGCCGGCCAGCATGATTGTTGCGGAGACCGGGTTGGTGTGAAAGGTGGTGGGAAGCAGAAGGGCGATGGCTGCCGGAGGTCCAAGGCCGGGAAGAACGCCGACCAGGGTTCCGACCAATGTCCCCATAAAGCAGTAGAGGAGATTTATCGGCTGAAGGGCAACTTGAAAACCATAGAGAACATTATTGAGTACGTCCATGCAGCCGCTACCGAGTCGTTATTGAACTCAAAATCCCAACCAGCCCATCGGGAGCTGGGATTTCAAAAGAACCTTGAAGATCATGTATGCCGAAGCCGTGACCAGCAGACTCGTCAGAACAGCAAAAAAGAATCCCTTCTTCTCCATAAAGCCCAGGAGGAAAATGAAAAGCAGAAAAGTGACCGCCAGGAATCCCAGCTGCTCTATGAAAAGGGCGTAAAGGAAGACTGAGGCCAGCACCAGAACGATCTTGAGGATGTTCCTTCCTCGAAAAAGGTATTCGGGTGCACTCTCCCTCCTCCTTTTTGCCAAAGCCTGAACAAAGACGATCAGCGCCAGGATCGCCATGAATAAACCGGCCCAGAAAAAGAAGAAGCCGGGGCCGGGCCTTCGCAAAGAGCCCAGCCCCAAACGGTAGGATGCCGCCATTACGGCAACAGAAAAGATGAGCCAGAAGATGCCGCTTACCCTGTCCGCCTTTCCCATTCGCTTCTTTTCCTCGGACGCAAAGAAAACAACCTGGAGAGTTCCGTTCGTGCTGAGGTATCGAATCCCGAAATTCCCGTCGCCCTTCGATACCCAGGGCGAACGGGTCGAAACTAACTGATCAACTTCACTTGCCCAGATTAAGCTTGGCGGCGATTTCCTTTGCAGTCGCGAAATCATCATTAATGAGTTTCTTGAAATCCTCGGGGTCCTTGTAGTTCACCACATACCCAATCTTTTCAATCTTCGCCTTGGCATCAGGGCTCTTGATCGCCTTCTCGACAGCCGGAAGGAGAACCTTCTTCGCCTCTGCAGAAATTCCTGCCGGGGCAAACAGTCCATGCCATCCAGAGAGCAGATCTCGCGGGTAGCCCAATTCCTTCAAAGTGGGAACATCCTTGAGCACGGGCGTTTTCGTGCTGGCCAGCAAAATCCTGAGCTTTCCAGCCTCTACATGGGGCAGGAATTTGCCCACGATATCGAAGCTCACCTCAACGTGCCCCCCCAGCAGCGCGGTTACGACCGCCTCGCCGCCTTTGAAGGGAACGTGGGTGAATTGAGCGCCTGTGAGGGACTGCGTGATCTGAACGTTGAAATTCGCCGCGCTTCCCACACCTGCAGTGCTGACGCGGAGCTTTCCGGGATTTTGTTTTGCGTATTCCACGAACTCCTTAAAGGTTTTCCAGGGGGAATCGGCCTGAACGGCAACCGAAAGCGGGAAAAAGGTGTGAAGGCCCAGCGGGTCGAAATCCTTAATGGGATCGTAGTGAACCGCATCCGGATTGGTCAGCCGGAAGTAGACCATGGCAGCGCCGCTGGTATAGCCGATGGTGTACCCGTCGTTCTTGCTCTTGGCCAGGGCGTCTGTTCCGACCGTGTCGGAGGCGCCGGGTTTGTTCGTGGGAATGACCTGGGTGCCGACGTTCTTTGCAATCTCATCGATGATGAGACGGGCATTTACATCACCGCCGCCGCCTGCGGGGATGGCGATGATGAGCTGGATAGGACGATTCGGATAAGCCTGTGCATGGGCGGTCTGTGCAGCGAAAACAGAAATCATGATGAAGACGAGCAGGTGAATCGCAATATGAAAACGTCTCATGGATGATCCTCCAGTAAAGGTTTACAATTGTTCATCGATATGTCTCCAAATGCGGTGCAATGCTAAAATAAGGGGGAGGGCAAGTCAACGGAAACCGGGTGGCGCGGTTGCTGAAAAACGGTCCGCCGGAGTGGACGAATTCGCTTGTCCGGCCGTGCCCCTTGCATTATTCTGCCGGAGCATCTGGGTTGCGCAATTCCGGTAGTACGGCCATGATCTTGTGGCTGTCACTGCCGAGTAACAGGACAGGAGGAAACATGGAAGATCCAAGGGAGAGGCTGACTGCCTGTATTTCCACAAAAGAACTGGAGCGCCGCTGGAAGGCGGCCAGAGAGATGATGCGCGAGCGCGGCATCGATTTCCTGATCATGCGGAACGACGAAGAGTTCCTGGGCGGTTATGTAAAATGGTTTTCCGATTTCTCCGCACGACACAGTTATCCGTATACCGTCATCTTCCCGGTGGATGACGAAATGACCACCATCACATGCGGGCCCAAACCGCCGGGAGAACCCTTTCCGCCTCCGTTTGCCGTTCGCGGGGTAAAGAGCCGGCTGGCGGCGCCCTATTTTCCATCCATCCATTATACGAACACCATGGATGCAGAGCTCGCAGCGGGGGTCCTGTCGAAAAAGAAAAACGCCACTGTCGGCTTTGTCGGGCTTTCGTTCATTCCAGCGCCCTTTCATGATTTTCTTGTCCAGCGATTGGTTGGACACAAGTGGGTGGACGTCACGGAAGAGATCGATCGGTTCAAGGTCATCAAGAGCCCGGAGGAGCAGGAGTGGATCAGGAAAACGGCCGCTCTTCAGGACGCTGCCATGGAGCATCTCAGGAAGACGATCAGGCCCGGCATGAGGGACTTCGAGGTGCTGGCTGAAGCCCAATACTCGGTTGTGCGCAACGGGAGCGAGCGTCAGTTGATCCTTGTCAGCTCGGCGCCCCCCGAGAGCACGGCCAGATACCAGTTCAGGCATTTTCAGAACAGGATGATCCGCAAAGGGGATCGCGTAGCCGTGTTGATAGAAACCAATGGACCTGCCGGTTTTTATACGGAGATCGGCCGCATGTTCTGCCTGGGCAAAGCCCCGCAGCAGTTGCAGGAGGCGTATGCGCTTTCAGTGGAGGCGCAGGAAGTCAGCCTCAAATTGCTCAGGCCGGGAACGGATCCCAAGACGGTCTGGGATGCCAATAACGAGTTCCTGTCCCGCCACGGGTTCAAGCCTGAAAGGCGTCTCTATGCCCATGGCCAGGGATACGACCTGGTTGAACGCCCGGCCATACGTGATGACGAGCCGATGAAAATTCAGGCCGGCATGAACCTGACCGTCCACCCGTTTGTGGTCGACGATCGGATCTGGGCAACGACCTGCGACAACTACCTGATCACGGAAAAGGGTCCGGGCGAGAGCCTGCATCGCACGCCGAAGAAGATCCTGGAGATATAACGGGCTCCTGAGCCGCCCGGCGAAAGGGAAGAGCATCCGTCGAAATCATGGAGGAGAGTTTGGCTGAAGCCGTCATACGCGAAATCCTTCCTGAGATGATCGTCCGGGCGATCAACGTTGCTGCCAGGGCTCATCGAAATCAAAATCGGAAATCAGAGGATTTGCCCTTTATCACCCATCCTTTTGCCGTAGGGATCATCCTTGCAAGGGCAGGATGTTCGGAAGAGGTCATTATCGCCGGCATCCTCCATGATACGGTGGAGGATACCTCCGTGACCTTGGAGGATATCCGGCGCGAATTTGGAGAAACGGTGGCATCCATAGTGGAATCCGCATCTGAACCCGACAGATCTCTCCCCTGGGAAGAGCGAAAGAGTCACACGGTGGAGTCGGTCAAGACGGCCCCTCTCGAGGTGAAAATGGTGGTCTGTGCCGACAAACTGCACAATGTGAGAACGATCGAGGGTTCGATGAAAGAAATCGGCAATGGGGTGTGGGGCAGATTCAGAAGAGGAAAAGAACAGCAGGAGTGGTATTACCGCACTCTTGCAGAAAGCCTTTCAGCGGATACGGAGCACCGAGGCTTTCAGATGCTCCTTACCGAATACAGGAAAGCGGTGGAGGACCTCTTCACAAGCTGCTGAACGGCAGCTCGCCTTTGAGAAGCTCCAGCACCTGTCGAACATCGGCATCGCGCAGCCGGGCCTTGCCGGTCTGGTAGGCCTGGAGATTCACGCTTTTGAGATGCTCTGTTCTACTTTTTGCATTTGCAATAGGATCTTCATCCTTCCCGATCAGGCCGTGAACAAGTCCTCTTCCGAGAGCTTCATCCGGGACGTAAGCCCTGCCCTGCAGAAATGCTTCAGCCAGCCATTGGGCCGGGATCACCGCGCGGCCTATCATCAGCATCCATGTCGGCAAAGGTATGCCGATCACCGACTCGTTCATCTGGATCCGGTAAGTACCTTCAACGACAAACCGGAGATCGCACACGAATGACAGCATGGCGCCACCCGCTACGGCATGCCCGCTGAGGACCGCAATGGTCGGGATGGGCAAGGAAAAAACCCGCAGCATGGCTCGGGCGAAGGTATCGGCGAGCCTGTTTACCTCCTGCGGCGGAAGGGACGTGAGCAGCCGGACATCCAGACCACCTGAAAAATAGCCCGGCCTGCCGGTGATGATCAGCGTCCTGACACCTTCTTTCTGGACGCGGTCAAGGGCCTCTCCCATCTCAGAGAAGAAGTCAAAGTTCATGGCATTCGCCTTGCCGTCGTCCATGGAGATCAACGCAATACCGTCTTCTGCAGAATATTGGAGTTTGGCCATTATCACCCCCGGGGGACGAAGTTTTCACACACTCGTGTGGTGCGTCGCGTCCATCGCTTCTTTGCATTTCGTACACAGACTATTCGATGGATGCGGGGTTGTCCAGCAGCACGTGAAATCGAAAATTGCTTAAAGGGTTGGAACCGTTCAGCCGATGAATGGTTCAGCAGGAGTTGATCCCCGAAAACTCATTCGGGAATACGAAGAAAGGGTCCCGAGAAAGAAAGGAGAGGGTCATGAGAGTTCAGCAGTCCCAAATCCAAATGGCGTCTCAGGTTCTTTCCGCAGAGCGGTATGAGCTTCAGGAGTCGCTGCGTGTCTGGGTGGGAGACGGCGATCCCTCCACCAATGAGGCGGCGCAGGAATCGCCCTTCTTTCAGATAGAAGATAAGGTGACCCTTTCATCCTCCTGCCGGAGTGAGGAAACCCTTCAGTGCGAGGGAGAGGAATTGGCGGGCAAGGATGTCAGGAACGAGATCATCCGGCTGCTCCTGGAGAGATTGACAGGAAGAAAAATCAAGATCCTGGAGTCAAGCGACTTTGAACCGGTACACAGCCAGGGGGAGCAAGAGCCGCAGGAGGACCGCCCGGCGACAAACGGTCCTGCATCCGCCGGCTTCGGCTTGGCGTATGACCGATATGAACATTACAGTGAAACCCAGAGCCTCCAGTTCGTATCCCGCGGAGTGCTTCTCACCGAGGAAGGCAGGGAGATCCGATTTGAGCTGCAGCTGGAGATGGAGCACTCTTTTTCAACCACTGAGTATACGTCGATACGGCTTGGCGATGCGCGGAAAATGGATCCGCTCGTGGTGAACCTGAATGGCCGGAGCGCAATCCTGACCGATGCCACCTTCTCCTTTGATATCAACTCGGATGGGGTAGAGGAGCAAATGGCGTCCCTTGGTCCGGGCAAAGGCTTCCTGGCGATGGACAAGAACGGGGATGGAAGAATCACCGACGGGAGCGAATTGTTCGGCCCGAGTCTGGGGAATGGCTTCCTGGAGCTTGCAGGACTGGATAAGGACGGAAACGGGTGGGTCGACGAAAACGATCCAGGCTTCAAAGACCTCGGCGTCTGGAGCAAGGACCCTGAGGGGAATGAGCAGATGGTCCAGCTGGAAGATGTCGGGATCGGCGCTGTCTACACAGGCAGAATCGCTACACCCTTTGCCCTCAAGAATGCAGAGAACGAATTGCTGGGAGAAGTGAAGGAAACCGGAATCTATATTAAGGAGGATGGTTCCGCAGGCGCAGTTCAGGAATTGAACCTGGTGATATGACAGCCTGGCTTCGTGCGCAAAGTGGCTGGTGCGGCATTTCGTCTGGGTTTTACAATCTACCGTTCCCGCGAAGCAGACTGTATTTCGCAATCATAGCCGATCATGTCTCCTGTCATTTCGACTCCCGCGACGCGAGGGATAAACTGCGGGAGAAATCTTTAATTTCGCCTACCTGCAAAACCAAGTGAAGTAGGATGGGTAGAGCGGCCTGTCCTCCGTGGCTCTAACGAAGGAAAAACGAAACAGTCATTTCCTAGAAATGAAAACCCACCTAAATTCCACCCCATCAAGTGCACAAAACATTGTGCAACATGCACTCAATTTTGTGCATCTCAGCCGGATTTGCTCTTCCCATTTGTTCGGAAACCCGAGTTCAATCGCAAGAAGAAAAACGCACTTCATTTTGCCAATCAAATAATTCCGCTTATAACAATAGAATACAACAGGTTAATCAAAGTTCCCGAAGGCATAGCCGGATAATCACGCCTGTATTAGGCCTTAGGCATAATTTTTGAACATAGTAACGGATTATTCGAAACGAGCACCACACTTTCAGAATATCCAATTTGCACATTCCTCCATATGAAAGGGACGCTGCAATGAAATGGAAAATCCCCCTGCTGCACGTGGCTGCGGCATTTGTGCCTACCTTCACAGCCGATCGTCTGGACTATAAACAACTCCATTTCAGCACATTGGAAGATTCTTACCCTCTACTCCATGTGATGAAAAGCCCTTGGATCAAATAATGGGCTACTGTTCAGTGCGGTTCCGATTATGAAACAGGAGGAAGGTTATGAGGACACTCCGTGAGTTGATTGGTTCACTCTTTCTTCTGATGGCCATTCTTGCAGGTTCACCATCCATCGTGTTTG
Source organism: Deltaproteobacteria bacterium HGW-Deltaproteobacteria-15 (assembly GCA_002840535.1). Lineage (GTDB taxonomy): Bacteria > Desulfobacterota > DSM-4660 > Desulfatiglandales > HGW-15 > HGW-15. Next base: position 2,616 of record PHBH01000024.1, on the reverse strand, counting down.
CTGAGGCATCCGGATCCATGAAAGCGAGTATTGCTGCTGATGAAAATGGAAGAATGACTTCCTTCAACGTTCATGCAATCTTGTCCAATGATACCACTCATCATTGGGATATTAGTATGTGGATTGCCACGTACGCGCAGATAGACTGCTATGTAGACGGGCAATTTGTAGGGGGGATAGGGAATATTATCAGCAATGGACCGGGAAGAGAAATTTGGCCTAAGGAGACAATGATTTCATATTGGCCGCCGATGACCCCCGGAGTTCACAAGGTGACATATAAAGTGATGGATGTGTACGGAGTGCCGTATAGCTACTGGTTCAGCTACAGAATCGGTAACGTGATCACGGAGTACTCCGTTACTGTTCGTGTCGCCTCCGACGGGGGCCGCTATCTCCAGTTTGATGAGAAACTCAACCTGGGATATGCCTGCGCATTGAGGAGCAACATGGTGGGAGATCCCATAAATGCAGGAACGGGCAACAAGGTTGAGCAGGAACGGGATCTCACTTTTTATTCAGCAGGCAATCCACTGGAGTTCACAAGGACCTACAACAGCCGTTCGAATTATGATGGACCTATGGGTTATGGGTGGACTCATAATTACAATATCAAGCTTACTCCTGTAGATGCTATGCATGTCGAGATAATGACGAGCGAGGGCAACTCGAGAACCTTTTTCAAAAATCCGGAGAACAATTATCAGGAGCTATCAAGTCAAGTGAGTTTAGTCAAAGAGATAAAGAGCGGGGAAACCACAATAGGATGGCTGTGGGAACAGCATGATGGAAGAACATGCGAATTCGATGCATCAGGGAAGCTTCAGAAGACAACTCATAACGATCGAGAGATGGAGTTCTCCTATAACATGGACGGCTTTTTGGCCCATATCACTGACCTGACTTCATCTCGCGGCTTTAATGTATTCTACAATTCAGACGGATTAATCAGCGAGATCAGAAATCTTTCGGATGATCCTCCCTTGGTGAGCTATCAGTATGACTCCAACAGAAATCTTACCATCGTCAACTACTCGGATGGCGCCGGCCTGGAATACACCTACAACGATCCTCACGACCCCCATAACATGACAGAGAAAAGAAACAAAATGGGTCACTTCATTGCCAATTGGACCTACGACGATAAAGACAGGGCAGTGGTAAATGAAAGCAGAGACGGAAAAGGAGTGAGCATAGAATATACCGGTTACAACAAGGCCCAGGTGACAGACGATTACGGCAAGACCAGAATAATTCGGTTTGTCACGCTCAACGATGAACAGCTTTTCAATGATGTGGAGGGGTCAGGGTCCTGCGCCAATTGTGCCGGAGACATAATTTTGAAGAAATACAATTACGATTCCGGTGTAAGCGAGGTGCAGTATGCCAACGGGCGCATTGACCAATACAGTGATTTCGACTCTAAAGGCAACCCCCGCACACAGATAAGAGCCTTAGGCACTGCTGAAGAGAAAATTCTCCAAAGGACATATCACCCAGATACCGGTGAAAGTCTCACCCAAACTGAACTAAGTGTGCTAGGGGACGGGAACAGGATTACCATATTTGACTATGATAGTGACGGCAACGACATCGCAAATGAAAACCCAACAAAGCTGGTCCATCGAAGAATCGAAAAAGGGTACACGAAGGACGAAGAGGGCATCATCGTACCGTATCAGTACATCACTACTTATACGTACAACGAGAGAGGACAACTTCTCAGCATGGATGGCCCTTTGTCGGGTATTGGAGACCGAATTGCCTTCACCTACTTCGGCAATGGGGATCTCCAGGCAGTGGAAAGGCCCGGGATCGGTATCACGGCATATTCTGATTATGACTCTGCGGGACGAGTCGGAAGGATTACAGACCCGAACGGGAGCGCACTAACCTTCACCTATGACGGAAGAGGACGCATTGGGAGCCGGACTCGTGTACCAGGAGAGGCCACGGAGACGTTCCAATACAACATTGCAGGGGATATTGAAACAGTAACGATGGCAGATGGTTCCAATATCACCTATGAGTACGATGCAGAATATGGTAGGCCGGTGAGGATGATCGATTCTCTCGGGAACTATATCAGCAGCGCATATGATGCACAAGGTAATCGGATTGAGGTGAAACACTATTGGCCAAACAACGAGCGCGCTCAATGGAAGCGTTTTGACTACAATCATCCTGATCACCCTGGGAAGTTGTGGAAAGAGATCTATCCCGACGATAGCTTCACGCAGTATTCGTATGACACCGTCGGAAATCTTCAAACCGTCCGCGACCCGTTTGAGAGGTTAACTCAATATGAACATGATGTTTTGAGCAGACTCCAGAGCGTAATCCAACCCGGGGATGTGGTTACGAGCTATGCTTATGACAGGCTGGATAACCTCATCCGTGTGACGGATGCCGAAAACCACCCCACCACGTATACCTATGATGATCTGGGGAGGCTTCTAAGCACCCTTTCCCCTGACACCAATCTCACCGCATACACGTACGATGCCGCAGGAAACCTGCTGAGCAAAACCGATGCGAACGGCATCACCGCTTCCTATACCTATGACGGCCTGAACCGTCTCACCAGGATCTCGTACCCTGACAGCTCGCAGGATG
>PHBH01000023.1 GCA_002840535.1 Deltaproteobacteria bacterium HGW-Deltaproteobacteria-15 | reverse complement strand
TGAAATATTGACATTGTCAAGACCCTGCCTCAAAAGTCGTAACTTGTAGTCGGATGGGTATGCTCGAAAAATACACACAGCTGTTTTCCAGATTGCGGACCGACAGGGGCCGGGATCGCTATCCCGCGTTCACCAACCATCGTGCGCCGCACAAGCCGTTTCTCCTCCTCTCCGTCATGGAATTACCGCAGTTTGTTTGGTCTGTCTGCTATATTTTGTTTGTATAGTTCCGAGCCAGAGAAACTGAAGAAACTGGAGAAACCGTTTCAGTGATCAAGCAGGGCAGGGTGAATGTGGTGGCGTATCAGTACAGCCTGGATCTCTTCAACAAAGTGGACGCCGTTGAATATCCGGGAGAGTGGCTGATAGGCAGGAGCCGGAGGTCGCTACTCTGGCAAGGAACCAGGGGTTCAGGAAAGCCATCGTCCAACTTTTAGATCACCGGTGCGTATTGTGCGGCATCAGGATCCTGACACCCGAAGGGCACACAATCGTCGAGGCCGCGCACATCAGGCCGTGGAGCGGAGCCGGGTCGATCTGCCGACGAACGGACTGGCACTCTGCCGGTTGTGCCACTGGTCCTTTGACGAAGGACTCATGGGGGTAGGGCAGCAGTACGAAGTCCTCGTTTCGAGAAGGGTGAGAACAGATCAGAACATGCCCGGGCACATGCTGGCTTTTGCGGGACGAACCATTGTTCGACCCGATGAGCAGCCTTTCTGGCCTGCACAGGATAACTTGTCCGATCACCGAAGAAGGATTTTCAAAAGCTGAGCAGCCAATGATTTCTCTCGCAGAGACGCAGAGCCGCAGAGAGATCTGTTCTTTTCAAACTCAAATTGGAATGAGGCATAGTGGCCCGTAAGAATGAATCTCTTCTAAGTCCTCACTCGTGTTCCATGGTGGATAAGTGTCGCTGTGGCTGCAGTGGCCTATGTGTTCTTGAAATTCATCGTTCCTTCGCTGCCTATTGATGTCTTTGGCGGCGACCCATTTGCTTCTGCAGCTCGAACCTTCGCTTCGATCATTGCACTGCTTTGTCTTCTCGCCGGGGCCGTATCGGCTTTCAAGGGCTGGCGAAAGGGTCGGATGCTCGACTCCCAGAAGACCATCCAGACTGTCGGGAATTTGAGCTGGAAAGAGTTCGAAGAGCTGGTATCCGAGATTTATCGGAGGCAGGGGTACTCCGTTCTGGATCGTGCAAAGCCCCCCAGGATCCTTTACTCCAGAGTTTGGTGGTGGATTTGGGTGGGATAGCCTTATTGACATCGTCTTGAATTACATGGTATGTGGCTTTCGGTTTAGTATTGTCGTGACAGTTCACATGTTGACTAAAAGAAAAATCAAGGAGTAAGGCTATGAAAAGCAGAGCAGGTTTTTTAGTTGTGGCACTCGTTCTTATGGCAAGCATGTTGTTTATGACAGCCAATACTGCTTTGGCAGGTGAAAAGATCAAGTTAATTTATGGAACCCAGAATCCGAAGGGAGGTAATTTTGAAGCCCAAGGAGCCATCCCCTGGCAAGAGCGTGTTACCAAAGCCAGCAATGGAGAAATTCAATTCCAGGGTTATTATGGCCAGTCACTCTTTAAAGGAACCGATGCCTGGGAGGCCGTCAAACAGGGGCAGACTGACATTGGCTTTGTGTGCATGGGATTTTTCCCCGGGGTTGCATCGCTGTCTGAATGGTCCATGCTGCCCTTTATCCCTTTTCCGTCGGGAGACGCCGCCGGAAGGGTTGCGTGGAAGCTGTACGAAAAATATCCTGAATATGCTAAGCAATATGAGGATGTCCATGTTCTGCATTTTATGATCCTGCAACCGTACTTCTGGCAGATGAAAAACAAGTCAATCCGGACCATAGAGGATGTGAAGGGCGCCAAGATCCGCGTAGCCAGTCCCGTACAGGCGGATGTCATCAGAACCCTTGGCGGCAGTCCGGTCTTCATGGGGATCAATGAAGTATACCCGAACATCGAAAAAGGCGTGATTGACGGCTGTATCAATCCCTGGGAAGCCAATACAAGCTTCAAGCTCTTTGAACTGGTAAATCAGTACAGCATGATGAACATGGGCTCCAATATCTTTATTACGGCCATGAACAAGAAGAAATGGGAAAGCCTGTCACCGGAGCATCAGAAGATCATCATGGAAAACTCCGGTCTGGAAGAATCCGCCCGGCAGAGCAAAGTGGTATGTGATGACCTGGTTGCGGCGGCAAAAAAACAGGCCGAGACCAAGGGTCCCAACCCCAAGTTCTTTACGCCGTCCCCTGAAGAATTGGCAAAGTGGGAAGCGGCTGTTACACCGACGGTCTGGGGCAAATGGATAAAAGACAATGAAGCCAGGGGCTTTACCAATGCCAAGCAGATTCTTGATGACGCAATAAAAATGCTTAAGCAAGGCAACAAATAACATTTTGAGAGGAATCCCGGTGAACCGGCTACAAAAAGTAATTGAATCTCTCTACAAGGGGATAAAACCGGTAAGTAGTGTGGCTAATGCTATCGGCATGGTGATGATGACCGTGATGATGATATTCGTGACCGTGGATGTCACATTACGAAAATTGGTCAGCATGCCGATACTGGGATCTATCGAAATTACCCAGTTCATGCTGGCGATATGCGTTTCCTTTGGATTGGCACAGTGCACTATTGACAAGAGCCACGTAGTTATTGATCTGTTTGTTGCAAGGTTAACAACACGCGCCAAGGCATTGCTGGGGATAGTCACCGGGATGTTGGCGTTTGGAACATGCCTGTTGGTGACGTGGCAGCTTTTTAACTATATCTTCATCATCAAGGAAGTTAATAATGTCAGTAGCGTTCTAAAGATCCCAATGTGGCCTTTTGTCGCCTTGGTCACATTCGGGTTTGTCCTGTTTTGCTTTGTGCTTTTCGCTCATTTTCTGGAATACATATTAGAAGGGAGTGGGGAAAAATAGATGGATCCCCTCTGGATTGGTTTTATCGGAGTCATACTTCTCTTTGTCCTAATATTTTCCGGCATGCCTTTGGGACTGGCCTTTGTGCTGATCGGCACGATTGGTTATGGCCTGGCATTTAACTGGGCCGGCGCCATGAGCGTGGTCAGGACAGTGGCTTATACAACCTTTTCCGATTACGGGTTTATCGTTATACCTCTTTTTATCCTCATGGGAACCCTGGCCTACGCTACCCGCCTGAGCGAGGATCTCTATGACAGCGCTCACAAGGTTTTCGGCCGGTTGCGCGGAGGTCTGGCCATGGCCACCGTCGTGGCCAGCGCGGGCTTTGCTGCCATCTGCGGGGCCAGCGTTGCCTCCGCCGCGACCATGGGCAAGGTGGCTTACCCTGAAATGCGGAGATATAATTATGATCCCAGGCTATCCACCGCTTGCATCGCTGTCGGCGGCACCATAGGTATCCTCATCCCGCCGAGTATGATTTTCATCATCTACGGCATTATCTCCGAGCAATCCATCGGCAAGCTTTACATGGCGGGATTCATCCCCGGCATTTTCCAGACACTGGTATTCATGGGTACTATTTACATTATCTGCCGGATTAACCCCAAAATGGGCCCCGAAGGACCGAGCACGACATTCAAAGAGAAGGCGACTGCCTTAAGCCGCGCATGGCCGGTGCTCCTCCTCTTTTTGATAGTGCTGGGTGGGATCTACTTGGGATGGTTCAGTGCCAATGAAGCCGCCGGCGCCGGCGCGTTCCTGGTTTTTTTCCTGGGTCTGGTTATGAGACGGCTAAGCTGGAAAGGCTTCAAGGATGCACTGACTGACGCGAGCAAGACAACGGCGATGATTTTCATAATTCTTACCGGCGCACTTATCTTCGGCTATTTCCTCACTATAACCGGCGTTTCCACCACCATCGCCGACACTATGGGCAATCTGCCGGTTTCAAGGTGGGTCATATTTGCGATCATTATCCTTTTCTATCTGGCCTTGGGTTGCGTCATGGACAGCATGTCCATGGTATTGATTACCGTGCCGATCTTCTATCCCCTGACGCAACAGCTGGGTTTTGACCCGATCTGGTTTGGCGTGATCATCGTCATGGTGGTGGAGATGGGGCTCATAACCCCGCCGGTGGGTATGGTGGTATTTGTAATCAAGGGCATCGTGAGCGAGGATGTTCCCATGTTTACAATCTTTAGGGGGCTTGTACCTTTCTTGTTAGCGGATATTTTTATTGTAATAATGCTGGCGGTGTTCCCTCAGATAGCCCTTTTCCTTCCCAGCACAATGATGGGCGGGTGATTCGATAATACTAAACAGCAGGTACGTCCCCTATTTTCCCGCCCGCCTTCCACAGCCGATCCAGCCACTCGTCCCGAAGCAATGGAGAGGCACTATGCGCTTTTGTCGCGCGGTTTTGATGTGGAGAAGATCGCGTCCAGGGTGCAGAGGTCTGGGACTGGAGAAAGAAGATGTCGGGTGTAAGAAAAATCCTACATGCGAGAATCATTTCTTTTCAACCACTTGATGGCCGGAACCTGTTTGTTCATCAGTTCTGTCCTGTAGGAAAAATCATCCACATTCAAGAGAGCCTGAGATCTTTCCTGCCCTAAAAAGAATGTTATTCCCGGCATATAACCATGAAAAGATTCCATGGCGCGTCACTTGCAACCAACATGGTGCGTACAAACTTTTTTCCGCTTCCGAGACGAAGTGGTTGTGGTTTTCGGGAGCCTGAACCTTTAACTGGACGGAAATATAGAGAATCCCTGACAACGGAGGCACAATGAGAACAGTCCTGGTGTTGGTTTTTACGGCGTTGTTTCTACTCAGTTCCGGAAACGTGATGGCCCAGCAAGGCAAGGCAAAGGCAAAAGGGGCTAGTGAAAAGGCATATGAACATGCGAATGAGAAGGCAAATTTCATAAGGGATGGGAGCACCCCTACGGAGAAAGGCAAAGAGGCCCTCGGGGAAGCCAAAGATGCGTCGCTGAGCGGGAAAGGTAAAACGAAAGAACTGAAAACAATCAAGAGCACCAAAACCCAGGGGAAAGAAGCCAAGAGCAAAGTCGAAAAGAGTGTGACGGGCACAAAGGTCACTACGCAATAATCAAGGCGCATTGATCCACGCGGAGCGTAAGTACTTAAAGGCTATGCCGTTCGTTCCCAAACGGAAAATTTGAAGCCCCTCCCTCAAAAGAGGGGCTTTTCTATCCCGCTGGAAGGTCGCGCATGGTCTTGGCAGGAATTTTCAAACGCGGCAACGATGATTAGAATAATACTGTTCGCCGTAAGGCACGAATCAAAAGGAGGCGACAAATGAATAGAACAGTTATAGGGATTTTTCTGGCCTTTTTGATTTTGGCCGGTTGTGCGGCACCTCAAACGAAGACTCAAAAAGGTGCTGTTTATGGGGCCGCAGGCGGCGCGGCGGCCGGAGCTCTTGTTGGACAGGTTATCGGTCATAATACGAAAAGCACTCTAATAGGTACGGCCATCGGAGCCGCTATTGGGGGTCTTGGAGGCGCCGGGGTAGGAAGAATGATGGACAATCAGGAACGGGATATGCGAGATGTTCTGGCATCCTCGGAAGCTGCCGCTGTTTCGAGAGAAGGGAATCTCCTGGCGGTGACTTTCAAAGGCGATGTGACGTTCGATACCAACTCTACGGTGGTGAGGCCGGGGCTTCAATCTGAAATAACAAGGGTTGCAACCGTCATGAATCAATACCCCGACACTCTCGTGAGAGTGGAGGGGCATACCGACAGCACTGGTTCCAATGATTACAACATGGACCTTTCAAACCGACGTGCGGCTGCAGTCAAAAATTTGCTGACAAGTCGTGGCGTTGCCGACAGCCGGATCGATGTTGTGGGGTACGGAGAGAGCATGCCCGTGGCTACCAATGAAACCGAAGCAGGGCGCCAGAAGAACAGACGAGTGGAGATCAAGATAGCGCCGCAGACACAGCAAAAAGGGTAGAAAGGGAGGAATACAGGCTTATGCAAGTGATATAAATTAAAAATAATTAAGAATTGACCTTTTTCAATAATTGATGTACAGTGTGACTCATGGATACATAAAAAAGGGTGTCCGCATATTGACTTAGGATGCTTCGAGCGGTCCTTCCCCTTTACCCCTTCTCCTTTCCCTTCGGACCGCGCACCCTTTCACCACCCTCTTATCTTTCAGCTTCACCTTCTTTTGCGCTGAACATACATTGCAAATGTGACGGTGTTGTGCCTTTTTGATTCATCCCGGTCGGGGAAACTTAACCAACCGATGAGCGCCGGGTAATTAACCAGTGGGAGGAATAAAAATGGAAGAATTGTGTGCAATGTGTAAAGTGCGGGGCGTTTGCGGGAAAACTGTCGACAAATCCAAACCGGCGGTAAATTACAGGAATCCGGTGGACAAGCTGACATCGACCGTGAGCTGGCCGACTGTGTTCGGCAAATACTGCTTCTTCTGTGACAAAAAGCACGAGCGACTCATTAGGATTTAGAACGACGGTTTGTCCAAAGGACTTTTCTGACCTCCGATCTCTGCCCTTCCGCCTTCGCGGCTCGCCATAGCGCCGCGAAGGCGGAAGGGCGGCTGACTAAACAGACTTCTTCCTTTGGGAGACGGGGAAGAGCAGCAACATCGAGATGACAGAGCTTGCTGCTGCCAGAATGAACGCCCAATGATATGTGCCTGTTGCGTCTATCGTCCAGCCGGCAAGGACAGGGGCGAGCACTGAACCCAAGCCGTGAAATATCGTCCACATACCCACAATGCTTCCTGCATATTCCCTTGAGAACAAGTCTCTGGCAGAGGCGGCATACACCGGCCAGATGGTCCCATAGCCCACCCCGAACACGGTCGTGAAGAAGATCAACCATGTGAGCTCGTGAGCACATACCAGTCCGATCCCCCCTGCGGCAGTGAGAACCCCGCAAAGCATCATCACTTTGACCCTCCCTACACGATCCGAGACATGGCCCAGGATCAGTTTGCCAATGGAGCCTGCGACCCCTATGACCGCTATGAGACCGGCGGCGAATTTATAGGATACCGTCAACTCCTGGGTGGCATAGGCGGTCAGAAATGTGAGAGGGATGAGAATGGAAAAACTGATCAGCAGGTAAGAGAAGCCGATCAGATAAAACCTCCTGTCATGCAAAATCCCCGCATAGGCTGCCCTCACCGGAATTTTGTCCGCTCCGATTAATGCACCGGTTCCTCCCTCCACAGGAGGATGACTTCTCACCATGAAGAAATTCATTCCCGCAGCCGCGAATCCCGAGATGCCCAGAATTACCCAGACCGTTCTCCAGCCATGAGGCACGATGATCAGAGGGATCATGATGCTCCAGAACGCAATACTGACGGCGCTTCCGAGATCGACCACAGAGAGGGCGATGCCCCTTCGCTTCTCACCTATCCACCGCATGACCACCGTCACGACAGGCGCCCAGCATCCCGAGTGACCGATCCCTGCCAGGGCGAAGAAGAGGCTGGCCTGCAAGACCGTGGTGGACAACGACATGAGATACGCGCCTATGCTGAGAAGGGCCACAGAGACGGTGAGAATGAATCTCGCGTCGGTCCTGTCCACTAACAGGCCGAGCACCGGGGAGAAGAGGGTATAGGTGAGGAAATAAGATGAGTAAATAATGCCGGCCTCGGTTTTTGAGATGGCCAGGGAAGAAAGCATGTCAGGCAAGAGAAGCCCGTAGGAATATCGTACGGCAAAGGCGGCAAACAGGGTGAAAAAACCAGCAGTGATGATTGCGTAGACTCGATAGCCCATGCGGAACGACCTCCCGGTGAATGGAAACAATCTGGTTCGTCTGGTTTGTTTGGTCTCTTCGGTTTGGAACGGACAGATCTATAAACGAGAGATCAGTGATCCAGCCTAGCCGTTTAATGCCGGGGCGGCAACAATCATCAGAAACCCCGAACCTAAGTCTACCTGACTCTAAATTCTGTTTTGTTGTTGGTTAAGGGAGCCGGTATTCTGTGCGCAACTTCTCGGACAATCGGTTGATCACGCGAAAGGCCTTTTCCACCGTCGTCTCACCGTCGGGGTTTACCAGGCAGCAGGTGGCAGGGGAAAGAAGACTTCGAGAGAGGAGGAAATCGAGGTCGATCCCCTTTTTGCCGAGCACTCCCCATATCTCCTTCAGCCGTTTGTCTAGAGTCTCGATGTCTTCTTTTTCGAAGGGCTCCCAGTTTGTCGGCACGATGCCCCATACGAGCCTCCCGCCGCGCTCCAGGAATCGACTGATGGAGGAGGCGTAAGAGGAAAATATTTCTCCATTGGTGTAAACGTCGAGGGAAAGGACGTCAAGATCCAAAGCCAGCAGGAAGTCCCAGTCCGGGTTGCCGCAGAGGTGCACGCCTCTCGGCCGATCCACCATTGAGAAGAACACTTCCATGTCACCGCGGGCCGCCTGATCCCCGTACCCTGCCATGGCGCTGAAAAGGAACTGCAGCCCGGGCTCGTCCACAAACATGAAGGCATTCCGGTTGAGCCTCTTTAGCCTGGCCAGTTGGACGTTGATCCGCCTGGCCATGAATTCGAACATGAACGGCCTTACCGTATCGTCAAAGAGGATAGGCCGAGCGTCCTGATCCTGGACGTTGAGACCGAAGCTGACAGGCCCTTCGAGCTGCCCGCGGATGGCAGGACGATCTGAGAGATCGAGCGCCAGGAAGCGGGGATAGACGACCGAGTAAATGGAACTGATGTCGAAATATTCCGGATCCTCAAAGCGGAGCATAGTCTGTTCCAACTCGGCCATGAACTTGTCCATGGAAAAACGGAGAGTGCGATTTTCGAGATCCAGAATGATCCCAGGGAAGTGCTCGGAAGCCTGTACGTACATGTCTTCGTAGTAGTTGTAATGGGGGAGCTGCGGCCAAAAGGGGATATCGAGAGAAAGAGCCTGATCGAGGGCCCGCTCCACATCCTTGTGCGGCATGACGGCCATGGCGGTTGTAAGAAGATTTCCTGGAATCGGCATATAAACCTTGAATCAAAGAAACTTGGGTTAAAGGTTTGGGAAGAGTAAGCGTCCCTCCGTTCTCGGTGAAGCTACTCTTAAAGTTGTACTGTAAGGAAATTGATAACCGCAGAGAAAAATGTCAGAAAAGTTATATCAGCCTGGTTCAGCTGCTGCAAGACACATCGTTTCAAACAGATAAAAATTTTCGCGAAGACAATAGGCCCTGGCAGGTCCCAGGGCCTATGCAGTTGATTGGTGCGCTGTGTGGGCGCCTACATGTCTTCACTTCTTGTTGTTGCCCTTATGATGTGTGCCATAGAATTACGCCCTTGCTTCCTCTCCCTCTGTCATCCGGTGGGTATCAGTGCCAAGTGGTCGCTGAGCCTCCTTCTCGGCTTCCTGTTTCATCTTATCCAAAGACTCGTTCCACCCTTGCTCCATTTCATGGCGCATGCTCGCGTCGATATTTGCAATACCGGCGTGCCTGAGCGTCATCCCGGTCTTGCCGCCAAGGTCTTCAAAGGTAACGGTGATCTCACATTCCAAAGGGAAATTCTCCATGCCGTAGTGTGTTGATGGAACCACGTTTCCCTCTTTATCCGCAAAACTGTCGGTTGCGACAATCTTCCCCATCGGGACAATCTCTTTGAAAGTACCGGTGCTCCAGAATTCCTGACCTTCCTTCGATCTCATGGCGTGAAGATACTTTCCGCCGGTGCGAAAATCCATTTTCGAGAAAGGACAGGTAAAATCCTTCGGTCCCCACCATTTCTTGAAATAGTCGGTATCTGTCCAGTACTTCCACACGGTTTCTCTCGGCGCATCGAAGATGCGGGTAATCACCAGTTCATTGTTGTCTTGCTCTGACATCCATTCATCCTCCCTTCGAAGGGCAAGCCTCTTCGTTTCATGTCAGAGAACTTGTCACCTCCCAAAGTCCCTGCATTCCTGCTGCTTGATACAGAAGGTGAGCAGTACAACTCATATGCAAGTTGAGGATCAAAGAGCCGTGTGTCAAGCGGCAGTAAGGGTTGGCTGAAGAGCGGCATTGATGGCAAAGGCAGCCTCTGCGCCCTCGGCGGCTGCAACGATCGCGCAGCTTAAGAACTCAGCTCAATCTTTTCCTCGTTCAAGTCGATGGTTACCGAAAGCCCCGGTCTCCATGTGACGCAGCAACAATTCCACGTTTCGTCGATTAGCCTTCCATCGCGCATCGAAGATATCCCCCAGGAGCGGGATCGTTCCCACGAGAAGATCCACAGCGATATTCCCGATCATCCGGCCCATCGTCTTGGAGGGGGTTCCCAACAGGTATGCCTTTCGGATGATGTAAACGGACGCACCGAGGGTGAGTGCATCTCCCAGCCCGGGGACGATGCCGATCATGCTGTCGAGGCCTATTCTCCACCTGGTACCTGGAATCCTGACCCAATCATCCAGATAACGGGCGAGACGGCGAACTCTCCGGATCTCTACTTCCTGCTCTCCCGCCGGATACCGGGTCATTTCTTTGCAATCACCCAGATAGCATGAACGATCCCGGGCAGGTAGCCAAGAATTGTGAGGAGGATGTTAAGCCAGAAATGCATTCCAAATCCGACCTGGAGAAACACCCCAAGAGGCGGCAGGAGGACTGCAAAAATTATACGGACGATATCCATTTCACTTCTCCCTCCTAAGAAACTTCATTTCAGGTTCAGGTTTCAGTGTTCAGGTGTCAGGAAACTGATGAACTACTGTGCTGACACCTGACACCCGACACCTACAGAGTTTCTTTCATCTATAAGCCTGGCGCCGGGCGCCGGGATCATGCGCTTGTATGGAGGAAAAAGAGTACCCGCAGCACGGAAATCATCCAATACGCGTTTGGTTTTATAGAGAACAGCGGGCAGTCTTATTCAAGCCCGGGAATCTTTGTAGAAAAGGGTTTTTCAGAGAAACCAGACAGAGGTAAAAATCGCCAATCGTCTTGACCTGGTCCAGAGGGCCAGGGTTTCCCTCATTCCAGTTCCATGATCCTCTGGACGATAAGCCCGGCACTGTAAGCGGCAAAACGTTTTTGCAGGGGGGTCGCGCTCCTGTAAGAGACTATCGGGTAGGTCCATTCGAGCAGTGCAAGGAAATAGGGTATGATGTTCTTTTCGAACAGGGTTACCCGGTCGGCATACTCCCTAAGAAGCGAGACCACCCTGTATGCCTTCTCGACCATCGGGTCGTCCCCTTCGTAGCGGAACGGCGTAGTCTCTCCGAGCCGTGAACCGGAGGCAAGACCTTCTTCAAATTCGAGGAGACGCTTCAGGTCCGACTCCCCCTGCATGCGTGTCATCTCGATCTTCACAATGATCTCCAGCCGCGCGAAATCGGAGACCGCATTGCGTACCCTCGTTTCCGAGAAGTCGATGATAAACAGGTTCTCCATCTCATCTAAAAGGATGTTCTGCATGTTCAGGTCCCCGTGCGCGATACATCGGTACCAGAGAAACACGTTGTCCCTTCGTGCCCGGTAACCGTGTTTCAGAAAATGGAAGGGGTTCGGGAGTTCCCGATTCAGTTCAGGGCACCGAAGGATTTCCTCCTCCTCGGAGATGCCGGTCACCTTTTCGCCGTCCTTCAAAATGTCCGGGAAAAGTTGGGTGGGATTGTGTTCTGCGTAAGGACGGATTTCTTCCCACCGGGGTTGTCCGTACCAGGGCTTCAGGATATGGGTGAATAACCGTTCTAAAAGGGTGAGCACCTCCGCCGCCGGCCTGTTGCGGTAGTGTTCCGCGAGCCACGTGAGCCTGCTTTCGGGTCCGCCAATGCCCACAAATGTGTATCGGATCCCACCCCACTCCCCGGATGAGGCGCGTCCCATGATGGATGTGGAGTTGTTCAGGATGTACTTCTCCACGTGTTCGTGAAAGGCCCTCACCTCCCTTTCGATCACAGCTTCAGGGCCTAGTTTCAGCACCGAGGGGAGCATTCTCCGCCCATCCCGCGCATAGGGAATGACACGGAATGTCTTTCCCATATAACCTCCATGGAGCGGATCAAGCACAACTTTTTGGGCATCGGGGAACAGCCTCCTCGTGATCTGATCCCATGGCTCGGAAAAGGGTTGCTCCACTTCTATCTTCAGAAGCTTCTCGGAACCGCGCCTTGACCCTGAAAGGCGGTAGAGCCAGACCCTGTGGTCCAGGACTTCGGTGTCGGGCTCCAGATGGGCTGCGCCTGCAAACAGGTCCAGATTCTTCAGGCCCGGGAGATTTTCGTCCAGGTCAGGGGAGAGGCTGTCCTGGTCAAACTTTCCCAGGAAGAGGGCGTGGCCGTGAAAGGAGTTGCCCTTACCGGTGCTGAAGCAACCTCTTGTCAGAAACCACGGCAGGTCCGCACCGTCTTGAGAGCGTTCCAGCCCGCGGCTTGCTGCGATGCCGATGCACAGCATACCCTGCGCGCCGGTGATAATCTCCTGCAATGTGTGCGCGGCGGGGATATCCCCCGGCCGCTCATAACGGGAAGCCGTTACCTTCCGGAGCCCTGCGAACAAAACCATGCCGACCATGGAATTCCCTTCTCCTGCATCCCATCCCGTGGCATCCAGCACTTCGTCCACCAGTTGTGCGAGGGGAATGGGGTCCTTTTCGTTGCACTCGAGATAGCAGGCAGGGGTTCCTGTAAAACCAGCTGCCGATGCGGTAAACACTTCCGAACCGGTGGGATCTTCCCCAAGGAGATAATCGGGCTCACCATTTGGACCTGCAGGCACAACAGCGGCCATTCCCCCTGCTGCAACGAATTCGCCGAGCGCTTGGGAAGCGGAATCCCGATCCTGGCCGAACCCACCGATGCCGAAGCCAATCCCCAGGTCGAGAAGAGGTAAATTGGTCAGGTTTTCAGGGCCGATCCCCTGACCCCTATCCATGGCGGGACTCCCCCACATGTCCAGGATGGCACTATTCGCTTCGAAGTCGGTTATCCGGTACGTCCTCCCGTTAAGGGTCTTCTCTTTACGGACTTTCATGGAAGGAAACTCCCGGGCCGCAATCCCGATGGCCTCCTCCGGACCCGATGCATAGGTGAAATGCTGGAGGAGCCCGGATAGCTCCAACACCTTCAGCATGAACGGCGGAACGCTTGCGAGAATGACTCCGTGGCCTTTCCTCTTCAAACCCTTTTGTGTCTTCAAGAGAGCTCTTAGACCCATACTTGAGACGTAGTTCACCCCGGAGACATCCAGTACGAGCGAGCAGGTCTCCGGATCCAGGGATTCAATCTCCTGTTCAAAGACTGCAGCCCCGTGGCCGTCAAACCTGCCCCTCAGCTCAAGCACCGGCACTGTTCCGATCAACCGCTTTTCCGTTTCAAGCACCTGCCCGTCCTCCTTGATCTTCGAATTTTGGATGGGTCCAGCCGCCTGAATTATAGACCTTCGAATTGCTTCAGACAATGGGTCACCTTTTCGCGATAACCATCCACGCATCCATGATCATACTCTCTCCGATTTCTTCCTTCCGCGACGCCTTTCTTCAGCGGCGGTGCACCTTTTTGGTGTTTACTTTTGGGCTTGATGAACATACTATTGGCGCAAATAGAGCGGGGGAGAGAGCTGTAAGATAGTTGCATAATGAAAAAACTTCTATTGATAAACCCGGTACGCCGGAAAAGCGGCTATCTTTTGAGCAAAATTTCAAGACTCCCCCCCCTAAGCCTCGCCTATGTAGCCGCAGTAACCCCCTCCAACTGGGAAATCAAAATCTGGGATGAGAATTTCACCCCCTTTGTTTTTGAAGAAGCGGACCTGGTGGGCATCACCGCTTTTACCACCAATATAAACAGGGCCTATGAAATAGCCCGAATGTATCGGGAGAAGAAGATCAAAGTCATTCTAGGAGGCATCCATGCTTCCATGCTTCCGGACGAGGGCTTGCAGTATGCCGATTCCATTGTAATAGGGGAGGTGGAAGGGATCTGGGACAGTGTCATCCGGGATTTCGAGAGTAACAACCTGCAGCCAAAATACAGAGGCCCCAGGCTTGATCTGTCACGGTATACGGTTACACCAAGACGGGATTTGATACACCCGGACTACCTCTGGAATTCAATTCAGACTTCTCGAGGGTGCCCGTTCAGCTGCCATTTCTGCTCGGTCTCCAACTATCTGGGTCGAGAATATCGTCAACGGAACTCCGAAGACGTGCTGAAGGAACTGGATCAAATCCCTGGAGAGTTCATCTCTTTTCTGGACGACAACCTGATCGGGTATGGTCCTGAAAGCAAGAGAAGAGCAAAGGCCATATTTGAAGGCATGATCAAGAGCGGCGCCCGCAAAAAATGGTGGATGCAGACTTCCATCAACGCCGCTGAAGACGAAAAGGTTTTGGAACTCGCCGCTCAGTCCGGTTGTCTTCTTGCCTTCATAGGATTTGAAACTATAGATCGTGATGCTCTAAAGGGGATGAAAAAAGGGAGCAATCTGAAGATCGGCACTGAAAACTACAAAAAGGTAGTGGATACATTTCACAAGTATGGAATAGGTGTATATGGAGCTTTTGTCCTGGGTAACGACTTTGAGTCTCCTGAATATTATAAAAAGCTGGCAAAATACCTGGTGCATTCCGGTATTGATATCGTTCAGATCAGCATATTGACCCCCCTTCCCGGCACGGACCTGATGGAACAGCTGGAGCGGGAAGACCGTCTCGTTTATAAAAATTTCCCTGAAGACTGGGAAAAATACCGGTTTTCCTATGTTGTTCATGAACCCAGGGGAATTCATGAAGAAACGATTTATCGGGGCGATAATTATATCAAGAACAGCATATATTCCTTTCCCGCTTTTCCATATCGAATGATCAAATCGTTGTTCAATTTGAAGAGCGCGACCAATTTTGGTGTTACGAGAGAATTCAATCAAGCCCTGAAAAAGGCCTGGCGAAATTCTCAATATTACGCCAAGTACCCGCACACCTTGTAACAGCCGTCTTTGAATGAACCGGTTAACCTTACTACGTGAGCGCCGGTCGTGATTCTGCGCGTGATAAAACAGAGGGGGACTGAAGCCTCTCCGGATCGTCAATCCTGGATTTTTGTTGAGTGAGGTAAAATGGAAAAGATTCGCTATTTACTCATGCTGACCTTCTTCCTTGTTCTGTCCGGCACTTCAAGCTGGGCCTCCAGTGCATACGTTACGGATGTATTCGAAGTGACCCTCCGAACCGGCCCGTCCACGGAGAACAGGATCATCTATTCGCCATCATCCGGCCAGGCCGCGAAGGTTCTCGAAACGCAGGGGGACTGGAGCCGGGTGAAAGTGTCGATGCGGGACGGTCAAGAGGTGGAAGGGTGGATGATGAGCCGATACCTCATTACCAGAATGCCCTGGGAACTCCAAGCCAATACAGCAAAGGAACAAAATACCGCACTGAAAGAAAAACTGGCAAAGGTAGAGCAGGAGCGGAACGAATTCAAGCATCGCGAGGCGGACCTCTCAGGCAAGCTTCAGACTGCCACGGCCGCCCTGGAGAAGTTGCAGGGTCAGTATGACTCGCTCAACAAGGGGGCCGCCGAGTACATCACCGTGAAAAAGGACCTGGATGCCGCCAAATCCGAGCTGGAGAAAAACCGGAGCACCATTGAATCGCTTTCCGGGGAGAACCGCGAATTGAAGTCATCGGAGCACGACAAGTGGATCCTGACCGGGGCTGCTATACTCCTTTGCGGTCTGATAATCGGGCTGGTCATGGGCAGGATGCAGAAAAAAAGGCGATCCCTTTATTCCTGACCGGGTGCAGGTGGGGAAGTTTGTCAAGTTTGTTTGGTTTATCTGGTTTATCCGTCAGAAGCCACGGACATCCCACCCTTTGGGTGGGTTCAGGAAGGTTGGTCAGGTTTGTTTGGTTTATCTGGTTTGTCCGCCAGAAGCCAGGGATTCCCACCCTTCGGGCGGGACCCCATCTTGTTTGGTTGTGAACCAAAGAAACCAAAGAAACCAAACAAACCAGATAAACTGTTCTAACGAGTTGCAGGCGAGATCGCTTCCAGATACTTCCGCGCGCCTTTTGCTCCGGCCAGCTCAGCCATTTTTTCCAGAGGCCCGAAGTGAAGGGCCTCTGCAGGGCAGGTGGCGACGCATGCAGGCTCCTTTCCTTCCTTCACCAGTTCAAAGCACGAATCGCATTTCTGCATTTTCCCGTCGCCTCCAAAACGAACCGCTCCGAACGGGCAGACCCACAGACATGCATGACAGCCGATACACTTGTCTTTATGAACAACAACGATGCCGTCCTCAGCTCTCTTCTCAATAGCGTCTCTTGGGCAAACCGCTTTACAGGCAGGCTCGCCGCAATGCATGCATGCCATGGAGACGGTCCGATTGATCACTTCGGGATAATCCCCCTTCCAGAGACTGATCACGCTGCGCCATCCCATGCCGGATTCAAGATGATGAAGGCTCTTGCAGGCAACTTCACAAGCATGGCATTGAACGCAACGGTTGGGGTCGAAATAGAATCCGAGCTGTTGTGATTTCATACGCTTGCCTCTCTCCTTTTCCCTATGCCTTTCTGACCTGCACGAGGGTCTGGCTCGACATCGCCGTCACCAGCGGATCGAAGGCTTTCCCCGGATCGGAGCAGTACATGTGATTCGCATTCGCTCCTCCGTCCAGAAGTGGAAAGCCGGGCAGACGAAGCTCGCGGCAACCCTGCCACCACCCATGAAGGGTCATGACCGTGTCCGGTCTTATCCCTGGAAAGATCTCGGCCTTTAGTTTCATGGCGCCATGCGGGGATTCTACAACCACCCAGTCGCCATCCAGGATTCCCCTCTCAGCGGCTGTTTCAGGGTGAATCTGGAGTGTCGGGAATGGAAGGATTTCCCTGAGAAGAGGAAGATTCCTGAGCCATGATGCATTGAAGACTTTTGAAGTGTGGTAGTCGGAGAATACAAGCGGGTATTTCTTCAGGAGTTTCGGTGTTGCAGTAATCCCTTCCGGGGGTTCCCGCCACGAAGGCAGTGGACTGAACCCATGCTTTTCGAAGGTGGTATTGTAGATTGCGACCTTGCCCTGAGGGAGGAACGGTTTTCCGGAAAGAAGAGGGCTCCTGGCGGAGAAAATTTGCTCATACTTCTCATAGACCATCGGCTTCATGGGATAGACGATCCCCGTCGGGTGGGCTCGCAATTGATCGATCGTCAAACCAAGAGGCTCGAGTTGTTCATTCATGCAGTCGGTCATGCTGCCGTTCCAGAAATCGGAGCCATACCCCATCCTGACTCCCAGATCGAGCCAGAACTCGTACATCGATTTGTACTCGCCCAGAGGCTCGATTACCTTGTTTCGCGCCATGATCCAGTTGACCGTGAATTCGAAAGGATGGTCGGTCTCATAGGGTGTGGCCAGGGGAACAACCACATCCGCGTAGTCCATCTCTGCCGTGCGCATCACGTCGGCAACTACAAAGAAATCCAGTTTCCGGAGCGCCTCTATGACCCTCTTTGAGCCGCGCGTGCTCACGGCCGGTTGAGTGCCCGGCGCGATGATCGTCCTGACGGGGTAGGGCCTTTTCGTCAGTACGCTCTCAAAGGCTCTGAAGTAGGCGGAGGACGTTCCCTCGATAAAGGGTTGAAAAGGCCTTGGGAACTCAGGGCCGACGAGTTTATCGATCCACTCCTGCGTATAGCGTTCTCTGAGATGAACATTTTTGGGTATCGGCATCGTGCTTCCCACGGGCACGATATTGCCGCCGGGCCTGTCGAAATTGCCTGTAATCGCAATCAGGATGGCAATTGCCCTTGCGGCATCGCTGGCGGATGTGGCATGTTCCAGCCCGTTTCCGGGATCAATCGAGGAAGGAGTCGTGGTGGCATAGAGTCTAGCAAGCTCCGAGATGCGGCCGGCGGAAATCCCTGTGATGGGCTCCGCCCACGTGGGAGAGTAATCCTGAATATGGTTTTTCAGCTCATCGAAGCCGTAGCACCATCTGGAGACAAAAGCGCTGTCGTAGAGGTTCTCCTGAACGACCACATGGAGCATGGCAAGGGCCAGGGCGGCATCCGTGCCCGGCCTGATGGGAATCCACATATCGGCCAGGGCGGCATCCGGCTCCAGGGAGGGTTTGATCGCGATGATTTTCGCCCCCCTCTCTTTCGCCTCTACGAGCAATTTCGTGCTTCCCTTGCTGGCGCCGGAATAGACGGGCTGCTTCCCCCATACAAGGATGAGGCGGCTGTTTTGATAATCGGCCGCAGGCAGCGGCCAGGAAACCCCGAGGGTATATGCAAAGGAGAAGGCGTTCTGCATTGCGCAGATGCCGCTATGGCAGTAATTGGGGCTGCCATGCGCCATGAGAAAGCGGTAGAGGTAATCGCTGTAACTCCGCCGCGCCGGAGAAAGGATCGCAAGGGATTCCGGACCGTATCGTTCCTTTTGCTCCTTGAGCTTGTCGGCGATCGTGTCCAGGGCCTGGTCCCATGTGATTCTCTCGAATCTGCCCTCACCCTTTTTCCCGACTCGCCTCAGGGGATGCATGATCCGGTCAGGCGAATATACCCACTGAACCGCCGCGTGGGCCTTTGCGCAGTTTCTCCCCCTGTTCAAGGGAGATTCCTTCATTCCCTCGATCCGGAGGAACCTTCCATCCCTCACGTGCGCATAGATCCCGCAGCCGGCGCTCGGACCGCACATCCCGCAAAAGGTGGGGATCCTCTCTGTATCCGGCATGTCTCCCTCCTTCTCATTCCCGGCCTTCTGGAGTGACACCCGCCGGCAAAAGCGGTGGCATCGGTGTCCCCCTGCTTAAAGGGGTTCAACTGCGTTGAGTGTTGAGTGTTCAGCGTTCAGTGTTCAGGAAAGAGCGCTTGGTTCGCTCACCCTCATGTTTGTGGCCTGTCCAATCCCAGGATTGATGGGTTTCGCTTCGCTCTACCCATCCTACGAAACTGAACTCTGAACTCTGAACCCTGAACCCTGAACTCTGATCACCTTGGCGACAGCTAGTAAGCCTTGGGTATGGACTTTTCCTTTTCCTTAGCGGCCCAGTACCCGATCCGCTCTTTGATGAAGGAGAGATATGCGTCGACCTCGGCTTCCTTGTAACCTAGTGCGACCAGCTCCTTTGCATAGGCGGAGACGACAGGCGCCACGGCCTGCACCCATTTCTTGCTCTCGTCATCGGAAAGGACGATGAGCTCCCCGTTGTGCGCCTTAAGCTGCGCGATTCCCTCGATATCCAATTCCTGGGCGCCCATCGCGTACTTCTCTCTCCACTCCAGGCTCACCTCGTCGAAGATCTTCTTCAGGTCGGGGGAAAGTGCATCCCACTTTGCTTTGTTCATCACGAAATAGAAGAGGGGGGCATTTCCTATTCCCTTGGGAACCGTCGTGTACCTGATTAGATCCCCCAGTTTCCAGCCCTGCAACATCTCCGCCGGGCCGACCACCCCGTCCAGAACAGTCCGTCGCAGCGCTTCGTACATCTCTGCGGGGTCCATGGCCACAGGCGTTGCACCCAGGGCCTTGACCATATCGGCCTGGCGGCCTACCGACCTCACCTTCAACCCGCGCAGGTCGTCCATGGTTTTGACCGGCTTTTTCAGTGTTTGGGGAATAGCAGGGCCGACACACATCATGTTCAGCACATGGACCTTGTCCCACTCTTTCGGCTTGAATTTCTCATAGGAATCGTTGGCAACATGTGAGGCCACCCAGGCGCTCGGGAAACCCATGGGGGCGTCGAAAGCCTCTGCCATGGGGAAACGCCCCCTGGTGAGCGCGGCTGCCGCCAGTCCGATATCGGCTATTCCCTCCAGCACGGAGTTGAAAACCTTTGGGGCAGGCGCCAGGGTGCCGGCTGCGTAGTGGGTGATCTCGATACGGCCGTCTGTGCGTTTCTTGATCTCGTCACAAAACTGCACGTTCAGCCCGCAAATCTTGTGGGTCGCCGGCCAGAAGGAGGCAAATTTGAGCTTTACCGGATCCGCTGCGCGGGTCGTGGAAACGGACGCCAAAAACAGCAAAGCACCTATGATCGCCACGAATTGACTCTTTTTCATTTTTTCCCCTTTCATGCTTGTTCGAGAAACGATTCCACCAATTCCCTCCATCGCTCTCGATCAAAAGGCGACGGAAGGAAGCCATAGCGCAAGGGATGGAAATAAAAACAACAGAACGGCAAGAAGGACCAGGGCGATCAGGAAAGGCATGACCCCCTTGTATATGGTGCCTAAGGGCACCTTGGTGATATTCTTGACCACGAAGACGCAAATAGCCACCGGCGGTATGACCACTCCGATCATGATCATTACGGCAATGATGATGCCGAACCAAAGAGGATCGAAGCCCAGCTTGAGCACCGCCGGGTAAAAGATCGGCGTCGCAAGGATCATGAAGGCCAGGTCGTCGATGAAGGAGCCTCCGATCTGATAGACGATGCAGATCAGGATCATGGTCACATACCGGTTCAGAGGCAGGCTCACGATCCAGTCTGCGGCGATCTGCGGGATATTGGTGCTGGTAATGAAATGCCCCAGGATCAGGGAGCCCACAATCAACATCATGATCATGACCGCGGTCAAGAGCGCTTCAACGAGGGCTTCGCGATACTTTTTGAAGGTCATGTCCTTCTTCACGATTGCAAGAAGGATGAGCGCGAAGGTGCCCACGGCCCCTGCCTCCGTAGGGGTGAAGAGCCCCTGCATGATTCCCCCCACCACGAGCAGGAATACGACCACGACCCAGATCACCTCCGGCAGGGAAGCGAATCGCGCCCTCCAGCTGAAAGGTTGGGACCTGGGGGCAAGGGCAGGGTTGATTCTGGCCCAGCCGTAAATGATCGCCAGGAAAAAGGCGGAGGCCATGAGACCCGGAATGATGCCGCCGAGAAAGAGTTTTCCGATCGATTGTTCGGTAATGATGCCGAAGAGGATCAGGGCGATGCTCGGCGGGATGATAGCCCCGAGGGTCGCGACCGATGAGACGATGCCGGTGGACAAACGGGTATCGTAGCCGTAGCGGTCCATCTCCGGGATGGCCACACTGGCAAAGGTGGCCGCCGTTGCAGGAGACGAGCCGCAGATCGCCTTAAAGCCCGTCGCACCGAGGACCGTAGCCATCGCGAGCCCTCCAGGGATGTGGCCTACGAACTTGTGTGCAGAATCGTACATCCGCAATGCGATCCCGGCGCTCGATCCGATCTGGCCCATGAGGACAAACAGGGGAATCACGGTGAAGCCATATGACGAAAGGGCGTCGAAGATGTCTCTTCCGAGCAGATTCCATGCGGCATAGGAGGAGTTGAGGTAGGCAAACCCGGCGACCCCTACTGCAGCCATTGCAAAGCCCAGCTCGATTCCCGTGGTAAAGAGAAAAAGCAGCACGACAAGGGCGAGGATGCCCACGGCCACCTCATTCATATTTGCCCTCCCAGATCTTCACGATCTCACAGAGGCACACCGCAGACTGGAGGAAGCAGCAGATGCCGGCAGCGTAGGCAAATGGATAGAACGGCATGGTGAGGGCCATGCTGACTTCCTTTGAAGCCGCAAATTCCGCTCCCATATGGAACAGGTTGGTGCCGGCAAGACCGAAGAGAAGGAAGGTGACAACCCTGGTAGCGGTATTCACCGCATTCTTTGCTTTTCGACCCATTCGCTCGATCAGAAACTCCATGTATACGTGGCGTCTCCGAAAGGAGGTCAAGGGAACGGCAAAGCCGACAGCAATCACGCAAATGAGACTGACGAGCTCGGCCGTGCCAAGGATCGGATAACCTCCAGCCCTTCCGATCACGTCGGCCACCGTAAGACACATCATGATGGTGAGGGCTACGCCCGCGATCAGGGCAAAGATCCTGCTCAAGCCCAAGACAAGGCCCAATGCCTTTTCCATAACGCCTCCCGGAAGAGTCTGTGGATCAATGCAAGACCAGCCCGGCTCCCCGGCTGAGGTTCTGAGCGGGTCAGGAAAAGCGGCTGAAGTTTCCGTTTATCGAACTTTTCAGAAAATAGTCCATTCTGGATGGATACTCGCCGATGTTTGCATCATCCGGTCTTAGAAATACGGGGTGCTGCTCTGGAAAAATCCCATCCCTTTGAAAAGAACCGCCGCAGGCTCAGTCGTGTTTTTGTATTGGTTTTGTTTCGAGTGGTCGAAGTCCATGGAAAAGCAAAGGAAGGGATCAATGTTTGCGTAGGTGTATAGGTGGTTGTCTCCAAATTGTCAACAAAATAATAAGCCCTCCTTTCTTCAATGATGCTGAAACTTGCCGGAGGGCCGTGTGTTTGTCTACGATGATGCCGAAGGGAGATTGTCTTGCGCCGTCAATGGGTCGGCGACCTCGTTGTCACGAAGACCAGCCGTCCGCCGGCGGCGGCATCACACTCCTCTCTTCGCTCGATTCCATCCTCTGGAGAGGCGCGGAACTATCGGCTACCTCTTGAAAACGCTGAAGAGCTTCTCGAGCGAGCTCTTCTCGAGGCGCGAGGCGCTCTCAAACTCCCCATAATCCAGCCATACCCCTTCACACTCGGAGCACTTGTCAACCGCGATGCCCTTGTAATGGACCTCGACCAGTTCCATTCCACACTTGGGGCAGCGCATATAATGAAGTTCTTTAAGTCTATTCTTTTCCTCGGCCGCGAGCTTCAGGTGTTTCTCGTGCTCGAGTTTCTTCTTCTTTTCAAACTCGATGCGTGCAAAATATTCCTCTTCCTTCTCACTTGGTTTTTCCGGCATTTCATGCCTCCTCGGTTATGCGTTGTTGGGATCAGTCAAAGAATGGAGGGCATATGGCAATGCACTAATATACAGTGAGAAATCCGGGTGTCAAGGGCAGGGTATCCACGAAAGGAAAGCCCCGCTCCCCGGCTTCCTGTCGGATTCTTACAAATATGTTTCCCCGAATGACTCTAACGGGCGGCAATCCAAATCGTATGCCGACCTCCTTTGCCGGATCTGCGTGCTGAAACGCGGGTCTCCTCCACTGAAAAGCCTTGTCTTCGCAAGCGGTCCGCGAAAGCCTTATCCGGGCCGGCAGACCATACGGCCAGGATGCCCCCGTTCCGCAGGGCCGCAAAAGCAGCCGCAAGCCCTGGCCGCGAATAGAGCCAGCCGTTCCCCTCGCTCGAAAGTCCATCCGGGCCGTTATCTACATCCAACAGGATGGCATCATAAACTGTGCGCCCCTCCTTGAGGAGTACTACCACATCTTTTTCGAAGACAGTGACCCGCTTGTCAGAAAGCGGCCGGCCGGCCAGGTGAGCGAGAGGTCCCTGGTTCCATGCCACCACCTGCGGCGCCAGCTCGGCCACCTCCACACGGCATTCGGGCCCGAGTCTTTTGAGTGCAGCGGCCAAGGTAAACCCCATTCCAAGGCCGCCAATCAAAACCCGGGCCTTAGGGCGGTCGGCAATCCGTGCACATGCCAGTTCGGAGAGAGCCTCCTCCGAGCCGTGCAGTCTGCTGTTCATGAGCTCGCGTCCGTTCGTGCGGATCGAAAACTCCCGGTCCCTCTTGAAAAGGCAGATCTCGGTATTGCTTCCCGGCACTCGTGCACGGTCGAGTAGCTCCCACGCAATCATGGTACCCTCCGATATCCTTTCCTAGCTAGCCGCTTTCATTGTAACCTTTCTTACGTTATTGAGGGGAGCATGAAATAGTTTCCATGGGGCCATGGGGTTTTCCTTTCGTTCCCAGTCTCCCGGCCTGGTCTTTTCCAATGACTTGCCCCCGGGGGAATCTTGCCCCCTCCCCACTCCCCTCGAAAGAGCACTCGGGGGTGGGGCTTCCCCCGCTGACAAGTCATGAAAAGACGAAGGCCTCCCGCCTATGTCACTTAAGAAAAACCCCATGGCCCTTCGTCAGATCACCCCAAAAAGCAAACTATTTCATGCTCCCCTCAATAACTACAAAGTTCGGAAGCGTGGTCGAGGCAAGGAAGGAGAATAAGAGGAAGGGGGCGGCGGGGAATACCTCCCCATAAGGCGTAATACAGCCGTGATTCGTTCCCTATCTCCCCATGGCACTAGGCAGGAACAGGGCCATATCGGGGAAGATTATCAGGATGATGGCGAAAAAAACCATGGTGAGAAAGAAAGGAACCGTGCCCCGGAAAATGGTGTACATGGGGACATCCTTCACCAGGCCACTGATGATGAACACGTTCACGCCGATGGGCGGGGTGATCAGGCTCATTTCCATAACAAGGGTGATCATGATTCCGAACCAGATGGGATCGAAGCCCAACCCCAGAATCATGGGATAAACGATAGGGATGGTCAGCACCATGATGGCGAGACCTTCCATAATGCAGCCCAGAATCATGTAGGCGACCACGAGAAGAGACATGATGATGTAACAGTTGAGGCCTGCCTCGACGGCAAGGGTGGAGAGCTGATGCGGGATCTGCGTGAGGGTCAGGAAATAACCGAAAATGTGGGCGCCGATCAGAATCAGGAACACCATGGCCGTGGTCCGGGTCGTCTGGGCCAGTGAGTTCTTGAGCACTTCCCAGGTGAGCCTTCGTTTGACAAACATGATGACAAACGCGCCGAAGGCCCCGACGCCCGCCGCCTCGGTAGGCGTGAACCACCCTGTATACAAACCTCCGATCACGATGAGAAAAAGAAGGATGATGCCCCATGGCTCTTTCAGAGAATAGAGCTTTTCTCTGAAAGAGCACCTGGGACCCGGGGGGCCGATCTCGGGTCTCATTCTGGCCTGAACATAGATGGTTATCATGAACAAGAGTGTGAGGATGACGCCGGGGAGAACACCGGCAATGAAAAGGGTTCCAATCGGCTGCTCGGTCAGAATCCCATAAATGATCATGACCGTGCTGGGCGGGATCAGGATGCCGAGCGTCCCTCCTGCTGCAACGCACCCGGTGGCCAGTGCATCGCTGTACTTGAACCGTTTCATTTCAGGGATTGCGACCATGCCCAGCGTCGCGGCCGAAGCAAGGGAAGAGCCGGAAATGGCAGCGAAACAACCGCTGGCCACGATAGTCGCCATGGCAAGTCCGCCGGGAAGGGATCCGACCCAACGGTGTGCGGTTCGATACGCCTCCGCACCCATATTGGAATAATTGGCAAACTGGCCCATGAGCACGAAAAGGGGAATGACCGTCAGTCCATAGGAACCGCCGATTTTGAACGGCTCCAGGCCCATGAGTGAAAAACTGGGTTTCCATGCGCCCAGTACGGCGAATCCCAGAAATCCCACCGTGGCAAAGGCGAAGCCAATCTGCATCCGCATGGCCAGGAGCAGGAACAGAAGCAGAATGCCGAGTGTTCCTACGAGAACCGAACTCATGGTTTCACCGTTCTTGTCAAGGCGGAGATGAATTTCATGAAGAGGGCGATGCTGAGAACCGCAAAACCCAGGGCCGCCAGGGAAATAAATGGGTACTTGGGAAGCCACAAGTCCTGCGATACCTCGCCTGAGGCTTTCATCTTGACGGCATACTGGACGGTGGCGCACGTGAAAATCACGGACAGGACCGTGCAGATAAATTGCGTAATCACATCCGCAGCCGCTCTTGCCCTTTCCCCGAACAGGCTCATGACCACATCCACTCGGACATGTCCTCCCATGAGCTCGGTGTTCGCAAGGGCAAAAAAGACCGTGACTACGAGCATGAATTCGCTCAGTTCCACGGTCCCCAGGATGGAGTCGTCGAACACCTTCCTCCCGAAAACGTCCGCTATGGTGAGAACCATCATCAGAAACAGAATGGCGGCCGCAGCCTTGTTCATGTAATCGGCCGCCCGGAATACCCATTGTCCCCTTGATCGATCCCCTGAGTTCTGCTGCATAAATGGGCTCGCCTTTCCTGTGCCGGCCCTTCTGTCCGGGCCGGCCGATCGATACCATTCACGTCTTCTTACTTGTTTCTTTCAGCCGAACCACGGACCGCGTCAAGGACCTCTTTCGCCCGTACCCCTTTCTGGGATGTTTCTTTCACCCACTCTGCATCCATGGGCTTCACCCGATCCTTGAACTTCTGCAGTTCCGGTCCGGTGATTTTCACGATCTTGATCTTGCCCTGCTTGTTCGCCTCCTGCACGCTGTCCTGGTCGTGCTCGTCATACGCCTTGGCTGCGTGGAGCCCCCACTGCTTGCCGCCCGCCTCTTCCAGGGCTTTCCGGGCCGATTCCGGGAGGGAATTGAACTTTTCCTTGTTCATCACCACCGCCATGGGCGAGACGTAAAAATCCACCTCCGTGATGTATTTCACGAGGTCGAACAATCTGAAGTCGGCGAGGGCGCTGAAAGGCGTGAGCATGCCGTCGATCACACCTTTCTGAAGCGATACGGTAAGCTCGGAGATGGGCATGCTCACCGGGTTGGAGCCCATCAAGGTGAACGCCTTGCTCATGTAGGCCGAGGGGGATCGCATTTTGGTCCCTTGCAGATCCTCGAGTTTCTGAATGGGCTTGGTCGCAGAGTGGATTTGACCCGGACCGCAGGAATAGAGCCACAGCACCTTGTAATCCTTGAAGTCTTCGGCAAAGTATTTGTCATAGACATCATAGATGACCTGGGTGGCATGAACCGCGCTGTTCACGACAAAGGGAAGATCCAGCGCGGAGATGCGGAGGAAGCGGCCTGTGCTGTAGGATGGGATGATGAAGGCGATGTCCGTGATTCCCGATTTCACCGTATCGGGCAATTGGGTCGGCCCTCCCAGGGCGCCCCCCGGGAATAGCTTTATGATGACCTTACCGCCGGTCAGTTCTTCGACTTTTTTGGCATAGGGTTCGAATGATTTGCGGTGTTGCACGTGCATGGGGGACATGAAGTGGGCCATTTTCAGCTCAATGCTCTGGGCCCCGGCGTTTTGAATATCCATTGATGCCAGCGAGCCTGTAAGGAACGGCACTGCGACCAGGAAAAGGAAGAGCTTTCTCATGATGATCCCTCCAGCCTCTGTGTGAGTTTTCATGTCTGGAAAAGTCTCGTGGCCTTTATTCCCTCCTTTCTTTTTCAGTGAACCGGACCCAATTCGGCGGAGCCTTCGGCTTCGGCTTTCTTCCGTAAAACAGATCGTCCATGGCGGAGAAGATTCTCCTCGCCAACCGGTTTCTGACGATGAGGGACACGATGAGCCTGTGCGGGAACGTCCTCGCATGGCTCCACGGGCAGACCCTCATGCAGACATTGCAGTCCGTCCCTACCTTGCCCCAGTACTCGAAGCATGTCTGTTCATTCAATTTCCATCGCAGGGTGCCGTTGACGACCGTCTGGCCCCCCATGGGAATGGAGCCTGAAGGGCAGCAGGCCGAACATTTTTTGCAGATTTCACAGAAATCCTCCACCCCGATGTCCACGGGTTTGTCCGAAACGAGAGGGAGATCTGTGGTGACACCGCTCAACCTCACCCTTGGCCCGTACTCTTTGGTCATCAGGTATCCAAGCCGCCCCAGCTCCCCCAACCCGGCATCCACGGCGAGGGGCACCATCAGGCCATCGTAATGGCGCAAGTGGTTTGCAGCGGCCGAATACCCCAGATTCGCGATAAAGGCGGCAATCTGAGCGCTGATATAGGCCCCTTTTGCGTAATTGTTCATGCTCTCGACCGTCGTGGGGGTGTGCGGCCCGGATCCGATCATTTCGAGCGACATCTCTTCGGCGAGCACAATCACATACTTGTGATCGAGCCGGATCTCCTTTCCCCAATCTTCCCAGTTTTCATGGAAGATCTCCCCGCGATGGGAATACATCCAGAGCGGATTGGCTTCAGTGATCCCGACCAGTGCCGCTCCCAGATGACGCGCATACCCTTTCACCATCCTGGTCGCCTCATCCGGATCGAGATTGACCCTCCTCTCCTTCACCTTTTCCCTGAGATGAAGATGGGGCTGAGGAGCGGTCTTTTCAGGAGTGGACAAGTATATGCACATGCTCTGGGATGCCAGCATCATGGCCACGTTCGCTTCTTCGTGCGGCCTGTCGATGATCCCCGGATGTCCGATGGGACCTCCCTTCTCTCTGCGTCGGCGGTCAATTTGCTGATACTCCGGATGCTCTTGGTAGAAGCGATTGTATTCATCCGATTCCGGCCGAAGGGAACGGTTCCTTGCAAAGACCTGGGTCCTTTCGTCGAAACGGGCTACTTCCCCTTGGATGCGCCCGGCCGCGCCCTGGAGAGCCCTGGGATTCGGAGCGGTTCTTCTCAGCAGGAAGAACGCAGCCCCTCCGATTGCGGCATACCCGAGGAGGAGTAGAAACAGCCCGGGACCCGTATGGAAGAAATTGGATGAGGCAAGCACCAGAAAAACCGCGAACACCACAAGCATGCCCAGGAACTGAAAGCCGGCGAATACACTCGCCCTGCTTTCACCCTCCCGGACGGAAGAGATGAAAAAGGTAAGACCGATCAAGGCCTGCACGGCAAGCCCGACCGCAGCGATGACCACCAAGACGGATATCAGCATGTCGGTATTCTCCCCAATATTCCGAGGGCCGGAATTCGGCTCAAGAGCAAAGCGCATGGCGCAGAACACAGAAAACGAGAGATCGGGCGTCAGAGACGGAGACCGGCAGAAAAGCGTATGGCACACGGTGCACGATAAATGCGTCCACCTCCAACTCATCCTGGATCCCGGTCCTGCACGGCACTGCTTACTGCTTATCGGAGCGTAGCGCAGATCCCTGTGTCTTTTCGCGGGACTGCTTGCCTCCTGCTGCTTTGTCCTTGAATCTCTTGAGTTTCTGTTTTACGTCCAGGATGTCTTCCCTCATGAGCCTTTCCGATTCATGGGCCTTCTTTTTTTTGATGAGGTGAAAGATCTTTTCGTGGTTTTCATGGAAGTGTTTTTCCAGGGCCGATTCGAAGAAGTCCTGGGAGCTTTCTATGAGAAGGCTGAAAACGGATTCCAGCAGGACGAAGAAGAGAGGATTTCCACAGGCCCTGGCCAGCAGGAGATGAAAATTCAGGTTGTTCTTCTTGAGGACGACCGGATTGTCGATATGGGCGTTCGAGTCCTGCAAGAGCTGCTCCAGGATTTCGATATCTTCCTTCCTGGCATGCAATGCAGCCTCTCCGGCGATGAACGGCTCGAGCTGCAGGCGGACGTCGAAGAGATGGTCGATCGTGATCTCTCCCAGGGCGACCATGTTCTTCAACGACTTTCGAATGGGGGCGTGGTACATATCGGACACGAAGATCCCGCCCGAAGGCCCCTTCTTGATCCGCACCAGACCGGAGATCTCCAGAATTCTCAAGGCCTCCCGGACCACGGTCCGGCTCACCTGGAACTCGTGGGCGAGCTCCAGCTCCGAAGGAAGATTCGTGCCGGTCTTGAGGCGTTCCCTCACGATCCGATCCTGAATCAGGTCCGCAATCTGATCGGAGTATCTTTTTTTCTTGAGGGGACTGAAAATCATGATTTGCGCCTGTGGTTCCCTCGCTGGCCCGCATGAGTCGGAACGACTATCCTTCCATCCACATCTTCCAGGTCCAGCCACCACTTGTTTTCAGTCTTGGGCTGTCCATAGCCCATCAGGTCGTCTCCCCATACCGCGAATCTCCGGGCCGCGGGGATGTTTCTCATGGTCCATTGGACGAAACGGTGAAAGGGCGTGTACGGCTTGTTCCACGGGCAGACTGCAACGCAAACTCCGCATCCCGACCCTTTGGTGTTTCCCACCCTGCCTCGGGTGCACTTTTCCACGTCATTAGGCCACTTCTCGTAGCCGTTGTAAATCACCTTCTCACCGAAACTGATGGAACCGGTCGGGCAGTAACGGGCGCACTTCCCGCACCGGGAGCAGAAATCCTGAAGGCCGAAATCAATGGGCTTGTCCACGGCAAGGGGCAGATCCGTTGTGACCACAGCCGCTTTGAAGCGAGGCCCGAGGAAGGGGTTCAGGACAATGTCGCCGATGCGGCACATTTCCCCTATTCCGGCCTTGAGAAGGATGGGGGGAAGGACCACCTGGTAGTTCCTGGCATGGTGGGCCCTGGCAGGGTAGCCGAGCCGCCGGATGTAGTCGGCCAGGATGCAGGCAATGAACCCGGAGGTGGAATAGGCCAGGAAGCTCATGGAATTGCTGATCCAGTCGTTGCCGACCGTGGCCTCTGCCGTTTTCCAGTCCTGGTCAACGATGACCGAGATGGCATATCTGTGATTCAGCTCCACCGGCTCCCCGGTGCCCATACTGTGGCTGTAGACCGCATAAGAGGGGAGCTCGCAGATTCCAACCAGGTCGGCCCTGAGAAAATAGGCGGTCTCCTTGATGTGCCGGGCCATCGCGGCCGGGTCTTCCGGGAGCGGCGCCTTCTCCTGCGCCACCATGCCGTCCACGATCTGGGCCAGGGTGAACTGCATGTTCACAAGGGCGCCGGAAAGGGGGTGCTTGGAAACGAACCGGTGTCTTTCTTTGGCGAGCTGGGTACCGAAGTCACCCCTGAGGGCGCGGTTGAACCCACTCTCTCTCTCGTCGAGCCTCGGTATTTCGGACTCCCGGACCGCGGTGGTGGGCTGATCCACTCTCTTGAGGATTTCCACCGGATAGGGGTCCAGTCTCCTGCCGTTGAATGCCCGAAGATATGTGGTTGCGATTCCCATGCCTCACCTCACTCTTCTGCAATAAGTCAGACCTATTAAACAGTTTCGTTTCTTATCAATGGCCTTTCTCATTGTCAAGATCAAACCGAGAGGCACCAAATCGAAGAACGAAATCCGAAACAAGCTGTGGGATATCATTTCTCCTCCGGTTCATAGAATTCAACGTCCGTGCCCTTTGGCGCTACCCGCATGACGCCGTCCGCCTCTTCCAGATCATACCACCACTTGTAACGCTCCTCGGCTTTCCCGTACCCCATGAGATCGTCGCCCCAAATCCCGAACCGCCGCGCCAGGGGAATGTTCCTCATGGACCACATCACCAACCGATGAAAAGGAGTGAACGGCTTGTTCCACGGGCATACCTTGATGCAAGTGCCGCAGCTCGATCCATGTTTGTTGCCGACCCGCATGGCGGTGCATTTGGCCACGTTGTTCGGCCACTTCTCATAGCCGTTATACATAACCTTGTTCCCGTGGCTGATGGACTTGGAGGGGCATTCCCTGGCGCATTTTCCGCATTTGTCGCAGAAATCCTGAAGCCCGAAATCGATGGGTTTGTCCACCTCGAGCGGAAGGTCCGTAGTCACGATGCCGGCCTTGAACCGGGGCCCCAGAAAGGGGTTAAGGACGATGTCGCCGATCCGGCACATTTCGCCAAGCCCGCTCCAAAGCAGGATGGGCGGGACCACCACCTGGTAATTTCTGGCATGGTGGGCGCGTGCGGGATAACCCAGCCGCCGGATGTACTCGGCCAGGGCGCAGGAGATGAATGCGGTGGTGGAGTAAGAGAGAAAACTCTGGCCTGCGCTGATCCAGTCGTGTCCTGTCGAACCGCGGTATGTCTTCCAGTCCTGATCAATGAGAACGGCAATAGCGTACTTGTGGTTTAATTCCACTGGCTTTCCATCAGCAAACGTATGGCTGTACACCGCATAGGAGGGAAGCCGGCAGATGCCGACCATGTCGGCACGCAGGAAATAGGCCATCTCCTTGATGTGGCGCGAAATGGCGGCGGGATCGTCAGGGAGGGGCGCCCTTGAACCTGCTACCTTGCCGTCCACCACTCCGGCAAGAGCCCCGGCCATGAAGGAGAGGGCCCCTGAAACGGGGTGCTTGGGCACGAAACGTCCCACCTCCTGCTTGAGTCTGGGCCCGAAGTCCCCGCGCCTCGCCCTGTTGAAACCGCTTTCCCGTTCATCAACGCGCTGGACCTGTTCATCCAGGATCATGGAAGTAGGACGATCGATCCTCTTCAGGACGTGCACGGGAAAAGGATCAGGATGGCGGTTGTTGGCGGCATCACGAAAATCAGAAGTGAACACTCTCATTGGGGGCGCTCCCTTTTTTGAAAAACGATTTGCGTGCTAGCTCCCGGATCGCGGAGCAGATTGGCGCCAAGTATTATGACTGGTCCCCTCAATTCGATACAACAAAAATCGTTTTCTCTGGTTCGAAAGCAGAGACACCTCCATTTGCAATGATCCTCTCAGGGTGATAAGCATTATAGAAGAGGCTATCGACGCTTGAGGATCAAGGGGGGGTTACATGAAACGACTCATCGTGGTGATGATAGCGGCAGGGTTTCTCTTTCTCTCGGCGTGTTCCGGTGAAAGGGGCAAAGAGACCTTTGAAACCGCAGAACTCGAGGAACTGCAAAAGAACTTTACGCACGCAAGGCAGCTTTACAGGGAGATCATAGAGAAGTATCCCAAGAGCGAATATGCTGCAAAAGCCGCAGAGAGATTGAAGGAATTAGAGAAGAAATGATGGGGGGCATATGAGCGCATCCTTTATTGTATTCGGTTCCATGGCTATCCTTATCCTGCTCATCGCCGCCTTCGTTTCCTTTTTTCTCTGGAAAAGGAGAGTAGTTCGCAGGAACACCATTCTTGAAGCGGACTTCAGTAGAGACTACGAGGAGCATCTGCCGGAAGACCGGATTGGAAGGATTCTGATGAGGGGTGCTCCTGTACTGCGGGATGTGGTGGAAGGGCTGCGCATGGCTGCCGAGGACAGTAAGGTGACTCTGCTGGTTGCAAAGGTGGGGGGCTCCGGCATGAAGATGGCCAAGGTGCAGGAGATCCGGGATGCGGTTACCCGATTCCGAAGCAAAGGGAAGAAGGCAATTGCCTATGCGGAGTCGTTCGGCGAATTCGGACCGGGCAGTACATCCTATTATCTTGCCACGGCGTTCGACAGGATCTACGTCCAGCCTTCGGGGAATATCGGGCTTACCGGGATGGGTATGAAGACGCCATTCCTGCGCGAATTGGTGGAAAAGCTGGGTATCGAGCCTCAACTTGGAGCTCGCAAGGAGTATAAAAGCGCTGCATACACCCTCACGAAGAGCGAATACACCGAGCCGCACCGGGAGGCGGATAAAGCTGTTCTGGACTCCTTGCTCTCCCAGATTGTGGAAGGCGTTGCTCAATCAAGGGGGCTCAGCCCGGAAAAGCTGATGTCCCTTTTTGATCTCGGACCTTTCACCGCGAAGCAGGCGCTCCAGCAAGGGCTGGTGGACGGGTTGGCTTATCGGGATGAGGTGCGTACAGGGGCAGAGAATGAGGCAGGCAAGGGGGCGCGGTTTCTCGGTCTTCCCGAGTATCTGAAAAGGAAGCGGAGACGTTCCACCGGGAAGAAAAAGGTTGCCATCATATATGGAATCGGTCGAATCGCGCTCGGCAAGAGCCGCTCCACACCCTTCGGACGCTTTGTAATGGGCTCTGATACCATTTCAGCCGCTTTCCGCTCTGCGGCAAAGGACAAGAGTGTCAAAGCTATCGTCTTTCGCATCGACAGTCCGGGCGGATCTTATGTGGCCTCGGACGCCATATGGCGCGAGACGATTTGCGCGAAAAATGGAGGCAAGCCGGTGATCGCTTCGATGAGCGATGTGGCCGGGTCGGGAGGCTACTTCGTTGCAATGGCCTGCGACAGGATCATTGCACACCCGGGTACCATTACCGGCTCCATAGGCGTGGTGAGCGGGAAAATGGTTACGTCGGAATTCTGGAACAAACTCGGAATACATTGGGGAGGACTCTACACGAACAGGAATGCAGATTTCTGGAGCAACACGAACCGCTATTCTGAAGAGCAGCGGAAGCTCATGGAGTCATGGCTCGATGAGATATACAATGACTTTGTACAGAAGGCTGCAGACGGAAGAAAGATGGACATCGAGAGCATGGAACTCGCGGCAAAGGGCAGGATCTGGACAGGCAGGGATGCAATGGAAAGAGGGCTGGTGGATGAACTCGGAGGGCTGGATGAAGCGATCCGTGCGGCCAAGGAAGCCGCAAATATCCCGAAAGAAGAGCGTGTCGGACTCAAGGCCTACCCGTTGAAACGCTCTCTCCTGAAGAGACTGACCGGATCCGACCGTGGAGATACCCACCTTTCCGGGCTGGAGTTGCTGCAGGAGCTGCAGGGGGTCCTTGAGTCCGAATTGTTCCTGCAAAATGAAGCGCTTCTGGTCAGGTCTCCGATAATTGGAACCTGAGCGGTCCTTTACTTTAAAAAAACTGCTTTCCCACATTTCCTCTGGAGTCCAGCAAGAAAGTCTCCCTCGAATTCCCTCTAGCAATAAGCCCGCGCGCCCCGTGCAAATACCAATCTAGCCCGATTCCGATATTTGAAGCCCTCTGGTTCAATGGCCTTAATGGCACGCCCAGGGGCATGCTCGCGTTGCACATGCAGGAAACGGGTTAATCCATCAACTTTAAAGTCAAGATGAAGGGAGTATGAAGATGAAGAAGATCCTATTTACGATACTGTTTCTTTTTCTGGCAGCCACCGTCGCCTTTGCGCAGCAAACCGGCGAAGGGCAGTCGAGTTCTCCCGACCAGGGTTCGGGGACCCAGACGTACGGCGGTTCCTCAGACCAACCCGGGGCTTCACTGAAGTACGGACCGGGAGGGAAGTCGCGTATGCCCGACCAGGGCTCGGGGACCCAGACTTACGGCGGTTCCTCAGGGCAACCCGGGGCTTCACCTAGTTACGGAACGGGAAGGCAGTCGAGTATGCCCGACCAGGAAAAGGGCTCGGAAACTCAGACGTACGGCGGCTCCTCAGAACAGCCCGGGGCTTCGCCCAGGTACGGCTCCGGCATGTCGGGGTCCGGGCAAGAATCCGGCACTGGCGGGTCCACCTCAGGAGGTTCCGGTCGATAAGTCGATAACAAAAATGAAGATGAAAGGAGGTGCTCAGGCCACTGGACGCCTCCTTTTTCATTTGGAACTGAATGCACGTTCCTGCAGAGCAGAAGGTGAACGCACCATGGAGTTATTGACGGTGGTCTCGAAACGCAAGTATACTCTTTTATCCTATGTCTGTTCATGTTGCTGGAGGTTGGCATGATCGTAAAACAACTGCGAGTCGGCGAAATGGATGTGTTCGCCTATGTCCTTGGTTGTGAATCTACCAGGGAGGCGGTGGTCATCGACCCGGGCGGTGAAGTGGATCGCATCTATGAAGAGGCTCGCAAGCAAACTCTTCATATCAAGTACATCTTCAACACCCACGGCCACTGGGACCACACAATCGGCAATGATCGATTGAAGTCGCTGACCGGTGCTTCCATTGTGCGGCACCAACTGGACTCCGGCCCGGATGTCGATATCCCCCTGGTGGATGAGAAGCCTTTCCAGGTGGGGGAGATTACTTTCACGGTATTCCATACACCGGGGCATTCACGAGGAGGGGTTTGCCTCTATGCCGATGGACATTTGTTCACCGGCGACACGCTCTTTGTCGGCGACAGCGGGCGCACGGACTTGCCGGGCGGCCACCGGCCCACACTGGGTGCGTCCATCAGGCGACTCATGGAACTGCCGGATGAGACAGTCGTATGGCCCGGGCATGACTACGGGCCCACACCGCATTCCACAATCGGATGGGAAAAGCGGCACAATGTCAATGCCAGAGAATACGGGTATTACGTGGCGGGTTCATGAGAGAAGATTAAGGGATGATTAGAAGATACCAGGCTTCGGCGGGACAATCCACGTTGACACCCAGGCATAATGCCGATTATCATCCCGAGCCCATGAAAATGAAATCCATAGGGCGGCTGGTCCTGGCCCACACAGCGACAGATATCAATCAGGGCGCAATCCCGGTTCTTCTCCCATTCCTGATTGCAGAACACCACCTCAACTATGCTGCTGCGGCAACGGTCGTCTTTGCAGCCAACATCATCTCCATTATCGCTCAGCCGTGTTTCGGCTATCTGGCAGACCGGCACCCGAGGCCCTGGCTGATCCCCGCTGCAATGCTTTGCGCAGGGGTCGGCATTTCCCTGATCGGCGTGGTGCCGAGTTTCACACTCGGAGTGGTTCTGGTTGCACTAAGCGGAATCGGTGTGGCGGCATTTCACCCGGAGGGGGCCCGGCTCATCCATTATCTGGCCGAAGGCAGGAAGGCCACTGCCATGAGTTTTTTCGCAGTTGGCGGCCAGATGGGATTCGCGATCGGGCCGCTCCTTGGCACGGCGGCCATGCTCCTCCTGGGACTGAGAGGGAGCATGCTTCTCGTGGTCCCGACCGCTCTCATGGCCGGGGTCGTGATCTACAGCCTTCCTTCATACTCCGGAGTGGGTCAGGTCCAGGCCCGCCCACGCACGGATCTTCCCGCCAGGACCGGAGAAGATGCCTGGATCCCTTTTTCCCTCCTTTCCTTTGTACTGCTTACCCGTTCCATCCTCTTCCACGGTTTGGCCACATTTCTTCCACTTTTCTGGATACACGTGCTTCACAAGTCTGAAGCGGCCGGAGGCACGGCTTTGACGATCCTTATGGCGGCAAGCATCGGGGGAAACCTCCTGGGCGGCAGAATGGGCGATCGATACGGCTACCGAAAGGTTGCGCTCGTCGGATTCGTTTTCCAGATGATCATGTTCCCGCTTCTTGCCGGTGTCGACAGCGCCGGACTGGCGCTCCCCCTGTTGATCCCGGTGGGTCTGGCGCTCTCCACCCCGACTTCTCCACTGGTAGTTCTCGGGCAGAGTTATCTGCCCACCCGGGTTGGGCTGGCATCGGGAATCACGCTTGGACTCGGCTTTTCCTTCGGGGGAGTAGTGATGCCGGCTCTCGGCTGGGTCGCCGATAACCATGGGCTCGCCGCGGCCTTCTGGGTGATGGCGTGCCTGCCCTTCCTGTGCACCGCGCTGACGCTCGCTCTTCCGCCCACGAAGACAAGTGCTCTGGCGCCTGCGGGAAGGTAGATCTTGCTACTCCTTTCGCCTGCGAATACTGCGTGATGCTTATCCAGTCATTTGCTCATCCCTGATATCCTTGTAAGGGCATGCTTTAAAACCGATACCATCGGCACCCCTGAATCCGATTGAATTCCAAGTCGGTTTTAGGGTACTTTTCGGATCAAGAGAAGGGCGCTGAAGAAACTGACGAGCAGAGGAGGTTATCATGGAAACGCGCGACCTGGTGCCGGATCATCAATTGGACCATGTAGGTTTGCATCATCTTGGGCAGGTTTACTGGAACAGGTCCACCCCGGAACTCTATGAGCACGCCATACGCCGCTACGAGGCCCAGGTCGCCCACTTGGGGCCTTTGGTGGTCTCCACGGGTCAGCACACCGGGCGCGCGGCCAAGGACAAGTACGTGGTGGACGAGCCGAAAACGACCGGTGAAATCTGGTGGGGGAAGGTGAACCTGAAATACCCGGAAGAGAGGTTCGATGCGCTTCACAGACGCATGGCGGCCTATCTTCGAGGCAAGACGGTGTTCGTTAAAGACTGCTACGCGGGGGCGGATGAGAACTACCGTGAGAACGTGCGGGTCGTAACCGAGTCTGCATGGCATAACCTTTTCGCGCATAACATGTTTATACAAGTCCCCAGGGAACGCAGCGCGATCAGATCCTTTGTGCCGGATTTCACCGTTATCCATTGTCCCAGTTTTAACGCGGACCCGGAAGACGATCGGACCAGGAGCGGAACTTTCGTTGCACTTCACCTCAGCAGGAAACTGGTGCTGATCGGGGGCTCTGCTTATGCGGGGGAGATCAAAAAATCGATCTTTACCGGACTCAATTTCCTCCTCCCGGCTCAGGATGTCCTGTCAATGCACTGTTCGGCAAATGTGAGCAAGGACGACCCGAGCAACGTAGCGGTTTTCTTCGGGCTCTCGGGAACCGGCAAGACCACCCTCTCTGCCGATCCGAACAGACTCCTGATCGGGGATGACGAACACGGGTGGTCGGATAAGGGGATATTCAACTTCGAGGGGGGCTGCTATGCCAAGGTGATCCAGCTCTCACAGACGTCGGAACCGGAGATATACGAGTGCACCCGACGCTTCGGAACGGTCCTCGAGAATGTGGCCATAAATACGGCTACAAGGCGGGTCGACCTCAACGATGCGTCCTTCACCGAGAACACGAGAGCTTCCTATCCTCTGACTCACCTGCCGAACATCGTGCGCTCCGGCATGGCGGGCCACCCGCGCAACATCATCATGCTTACGGCAGATGCCTTCGGAATCCTCCCCCCCATCGCCAGGCTGACTGAGGATCAGGCAATGTACCACTTCATCAGCGGGTACACTGCCAAAGTGGCAGGGACGGAGAAGGGTGTAAAAGAACCCGCCGCCACCTTCAGCGCCTGCTT
Organism: Deltaproteobacteria bacterium HGW-Deltaproteobacteria-15; assembly: GCA_002840535.1. Taxonomy (GTDB): domain Bacteria; phylum Desulfobacterota; class DSM-4660; order Desulfatiglandales; family HGW-15; genus HGW-15. Next base: position 48,815 of record PHBH01000023.1, on the reverse strand, counting down.
CGGTGCGCCGTTCATGGTCCGGCATCCCTCGGTCTATGCGCAACTTCTGGCGAGAAAAATCAGGGAACACAGGGCCGCTTGCTGGCTAGTGAACACGGGGTGGACCGGAGGCGCATACGGAACGGGCTCCCGCATGAAGATCGAATTCACGCGGGCTCTTCTGAACGCGGCCCTCAGCGGCTCTCTCGAAAAGGTCGCAATGAGACCCGATCCTGTCTTCGGGTTCGATGTGCCCAGGGAGTGCCCGGGAGTGCCCGCCGACATCCTGGAACCCAGCAGGACATGGTCTTCTCAATCCGACTATGATGCGCAGGCAAAAAAGCTGGCTGCGATGTTTCACGAGAACTTCGAGCAGTTCCGGGACCCGTCGACGAAAGATGTGGAAGCGGCCGGACCTCGCGTATAAGAGGTTTGTCCGGTTTGTTTGGTTTATCTGGTTTTTTGGTTCAAACCAAAGAGACTAAAAAACCAGAGAACCATCCACAGATTACACAGATTTCACAGATTCAGATGTCTGTTTGGTTTGTCCGTTTGTCTCCAACCAAAGAAACCAAAAAAACTCGAGAAACAAGACAAAACGTTTTCTCATTTCTTCTGGTATACCCCAATCAATTCCGCTTTCAAAAGGACATGCCCTTCCATGGCCTTTTCAAGTTTTGCCTTGGTCGGTTGTTTGAGGTCGGAAAGAGCAGTGTCCAATGCGTAAAGCTTATGAAAATAGCGATGCTTCCCGATCGGAGGGCAAGGGCCGCCATAACCGGTCCTGTTCCAATCGTTCAGGCCCTGCAACGTTCCCTTTGGAAGATCCTTCTCCCTGACAGCTTCAGGCAGAGAACCTGTGTTTGCCGGGATGTTGTAGAGAATCCAATGGACCCAGGTCATTCTCGGATTGGCTGGGTCCGGAGCATCGGGATCGTCGACGATCAATGCAAAGCTCTTTGTCCCCTCCGGAGCATCGGACCATGCCAAAGCAGGGGAGACATCGTCGCCTTCGCACGTGTGTTTCCCGGGGATCTCTCCATGGTTTTGAAAGCTGGGAGATGACAATTTCATCATACGGTCCTCCTTAGATTGCAATGGAACTCGAAAAAGTCCTGTTGGGTCCCTTCCGCAGGCTTCGATTATAGTCATTGATCATAGGAATGGGAATCGAGAAAAGAGCGGAAATGCCGCCGGTGGAACCGTATTTCAGTTTGTTGGAGTCTGTGTGGTTTGCCTGGTCCAAAAAATCAGAGAAACTGGAAAGAGCGGCAAAACACCTTTCATCCGCAGATTCCACAGATTGAAGCTCCCTGCAGCGAGCTGCGGGGAAAATGGGCACCGCCTCGAAGGGGTGGGACTCCGAGCAAAGCGGGGAGAAAATGGGCACCGCCCCGAAGGGGTGGGACTCCGAGCAAAGCGAGGAGAATGCGCTCGCTGTTTCGGTTCAAAAGCTAGAAGCGCCTTGCAGCCTGCTGCAAAGCGCTTCAATCCTGATGGTTAACCAGAAGAAAACGGGGAAACCGTTCAGGTCATCAGGAAAATGATCACCTGCGCCTGAACGTCGCCCTGATCGTATGGCGATCGTTCACATTGGTGAAGGTGTAGGTCGAAACTGCGCCAACCCTTCTTCCGTCCACGGTGACGGACGAAATGCGGTATCTTCTGTTGGGTCGGATGGTGAAGGTCTGGGAAGCGCCAGCTTTCACCGACACGGTTCCGGAGGGAGAAATGGTGCCGCCACTTTCTGCCGAGGCGTTGATCGTGTAGGTGGAGAGGGAAGGAACTGCATCCTGATATACCGTGAAGGTCTTATCGGCTATGGTTATCCCCCCAGCCCTGGAGCCCCCGGTGTTTGCCGCCACAGACAGTTCCACGGTTCCATTGCCGACCCCGCTATAGGGCGACTTTATGGTTACCCATGGGACCCCGCTCGACGAGCTCCACGCGCACGCTTGCGGGGCCGTGACGCTCACCGTTGTGCTACCGCCCGAACTGGAGAAAGACCGGCTGGTAGGGGAAATGGAAGAGGTACAGGAGGCGGTAATCGTCCTGCTCACCTCGTTGGAGAAGCCGCTTTCCAAACGGGAGGCGTCGTATGCGGTGACCGCAAAATAATAGGTGACTCCCGCCTGCAGCCCAGTGACGGTATAGATCGTGGACTTCCCTACATCAACCGAATTCGGATAAGTTCGGCTCTGGGTTCCGTAATATAGCTTGTAGCCGGCCGCCCTCGCATCGCTGCTCGCATTCCATTGGAGAGTCACATCGGCTGCGCTCGAGGTTTGAAAAGACAGGAAAATCATTGCAAGAGCAGAGATGCAGAGACCTGCAAACACAAAAGGACGCTTGAAGAATGTCATGGGATCGACTCCTAGCTGAGAATGTCTGTCCGAAGGCGATTTCCGGAGAATGCGAAAGCAAGGACAGGAAGGCAGAGAAGAGAGAATCTCAGTATCAGGAGCAGGATCAGTTGGACAGCGGGAGCTTAATTATTGCTTCCAGCCTTGGATGTCAAGTCCAAAATCTTACAATCGACCACCTCCCAACAGAGATCAAGCGACCTGGCGCTTTTAATGTAATAGATGGAATCTCGCTAAGAGATCATTGGAGCAGGGGTAAACGTGCAATGCATTTTAGCCCTGAGCCTATTCTCAGATTCGGTTAAACAGTGAGCGAGATGAGAGGGCTGGCCATTGCCTTTCACAAGGTTCACGCCTGAGGTCTTCGCCAGGATTTGAGCAGCTGCTTATCTTGCAGGCTTCGGAGGTTGCGAACTATCGACGGCACCGCCGGAAGTCGCTTCAGGCCGAGCTTTCCGCGATGCCTCATGGCCCCAAAAATGAAGGATAGGGGATGATTGGGGTATATGCACAAGTTGAAGTGAGGCCTTTTATCCATACCCCAAACGGCATTCCAGGCCATATCGGTAACCGCATTGATCTCATCGATGTCCTGCTCCCGAAAGGCCCGCTCTATGAGCTGCTCAATGAGCAGATGGCCCGGTGAATAGGTGGAGAATTCCTCGTCGTATCCGATTTTTAGACCAACAAGAGTTCGGTCCATCTTGACGGCGAGACTTCCGGCCACGGTTCTGTCGCCAGTACTCAGGAAGTGCCATTCCAGCCAGCCTAACCGGCTTAGCCGCGAGATCAGCGTAGAATAGAACGAAACAAGAGGCGGTGACAGCTCAATCGCTGTTCCTGACCTCCCTTTCCAGCCAGACGACTCCAATTTCATGAACCGCGCGAGGTGGTTTTTGTTCGCATCGGGTCCGGAGAGATTTTCGGTGCAAATCTCGGTCGAACACGAGAGCTTTTTTCTGCGCCTGGTCAAATTTTTCGTAAATTTGCGATCCAGCCGGTTTCGATAATCTTCGAAACTGCCGGCGATCTTCAGGTAAGATCCGAACCCGTTAAACTCCTTTACAATGGTGGCATGCTTCAATTCGCTTTTCAAAACAGAGAGCGTGGGTGAATTCTCGGTCAGTCTATCCAGAAAAAACCCAAAGGCATTCGGCTGCAGTTGAAGGAGCGAGTCCAAGAGGGCGGGCAGTACCTGATGTTCGATCCCTCCGGCGGCCAAGAAATCAACAGAGAAGGTATGTGAGTTGTGGGGCGCCATTATATTTGGTCGTTTCAGCCCGAATACGCGATGAGGAGATATCACGACAGGGAGGACCCCAACCAGTTCCTCGCCTTCCATTGCCATCAGGCAGAGCCAGGATTCCCCCGGGAGAAGCATATGTTCATAAAAGGATGCCACCCAGGCGTACGATAAGGTCGGAAGTTTTTGGGGAGCATCAAACGCCAGTTTATTCCACGAGTCGGAATAGCTGGAGAGGTGATTGAAGTCATCAATTTTTTCTATATGCATCGATCCATCCTTTCCGTTTTAAGCGAGCATCAGAAATGAGGGCGCTTGCGGCTGATCAAGCGAATTCTGTGCATGCAAGTGCTTGAGCGGGGCCTCCACTCAGCAACGGGCTGGTGTGTTCTCCATAGGTTAAACAGACAAGACACAAGCCCTCGTTACCGACTGGTACGTAAAAATGCACCCAAAAATTCGCGCTCTCCCCTCTGCATCAACCTTGAAATTATCAAGGATCATGATTAAGGGATCATCGGTGCTGGATCAAAGCGCTGATGTGAGAGGAGGGCAAAACATGATGTTTGAGAAATGTCTTAAAAGCATTCGGATGAAATCAGCGTTCTTCATCACAACCCTTTTAACTTTTTGCTTCCTCAAGGCCGGCCTTTCATTCGGTGACGGACTGATCCCACCCACACGCACTCTTGGAGACGGGGAAAAGCACTGGGGGAGGCTAACGGTATTCAGCGAACCTCCAGGCTTGGATGTCTATCTCGACGACAAAAAAGTCGGCGTAACGCCTCTCTGGCTTGGCAGAGTGGAAACGGGTATATACGCCCTGCGGATCGAAGATCATGAGGCGCAGATACATTTGGAGCAGGGAATTGGGATCAAGGCCGGCCTTTTCAAGGGGGCCTTCATCACCATGGAGGATAAAGAGCCCGAGGTGCTCCCGGCTCCGGGACCTGAGGAAAAGCCGAAGCCGCGACGTGCTGAAGAGAAACCCGCTCCAGAAGAGCGGAAAGAGGATCTGACCCGCTGGGAGCTCTTCATCAATGGATCGCTCCCTTTCTTTTGATGATGTCCAACCCGCTGATTATCTGCTGGTAAACTCCGCACCTTGGAAAACCATTTGACAGGGAATTGCCCTCGTGCTATCTCACTCCCGCCTTAGGTAAGAAGGACCTTCATGAAGGGCAGTTGAGCAACCGAGGACGGGCGCTATGTTTGTGCTCCCTGAGCAGGCTCTCGAAGAGATGACGGATATTCCTTCTGAAGAATACGGAACGAGAATTCCTGTCTGGAACTGCGACTGAAACTCTGCTGATTACGGAACCTCCGACCGAAGTGATCGCTCATTCATATTGACGTTCAAGACCTCGCCATAAAGAGGGTGGGAGTCGGCGACTCAGCGCCCCTGCCCCCGAAGGCGAGCGCGCCTCCATTCTGCGCCTCGGTTCAACAACGCAAAACTGAGTCGTTTCATTAGAGTGTACTAAATCACCAAAGGAGACTACCTATGAATAAGAGAAAGTCGCTGGCGATCATGATTATCATGATGCTGTTCATTCTTGTACCGATCTCTCAATCTTTTGCACAGACTTACTTCTCATCCAGCTTTGAAACAGGCAACGTTTCGGAATGGTTGGCGGACGACGGCGGGAACCATCAAGGAGGAGGTTATGTGACCACGGAAAGGGCGCTTACCGGTAAATATTCCTGGAAAGCGTACAATGATCCCAAGCTATCCTCTCCTGACAACATCAGCGCCAAACTCCTTCGCTGGCGTTTTGATTACAAAGAAGCTTTCTATTCGGCTTGGTACTTCTGGCCAACAGATTATAATACAAAGGGAGTTGACGGTGAATACATCAACATGTTTCAGTGGAAAGAAAGGACGTCTCCGTATGATCCTACCTGGATAGTCGCCGTCAAACCTTCCGTCTCAACCGGCAAAGACGAACTGGTGGTTCATGATTGGCATGGCAAGAAGATCTATCGGACCGGAATTGCCTTTCCCAAGGGAACATGGTTCAAGCTCGAAGCTTTTCTGAGAGCGGGCCGTACTGATGGACAATTGATCGTGTGGTTCAACGACCAGGAGATATTTAGATTGAATCAGATCAATACCCTGGGGAATACTCCCTCATATCTCATGTGGGGAGTCGGCAACTATGGCGGTGCCGGCTTGGATAAGTTCATCTACGTTGACGATGCAAAGGTCAGTTCGCAGCGCAGCACCAGTGTTGCGCAGCTGAGCGCTCCGACCAACCTGAGGATCGTTCCCTAAACGGTCATCGTAAACCAGCCACCGGCCATTCCGCCGGTGTTGTATCCAAGAGGGGGCTTGCTTCAGGGGAAACATGACCTGTGCACGAATTCGGTTCAGGTGCTCCGCCATGCAACGCTCCCTCTTGGGTACAACCAGGCCAACGCACATCAACCTCGCAGATTTGTATTCGGCCGAATGCACGCTTGCTTTGGCCATTTCTCACCGGAGCATCAGGGTTTGCTTGTGGGAGACAAAGTTCCGAGAGAATGAAGCAGCGACCGCAGCCGCGTCCCGTTCATCCCGGCAAGTGTGACCGTCGTTGCTGCGCGGGAAAAACGTCCGCTGCCCCCACTGGTGGATCTCACGTTGAGCACGATCCGAGGAACGGCAAATTGGTTCGTCACTTCCGGTCGGCGAAAGGTTTGAACAGCGCCGATATACCCCGCGGCCTGAACTGCCCTAAGCTCCCGCTCGGTGAACATCCCGTCCGGATATGAAAACCAACACTTGTCCGCACCCGTGAGCATCTTGACCGCGGCCATTGAATCCAGGAGTTCGTCCGTCAGTTGCTTGGGATCGAGCCAAGTCATGATGGGATGAGTCCTGCTGTGGGCGCCGAAGGAGATGTTGGCAGTTTGCATTTCGGATATCTCCGCTCCAGATAAATAGATCCTTTCCCCGGCCGATGGCGGGACACCGACGAGATCCTTTAAAATCGCGCTCAACTCCTCCCGCTCGGTCGTGGAGGCCCATTTGTAACTTTCTATCATGGCATCGGTCCGCGGATTTTCCGTGAAAAGACTTCTCCATGTCCCGGAGACCGCTTGCCCCATCTTCACCCGATGTCCTCTTGGTACATTCATCAGTTTCTCAAGCTGCCAGGCGAGGACATCCCACCACAACAGGTTAGACGAGCCTAAGTAACCCGTGGTCAAGAATACCGTTGCGGGTATTCGCATCTCATTCAGTATTGGAAACGCATTTCGGTAGACCCCACGATATCCGTCGTCAAAGGTGACGGCCGCCACCTTTGAGGATCCTGAACGGACCGCCTCCTCAAGATCGACGATCCTGTAGTGTAAGGACAAGTGGCTCAGAATTTTCCGGAAGAGATCAACCGGCATAAGAAGAGATCGGGTCCCACACCAGCTGACGTCATCGTTGCGCGGTTCAAAAATTTCGTGAAAATAGACAATCAGTGGCCTGCCGTTTCTTAGAGAGGACCGCCACATCAACAAGACTCCGGAGTAATAGATCACCTGCTTTACGAAACGTTTTAAAGATTTCACTGACCGTCCCTCTTCATCTGGTTCGTTGCTTGACTTTGTTTCCCGGAGAGTTCGAAAAGAGGTCCGCTAGACGACTCACGCTCTCACTCAAGTTGAACAGCCGCTCCACCCTCTCCTTTCCTGCTTTTCCGAAAGCTGATCGCATGTCGTCACTCAGGATCAGTCGCTCCAGGGCATTCGCGGCTGCGACATGATCGCGTTCGTGGACGAGAAAACCTGTCTCTCCGTCCACCACCATCTCCGGTATGCCGGACACCCAGGTTGATACGATGGGAAGGGACATGGACATTGCCTCCAGAATGACGGTCGGAAAACCATCCCTATACCCATTGATGTGAATCTCCGAAAGCAATGTGAAGACGTCGGATTCTTTCAGCTCGGCGTAAACTGACTTCAGATTGAGGTAACCCTTTAAAGATACGACACCCTCAAGAGCCAATTCTTCGATCAGGCGAGAAAGGGTCAAACGCTCGGGGCCGTCGCCGATAATGGTGCATACCACCGAATGGCCTCTCTCCTTCAGGTCCCTGCAGGCTTTGATAAGGGTGCCGTGTCCCTTGCACCCGACCAGGCTTCCCACCGAAATCACCCGAAAGGGGCCCCGTTCCTTTCCTGAAGGATTCCGTTCAGAACGGCTGCCGACCCCGGCCAATTGGTGTTCCACGCAGTCAATGCCGTTGTAGATTCGATGGATCTTGGGCGAATATTTGAGACCGGTCACATCATCAAGATACCTCTTGCTGTACTCGCAGACAGCGACCACAAATCCCGCCCTTTCGACTTTTTCCGGAAGGAGAACGGGTTTCACAAAGATGTCACCCGATGCATGTGCGCTCCATGAAAAGGGAATGCCTGACACCAGACTGGCGGCAAGAGCTATACTCGTTCCGGCTGCAAAGTGACCGTGGATGTGGGACACGTTGAGCCCGACCATTTCCCTGGAGAAACCAACCCCCACAAAGAAGTGAAAGAGGAGACGCACAAACGCTCCGGGCTCGAGTTTGGGGGCTTGTCGGAGAAACCCGTAAAGCGATCTGAGGTAGAGAGATGGTTTTCTCAAAAAGCAATGGATATTTTCGCGAAAATGCCTGATCAGATTGTCCGGACGGGCGTAGGTGCATGGCATTTCCGTCTCGCTCTGCGGCATGATCGGATCCGGTGTGGCAAGCGCCGGTCTCTTGATTGCGAATACGATCACCTCGAAACCCATTCTCGTCAGGGCCTCGATCTCACGCATCACAAACGTTATGGTGACACCAGGGAAGATGGCGGTGATGTATGCGACTTTTTGAGGATTGTCTGAATTCAATGACCGAGCGGAAGAAGAGTTGCGGCGACTCATGTCAGGTCCCTCTGGTATAAGGTTTTTTGCAGACCGCCTTTCCCAATGGTTTCCGTTGCCGCATAGCCTGGAATAGAACCTGCTGCCCCCTGAGCGACGGGATCGACCCAAGTCATTGAACATGTCTTGCTGCCCCACCGACACGTGAGCCGAGCGCTTCCTATGTGCTTGAAACCGACCTCCTCAATGTGTTGTCGGCAAGTGGTATTGTCGGATCCGACGACGATAACTGCCCGTTTCGCCGGTCCTGAGTTAAAGGCATAGGTTGTTCGCGCAAGCAATGAGGCGGTATGAAATCCTTGACCACGCGCCGAAGGATGCGTGTACTCGTCCCATAAAACGGCAGCCTCAAACGGGAGTTGAATATCGTGCCCGTATTCCCATCCGGCCCGGGTTGCGCGAGGTATTAACCAACTGTAGTGCAGAAGCAAACCGGGCCGAAGGGCGGTGAATAGGATTTGCCCTGATTCCAATCGAGTGAGGACGCAGCGCAGAAATTCCGTAAGCGAAGGTGATGAGAGAGAACACGGGTGATACTGGAGCGTGTCAGCCAAACAATTGACCCTGAGCGAAGCAGCTGCTTGAGACTGCGTGATCGGTCGTTCCAGGAGATAAATCCTGAACTCCTGGTCGGATCTCGTCCATGACCGACCCCTGCGAATCGCCACGGTGACGTTTTTCAGCAGCAACTGAGAAGGAGGCGCCTGCCCTTGTCGTCGAATTAAACCGAGTGTTTTAGCCGCTTGGGCAACTTGGCGGGAGCGATGATTGGCAATTCGTTTTGCAAATGAGAGGGCAGAGCGTCGCACCCGGCTGCGCGCATAAGCGAGCCTTTCAAAAAAGATATCGAGCACGGCTACCTGGTCAAAATCGTCGGCGAACCTGTTTTTGTAGGAATCATCGCCTGGGGTTAGATCGAGGTGCTCGTAGCCGTGTTCCCCCAGCAAGCGCCCCAAGAACAGTATCAACAGCTTTCCGGGCGAGTGTGCCCCCAATTCAGGCGCGTGAGTAAAGAGGCCGAGCGGAATATCCCGGCCGTTGATGAGACTTACATGAGACGCAACCAGTTTGGAGCCAACCCGGAGCGCCGTGGCGTGCACCAGTTCCGGTTCCGACATCCATTCCAAATACATGCGTCGCCTGAGGGGGTCTTCTGAGAAGGGAAGCAATTGGTGCATTCCGCCATGGCGAACATCGCACTGCACGACGATCTCATCCATCGCCGCGTCGAGATCCGCTACAGCGCGAAGCTGAGAAAACGATATCGGCCCGATACGCTTCAATCGAGCCAGGCGGCTTTTGTTGCCTCTTTTACGTAAAGACGATTCGATTTTGCTCCCCTCCCCGAGTCGCATCAAACCGCGCTTGTGGAAGCGAACGTCTGTGCGGATGGAACCATTATTCGCTCGTAGCGCCCAGTCGAGAGGAGTTCCCGGCGCAGTATAGATGAGCCGAAGCATCCCTTTCCTGTATGTCTGCCTCAACGCAGCGAACGCCGCACACGGGAAGATCTCCGCATCCGCCAGCCGACAGATCCAGACCTGGTACTCTGCATGGCGATCACCGGCATGTACAAGAATGTTCTTCTTGCGCTCGATCGCCAGAACCAGCAGTCCCTCCAGGGCTCCCTCGCGCCTTTGGATAACGAGTACCGGTTCATATCTCTCCGCGTACACTCGAAACCAAGGGATGCAGAAGGAGGGAGACTGGAAAACCGTCGCCCAGGGGCAGCTTTCCATGAGATTCTTCCACTGCGCGACAAAGCGGGTTGAGTCGAGAAGTGACAGCGCTGAATTGCCGACAACCACGGACGCCGACGAAGACTCAAAAGTTTCGGTGCTCATAGGGCTTTACCTTCTGATGCCTGCAGCAATCTCGCACCCCCTTTGAATCAGATCCCACGCAGCGCGGCTTTGTAATATGGCAGGGGTTCGAAGCACGAACCTGGCAACTTCAAGCGATATGTCGCGCTCCCCCAAGACGGTTCTCGTCTTCATTTTCTCTGGCTTGTATCTGACCTTCAATCCACGTATAGGTTTTCTTCATGCCTTCCCTGAGCGGTTGACTCGGTTTCCAGTTCAGTTTGGAATAAATGAGCCGGTTGTCCGAGTTTCTTCCCCTCACGCCCAATGGTCCCGGTATATGTTTGAGGTTCAGCTTTTTGCCGGCAATACGCATCGTCATTTCGGCAAGCCGGCTGATGGACACCATTTCGTCGGATCCGATGTTCACCGGGCCGGTCCATTCTGAACGCGTAAGGCGGATGGTTCCTTCGAGACACTCATCGATGTACAGGAATGATCTGGTCTGCTTTCCATCTCCCCAGATTTCGATTTCGCCACCGTCCTCAGCCATTGCCACCTTACGACAGAGCGCTGCGGGCGCCTTCTCTCTGCCTCCCTCCCAGGTGCCTTCGGGCCCGAAGATGTTGTGATAGCGTGCGATACGGACTTCCATCCCGAAGTTTTTCTGAAAGGCAAGATACAGCCGCTCGCTGAACAGCTTCTCCCAGCCGTACTCACTGTCGGGATTAGCCGGGTAGGCACTGTCTTCCGAACATATCGGATGATCTGCATCCAACTGGTTGTATTCGGGATACATGCAGGCAGATGACGAATAAAAAATGCGCTTTACATTGCGCTTGTGGCAGGCTTCAAGCATGTTCATGTTGATCATGCCTGAGTTATGCATGATGTTTGCATCATTCTCGCCGGTAAAGACGAATCCCGCGCCTCCCATATCAGCGGCAAACTGATACACTTCGTCAAACTTTCGATCGACAGCCTCCCGGCAGACATGGGGATCACGAAGATCTCCTATGATGAAGTCATCCGCCTCTGTTGGAGAGAATTCGGGATATTTCAGATCGACGCCTCTCACCCAGAAGTTCTCCTCTTTCAGTCTCTTCACCATGTGGCTGCCAATGAACCCACCGCCCCCGCATATGAGTGCCTGTTTCATTGAAACCTCCCTCTATCTTTTATTTGTGAGCAACTGTCTTGAGAACTTATAAATGAAGAGAGGATTGTTGATGAGGTATCTCCTCCACAACCTTCTCGGATTTTGGCACAGGCGATGGAACCATTGCATTCCGATAGTCTTTATCCACAGAGGTGCATCCTTGGCATGTCCGGTGTGAATGTCAAAGGCCGCTCCCACGCCGAGCATAATCTTCGTGTCAAGTTTATGAATATGCTCTGCCATGAAGTGCTCCTGTTTGGGCGTGCTGAGCCCCACCCAAAAGAGATCAGGGCTGGCGCGGGCAACCATGTGTGTGAGCTGCTTCTCTTCGGCCTCAGTCAAGGGCCGGAAAGGAGGCGTGTAAATTCCTGCGATCTGTATCCCGGGAAATCGATCTTCAAGGGTTCTCTTTAACTCGGCGGAAACGCCCGTGTTGCCGCCATAGAGAAAATGTCGGTATCCCTTCCGTACGGACAACTTACAGACTCGAAGCATGAGATCAGGTCCATAGACCCGCCCAATTCCACGGTAACCAAGCATTCTCCCGCCCCAAACTATGGGCACTCCGTCGGGGACGGTCAGACCGCTGGCATTGTGAATGAAGAGCAGCTTTCCATCTTTTTGGGATTCCATGACCCCATGAACGCCTGTTACACACACATAGTGCTTTTCGCACTTGTCCAGCCAATCGAATATGGTGTCCACGGCTTGGGACATGGTTGTGGGACTGATCCCTACCCCGAGAATGTTAACACGAGAGGAAAGGGGCACGTTCAGAGCCTCCTCTGGAATGATGATCTGCTGTAATCGTGATGAGGATGGGTAAATTGCGTAAAGAGGTTAGCTTGTCCAAGCGTCTCACTAAATCTTACGCTGGAACTTTAAACGGCCGGATTAAATATGCGGCTCTATGCGATTAGAGCCTGAAGCACTCCTTCCGCAAACCGGTGAACCATGTTTTCCAATGTGAACTCGGCGGCTGCGATGCGGCATCCTAATTTAAGGCGGGATCTTTCATGCTCATCCAACAATAGAGATACCACGCTTTGGGCGTACATCTCCGGTGTCGTCTCAGGCTTCAGGAGTATGCCGTTTACCCCTTGTTGCAGATATTCGATTTCGGGACTGTGGTAAGGGACATCGGTTGTAATGAGTGGCACCTCCAAGACAAAGGAGTCGGCGATAATCAGGCCGACAAGGCCCGGGACCAGCAGGAGTTTTGACAGCATGAAGAAGGGCACCTTTTCATCGCCGAATTTCGGCCCTAAGTAATGTAACCATGGGAACTCCATGGAGGCCTTTTTGACCAGGTGTTCCTGCACTCCGGCTCCGATGATCAACAACTCAAAATCCGGTATGGCCCTCCGGATCCTGTGCGATGCATCAATGAGGAACTCTAACCGTTTATAGGGATACAGACCGCCTGTATAGATAGCGACATTGTCTGTTTTGAGCATGAGCGCTTTTTTCAGGGATTCCAACTGCTCATTGGTCGTCTCAGCCTGCTTGCACTTGAGGCTGGCGGTGTCCACTGTATTTTGCACTACCGTGATGCGTTCACGAGGAAATCCGAGACCCGCTACTATACGGGCTCCGGCTTCGGTGTATGTAAACCACCAGTGTCCCATGGTGGAAAAACGGCTTTTCAGCATTTCACCGATCGTGCTCGCTGAAGGTGTCTGAAAATTTTTCCCATGGCCCCAGAAGGCCACCTTGGGGCCGCCAAGCCGTTGGCGAGCCAGTAGGAGGTAGTTGAGGAGAAGTTTGCTCGCCTGCTCCACGATGATGAGTTGGCTGTCCTCCAGGAGGTGCAAACAAGGCTGCCAGAATAGATGGCGTGAGCCAAGTTTCAGGACCCGGTTGGGCACATGCCGGCCCCATGTGATGTGTCCGGTGTCTTTTTTCATCGCCTTTTCCGGGATCGGATCACCGTAGATGAGGCGAAGCTCCACTCGGCGCTCCAGGAGGTACGAGCGGAGCGCTTCATAAAAGGGAATTCGGTATTTGGGGAGAGTCTTATAAACGACGGTTACGATATCCATTTTACCCGGTCCTCACGGCTGATCGAGTTCTTACATCCGGATGAGCTGCAGGATAGGCATGCGGTGAAACCGCTCCTCCTTGAGTAATTCTTCTGCACCGATTTTGAATGTAGTTCCCTTGTAGACAAAGGCCTTGGTCAGGCGCCGTTGTTGATACCGCAATATGACCATTTGCGCATCCGTGCTCCAGTCGCCGAGACGACAGGGGCCTTCACTGAAGCCGGCGCGTGTAAAAATACGGTCTACATATTCATCGGCGTGTATTTCCGCCTTCTCGTAGCATCCCGAGAGTCCGCTCCCGTTTTCCGAAACGATGATTCGTCGCACCCCCGCACTCGCGGGCGCCAGGACAGCGGACATTCGGCAGGGCATAGCACCGCTTCTCTTAACGGCGATGACGTGAGATCGTTCCATGCTGTTGGGGACCATTTCAGCGTGGCTCTCTTCTATTGCGATGTCGAGGTCGCACTCTCCTTCGAAGCCGTTCTTTCGAAGTACGGCGGGGAATAGCAGCAGATTGGAATTCTGCTGAGACAGGAGAAAGTATCTTGACGCAACGTCCCAGATGATGCTTACTCCAGGAGCCACATGGAATCTCTGATCCACGAGGTGGAACCCTGTGCCCTCCAATCGGTCCAGTACAAACCAGTAATGGCCTCGCATGGAAACGATCGATCGTATGTGGTTCACAGGCTCCGGCAGTCTCAGGTACCCGTCGTGCGAGCCTACCATAACGTCGCATTCCGGCGAGCTTGCCCACCCATGCAGTCTCGCGGTGGCCTGCGACCAGACGTCAAAACGGCCGTTCAGAGGGGCTAGAATGGACTGGTTTTCTCCGTCCACCAGAATCGTCGTATGGCTCCTGGTGCCCCTCAACGACTGATTCATCTCCGCTTCATTCTCATCATATCCAGGGTCTATGATCCAATGTAAACCGTCCATGGAAAGGGTGAAACTCAATGCATCGAGGTGCGCATGGTAAGGATTTGCCCGATACCCAACCGGTCCGCAATCCCAGATCAGGGTAGCTGAGTCACCTCCTCGCCCCCATGTTGACACGAAATAGCCTCCTTCCGGAAACGCCATTGCCGGCGGGGGATCGGCCGTTGAAATTTCCTTTCCGCCTTCCGGTTTGCGAACAGGATCGGCCCCCAGCGCCCAGTCGGTTTGCTCGGAGTATGCTGTGTGGTTTCCCGGAAAAGCGCGCTCCTGTAAAAGGAAGGTTGATATTTGGGGAGCCGAAAACCGGAAATAGCTGTCTTCCTGGTAGGCATCACCGAGGGTTGGCATCTGTCCTCCTCCTGCCATGATCCAGGCTTGAAAAAGAGCCAATCGATGCACGGTTCCTTCCAATTTGGAAGTGGCGTGGAGCCGGTTTCTCATCGAAAACAGCAGCAACTCGGCCAATTCCCCTGCGACGATGCGGTGGTAGAGAGTGGAGCGTTCTGCGTGGACGCCGTCAGAACAGATCTGTTTGCTCATTTCACGTTGAATGATCCCCCAAGCCTTCCTCTTCCACAGCGGTGACCGCCGGAATTCGGGGAACAGTTCACCGCAGAGAGCAAGAGCCTTTGACTCCAACAGGATGTGATTTCCAGGGTTGTGATATTCTATGGTCAGATAGAGATAGTGCGCGAGGCGTCCCAAAGCCTTCAGAAAGCGTTGATGGGCCACAGGCTTCCAATCCTGGCAGGGGAGAAAAAGGAAGTACGCCCAAATCCATGCGTTGATGCGGGCGGCGACTTCAAAAGGATGATCCCATTCGATTCGTCCGAGGCTTTTAAGGTACCGGTTAGTCCAGGATTCAAAAAGCGTTGAGAACGATTCAAAGAAGGTGCGATCCCGGGTGTACCAATAGGCGAAACCTAAGCGTGTGAAATCGAAATGCCTGTTTGCGCTCCATAACCAACCGGATGTATGCGGTGGATCAAACTCCCAGTCGATGGGATCGACGGTACAGGGCCCTACTCCCCTGTGTGTGAAACGATGGGCGGCGATATCACCGGCCTTTGAAATAGTCGCTCTTTTTACGTGTTCCGGGATTCTCGCCACGATGCGGTCGATGTCGGTTCCTTGAAAATGAAACAGCGGCCGGCTGCGCGACCGGAAATACTTGATGAGAAGCACGGGGTCCTCAGGCACCGATCGCTTGAAGATGGAGGCTTCGTTGTGGTTGTATCGAAACGTTCTATCTACGATAAGCTTCTTCAGGCTGTAGCTTGCCCGCTTGGGAACATAAAGTACATCCCGGTTGGAGATCTTCATCGCAATCCAGCGTAATTTGTAAAGAGACGATGACAAAAGGCTGTTGCGTTTCATGGAATGGGAGGGATGCGGGTAGAACTGCCGGTCTCTCACCTTGGCGCCTGTCGTGAAAGAAGACTCCATTTCAGCTGAGACAAAGAGGTTAAGATCCCGGAGATGAAGTTCATTATCCGGAGAAAGTCGCTCTTGGTCATGATGGTGGCTTCTGAAATGGAACACTTTGTTTTCCTGCAAAGGGCCGCGAGGAACAGGCAGGCTACCAGCCAATAGCATGCGGTTGCGGCAATGCCTGCTCCAGCCAATCCAACCCGGGGCAGCAAGAGAACATTTAAGACAGAATTCAACACGGCCGCGGAGGCAAATATCGGGATTCCCAGCCCGGGTCTTCCGCTTGCCGACAGGCAATTGAAGGTGACATAGATGGTGCTCCACGCGACAATGCCAGGCAGGAGCCAATAAAACGCAGGCAGAGATTTCGAGAATTGAGGCCCGAACAGCATGGATATCATGAATTGCCCTGCAAGAAAGAGGATCAGGGCTGCTACCAAGGCCAAGAAAAGCGTGATTCTCACTATACCCACTGCATCCCGACCGGACAGTCTTCCGGAAGCAAACGCGGGAAACAGTATGGTTCCCAGTTCGGCAGGGACACGTGATGCAATCTCCGCGAGCGAAACGGCAACGGAATAGAGGCCAAGGCCGGACTCGCCCAAGAACCACGCAACGAGGAAGAAATCCAGGCGGCTTACCAGAAACTGCATGAGATCACTAAGATACTGTCGTATGCCGAAGGAAAAGGATTCCTTGGCAAACGATAGGGAAACACCGCCTCGGGGAATGCCCGACCTTCGAATCCATATTTGAAAGACGGCGAAACATACGTATTGGGCTACAACAAAACCCGCGATCACGCTCACGACCGAAATATATCCCAGAGCATAGAAGGCCAGGTAAAAAACCATTGGAATGACCTGGCAAAGAAATGAATTGAACTTTGCAACGATGTATGAGTGAGTTGACAGGAAAAATTGACGCTGAAAAGCGATCATGGACAAAATCGGCGCCACGAGCATAGCCGAAGCCACCGCCGGCCATCCCAACTGAACGACAAGACGAATTGACCATGTCCTTCCGATGATGAAGTAGAGGAGAGCGATTCCCCCTCCGAGAATGAGCGACAGAATCGTGGCATTGGGAATGAAATGGCTTAATTTCCGTGGGTCTCGCGAGACGTGGTACATCTGGCCGTGGCCCACACCAAAGCCGGAAAACATGATGATGGTCGAAACGGTAATCATGAACAAACTGAAAATGCCCTTCCCCTCGACTCCGAGAAGCCTTGAAACGACAATGCTTGAAACGAATGTTGCGAGGAGACCGAATTCGGAGATACCTATCGCCGTCATCGCCCGCGCGGCGAATGCTTTTTGGGGTGGTACCGTGCTCATCGGCCGGTCTGCCATAACTTCCTCTCAGCTCAAACCGACGAGCCCGCAAGAGTGTTGAAAATGTCGGCGAGTTCTCGAGTCTGGGCCCTGCGATCGTACTTCAGGATCGCCGCGGGATCCGAGGTGCCTTTTTCTGAACCATTCAGCCGCTGCTGATAGAGATCCTCTAAAGCCTTCAGAACGGCCTCTTCTTCGAACCCCACGACCTTCCCGGATTGTGTGGCCTTCAGGATGTCTGCCGCATCCCCCTTTTCCGGTCCGATAAAGAGGATAGGTTTTCTCGCTGCAAGGTATTCATACAGTTTCCCAGGGACCCAATAGCCGCAATTCTCGCTGGACACATTGGCGAGCAGAACCGATGATTTCGCCATAAAACTCACAGCGGTTTCGTGGTCTATGCGGCCGGAGGACTCCCAGGAACCCTGCTTGAGCACTGATGACATTGCGTTCCGGATAGGCCTGGCGCACTCGCCCAAGATCCTCAAATGGGTATCGGGGTGCCTGTCGTGAAACCTGCGATATGCGCGAAAGAGGAATGTCGGATCAGAAAGCGGATGAAGTTTACCGAAACAGGCAACAATAAACCTTGAGGGTTTGGGAAGGTCGTCCGGTATGCCGGCGAAGTCTTCCGGATCGTATCCATTGGGGATCACGTATACCTTACGAAGATCATATTTCTGAAGTAAAGTAGACTTATTCGTTTCCGTATTGACAATGACGGCATCGGCATTTCTGACGGTGATCCGCTCCAGCCTCGAGTCCAAATATTCGTGCAACTTGGTAGGTGGATTGTAGACGCCCTGGGTCCAGGGATCTCGAAAATCCGCAACCCAGGGCAGCCTGTACCGTTTCTGCAATTCCCGAGCGGCAAGATGGCAGGAGTAGGGGGGTGAGCTTGAATAGATGAGCTTCACCGGCCTATTGTAGATGACCTTTTCGGCCTCTCGGCATGCCGTTCGATACCAGCCCACTTTGTAGTTCATATGCAGGAGTGGAACAAGACGTTCGAATTCAAACAGGATCTTCCGAAGACCCACTCGATGCAGCAGGTAGTAAAGATGACTGAGTTCCCACGATCTGCATCGGATCGCATCGAAGGTGTCGTCCTTCAACTCCTTCATTGGGCTATAATCGATGCCTTGTTCGATCGAGTTTCTGCGGTTCACTTCAGCCGTGATCACGACCGGTTTCCATCCGTTTTGAGGAAGGTACTTTGCGAATTTTGCGGTTCGCTGTACTCCACCGCCCCCCAGGGGCGGGAATAGGTACGTCATAAACAGAACGAATCGCATTCTCATCCTCCACCCATCGCAAGTTCCTCGACTCCGAGGTCGGACAGGTCCTGGTTATTCACAAAAGATCTCCACCACAATTCAAGCACGAGCAGCGACCAAAGACGCCCCGCTTCCTGCTTGGATATCCCGCTGATCGGATGACTCCAGGAGTGGAGCCCGTCATTTTGGAGGATGTTCCATATCCCTGCGTCTTTTCTTGCCAACAATTTCCGGCTGGCGGCCCCGAACGGGCCTTGCATCCAAGTTGCAATGGGTGGGCCGAAACCCTGTTTCGGCCTGTCCAGTATCTGGTCGGGCACAGCGCCTCTGAGGGAGCGGCGGAGCAGCCATTTCAGCTCATTTCCATGCATTTTGATGGATCCCGGGATCGTGGCCATGAACTCAACCAGCCGGTGGTCAAGGAGGGGCACCCTTGCCTCGAGCGAGACGGCCATGGTCATTTTATCCAGCATCATGAACAGGTCACCGGGAAGGTAGAGGTTCAGGTCCACGTGCATCATGGATCCCGCCGGATCCCTTCGTGAACTTTCCGAAAAAAGGCCTCGGACAAACCGGTCCACACTGCCCGGCCCTTTGAGGCCCAGGGCCGATCTCACATGCTGCTCCGGGAAGACACTCAAATGTCGCATGTATCTTCGCCTGTAATCCAGAAGGCCGCAAAACCTGTGCAGCCCCTCGTTGGCTCTTGAGGCCAGTGAC
This sequence comes from Deltaproteobacteria bacterium HGW-Deltaproteobacteria-15, assembly GCA_002840535.1. Taxonomy (GTDB): domain Bacteria; phylum Desulfobacterota; class DSM-4660; order Desulfatiglandales; family HGW-15; genus HGW-15. The sequence goes on along the minus strand of PHBH01000023.1, from coordinate 29,632 downwards.
AGCGCACTTCCGAGGCAAAGTGAAAAGGCTCCGGGGAGTAGGCCTCTTACATTGTATCGAGGATACCCGCCGAAAATCTCGTCACCTCCGGTCCCGTTGAGGATCACTTTCACCCTTTTGGCGGCTTCTCTTGCAACGAGATAGCAGGGTATGATGGCCGAATCGGCCAACGGCTCATCCAGGTGCCAGACGAGTTTAGGCAGGAGATTGCCGGCTGTCTTATAGGAAAGATGCTCTTCCGTAAGCCTCATGTTCATCGCCGCACTCGCAGCGCGGGCAAATGGGGTGTCGGCGGCCAGGTTATCGAACTCCACCAAGAATGCCTCCAGGGATACCTCCCGCCGTGCCGCCGCCCACATGATCGCGGTAGAATCGAGGCCTCCGCTGGCAAATAGACCGACGGGGACATCCGCTCGGAGTTGAAGCCGGACGGCGTCCTCGATCAGGAAACGAATTTCCTCGCACAGATCTTCAATGGATGCGGTTATGCGACGGTCGCCGGTGGGCGTGTACCAGTAGCGCTTCTCCTGTACCTGTGCGCGCGAAAACTCGATGTAGCTCCCCCCCTTCAGTTTTCGAATTTGCAGGAAAGGCGTTTTCGGCTCAGGGATGTACCCAAGGGTCAGATATTCGGCAATGGCTTCCCTGTCAATTTTCAGAGTTGTCTCAGGGTCCACCAATAGGGCTTTCATCTCGGAGGCAAACGTCAGGCGGTCACCCTTGAGGTGATAATAGAGCGGCTTGATTCCCAAACGGTCTCGAACGAGGAAAAGGGTGCGACGATTCGCATCCCAGAGAGCGAACGCGAACATCCCGTTCAGTTTTTCAACCAGCCGGATCCCATAGTCCTCATAAAGATGCACGATCACCTCCGTGTCGGTCATCGTGCTGATGCAGTGTCCACGGGCGATCAGATCCTTCCTGATCTCCAGGTAGTTGTATATTTCCCCGTTGAAGGTGATCCAAACGGTGCCGTCTTCATTGCCAAGCGGCTGGTGCCCTCCTTCCAGGTCGATAATGCTCAGTCTTGACTGGCCTAAAATGCATCCCTTCTCCTCGCGAACCCCGAAGTCATCGGGTCCCCGATGTCGTAAGACGGCACACATCCGCTCGACCAGGGAGACGTCTTGATGGGATACCTTATTGCCGGCGATGCCGGTGATTCCGCACATTTCCTTGCCCTCGCCTACGACCCGGCGCCGTCGTTTTCGGTACCGATCAAGAGACCCATGGCCCCGTAGTAGATGAAATTGGTGGTCGGCTCATAGGCCACGATGAACTGCGTATTGATGATGTAAACCAACGTGAATGCGGTCACCCATATCTGCCCCGCTTTGGGTGACAAGGCGATACTCGCCCGTCTCGCCCTGAGGTAGATCTGAATGAAGATCATGAGATACAGGAGCAATCCCAAACCTCCCTGCTCGACCAATATGTTCAGCATGGTGTTGTGGGCGACCATCCCTTCCTCTGGGAGGTTGGCAAAGGGGACCAAACTGGTATCTTCGTGGTAGTCGACAACCCCTTCTTTGAATTGACCGAACCCGTGACCGAGAATCGGTCTGTTCATGGCCATTTGAACTCCCGCCATCCAGAGGTTGATCCGAAAATATACGGTATCAGTGTCGGCGGTTCGCTTTTTGGCAGTGCCCCCGGGAAAAAGGATCAGGACAAATAAGGCGATGCCAATCACAGCGATGGAGAAGATGCGTTTCAGATGCAGTCGATCACGGGGCTGAGGCGATCGAAGGAGAAGCAGCAGAGATGCGGCCGCGGTTGCGAGCCAGGCCGCCCTGGTGAAAGTGAAGTAGATTGCGGCAAGACACAACAGGACTGCAGCATACTTCAGAAACCCGTAGCGCCGATTGTCCATAAGGAGCAGACCCACCATGATGCAGAACCCCAGACACAGTGCAAAACCGTTCCATTCCGATTGAAGGAAAGTGCCACCGGATCGGTTCGTGCCGATGGTTTCGTTCAATTGCGGATCAGTCACCCAGGTCGGGATGATGAGTGCTCGCAGGTCAATACCCTCCAGAACGGAAATTGCGGCCAGGTAGACCGTCAGAGTCATGACAGTCGCAAAGAACGCTCGCATGTATCCGCCGGAAACCGGGCTGCCCACGATCAGAAGGAAGAGGATCAGGGGGAAGCCGAACATCCGCATGAAGACCGCGAAGTTCGTGCGGGTCATCAGACCCAGGATTGTGGCATGGGCAAAGGTAATCAGCAAAAACATGGATATCAGAACGGCCAGTCCCCAGGATCTCCACAGCAGCCGCCGACGGAAGCAGAGCATCCAGAACAGGAGGGTGCCGCCCAGTGCAAAATTGTCGGGACGCTCGAACAGCGACCCAAATCGAGAGGATTGTCCCGCCATGCCGTACACGTAGGGAGCGCTATAGATCGCCGCCGAAGCCACATAGATACCGAGGCCCGCCCCGGGGTTCATCACCGTAAGAGGCACAAGTGAAAGCAGCCACATAAGCTTCGCAACATTCCCCACGATGCCCTCAGCGGCGGCGGAAAGGAGGAGCAATATCAGGCAGACGGATGTCATCCCCTGTGTGACGGCGGCGTCGCCGGTATTCGAAGAAGCGTTTGCGCTGAGTTCAGCTGCACCCACAAGAGTTCCTTTCTTGAAGTGGAGGTTCACAGGAGGGGGGATCTCATCCGCTTCGGGCCTGTCTTCCCGGCAACCGCCGGAAACGGACGTATCTTTTGATGTATACTTTTCCGATTATCGGGGAGTTTCAGAGGTCGTATCATTGTATGGCCATCGGAGAAAGGGTTCTGATGACGTTTCAGCAGGCTCCCGTTCCCCTGAGGACGGCTGGTATGGTTTGCGCAAGAATTCGTGCATCCAGCCACAGGGACCACTGGTCGATGTACCGCATATCCAGTTCCATCCACCTCTCGAAGGAAACGGAACTTCTGCCGCTCACCTGCCAGAGCCCGGTAATGCCTGGACGCACGCTGAAGCGCCTGCGATGCCAGTCCTCCCGGAAGCCGTTGTAATCCCGCACCGGTAGTGCGCGAGGGCCGACCAGGCTCATTTCCCCTTTCAAGACATTGATCAACTGAGGCAATTCATCCATGCTGGTTTTGCGCAGTATTCTTCCAATGTCCGTAATGCGTGGATCGTTTTCAATTTTGAAGACCGGACCGCTGACTTCATTGAGCGATTCGAGGGCCGCCTGCCTGTTTTCGGCATCGGATACCATGCTTCTGAACTTGTAGCAGGGAAATCGCCGTTTGTTGAGGCCTATACGTTCCTGTACGAACAACACCGGGCCCGGCGACGTGATTTTGACTACAAGGGCGATCAGGAGCAGGAGGGGTGAGAGCCCCAGCAACAGCATCGAAGAAAAGACGATATCGCAAAGACGTTTGATCCCCGCCTGCCACCCTTCAATGGATCCGGTGTACTGGCAGATCACAGGTTCGCCTTCGATGTGATCCGCCTTGACGCGAGCGAGCTTCGTATCAAAGAGATTCGTAAGGTACCTTACGAGTATTCCTTGCTCTTCACAAGTATGCGAAATCGAACAGATTTGATCGTAAAAAGATTTAACGGGCAAACAGAGGATCACCTCATCTACTGCATTGGCCCTGAGGAAGGCGGGAAAATTCTCGAAATCACTGATTATTGGATAACCCGTCTTTTGAAAGACGCCGTTTCCTCTCCAATCCCCGTCCACGTAACCCAGCAGGCGGTACCCAAGTTCAGGTCTTGATTCGATGTTCCTGCAAAGACGCACTGCTCTCTCGTTGGTGCCCACGATCAACATGTTCCGAATGTTGCGACCGCGGAGACGGAGCCATTCAAGCAGTCGCCTGAGAAACAGCCTGCCCGAAAGGCAGATCAAGCTGGTGGACGCCCAGAACAGAAGGATAAACAGGGGCGTGATCATGGTGATGTTGAATGCGAGGGATGCTATGCAGAGCAGCAGGGTACCCTTGGAAGTTGCCTTGAGCAGGTCGTAAACTTCCTCTCTTCGAGTGCTAAGTCGCCTCGAACGGTAAAGCGCCGATTCTAAAAAAATAAACTGCCAGAGATAAATGAACAGAAGAAAGAGACCAACGTTTTGCGCCTTCATCCGCATGTCCAAGTAGGCATAAATCGATAGGTCTCCGTTTTGAATGGAGTGGGTCACCCAACCTGCCAGGGCAAAAGAGAAGACCGCTGTCAGGATGTCGAATGATCGGTAGGCGCTGATTAAGGTTTGGCGATTCGAGAGCATGTCAATGGTGCGTGAGACTGGGGGTTTTGGAGGTGGTCTGATGTTGAACCGAAACAACGAGCGCATTCTCCTCGCTTTGCTCGGAGTCCCACCCCTTCAGGGCGGTGCCCATTTTCCCCGCAAGCTTGTCGTAGCGAAGCGGAGATCCCGCCCTGCGGGGCTGCGGGGAGCTTCGATCGACTATAGCGGCACCATGGGCGGCTTGCCTATGGGGTAAACGCTGTACCCGATCTCCTGTAATTCACGATGGTCCAGAATGTTTCTTCCATCGAACAAATAGGCCGGTTTTCGCATGGAGGAAAAGACTTCTTCGTAATCCAAATTCCGGTAAATTTCCCATTCCGTCATCACCGCGATGGCATCGCACCCGCAAGCCGCAGCGTAAGGATCCTCCACGAAATCGATTGCCCCCTTTATCTCCGCCAGGTCGTCTCTGGCGTTTTTCAGGGCCTTCGGGTCGGTGATGACCACATGCGCATTCTCCTCCAGCAGTCTTCTTGCAATGGAGATTGCAGGACTTTCCCGCGTGTCCCCTGTATTGGCCTTAAAGGCGAATCCAAACAGACAGATTCTTTTGCCGCTCAAGGTGTTGAACATGGATTGTATCATGTTTAGCACGAAGCGCTCCTTCTGAAACTCATTGATCCGGACTACTTCCTCCCAATACCTCGCAACGTCAGGGAGACCGTAGTGATGGCAGAGGTAAACCAGATTCAATATGTCCTTTTTGAAACAGGAGCCTCCAAAGCCTATTCCGGCGGCCAGGAATCGAGCGCCGATGCGGGAATCCATGCCGACCGCACGGGCTACCTCCGTAACATCGGCGCCTGTTTTTTCACAAAGTGCGGAGAACGAATTAATGGAGGATATCCTCTGGGCCAGGAATGCGTTGGATGCAAGCTTGGCTAATTCACTGCTCCAAATATTGGAGGTCAGAATCCGTTCCCGGGGCACCCAGTGGGCATAGATGTCCACGAGTTCCTGTCGCGCCCTGATCGCTTCCTCGCTTTCGTGAGATCCTATCAGAACCCGGTCCGGGTGCTCCAAGTCATTCATAGCCGTTCCTTCCGCCAGAAACTCGGGGTTGGAGATCACATGCATTTTTTTCCCATTCTGGTTCATTTTGAGGATCTCTTCCATGGCCTGGGCGGTCTTGACCGGAACCGTGCTTTTTTCGACTATGATTTTGGGGGATTCTGCATTTTCAACAATCTGTCTGGCGGTTTTTTCCCAATATTGCAGGTCCGCGGCTTGGCCGCTTCCAACTCCGAAGTTCTTTGTGGGGGTATTCACGCTCACGAATATGATTTCGGATTCCTTGATGCCCTTCTCGACATCGATGCTGAAGAACAGGTTCCTGTCTCTGACTCGCTTCACCGCCTCGTCCAGTCCCGGCTCATAAATCGGAAGGCTGTCGGATCTCCACTGCGCGATCTTGTCCGGATTGCAGTCTACGACGGTGATTCTATGATGCGGACACTTCTCGGCAATCACGACCATGCTGGGACCTCCCACATAGCCCGCACCAATACACAGGATCCTCTTCATCTCTGTTCCCTCCATCTTCTTGATCTTTTCGGTGAGGCTTAGCGTTAACGCCGGATGTCAAAGTCGTTATTCAGTTCATAGGAGAACCCGAGGCTTACGCCTCTAAAGAGAAAGAGCTTTTCAATGTACTGATTGACGAATTTGTTTGCCTCCGCGATGAATGTCTTGGGGACATAGACCACATCCTGGGGTTGCAGGAGCGCCCCGTCGATTCCATTCAAGTTTTCCTTCAGGTTTACCCGGATAGGCACGGGCCTGTTCTCCGAGCCCTTCCGGATGATTAATGCTGCGGTGGGGTTTGCCGTCTCTTTGAATCCTCCGGCATTAAGCACCGCCTGGAGGGGCGTCATTCCCGCGGTGAAATCGAAAAGCCCCTGCGTATTGACTTCGCCTCCCACGTATACCCTCTGACCGGTGAATGATCTTACAATGACGGTCACCATGGGTTTTTGCAGTTCGGCTGAGTATCTTGCTGTGATCTCTTCGTCCAGTTCCGAAGGTTTCAACCCGGCCGCTTTCATGTCATCGATGAGCTGAAGAGAGATCATCCCGTCAGGTCTCACGGAGACAGTCTCATTGAGCTCCGGATTATAGAAAAGCTTGATGTCCAACTGATCTCCGGGCTGGATGACATACTCTTGGTTTGCCTGGATGGAAGCAATAGAGGTCGGCGGCTCAGTCACGATTGCCGGCTGCCGGGTAGCGCAGGCGAGCAAGAGGGTTGCAGCCGCCGTGGAAAATACGATGAGCATGAGTTTCTGCTTCATATAGAGATTCCTTCCATCAATATTTTTGGAGATAATGGTTCCCACGTTTTCTTACAGTCGTCTGTAAATCCATTCGGGTATAAAGAATTTCCTCCTGTTGAGCACCAATCCGAGAATTTTGCCCCCGGCCCCCTCGATCTCCTGTTTGGCCCTTTTCGCCACATGCTCGCGGGTCTTTCCTGCCGCGACCACCATGACTACGCCGTCCACCTTTGAGCAGAGGACCCGGGTCTCAGAAAAGCTGAGAACAGGGGGTCCGTCCAGGATGATATGGTCGAATTTGGCTCTCATGAACTTGAGAAACTCGCAGAAGACCGCTGATTCGAAAAGGCTTACCGGACCCATGTGGCAGGTTCCGCAGGTCACCACGTGGAGACTTCGATTTTTCACCTTCTTTATCATCTTTTCCGGGTCTTTCCCGTCTGTCAGGAGATCCGAAAGGCCATGGCTCTGTTCCAAATGGAAGGTTGCGTGGAGGCTTGGTGTCCTGAGGTTCACGTCCATCAGGAGAACCCTGGTTCCGGGGTCCGCGGCAAGTGTGGCTGCAAAGTTTATGGCTGTGGTTGAAGACCCGTCTCCATGATTCGTGCCGGAAAAAAGGATGGTCTTGACGGATTCCTGTGCGTGTGCGGTAAAGATGTTGGTTTTCAGTTCTTCGTAACATTCCATCGCAGCATGCTGTACCGCCGGACGAGGGTACACGGAGACCGCAAATTCCCTCGGCGCCCTCGGGACGTCGAGCCCTATGGTTATTGCTGCGTATTCCTTTTCCGCTCTTTCCAGAGCCTCGTAAGTCTTTCCCATTGTTTCACCCGATCTTCGGTTTTATGTTCCAGGTTCGGTTGGATCCGGTATCTTGATCAGCTGGCGGACAAAGATCCGGTCAGGGTTCGTTATGGACGGGTTTGCCGTGAGCACCTTTTGCTCGAGGAGCTTGTTATAACTGCCGTAATACCTGATGATGATTCTGTGAAGACTGTCCCCCTCAGTGACAGACACCCACTGGGCATGCTCTTCGGTTGCTGCGTTGCCGCCCGTTTCCGCCTGCTCTGCCTCTTCTGCCGGAGGAGGCTCTATCGGTATATAAGAGAAAACGGACGCAGGTTGAGAAACAGAAAAAGGATCGGTTTCACGCTTGTTTTGGAGGGCGGCTATCCCCGGTGCTTCTGCCGGCGGCTGCGGTTGGGATTCGGCGGACCCGGAGGGAGCGTCTGAGATTACGGCTCGAACAACGTTTTTAAACGACGGGCTGTCCTTAGCTTTGGAATGGGTCCCTACAATCCCAAAACCGGATTCTACGATCAGGCCCACAAGGGAGACCAGTAAAAGAAGCACCAGAAGCCCTGCCACACGTCGATTTGATCCCGACCCTGGCAGGGCGGCAACGGGTGGAAGAACGCTCGCTGGGGGCTGCGATTCTCTTCGAAAGCGGTCTCGAGTGAGGTCGTCGATCGCCTCCTTCATCGTTTTTTCCTGAATCCTTTTTTCCTTCAGGGCGAAAGCAATGAGAAGGGCGTTGTCGCAGAGCGTGTTGATGATTCTAGGTATGCCCCCGGAAGCCTGCCACAGCAGATTCTCCGCTCTTTTAGTGTAGAGGGTCGGCCCTCTGTATCCGACGACTTTTAACCGCTGTTCGATATACTCATGAGTCTCCCGGGGACTGAGGGGCATGATGTACCGCCTGAGGTTTATCCGCTGGGAAAGTTGCCTCAGGTCGGGACGTCTCAGTTTTTCCTCGAGCTCAGGCTGCCCGGAGAGGACTATCTGTATCAACTTGTGTCTACGGGTCTCGAGATTGGAGAGAAGCCTCAAATTCTCCAGGCAGTTTCGATCCAGGTTCTGGGCCTCGTCCACCATGATCACCACATTCCCGCCGGATGAGAGCTGCTGAAGAGCAAAACCATTGAGACGGTGGAGGGCATCCACCTTGGTCAAAGGCTCCTTCCGAGTCGCAAGCCCTAAATCCGCAAGCACCATCTGGAGCATTTCCGGGAACGTGACATCGGTATTGAAGATATGTGCTACCTTCACATCTTCCTTCAGGTGATCGAGGGCTGATCTGAGCAGGGTGGTCTTTCCGGTGCCGGCTTCCCCGAGCACGGCAATGAAACCCCTTTTCTCCTTGATCCCGTATATGAGAGAGGCGAGGACCTCCCTGTGCGAGAGGCTCAAATAGAGAAATCTCGGGTCGGGTGTGATGTCGAAGGGCTTTTCGGAAAATCCGTAAAAACGGGAGTACATGGTGTTTACTTCCTGCCGCCTTCCGTGAGCTGCGGGACCGAAGCGAGGACCGGTACGGCAAGCACCCTCTCGGCTTGCTCCGGGTTTTCCAGGCTGTCGTCCAGGTACTCTGCGGAAAAAGCCAGGCCCAGTGCACCGAATGCCCCCAGGAGTGTACCAAGCGCCAAGTTGAGCAACACTTTTGGGCTCTTGGGTTTAAGAGGGGGAAGGGCCGCCTCAATGAGACTGACGTTGGCAATTCTCTCCGAATCCATGGCGTTGGAGATCCTGGATTCTTCGAATTTTTTCAGGTAGAGCCGGTAATTCTCTCGATTCACATCCACATCCCTGGCAAGTTGATCGAGCTGCACCTCAAACCTGTTGAGGTTTTCCAGCTGAATCTGGCAGACCCCGAGCTGCGCTCCCGTGGTCTCTTTCTTGGCAAGCAGGGCCTTTAATTCGGCGTCGTTGCGCAAGAGATCCTCCTCAAGCCGCTGATACGTCGTGTTGATACCCGAAGTTCTATTTCCGTAACGCTTTGCCTCAAGTTGATCCAGCCTCTGTCGTACAAGGGAGATCTCGTCACGGACGTTGCGCACCAGTCGGCTCTGGTCAGTGTACTTGGTGGAAAGTTCTTTCTCCTTTAGCTCCAGCTCCACCATCTTTGCCTGCAGATTGCTGACAAGATGGGGATTGTGGTTCACCTCCTCTCCCTGGGGAATATTTTTGGGTACTGAAGCGATCAGATGGTGAAGTTGTTTCAAACGATTCTGCATCTCCGTGATCGCGCTTTCATTCTGATTCAAGGCCATGCGAAGCGCCGAGTCTTCCTGGAGCAGAAAAGTTCTCTGTTCTTGCAGAGAGGAAAGGTTGTGTTTCTCCTTGAATGCTTTGAGCGCCTCCTCAGCCGACGTCAGTTTGCCCTGCAGGAGCCGTGACTGTTCTTCAAAAAAGGTGTATGACTCCGGGTTTTTGTAGACGTCGAGATGCCTGTCCATGTAAAGGTTGACAAGGGAGTTGACCACTGCCGCGGCCATTTCAGGATCTTCGTTTTCGTAAAAGACCTGGATGACGTTGGACCTCTTAACCGCTTCAGCATTCAGGTCCTTCTGAAGCATCAGCACGGCCTTATCGGTCGTTGATAGAGGCGTCCCGATTCTGGGGAGAAGGCTTGCCAAAAAGTTCCTCTTTTTCTTCCCCAGATCCTTGTAGATGGCCGTTGGTCCCAATGCGTTTACGACTTCTTCTGCGAGCGCGCGGCTTCTCAGAATCTCGATCTCTGAGTTGATCTGCGAGTCCTGATTCACGTTGAGCACCGGATTGGAATTACCGCCCGCGGCAACCGGCACGTATAGATTCTCCCTGCCGATCTTCACGAGGAGCCGGGAGCTGCCCTCGTACGTGGGTTGCATCACGAACGTCGCGATCGTCACCGCCGACACGGTGGCGAAGAAGAAGAGGAGTATTTGTGTTTTGCGTTTAAAAAGAAAATAGAGGAATTCTCTCAGAGAGGATCGTGTCTCGAAGTGAATGTCCATGGCTTTGACCTTTCTGGCTAAGGTTGGGAGATTGAATGATGAGATGCCTGGGGTCCACTAAGCCGGCGTTTTAGACAGCTCCGCCCCTTCAATTACAGACGTCCTTGAAGCCGACGGGCCACGAGTGAGGTGGAACGATTTTTTGGGGTACGAAGTGTTTACCACTAGGCCTGCGCCTCAGATGATGTCTCGCCGATAGAAAGGCAATAGATCTTAGGTATTGGTTTTTTTCGCATTTTGAAGGAGAGAGAAGCGTATGAAAAGGCGTGCCGGAAGGCGAACGGTTATAAGCCAAATCCTCATACCGGGTACTAGAAGCGGCATGCCATTCGATACTGAAGTGTCTGATTATCCGGAAATAGTTTAGTATGAGGGGAGGGGAGATTACAGGTTCTTGACCGCCCACATTGCCGCCTGTGAACGGCTGGAGGCGTTGATCTTCTTAAAGATATTATGGGTGTGTGTTTTTACGGTATGTTTGCTGATAAAAAGCTTATCCGCAATCTCTGAATTTGTTGCACCCTCGGCAATCATAATGAGGATCTCCTTTTCTCTCCGCGTGAGTCGCAGGCAGGACTTAGCCAGGGATGAAAACCTTTCCTTCTGATTGGCTAGGATGAGGCTCGTCATGGTTTTTCTGGAAAGCCACATCTCGCCATTGAAAATGGCTCGGACCCCGTTCAGAAGCTGCTCTATAGTATCTTCAAGGTAAAAGAAACCTCGTACGCCTTTCGCTACACTTTCCTCTTCAACACCGCTGTTGGGATTGAGGTTAAACAGGCACACGAAGAAGTTTCTTGAAAGCTTTTCCAGGGAGGCGGAAAGGTCGTTCCCTATGCAGTCCAGGAGAACAAGTCTTTTGGCGTCAGCCTCTTCTTCACTTACCTGTGGAATTTCGGTTACCGATTGGGCCACGGTGCAGTTCATCCCAACTGCTTCTTTCAGATAGAAAGCCAGCAGGGAATTCTGCACCTTCATCGGACCAACGATGTAGATGTTTTCTTCGGTGTTTTTGCCGGTGTAGTAAATGGCAAAGCTCCGCTCAGTCAGTAGGGATGTGGAAGTCTTTCATAGAACTGGGGCGGAAAAGAATTCCCTCACAATCGTATTCTCATCTACGCATGGGCGTAAAGCTGCAGTATGATGAACTTATCTATTTCTACTGAGGGGAGCATGGGCTCGCAGCGGAGTCGCGCCATTGCAAGCCGGAGGTGGAGAAGAAGATTTATGGAAGATTTCGCAAGAGGAAAAAAGCCGAAAGACTCGGGTTGCCTTTTGGGGTTCTCAGCTTTACTCGAACGGCTCGTTTGCGGCTTTCTGGCTGAGCCGCGGACCTCGTCCCCTGTCTGCAGACCAGTCTTTGAGAGGCATGATCCTCTCGTATTCATCGATACGACCAAGAACCTTCAAGCGATCGATAATAAGCTGCCAGGCGCAATCGAGGTCCGGATTGATCTCGCATTTTCCTTTGGATGACCCTCCGCAAGGGCCGTTGAGGATTCGCTTGGCGCACCGTGCGATCGGACATATGCCGCCGGTGGAGGTGAGAACGCAATCCCCGCATCCGACGCATTTTTCCCTCCAGGTTCCGGGTTCGTCCAAGGCGCCCAGAAAGGACGTGTTGAGGGCGGGAATCACCGGAAGCTTTTCGAAGACGGCCGAAAGGGTCTGGACGCCGGCGCCGCAGGCCAGGGAGAGAATCGCATCCGTATCCGCGGGAATCTTGAGGTACTCTTTGACCAGATCCCTTTCGCATTGTCGCTGAAAGGTTTCCACTCTCAGGGTTGGTGCGGACTGGTCAAAAAGATCAGGATTGGAGAGTTCGCGTGCCAATGCCTTTGCCTCTCTATCCCCGCCGGTGAGACAAACAGAAACGCAACTGCCGCAACCAACGATCAGGATGTTCTTGAATGCCTTTACCGAGGAGAGGATTTCGTCAAAAGGCTTCATCTTTCCTACGATCATTGGGTGACCTCCTTATCCTGTGGGGAAGGGGTGGCGAAGATTTTCCCCCAAACCTTGAGCGGCTGACTTTTCCGGTGAGCAGGGCAGAGAGGATCAATGCTTCTTTCGAGGCGCACGGCCAATTTGTCTCCGAAGTCTGTCGTGTACAGAGCCTCACCGCACACCACGCAACGCATCAATTCCATGGTCGCCACTTCCTGCCATTGGCCTGACAGGAGATGATGAAACTGAACCGCCTTTTGAGGGCAAACCCTCCAGCAGTTTCCGCACCTGGCGCAAAGGGACATGTTGTGGAGGATTTTCCGTCGGTTCCCCTGGTCTTTGTAGTCGAGTGCGCTTGCGGGACAGTTCTGCACGCAGGCAAGGCACCCATTGCAGTTTTCGTTCACTTGAAAAAAAGACATAGCTAAAACCCCCTTCCCCCTGCGGCAGCACGGCTCTTCACAACTCCGAGAAACTTGGAAGCCGAATCCGCCATCTTCGAGTAGTGCAGGTCGAATCCGCTCAGAAAGGCGATCGCCCCTCGATCACACGCCTTTACGCACTGGGGATCCCCGTCACAAAGATCGCATTTGTAGGCAAGTCCCAGATCCGGGTCGAATCCCATAGCGCCTGAAGGGCATGCGGACACGCACATTCTGCAGCCTACGCAAAGGGTTTCATCGATCACGACTCGTTCGAGATCAGGGTCGCGGTGTATGGCTTTCTTGGGACAGGCCAGGAGGCAGGGAGGATCGATGCACTGCTGGCAGGTAACAGGCAGGTGGAAACCACCGCCACCGGCTCCTCCCCCGAGGACCTCAATTCGTGGTCTGGAGCACTTTTTTTTGCCCGTATGCCGCATTGAGCATGCTGTTTCGCAGTCTTTACATCCGTTACACTTGGGAGGATCAATGGAGAGCGTCTTAAGTTTCATCGTGGAACATCTCCTCTTTTTTGAGCCAAAAGTCGGACGTACGGCTGAAATCGAATGCTGTTCGTCATAATGAACAGCGTTGACAATATAATACATCCTGGAAAGCCAAAGTCAATATAAAAAAAGGTGAAAAAAGTATTAAAATGTCGTTGCAACAACAGATTACATGAGAAGTATGAATGAAGTTCATTGGAAAAAGATGTTCGGTATTATGAACGATGAATGAATTTTTGGTGAATTCCGGGACTTCTGCTATTCCGCAGGCCTGGAAACCGTTGAGGGCTGGCAACAACTCATTCGCATGATGGTTTCGGGCTTCAAATTGTAAGAAGGTATTAAGGCAACCCAGAAGAGAAGGGCGGAGAGCCATAGCGAGCATCACCTTGACATGGACAGACTGATACCTGCTCCGGCTCAATTTTTGCAAAAGGGAATTGCGGGGCGAGCTTTCTTAATTCAGCGCTTTATGCTTTCGGGACAGGCAATTTGATGTCATTGAACAAATCCGTTTCAGCCCCGGGTGCAGATACAATTGCGAGGCATTCGTATGGATAAGAGGATAAGACGAAGAATACCGCTCAAACTGGCGGGGAGAATCGAGATGAAAGATCGGAATGGAGTAGACGGCCTCACTCGGAACATCTCCTCTGTAGGGGCATACTTTGATGCTGAAAACACCATTCCGGTCGGCACTGAAGTGGAACTGGAGGTCTTCCTGCCCGTGGAGGAGCTGAGGGAGATTGAGGGCCGTGAGGCCAGGATGAAGGTATCCGGGACAGTGGTGAGGGTCGAGAAAGGCGGCGTTGCCGTTTTATTCAAGGGATTGAAAGTTCTGTTGAGAGAAAGGGGCGAAGAATAAGCATAAAAACGGGCGGTCCCAGGTCAGTTTTTTTGGCGGTTTTTGCAGAAAAAGAATCTGTAGGAACAGCCGGCGTCTGCTTGCAGTACTCGGATGGAATTTTGAACAGAAGGGACGGTAATGGCGGATAAGATGGACAGGGAAATCCTTTTAGATGAAGAGGCCCAGAAGCTCTTTGAACAGTTGGGCGGAATCGATCGGGAAAGGGGCTCTGATCAGCCTGGCAAGCCGGAGGATCTTGCCGGGGCTTTGCTCGCGGAGGAGGATCGAAGGGATGAGTGGCGCATGTTGCTGGTAGAAGTCGTCTATCTCATCTCCGGCTACTTGTCGGGAGTCCGCTTAAGCGGGGAGACTCCCAAACAGAGGGAGGGGATCGAATCGCTCCTTGCGGTTGTGGATAAACTCTCCCGGTCGCCCGGCCACGATGGGGAGATACTGGTACGATACCGGGGCGCAGCATTCGACCGGGGACAGGGTGAAAGCGGAGGTTACGTTATCTCACTGGGGCCCCATACGGTTGATCTTCCCGGCAGTAAGGCCATGGCAAATCGACGCGGCGTCATCTTTTCGCACGTGCCCGGACGTCTATCTGCAGCATTCTCGGCCATGGCTTCTCTGGAGATCCATACTCTGCATCTGAATATGCTCAATTGGTCCGAATCCAGAGCCCGGCTGAAACAATCTCTGGAGATCCTCGGCCGCTATTTCATGGCCCTGACAGGGCATGACATGGAGAGGAATAGCAGCTCTTTTCCCCGCGTTTTTTACAATGAGAACGACCAGCCCGACCCTAATCTTACGCTGGTGGCAGGACTGAACTCCCTGAATCGGAAAACCATGACAGCACTGGTCGCCAAGATGAAGGGGATGATGAACAATCCCGGTTTGGAGCAGTTCACCAGCGTATATGGGGCACTTTTTGCCTTTAAGCAGATTCGAGAAAAGTTCCTGAAGCCGCCCCTGGAGATCAACAATCTCCGATGGCTGATTGCAGCCAAGGATGATGAACTCCTTTCCAAGGAAAAATCCTTGATTGTCCGAAAGATCATAGACCGGTACGGGAGTTCGCTCCCTGCAACCGCCCAGGTCATGCAAGGGATATACGGCTCCGATTATCATGACATCGAAGCCGATACGTTGGAGCAACGGCTAAAACGGGTGGGGGATTTCCTGGAGGTCGTCGACAAGGGAGAGCATGGCGCCGCCATAGAGAAGGAGGTGCTTCAAAACATCGAGCATCGCCTTGGTGATATCCCCGAAAAGCTCTTCGACTCCCTTATCATCCGGGGGAACACCCTGGAGAGGAGGACCCGGCAGGGGGAGACCATATGCTCGATGCTCAACTCGAAGATCGTCGAGTTGCTCTCCTATTTCAAGAGGCGAACAGGCACCAAGAAAAAAATGAAAGAGATGGTGCGCCGGCCCATAGATTTCGACGAGCAGGACTATGAGACCATTGCGAGGGATTTCAAGACCACCGTTGAGGATGTGAAGACCCTTCTTGTCCTATTGAAGGGCTGCTTTGACCGGGAATGCCGATTTTTGAGGGGGGCGTTCGAAAAGAACATACCCGATTTTGCCAGACATGAAAAAGTCTTCTCTTTTCTCTGGCACTACCTCAAGGAGATCGGCAACCGAAGCGACCGTGTGGCTTATCTCAATTCCCTTCAGGCGCTGGTCTCTTACATGGCAAATCCATACGAATGCATACTTTTCCTGCTCCAGGATCTTCTCCACTCTCCGGAGAATCTGGACTATTCAGACAGGAATACCATGATGCTTGCAAATGCTTTTCTTCAGAAAAGACTTGGTGAGCATTACTATGACAGCGAAATGACTCCTGAGGAGGTGCTCCTGTCCGACGATCGGCTGAACAGAGAACTGACATCGCGCATTGCCGGACACCTGGAAACGGAACAGGGTCGATTGTTCCAGAAGATCAGGACGGTTCATGAGCTGATTCTGGCGTCACTCTCATCTGAAAAATCAACAGGTTCCCCCATGAGCTTCAGGTTTTTGTTTACCCTCGAAAGAGAGATGTACATCTTCCTCTCCCTCGTTGGCGGTGCTACGGCGCACATGGTGGTTAGAAGCGCTGTCAAGGAATACGGGGATGCAGGTTCGGAAATCTACGGGCTAGCCGAAAGTGTTCAGAATTCAAAAGAGCTGATACTGCTATTGCAGGTGGGTGTGCGAGGATTGGCAAGGTTCAAAGATGGAAACGACCTGCCTCTGCTGGACAGAATTATTGCACAGGAGCCTTTTTTTGCAGAATTCGCCAACAACAGCCGCGCAGAGGGCGGTGTCAAACGGCTCACCGGGTGGGTTGCAGCGGCAAGGAAGCAGATCATAGAAGCTGCCATGATAGAGGCGGCGTGATCATAGTGCGTGATTAAAAGGTAGTAGGCCAGTTCGCAAGGAACCGCCGGCTCATTCCCCCGGTTTTCCCCCTGGCAGTCCTGATGGCACGGATGATGATGCTTCTTGTTTCCCGAGGGTCGATCACGTCGTCGAGAAATGCTTTGCCTGCCGCCCGCCACGGACCGCTTGCCAGTCTCATCTCCCGTATGGCATCTTTGCGCGCTTTTTCAGGATTCTCCGCCTGAGCGATCTTAGCCGCGTAGACCACATTGGCCGCAACCTCGGGCGCCATAAAGCTGATGTCGGCGCAAGGCCAGGCAAAGAGGAAATCCGCCCCCATGTTCCAGCCGCACATATTCGAGTAGGCCATTCCATAGGACTTCCGCACGATGATGGAGATCTTGGGAACGCTGGAATAACCCAGCGCCTGGATGAAATTGATGATCTTTCCGGGCATGCGTTTCTCTTCGGCAGACTTTCCGACCAGAAACCCGGGTGTGTCATGTAGAAAGATGAGCGGGATGTGATAGGAATCGCAAAGACAGATAAAGCTGCAACATTTGTCACACCCGTCAGGCCCCATTGCGCCGGCATAATGTAATGGGTTGTTGGCGATAAAACCCACGCTCTCGCCGTTGATCCTTGCAAGGGCGGTGATGACGCTCCGGTCGAAATCAGGCTTGATCGGAAAGATCTTCTCTTCATCGGCCAGGGTCCTGATGATGGCATTCATGTCGTAGACCCGGTTGGACTGTTCCGGAACAATATGAAACAGCTTTTCCTGCCTCGGCCCGGGATCTTCGCTCGCCCGCATTACGGGCGGAAGCTCATCTGCATGGGAAGGAAGATAGGAAAGGAACTCCCTGACAATCTGGAAACACTCTTGCTCGTCTTCGGCAATCCGGTCGGCCTGCCCGGTGATTTCGCTCTGCAGCCTCCACCCTCCCAATTCCTCGTTTTCCACCTTCTCACTCTTGGCAACCTCCAGGACACGAGGACTGGAAACCGCCATGCAGGAACCCTTTACCTGGACCACGAAGTCGGCAGAAGCAGCAGCCCAGGACGGGTCGCCGAAGCATTCTCCCATGATAGTGGCGACCATGGGCACGAGCCGCATCCTGGTGCCGTATCCGGCGCCCGGTGTCATGGAGCTCAAGCCGTCCGATCCCTGAATGTCAGGGATGCGCGCTCCGCCGGCCTCCCCGAGATTGATCACCGGGTAGCCCTTCTGGACGGCCTTCTCCATGAGTCGCCGGCTTTTTCTCGCCCCCATGCGGCCGCCGCTGCCGGCCAGCACGGTTGGGTCGTTTGCCCGGACCGCCACCGGACGGCCGTTGATCTCCCCGAACCCGTCGATCACCCCGTCGGCGGCCGTCCTGGTTTCCATGCCTTCCACGTCCGAGTGGGCAAGCAGACCGATTTCGAAGAAGGTACCAGGGTCAAGCAGTCTTTCGATCCTTTCCCTGGCAGTGAGCTGCCCACGAGCATGTCTGGCCTCCACCTTTTCCGGCCCACCCATGTTCAGGGCCTCGGACTTGCGGCGGTTCAGTTCCTCGATATAATCGGACATACCCATGGAATTCTCATCCTCCATTCGAGTGATGATTCCTGATCCCATCACCCCATCTGGCGCTGCCGCTCTTCTCCGGCCCAACTTGACCGCCCTGTTCACGGGATCAATCTATATGGCAATGCCCGCTTGGTCCACTCGCTTTCGGGGTACTCTCTCTGCAATCTCTCGTATGCTTGCTTCAGAGGTTTGGGATCATGGGTGTGCTTATAGGTACAGACACCCTTCAGAAAGATAGCTTCCGGTGCCGCCCCGCTCTTGGGATAATCTTTGAGAATGGTTTCCAGGTTCTCGAGCGCTTTCTCGAATTGATCGTGATCGAAATGGATCTTGGCTCTACCGAGCAGGAGAGAGGGAATGAGTTCCTCGGGAGGCAGAAATCCAACGGTGCGGTGGTGCTCCTTGCCCTCACCATCCAGGGTCACCAGAGTGGGTGTCCAGTTTACCTGAAACTGCTCTGAAAGCGGCTTGTGGTCATGTGGAAGTCTCAGCGCAATGAGGTTTTCGGTGATGAAATCAACGACTTTTGGCTGGGGGAACGTAACCGCTCCCATCTGCTGACAACCTATTCAGCCGGGGTTGAAAAAGTCCATCAGAACGGGTTTCTTCTCCGCCTTTGCCTTTGCCAATGCCTTTTGCAGATCGCCTTCCCAAACGATAGTTTTCTCCATAGCCTTCCTCCTCTGGGGATCCATAAAGAACTGGGATGAACAACATGAGAATGACAGGTTAGCTTTCAAAATAAAGCCGGATTAGAAAATGTGCAAGTTTTCACTTGGTTGGTTTCGTCTGAAAAACGACACGGGATTGGCTCTTACGTATTGGACCTGCTTCTTTCTCGGGAGCGGGAATACAGTGGTTCACCTATTGTAACAGCGCTGCCCTTCACCTATAAGTGCCTGACCATGCACGGGAAGCATGCTCTCATATCAGGGACTCCTCGGATTGATTATAAGGCAGGCAGGCCGACCGATCAGAGTTCTTGAAATCTGCAAAGGTAAGGAGAAGGAAATGAAGAGAATATTCTGTGGAATCTGCGCATGGATTCTTTTCCTCGGTCTCTCGTGTGTAGAAGGGACGCTCGTGCTTGCAGGGCTTCAAGTCGTCCCCGATCTGACACTGTCGGAGACGGTTTGGGGGGAAGAGGTTCAGGCATCACTTGCCAGCAACCTGATCGATCGACATGTGAGAAACCAACTGGGCCACGAATTGGGCCAAGTGAATGACCTCGTGTTCAAGAAGGACGGCCTCATTGCCTATGTGTTGTTGTCTCAGAGTGGAGGGCGGGAATTGATACCGATTCCTTTCAGAAGTATTCGATTCGATCAACATGAGAATGGTTTCATCCAGACAAGTGAGAATAAAACCAGACTGGAGGGCGCGCCTGCAATAGGAAAAGACCAGTGGAGCAGATTAGAGGATCCTACATTTGAAAGAGAGGTATTCAATTACTACGGCGAGCGGCAAATCCAAAAAGAAAAGAAACTCAAGTAGATTGCAGATTTTTCCTCCTTCCAGTTGAGCGGCTTCTCAGGCAAATCTCTTGTGAAGTACTGTTCAGGAGCGAGCGCAGAACCTTTAGATTTTCTCTGTCATTTTGGAGATCCTTCCCTTTTGGGGTCTCGAGTACCATGGGGTAAGATTGGAAGCGGGGATCGTTCAGCAGCAGGCGAAAGCATTCCAGGCCGATTTTGCCTTTTCCGATGTGCTCGTGACGATCGATGCGGCTGCCAAGGGGAAGTTTCGAGTCGTTGAGGTGAAAGAATTTGATGCGGTCCAGCCCTATCGTCCGATCGAACGATTCAAGAGTGGCCGAGTAGGTCTCAGGAGTCCGGATGTCATAGCCCGCTGCAAAGGCGTGGCAGGTGTCGAAACAGACACCTAGAAGTCTGCTGAAACGGGAGAAATTGATCATGGAGCCGATCTCTTCGAAACTCGACCCCAGATTTGTTCCTTGTCCTGCTGTGATTTCCAGCAGTATAGTCACATCCTGAATTTCCGCCAGCGTGACGGCCCGATCGAGATGGTTTACAAATCTCTTGATCCCCGCGGACCTCCCTGTGCCGAGGTGAGAGCCAGGGTGAGCGATGAGGAAGGGAATGGACAGGCGGGATGCTCTTCTCAGTTCATCGGCAAAAGCGGACACCGACTGCCGGAGTGTAATAGTATCCGCCGAAGCCAGGTTGATGAGGTACGCATCGTGTGCTGCCACCGGCATGGATCCGCTCTCTTCTCTCCGTTCGCGGAACCTAAGGACCGCTTCCTCCGTGAGAGCGGGAGATTGCCACTGGCGCTGGTTCCTGGTATAGATTTGAAGCGCCTCCCCCCCTATCTCCAAGATCCGGGAAAAGGCCAGGTCCAGTCCCCCGGATATCGACATGTGTGCGCCCAAAAGAGGCATGTTCACTCCTTTTCAATTTCTTACGTGACCGTCACCATCGATGGTTGCTCTGACCTGGTCCGGAGGGCCGGGATTTCCACGTCACATTGAAACGCATTCCCGAATTCCTTTTGGCTCCAAGCCACTTTTGCTATTGCACCGCTTCCGCGAAGACCTATAGTCATAATACCTCCACCTGCCGATTGCAGGAGAGGGCGCATTCCAGAGAGTCCCTCCGCTCGCTATTCCTGCGGAATGGGAAAACTTGCAGGGAAGGGCAGGGGATGATAGCATCGGAAAAGAATGTAAATCGATTCCGTGCCACACGCAATCCAATCCATCAAGAAGATCCCGCATTGGCGGGACAAGCATGAAAGGAGGAGACGTCATGGCTGTGACTTTACCCGACCTGCCTTACTCGAAAGAAGCACTCGCTCCTGTCATCAGCGCCAAGACCCTCGAGTTTCATCATGGGAAGCATCATAAGACCTATGTGGAAACCACTAACAAACTGATCGCCGGGACCGACATGGAAAATGCCGACCTTGAGACGATTATCAAGAAGTCGGTTGGAGATCAGGCAAAAACAGGGTTGTTCAACAACTCGGCGCAGGTCTGGAACCATACTTTTTTCTGGAATTGCATGAAACCCAACGGTGGCGGGGCGCCGAACGGTCCCATTGCAGACAAGATCAAAGAGGTATGGGGAGATTACAGAAAATTCGCTGAAGAATTAAAGAATGCCGGCGTTACGCAATTCGGAAGCGGGTGGGCGTGGCTGGTCCTCGACGGCCGGGATTGCAAGATTACGAAGACTGCCAATGCCGACACCCCCGTCGCGCACAATTTGAAGCCTCTCCTGACTATTGACGTGTGGGAACATGCCTATTACCTCGATTATCAGAACAGGCGTGCGGATTTTCTGGCAGCCGTGATCGAAAAGCTGATCAATTGGGATTTCGTGAACGCCAATTTCAAGTGACGTTCACTCCCATATTCCAGCAGGGGGATGGTGGTGAACCGGAGAGGTGATCTTCGGTTCACCCGAATCCCCCATTTGTATAAGGATTCTGCAACACTCTACCTTCTGAAAAAGAGGGCCTGGCGAGGGAGGCCGGTGGCGCGTGCATTGTCAGGCCGAAACCGCCTTTTTTGGCAGATCCTTAACCTTTTCCTTCTGCTTTTCCTGCCACGGATAAACGACCCGGGAGTGGAACGAGGCTTCGAGGGAATCCACCAGTGTCCGGAGGATCTGGGCAAGACAGCCCGTTGAGAGGTGGCATTCATCGAACTGGCCATCGGCGACGCGCTTGACCAGCAGGAGTCTGACCATGTTTTCGATAGTCTGCCGGGTGGGCGTCTCCAGGGAGCGGGATGCTGCCTCCACTGCATCGCAAATCATTACGATGGCAGCCTCCACGGTTTGCGGCTTAGGCCCGGGGTATTGAAAATCCTTCTTGGAAACCTTGTTTGGGCGGCTGATTTTCGTGGCTTTGTTGTAGAAGAACTCCACCGTTTGTGTTCCGTGATGCTGAAGAATAAAATCCAGTACTGTTTCGGGCAGTTTCGTTCCCCTTCCGATCTTCTCGCCGTTGATTACATGGTCAATGATGATCCGTGCGCTTTCTTGAGGATCCAAATCGTCGTGGGGGTTCTTTCCCGCCTGATTTTCCGCAAAGAATCTTGGATTCGCCAGTTTTCCAATGTCATGATAATAGGCGCCTATTCTCAGCAGAAGCGTATTTGCGCCGATGGCTTCGCCGACTGACTGTGCGAGATAGGCAACAGCCATGGAATGCTGGTAGGTTGCCGGCGTTTTGGTCAGGAGTTCCTTCAGAAGCGGCTGCTGAAGATCCGCATAGCGGCTGAGTCTGAAGGTGGAGACGGTGTGCCAGCCCGTCTCCAGCAACGGCAGCAGCATGATTGACAGAGGACCTGCCGCGACTCCGCCGATGAACGTCCATCCGAGGCTCTGAACAAACTCAGGATTGAACGCTTGCGTCAATTTCATAATCCAGGTTTCTGAAGAGGGATGGAGCAGCGAGGTCCAGTCCAGCCAGAATGCGAAAAAAAGAACGGCATTCGTTGCCCCTATTGCCATTGACGCTACAAGAATATGGATTCTCCTTCGAATCCTGAGAGATACCACCACCGCCATTCCGGTAAATGCGAAATAGAGCAGGACGTTGAATGAGCAGCCTGAAAACAGGGTTACGAGCACGGCCCCGGTCAACGTTGTCCAGACAGCGGAGATTTTGTCATTTTGGAGCAGAACGAGTGTCAACGGGAGCGCCGCGAACGGCAAGGCTGCAAGGGGAAGGGGGGTCAGGAGCAGGCAGGCTTTCAAGAGAACGATCGTCATGATCAAAAGGGAGAGGAAGAGATTGTAAGGAGGGTCCTTCCTCCACTCGTCCTTGATGATCTTTTCGAGCACAAGGCTGTAAAAGACAGCGGTCAGGAGAATGGCGATAAGTATCCAGGGTGCTTTCCCGAAAAGATCCCTTTCCAGTTCCTCGCTGTAGGACGACACGAGCAGCCGGTCATTCTCAGTCACCTTATGCCTGAAAGGTACGAGGACACAGCCCGCCTCGTAATGAATCATTGTGGAAGGGTACCGCTGTATGATCCGCTCTACCCGTTTTTTGTTTTCCTCCGGATCATAGGTAAGATTCGGCTTGAGAGTCGCGAGCGCGATGGATAGAACAACGTCGCGAATACCTTTGTCGACCTGCCAGAAAAGCTGTTGAACCTTCTCCTGCAGGGTGAGCCGCGCCGCTTCGAGCGTGATTACGTCCGCTGCCGGAACCACAACCACGCCTGAGGGTTTAGGATAGAGAACTTCAACGGTGCTTTTCCCTGCCATCGGTTCAGGTTCTGCTGTGATTTTGCCCTGTAGTATGGAGTCTTGGAGCGTGAGGATGCCGTCCATGAGGTTCTTCAAATCCCTGTATCGGAAGAGCTTTTTCACGGCTTCCTCCGGCAGGTCGAGACCATAGGACGCCTTGACGTACTGCGAAAAATCCTTGAGACCGCTCGTTCGCTGAAGGCTCAGATCGGCAATCTTCTTAAGCAGCGCCTGAAATTGCGCAGCCGCTTCTGCAGCTCTGTCGGGGTTATAGGCATACAGAGGGGCATATTGAGAAAGGGCCGCGACTCTGTTGTTTCCCAACGCCTTTTCCTGGTCGAAATTGAAGGGCTGTCGAAGACGGATGGTGAAGGGAACAACTTCCCCCTGCTTTGGAGGCAGGAGAAACAGGTAGATATCCTCAGCGTATCCTGCAAGAAAGCAAACGAGAATTAGGGTCAGGTTAAGAAATATCCTCACGATTGACCTCGAAGAATGGACAGATCGCGGAAGAGTCGCGGCACTATACTACTGCTCTTTGCTAAGGTCAAAACCGAAATGTCGAAAAGTTCGATCTTGTGGAGTTCCTGAAGCGGGACAATCTACCCTCTCCCCTGCAGGAGGGGATATCCCACCATTACACATTAACAAATTGCCTTTGTCGATTGTTCCGGTCACGGATTGGTCTTCTCCGAAGATGGGTACCCACCGGAGGTGGGGTGTCCGTCTTTGGACGGACAAAAGGTCACGATTTCGTCATTCATTTATTGACAAACATATATCGAAGCGATATATACCGATTAACTATATAGCGAGGCGCTGCACAATGGATATTAAGTCAATGCTTTTGGGATTTCTCATGCGGGGCAGCATGACCGGATACGAACTCAAGAAAAAGTTTACTATTTCCTTCGCCTTTTTTTCAGGCGTGAGCTACGGCTCCATCTATCCTGCGCTCAAAAAAATGGAGCAGGAAGGATTGGTCGCCCTGAAAGTGGAAATCCAGGACGGCGCGCCAAACAGAAAGGTGTACACCATTTCCGAAGCGGGCAGGAAAGCTTTCCTTGAAGCCCTCGCCGCCCCCTATGTAATCGAGAAGCCCAAAAATACATTCCTGTCCAGACTCTTCTTCTTTGCCGACCTGGCGCCGGAGGAGCGTTTGGCTGAGGCGAACAAGCACCTGGAGTCCATTCAAGAGGTGCGGAAGAATCTAAAGGCGGTGGAGTCTCAGATTAAAGGGCGCGCAGACCGATATCAATACCTGTGCTACAGCTTCGGGGTGCGATACTATGACGATCTTGTTCGAAACGTCTCCTCGATTGTCCGCGAATTGGAGAACGACGAGTCTGATCAAGATGTTCGTTCATCGAAGAGAAGGTCCCAGGGGGCCAAGAAAGGAAGGGGGTCATGAAACCACTCGGAAAGGCCGGACAAGTTTTTTTATACGCAGGCCCGTTCCCCGCACTGGCTTTCTTCAAGATCTGGGCGGCGTCAGGTCCCTCTTCCGGCAGTCTGACCTTCGTCGCCTTTCTCATGCTTGCCTTCTGCGCAACCGTCATCGGCTTCGCACTCAAATGGGATAAGCCTACCTATTTCGACTGGACGGTTGCACTCTATTTCGGGGTGATTTCACTCTCCCTGGCTGCATGGCCGGATGCTGCAGGCAGACTCCTGTCGAAATACTCGGTCACAGGAATCTATCTCTGTCTTTTTGCCGCCTCCTTTTTCCCTCCTCTCCTGGGCATGGACCCCTTCACCTTTCATTATGCAAAGAAATCCACTCCGCGGGTTTTCTGGGACAACCCTGTTTTCATCAGCGTCAATCGTATCATGACCTATTCCTGGGCCGGAATCTTCGCTGTCTCAACTGCGCTGAGCCTCTACCCATCCGTGATTACACGCGCCGTGATTCCTCTGGCAGTCATTCTGGGCTTGGGGGTCCCCTTCAATATCCTCTTTCCGGATTTCTATTTGAGAAGGCGGGGGCTGCCGACGCTGCATGAGCAAAGGAAGATGGGACTTGGGGTTGGGAATTCCGTTCAAAGGCAGAAGGAGTCGTCTGCCGCACCTGCAATGAAGCCGCCGGAAGCTGCACCACCAGAAACCGTTTATCCAAAAAAGGAGGGAGTCATGAAGATACTCGCACTTAACTCCAGCCCGCGATCAGGAGGAGAGAGTAAGACAGCACTGATGATGAACTCTCTCGTCCAGGGAATGCGTGAAGCAGGGGCCGATGTGGACGTGGTGGATCTTCGAAAGAAAAAGATCAATCCTTGCTCCGGCTGTTTTACCTGCTGGACCAAAACCCCCGGGGTCTGCATCCACAAGGATGATATGACCAGTGAGCTCTTCCCGAAATTCCTCCAATCGGACCTCGTTGTCTATGCGTCCCCCCTGTACCACTTCACCGTGAACGCGGCCATGAAAACATTCATCGAGCGCACTCTTCCCATTCTGCAGCCTTTCCTCAATGAGACCGGTGGGGGGGCGACCGGTCATCCTCTTCGTCAACCCTTTCCCAAGGCGGTAATTTTGTCTGTGGCGGGTTTTCCTGAGATGTCCGTGTTCGACCAACTCTCCGCCTGGGTTCGATTTCTGTTCGGCCGGGGCGGGAACCTGGTGGCGGAGATCTATCGACCAGCCGCCGAGAGCCTGGTTCTCCCCTTCTTCAAGGAGAAATCCCGGGAGATCCTGGGAGCTGTAAAAGAGGCGGGCCAGGAGATCGTTAAAGACATGAAGGTAGCACCGGAGACACTGGCTCGCGTTACCCAGGATATCGCCGGGGACAAGGAAGTGATTCGAAAGATGGCGAATCTCATGTGGAAAAGCTGCATTGCAGAAAGGATTACGGTCAGGGAGTTCATGGAGAGAGGCGTTGTCCCGAGGCCGGACTCCATCGAAACCTTCATGATGGTCTTCTCAATGGGATTCAATCCAGATGCTGCAGGCGAGACAAAGGCCATCCTGCAATTTCACTTCTCGGGCGAGACAGAAGGCTCGTGCTACTTCCGGATTGAAAACATGAGGATTGAAGCGATCGACGGTCGCGCTCAAAACCCCGACCTGACCATCGAGAGCCCTTTCGAGCTCTGGATGGACATCATGACCGGCAAAGCCGACGGCCAACAGATGTTCATGGATCAGAAATACAGGGCCACAGGCGACTTTTCCCTGCTGATTCGAATGAGTCAGCTCTTCGGGAAATAGCGGTGCCGTGTCATCTCTCATATTCCGGGGCCCAGAGATAGTAGAAGCCTGCGCCGGGCATCGTCAAAAACTCGGAAAGCGGCATTTGGATCAGACCGGGGATCTGTCCGGACCCTTCCATGGTGATTGGGTTATAGGGGTTGTCGTCCGGAAACTGGGTGCGGCGGTACACGACGACCTTTGCATCCTCGGGAAGACCTGACAGATTCTTCGCTTCTCTCAATGCATCGTCCATGTAGCCGATCGAATCCACCAGACCGGCCTCAACCGCTTGGGCAGCGGTGAATATTCGGGCCGTGGCCACGTTCCTGTACTGCTCGTCCTTGAGGCCGCGCTTCTTGGCCGCCAGTTCCAGAAAGCGGCTGTTCAGGTCTTCGATCATGGCCCTGATGATCTCTTTTTCTTCGGGCTGTATATCCCGAAAAGGGGAGGCCATGTCCTTGTACTTCCCTGACTTGGTGATCTCTGCCTCCAGACCTACCTTTTCCATCAAACGGGTGGCGTTCGGCCTGACAAAGATCGTGCCCACGGAGCCGGTCAGAGTCATCGGGTGGGCGATAATGCGGTCTGATGCCAACGCTACGTAGTAGCCTCCTGATGCTGCCGTGCTCATCATGAGGGTGACCATTTTGGCTCCTGACTTTTCCTTGTACTTCTCCAGTTCATGATACAGGACATCGGATGCCGTTACCGATCCGCCGGGGCTTTCGATCTCCAGAAGGACCGCTTTGATGCTTGGATCTTTCTGTGCCTTTCTGAGATGGGATACGACTTCCTGCACCATGCTGGGCTTTGTCCTGAACATGCCCTCATCGGGTCTGGTACTGACCGCTCCGCGCAATGGAATGAGGAGCACTTTCCCGTCCCCCTTGCCCTCCAAAGTGAATTCCCTCAGCGGATCCGAGGAACCTTTGAAGAGCCTGGGGGCGCAACCCGCCAATCCAATGAGCAGTATCAGGAAGAAAATAAGATTATGGTAACAGGTATTTCTTTCGGCCGCGTGTCTCATTTCAGTCCCTCCCTGGTGAGTGAATATGCACTCGAGGCTTCGAATTCAAGACTGCGCATTCAAAGGAGAGAAAGATTGAAACGCAGAATCGGTGAAGCGGAGAAAGTAGGAGACTGATGTGGCCCTTGACTTTTCCCATGATCTGAAGGTGAATCAACACGGAGGGCGGCATATGGGCAGAGAGATCGAGAGGAAATTCCTGGTAAGGGGAGACGCCTGGCGAGGTCCGGAAGGAGTTATGGTGCGCCAGGGGCATTTGTCACTGGACAAGGAAAGAGTCGTGAGAGTGAGAACCGCTGGAGAGAAAGGATTTCTCACAATCAAAGGCAAGGCTGAGGGTCTGACACGGCCCGAGTATGAATATGAGATCCCTGTCCAGGATGCCGGGGAGATGCTGGATACACTCTGTACAGGCCATCTCATTGAAAAGATCCGTTACTATGTGGAACATGAGGGGCTGACCTGGGAGATTGACGAATTCAAGGGAGAGAACCAGGGTCTTGTCGTTGCCGAAGTCGAAATAGAAACCGAGGATCAACCGATTGTAAAACCGGATTGGGTGGGTGACGAAGTATCAGCCGATCCCAGATACCTGAATGTGAACCTGGCTCATCACCCTTTCAACCAATGGGGAGGGAAAGGGGAGTCGTGAACCGGAGAAGGGGGTGAAACCGGGAACCGGGTCAATCTTTGGGCTTCGATTCGACATGGATCTCCGAATGCAGGGTGCGGTGGACAGGGCACTTGTCGGCAATCATCATCAGCTTCTCTCTTTGTTCGATGGACAAGTCCCCGTTCATCTCGATCTCCCGCTCAATAAAATCAATTTTGCCCTCCCTGGTTTCGCATTGCTTGCAGTCTTCCGCATGAACCTTCTGATGTCTCAGTCTCACCACAATGGAATCCAGGGGCCATTGCTTGCGATCGGCATACATGCGCAGCGTGATGGAGGTGCATGCACCCAGCGCTGCGACGAGGTAGTCATATGGGGTCGGTCCGGTATCTGCACCGCCTAGAGAGATCGGCTCATCGGCAATCAGGTGATGGCCGTTGGCGACGATCTCCGTCTGGAAACCGGTTTTCCCGGTGCGAACCACAAGCCGATTGTCGGTCAGATCCCTTTGGTGTGCCGGTTCTTCCGGAACGGGAATGTATTTCCGTATCCATTCGGCCAACAAGTATCCCACGTAAACGGAGTCGGCCCGTTTCGAAAGAAGATGGTCTGCACCGTCGAGAGAGACATAGCTTTTCGGATGGTGTGCAGTTTGAAAGATCGCCTCGGCATTCTCTACCCGAACGAGATTGTCCTCAGGCGAATGGAGGACCATCAACGGCCGTCCGAGATTTTTAATTGCATTCTCCATTCGGGTCTGTTCGAGGTCGTCGAGAAATTGCCTGGTGATGGGGAACTCCCTGCCGGCCAACGTGATTCTTGTTTCTTTTCCTGTGCCGATCTTCTGCCCGCCGCTAAGATGACTGGCGACATCGACGAGGTTGAACGGAGCCGCTATGGTCGCAACAGCGGCGGCTGAAGGGATGCGTGACGCGGCCTGGATTACCGCTGCACCGCCCAGGGAATGCCCTATCAGCAGCTTGGGTCGTTCAAAACTCGACCCGAGGAATTCCGCCGCAGCCACAAGGTCAGCGACATTCGTGGTGAAATTCGTCTCTTCGAAATCCCCTTCACTCTCTCCAATGCCTGTGAAATCGAACCGCAGTACCGCAATTCCTTTTGCTGCGAGAGCCCTGTTGATGTTCACGACCGCATTGAGGTTCTTGGTACAGGTGAAGCAGTGAGCAAAAATGGCATAAGCCGACGGCTTCTCGTCAACCGGCAGATCAAGCCGGGCCGCCAGTCGTTTCCCCTGTGGGTTTTTGAAGGAAAGCCTCTGAAATCTCATGATGACCCCCCAGCGGTTTGCAGTCAGTCCGGAATTGAGAATAAAGCAGTGCATTGAAATGGGGAATGGAGGGGATTATGCATTGTTGGGCGTCAATGGGCTTATTGTTGAGGGCATGATCCAACAGACCATAAGCAGAATATCGAAATCCGAAATCCGAAACAATACCGAAATCCAAATATTCAAAATTAAAAGCAAACTGCCCGCCCATGAGACTGCTGACCCGTTTTGGTCATTCGTATTTTGGTCATTTGAATTTGTTTCGTGCTTCGATATTCGAATTTCGGATTTCCGCGTCTCTG
>PHBH01000081.1 GCA_002840535.1 Deltaproteobacteria bacterium HGW-Deltaproteobacteria-15 | reverse complement strand
TTTTACCGAAAAATGGAAGCTTCAATTTTTCAAAGAACAAATGACTCTAATTTCACCATACAAGGAGCAAGCTCCAGCTTGCGACGAGTCCTCATCTCACGTCCCCCAACTCTCCGCCTCTTTTCACGGAGCCCGATGGGTGGGACTCCAAGCGAAGCGCGGAGAAAATGGGCACCGCCCCGAAGGGGTGGGACTCCAAGCAAAGCGCGGAGAATCTTCCCCCTCACGGGAGCTTTCTATCTATTTGGACTCGCTCGCCAACCCCGCAGCAAGCTGCGGGTTAGCGCTTGCTGTTTCGTTTCAAGAACGACTATGATCTGCCCTTCTTCGTTCCCTAAGACGAAATCCCGCGGCCGAGGGAATCAAGCACTTTTCAAAGGGCCAAGGTGTCGCTACAGTGGAAGAGATGAATGCCTGCGGTTTGGCATGGCATTCATGCTGCGTTATCGAAACGGCAAGTGGAAGAGAATGCGGGTGATAGAATCCTTGCCCCAACAATTCACCTCTGTCCCAAGGCCGGAACGTGTTGGCGAATTCGCCTATTTAGCGTGATCAGTAGCGAACATGTTTTTGCTTCAAGGACGGGGTTAAATATGTGATTTCATTGTGGAGGATCGGATATGGCAGACTTCGCGGTTGTTCCCGAGCGTATGGCCCTTCTCAATATCGATATGCAGAACTGCTTCGTCGAGGGTTCTCCGATTGCAGCCCCTGACGGGTTGACTCTCCTCGGCCGCATCAACCGCTTGTCTGCAGTGTGTCGAAAGGCCTCCATTCCGGTTATTCATACCAGTCTCGTGCTGCGGCCGGACGGCTCGAACATGGGAGTCCTCGGGGAGACCTCGCCCCCTGCAAAGGCAGGAATCCTCAACAAAGGAAGCGTTTCCGCCGCGCTCCACAATGGTCTCGTGGTCGACCCCCGCGATATCCTCCTGGACAAGCCCCGATTCGGCGCTTTTCACGGTACGGATCTCGAACTGATCCTGAGAAGCCGCAACGTCGATACCGTCATCATTTCAGGGATAGCAACGAATGTGTGCTGCGAGACCACTGCGCGCGAGGCCATGGTCCGCGACTTTCATGTCTTCTTCCTCAGCGACGGCACGGCGACCGCCCCCATGGGCAACAGTTCCGCGGCAGAGCTTCAAAAGGCTACCCTCACGACCTTGGGCTTTTTGTTCGCACAGGTGGTCACGGTCGACGAGATGATCGAGAAGATCCGCACAGCGTTTCAATAAATCAACACCCCTCCCCCAAGCTTGCTTGCCATAGCCTGAGCGTAGGAGGAAGCCTTGTGCGAAGGAGGGACCTCTGCTTTGTCCGGTACTCCGCGCAGGAGGTCTGAGGAGGGATGAGAGACTGATCAAGTTCCCGCGAACAGTTTTTCCTCAGAGCAAAGCGGTGTATCCACCCTGGCAAGGCATGCCCGTTTAACACTTGCCTTCCTAAATTCAGGTCCCAAATCTCAACTTTCCCCTTACGGTTATACTCAGGTTGAGCATAATGCGAGTATAACTGTGGTTCAAGACTGCGGCTCAAGCCCTGAAGTATCTCGACTACCTGATTGAATCCCCCAGCCCTGCCGCTGTCGTGGATGGAGGCGGGATACTGGTCCAGATTCCTGACCCTGCCAGGTTTGACTTCCACAAACTCATTGTGGCGCAGGAGCGCCCGGTGATCGAACAGGCCAAGAAAGCAAAAGACCTCCGACAGGCTTACCTCCTTTACAACGTCCTTGCCGAAGAGCGACCGGGTGATCTAAAGGAAGCTTGGGACACTCTGCTCTCGCGAGGTAAGGGATGGGAAAAACGGGCACTCAAGGGCATGGAAGCCATACAAAAGCTTCATCCGGAAACCCCGCAACTGAACGATCTTCTCCGGCGATGATAGCCTGCTGTTGCGGCGTGCCTGGGCTCGATACGCCCAGCATGGATTTCGGGCAGTCCAAGGATTTCATGTCCCA
The DNA here is from genome assembly GCA_002840535.1 of Deltaproteobacteria bacterium HGW-Deltaproteobacteria-15. Taxonomy (GTDB): domain Bacteria; phylum Desulfobacterota; class DSM-4660; order Desulfatiglandales; family HGW-15; genus HGW-15. The sequence continues at coordinate 10,966 of PHBH01000081.1, read as the reverse complement.
CCGCATACTTTATGCCAAAAACCTGACCGCCGATGAAAACCTGGCCTACCTCAACAGCCTTCCGGCCAAGGGATCCTGGATCATTGCACCGAGATTGGGGAAATGGGTCATTCCCGCGAAGGGGGAATCCAAATGCGCAGAAAGACCGGGTTCCGGTCCCGGAATGACAAACTGAGCAAAGGGACCTGCGACGCACTACACTGGCGAGGGGGTGACACCCTGGCCAAAAAACGATATGGTAAAAGAATGTTCATGGAATTTCCGATCTGAGGGTGCCTGCCCCGGACTCTTGCGCAAAGGAGGAATTTATCATGCTTCACCGCGAGCCCAAAGTCGCCCCGGAATACATTTATCCCGTAGATGAGTGGCGCATTATCGAAAAGCGCTTCGCGCGGCGATATCTGGAGCAGAGCGAAACCATCTTCACCCTCGCCAACGGGTATATGGGCATTCGGGGCGCTTTCGAAGAGGGACGGCCCGCCTTTCAGAACGGCACCTTTATCAACGGGTTCCACGAGACAACGCCCATCGTCTATGGCGAGACGGCTTACGGGTTTGCGGAAACCGCCCAGACCATGCTGAACGTTGCGGACGCAAAACTCCTGCGCCTGTTTGTAGACGACGAGCCGTTCGTTCCGGAGCATGCGAACCTCATCCGTTTCGAGCGCGTTCTGAACATGCGGGATGGACGTCTGGAGCGAACAGCACTCTGGGAGACACCGGCCGGAAAGCGCGTGGAGATCCGCTCCATCAGATTGGTATCTTTTGAGCACCGGCACCTGGCTGCGGTGGACTATGAAGTCATCGTTCACAACGCGGAGGCGCCGGTGGTCCTCATTTCAGAGATGGTTCTTCCTCCGGATGCGCTGGGCAACGAGGAAAATCGGGCCGCTTCGCAGGAGCCGGACCCCGGCAAGATCGATCCCAGGCGCTCCAGGAACTTCAACGAGCGGATCCTCCTTCCGGTGCTCCAGCGATGTGAAGGCCAGAGGATCATTCTCGGACACCGCACCCGCAACAGCGCAATGACCATCGCCTGCGGCATGGATCACGTCGTCCGAACCGAATGCGGTTATTCCAGCGAATCGCATTGCCAGGAAGATCGCGCAGGGGTCGTCTATACGGTGGCCGCCCGTCCGGGACAGAGTTTCCGCATCACCAAGTACATCACCTACCATACTTCCCACAACTCAACGGCCTCGGAGCTTATCGACCGCTCCGCGCGCACTCTCGCGAGGTCCTGCAGCGAGGGGTGGCAGAGACTGTGTGAATCCCAGCGGCGGCATGTGGATGATTTCTGGCAAAGAAGCGACGTCAGGATAACGGGCGACCTGCGCGTTCAGCAGTCCCTGCGGTGGAACCTGTTCCAGTTGCTCCAGGCATCGGCCCGGGTGGAGGGCGCCGGCATCGGCGCACGCGGGCTTACCGGACAGACATACGAAGGGCACTACTTCTGGGATACTGAAGTTTACCTGCTTCCTTTTCTGATCTATACGGCGCCCCGAATCGCCGGCAATCTGCTGCGCTTCCGCCACAGCATGCTGCCGGGTGCGCGCCGGCGCGCCCGGCAGGTTGGCGAGAAGGGGGCGCTCTTCCCCTGGCGCACCATCAACGGAGAGGAGGCATCGGCCTATTATGCAGCCGGCACCGCCCAGTATCACATCGATGCGGATATCGCACACGCAATCCGCAAATATGTCGAAATAAGCGGCGACCCGGACTTCCTCGCGAGCCACGGAGCCGAAATCCTGGTTGAAACGGCGCGGCTCTGGCTGAGTCTCGGGTTTTATTCGGAACACAAAGATGGGAAGTTCTGCATCAACGGCGTGACCGGACCGGACGAATACAACGCAGTGGTCGACAACAACCTCTTCACCAACATGATGGCCAGGGAAAACATGCGCTATGCCGCCGACGTGATGACTTCTCTGCATCAAGAGGCGCCGGAACGCTATGCGGCGGTGGTGGATCGGACCCGCTTTCGCCCGGAGGAGGCCGACGATTGGCGCCGCGCCGCCGAGGCCATGTACATCCCGTTCGATGAGAAACTCGGCATCCACCTGCAGGATGACAATTTCCTGGATAGGCAGCTCTGGGATCTGGAAAGCGAGCCGAGCGCGAACTTTCCGCTGCTGCTGCATTATCATCCTCTGGTCATCTACCGGCACCGGGTCATCAAGCAGGCGGATGTTGTCCTGGCGCTTTTTCTGCTCGGCAATGGTTTCAGCGCCGAGGAAAAACGCCGGAACTTCGACTACTACGACCCCCTGACCACAGGGGACTCCTCCTTGTCGGTCTGCATTCAAAGCATCATCGCCGCGGAGAACGGCTACGGTGAAGAGGCGTTCGAGTACTTTCGCTATGCGGTTCTCATGGACCTGGCGGACATCGGCGGAAACGTACGCGACGGGGTCCACGTGGCGTCGATCGGCGGGACCTGGATGGCGTTGACATACGGACTGGCCGGAATGCGCGACCATGGCGGCATGCTGTCCTTCGACCCCCGGCTTCCTCTCCAGTGGGAAGGGATGAGCTTCCCGCTCAGGGTCCGCGGCTCTGAGCTGGAAGTGGAGCTTGTGCACGATCAGGCGACCTACCGATTGCGAAAAGGAACCGTTCTGACGATCTTTCACCAGGGCCGGGAAGTGACCCTCCGGGAGGGCGACTCGACAACCCTTGCCATAAGCCGGCCGGAGAAACGACCGGCCGTCACGATTGAGACGGTTATTCCCCGCGATCGGTTCGATGCCGTCCTGTTCGACATGGACGGCGTGCTCACTGCCACGGCCGAAGTGCACGCGCTGGCATGGAAGGAAATGTTCGACGAGTTCCTTAAAATGAGAGAGCGACAGCTGGGCGAACCTTTCCGGCCATTCGAAATCGGCACCGATTATCTGCTGTTTGTCGACGGCAAGCCGCGCGAAAACGGGACCCACGACTTTCTGGCTTCACGGGGGATCCAGCTGCCGAAGGGGTCCCCGGAGGATGGACGGGGGATGGAAACCGAGTGGGGTCTCAGCAACCGCAAGAACGATCTGGTCCAGGAGATCATCCGGAGCAAAGGCGTGCACGCCTATCCCGGTTCGATCCGGTTGCTGCACCGGTTGCGAAGAGATGGGATGCGCACGGCTGTTGTCACCTCGAGCGCCAATGCGGAATTGACTCTGGAGGCGGCCGGGATCGCCGACCTCTTCGATGTCAGAGTAGATGGAAATGTCGTCGCCGAGCTGGGTCTTGCCGGCAAGCCCGATCCCGACCCCTTTCTCGAAGCCGCCCGCCGGCTGGGCGCCGCACCCGCCCGTGCGGTGGTGATCGAGGATGCTATCTCGGGCGTGCAGGCGGGCAAACGCGGCGGGTTCGGACTTGTCCTGGGCGTGGCCCGCAGCGTCAGTCCCGACGAGATGCGCCGAAACGGCGCCGATGTAGTCGTCGCCGATCTCGGAGATCTGTTGCCCGCCTGAGCGCGGGAATGCAGTAAGGGAGTCAGGGGGACAATCCTGATCACCAATTCCACCGCCACCTTCTGGGAGAAAATATTATGAACGATCCTTCTCTTTCCGCAAAAGAATCCGCCATCCTCACCCGCCGCCACTTTCTGTGGCTCTTGTCCATGTCCGCAGCAGGAGCGGCGATCGGCTGCGCCACCAACCCGGTGACCGGAAAAAGTCAACTGATGCTCGTTTCCGAAGAGGAGGAGATCAAGATCGACCGGCAGCAGTCGCCTTTCCAGTACTCCGCCGACTACGGCCAGATCCAGGACAAGTCCCTGAACGACTATGTGCGTGGTGTTGGCCGGAGCTTGGCAAGCCGCACCCACCGGGCCCACATGCCCTATTCCTTTCGGGGAGTCAATGCCACATACGTCAATGCCTACGCGTTCCCGGGCGGGAGCATCGCCTGCACCCGGGGGATTCTCCTGTCTCTGGAGAATGAGGCCGAACTGGCAGCGCTCCTGGGGCATGAATTGGGCCACGTGAACGCGCGGCACACGGCCCGGCAGATGTCCAAGGGGTCGCTGACCAATATCCTGGTGGGCAGCGTCTCTGCAGTGGCCGGTGTGATGGCCGACGGGCTTGGTCAGGTGGCCGGGGCCCTGGGCAACATCGGCGCCGGGGCTTTGCTGGCTTCCTACAGCCGGGACAATGAGCGTGAAGCAGATGGACTGGGCATGGAGTACATGGTCAAGGCCGGATACAGCCCCAAGGGAATGGTGGGACTCATGGAGATGCTCCAGTCCCTTTCCAAATCGAAGCCAGGCGCCATTGAAATGATGTTCTCCACGCACCCGATGAGCGATGAGCGTTACCAGACCGCGGTGGAGACCGCTCAGGTTCAATATGGTTCCTCCCAAAACCTTCCGCTCCATCGGGAACGCTATATGGACAACACTGCGCGGCTTCGGGCCATGAAGGGGGCCATCGATGATCTGCAAAAGGGTGAGCAGGAGATGGCGGCCAAGAAATTCGGGCAGGCTGAGGCTCATTACCGCCGCGCCCTGAAGCAGGCGCCCGATGACTATGCGGGGCTGGTCATGATGGCTACCTGCCAGATCATCCAGGAAAAGCCGGGGGAGTCTATCCGGTACTCTGAAGCGGCAAAGGCCGTATATCCTCAGGAAGCACAAGCCTATCATCTGAGCGGGTTCGCCAAAATCCAAACCCGCGATTTTGCGGGAGCCTACAAGGATTTCGGAACCTACGAAAAATTATTGCCCGGAAACCCCAGCACCCCTTTTTTCAAGGGGTTCTCCCTGGAGGGGATGGGAAAAAGAAAAGAAGCAGCCAAGCAGTACCACCGGTATCTGCAGGTCGTGAAAAACGGCAAATACTCCCAGCATGCGCAAAAGAGGCTGGTGGAATGGGGATACTATAAACGCTGACGATACACAGCAGGAAAAACAGGGGAGTGAGTCTTTTGCAGAAGAAGTTGGCGGATTCGCTTATGTGATGGGTCCCCTGCTCAGACGTTGATAGCGACCGCTGGTGAGAACTCTGAGGAGTACCGCCGAATCGCGCCGGAAATAATAATACGATGCCCCTATTCTTAACCTATTGCCTTGACATAACCCGCCATTAGGCGCCGTTCTCTCTCCGAAACACACAGTGCTCGCCATGGACCTGCGGGGCAGAGGGGGGGTCGGACAAACCCGAATCGGGCTACTCTCTGGAGCACCACATAAAGGATATCCGCTCTCTGCTGGACGATCCGGGGCTCAAGGAGGTCGCGCTCATGGGACACTCCCTGGGGGCCTTCATCTCCCTTGCCTTCTGCGCGAAACATCCTGAGCGCGTAAACCGCATTGTTTTGGTCGACGGCGGGGCGCGCTCTCCAAAGAGCAGCTGGACAAGCTCTTTCAGGGGATCAAACCCGCTTTGGATCGCCTTGGAAAGGTGTTCCCTTCGCCGGATACCTACTTTGGAACCATGAATCAGGCGCCCTACATTCAGCCCTGGCCCCTGCCATCGAGACCTATTATCGCTACGAATTGGAAAAGGCCGACGGGGGGGTGCGCGTCAATTCCGTTGCGGCTGAATCAGGTCAAGTCTACGTCTCCCGTTACACTATGTTACATTACATTCTGTAACATGTGACACGCAGGTGCTTCTTAAAGGAGCGCCCTTCTTCTCTCTGGTTCTGCATATCTGATTTGAATCATTTCATAAAAAAAAATTGTGGGCGAGCGGCCCTTGTGGCATGGAGGTTGCCCTACCTTACATTATTGAGGATATGGGTAGTCGAGGTGATGTGGACCAAACATTCAAAAGGAGGCTCCATCTATGAAAAGAATGAAAGAAGTGTTGATTCTAGCCGTCATGCTGTTTGCTTTCTTGAGCCAATCGTCTGTCTATGCAGGGGATGCAGGAACCAAGGAAGAAGCCGTGGCCATGGTGAAAAAGGCGATCGAGTATATCAAGGCCAACGGCAACGAAAAGGCCTTTGCCGAGCTCAGCAATCCCAAGGGCCAGTTCGTGGATCGCGATCTTTACATCACCGTGTACGACATGAGTGCCAAGTGCCTCGTCCATGGTGCAAACCCCAAGATGATAGGCCGTGACCTCATTGACAACAAGGATGTGGACGGCAAGATGTTCATGCGGGAAAGAATGGAGATAATGAAGACGAATACCACGGGATGGCAGAACTACAAGTTCAGAAACCCTACTACCAACCAGATCGAGCCCAAGGCCATGTACCTGGAACGTTTTGGTGATTTGGTCGTTGCCTGCGGCGTATATGTTAAATAAAAGCATATGAGAATCGAGGATGCCCCAAGGTCCGCCTTCCTGAACACCAGATGCGAGAGGTTCATGCAGCCTGCATGGAAGGATGACCTGGATCCTGCAGCGTCTGGCGGACGGGCCGGTGCCCTTGGGGGAAAGGCTCCGAGGTGATCAAGCGTTTCTTAAGAATATCAGGGAGGGTTCTGGTATGAGACTCAGCCGCAAACTGAACATGGGGTTCGGCATAACCATTGCGATCATGACGGTCCTGGGAGCAGTCAGCTTTGTCATGTTCAATCGGGTCAGCACCAATGTCACTTCTTTGCACCAGACCACTCTCCCACAGGTGAGACACACCACGGCGGTGGAAAAATCCGCGCTGGAGACATCCTTGACGGAGAAAGACTATCTCATTCATCAGACCGATGAACTCCGTGAGTCGTCCAGGCGATGTATCCAGGACCTGATGAAACAGGTGGAGGCGGTAAAGGAGATAGCTGGAAAAACGGGAAACCATGCCCTGGGAGCCAAGGCCCTTGGGCTCCGGAAGGGCGTTGATGCTTATGGCGGGCTTCTAGGGGAAGCCGTCGCCGCCCTGGAGAGAAACAAGGCCGAAGAGAGACGAATGGACGAGCGCGGCGGCACTGTGGAGAAGGAGGCCGATGCGTTTATGGAGGCCAAAAAGGCCGAGTACATGAATGCAAAAGACGCACTCGCGATGGCGAACTACATCAATGCCCTTGTTCTTGAATCCCGCATGCGGGAGAAATCCTACATGCTGAACCAGGCTTCGCAGGAGTTCTCGGCCATTGAGCGAAACATCGATCTCGTGAAAAGTACTCTGGAAGAACTGAAGAAAAAGAGTCTCGATGAGACGGAAAAGAAACAGATAGACATGATGGGTAGCGCTATCGGCGAGTACCAGGTTGCGATCCATGCATGGAAGGAAAAAAGGGGAACAGGTGCCGCCAGTCAAAATCTGAATAGCGCGGATTTTACAGATCTGACCAAGATCATGAACCGTGCAGGTGACACCATGAGCCAGATGGTGGACGATTATATCACCCCGAAGCAGGGAGCGGTGGAGAAAATAGCTGATTCGGTGTTTCTGGTCAGGGAGATAGGAGAGAAGGCTCTCAATGCACGGCTTCAGGAAAAAGCCTATATCATCCGGCGCGATCCCCGGCACCTGAAGGAGTTGGAGGATCGAATAGCCGAACTGCAAAAGCTCTTGGAACAACTTGGCAACCTCACCGTGACTGCAGACGACAAGGCGCGCACCGAGCGTGCGCAAAAGGCTACTAATGAATACAGCGAAGCCGCGAAGTCATGGGTCCAAAACGACGATGAGGTCCAAAAAAGGCTGGTTCCCCAGATGAGCAAAAACGGGAAGAGTGTCATGGCTACGGCCCATTCCCTTCAACAGGAGGCATGGGAAGAGTCTGACAGGGTGAGCGTCGTTACCAATGATATTGTGGGCGCATCCAGGATCATCATCGTAGTCGCGCTTGGGATAGGAATAGCTTTGGGTTTTCTCATGGCTTTCTTCATCACCCGGGGGATCACCAAGCCACTCAACCGCGTCATCCTTGGACTGAACGAAGGCGCGGACCAAGTTTCTTCAGGCTCTTCACAGGTTGCTTCCGCCAGCCAGTCTTTGGCAGAAGGGGCGTCCAGCCAAGCGGCTTCCATTGAGGAGACCTCCTCCTCCCTGGAGGAGATGTCTTCCATGACAAAGCAGAACGCAGGGAATGCCGGCCAGGCCGACGGGCTTATGAAAGAGGCGAACCGGGTTGTCATAAAGGCCAATGAATCCATGGGGAAACTATCCACCTCCATGGCGGACATCAGCAAGGCGAGCCAGGAGACCAGCAAGATCATCAAGACCATCGACGAGATCGCCTTCCAGACCAATCTCCTGGCCCTGAACGCAGCCGTGGAGGCGGCCAGGGCCGGGGAGGCGGGGGCCGGTTTTGCCGTGGTGGCCGGGGAGGTGCGAAACCTGGCAATGAGGGCGGCCGATGCGGCCAAGAATACAGCCATCCTTATCGAAGGGACGGTGAAGAAGGTAAACGACGGATCGGAGTTGGTGAAGGGGACGAACGAGGCTTTTACCGAGGTTGCCCGCGGCACAAGCAAGGTGGGGGAACTGGTGGCCGAGATTGCGGCAGCCTCACAGGAGCAGGCCCAGGGCATCGAGCAGGTGAACAAGGCGGTGGCGGACATGGACAAAGTCGTGCAGCAGGTGGCGGCTAATGCCGAGGAATCCGCTTCAGCTTCGGAAGAGATGAACGCACAGGCGTTGCAGATGAAGGGTATGGTACAAGAGTTGGTGGCCATGGTCGGAGGCAGAAAGGATGAGGCGCAGTGTCTGGTGGCGGGCCGGACAAGGCCATCACGTTTATATTCTAGGAGAACCTCCAAAAGGATTCATTTTGAGGCCTTAGAACCGCCTCCTTGATGAGTCTGAGAACCTCCTCACGGCTCTCTCCGGTTGCCCGCAACCTGGGAGGTCTGGGACATAGGCCCCGTACCCGGATTCACTCTTCTCAACAACGACCATGTGTTTCATTTGCATAGCTGAATAATTTTGATGTACGTTATTTTCATGGCGGATTTTCTCCATGAACACGCGGTTCGATTTGAGGAGGCCTTTCACAGCGGAAAGACCTGTGCTCTACAGACCGCCCAAATCATGATTTCCAAACTGAACCCCGATCTGGCACTCGTGCAAAGGAGAGGACTCTCTCCCTTGGACGATGTAGAGGACATTGCCGAGTACGCAAGGTCGGCCGGGAAAGATATCTCGCCTGTCCCCCATCCCCGGAGGTACTGAAAATTATCCTTCATTGATAAACCTGGAAAAGCTATACTCTCGGCATAACCCATACCCCTTTTTTTTCACTTAGGTAATGCCCATGAACAGAGTAACTGCCTTGTTGATTGGACTGATCCTGATTGCCGGTTGCGCTCACCATCGGGACCGGCTGTCCGTTCTCAAAGAAGGCCGATGGATCGATCTGACCTGGTCTTTCGATGAGCAGTCGGTTTACTGGCCCACGAATATCCCGGTTCGTCATGAAACGGTTTTCGAAGGGATGAACGATAAAGGGTACTATTACTCTTCGTTCAAGTTCAGCGCCGAAGAACACGGGGGCACCCATTTCGATGCTCCGATCCATTTTGCGAAAGGCGCCAACAGCGTCGAAAAGGTCCCGGTCGAACAGCTTGTGGGTGAAGGAGTGGTGGTCGATGTCACTGCAAAGGCTGCAGTGGACCGCGATTACCAGGTATCCATAGAAGATTTCCAATCGTGGGAGGAAAAGAACGGGCGGATACCGGATGGCGCGATTGTGCTTTTGAACACGGGGTTCGCTCAATATTATCCCGACAAACTGAAGTATACCGGAACGATGCTGGCAGGCGCCGCAGGGGTGGAGAACCTTCATTTCCCGGGATTACACCCGGACGCGGCAAAGTGGCTGGTCGATCAGCGAAAGATCAAGGCCGTGGGGCTCGATACGCCCAGCATCGATTTCGGGCAGTCCAAGGATTTCATGTCCCACCGCATACTTTATGCCAGAAACCTGACCGCCTATGAAAATCTGGCCAACCTCAACAGCCTTCCGGCCAAGGGGTCCTGGATCATTGCACTCCCGATGAAGATCAGAGGCGGCAGCGGCGCTCCACTGCGAATTGTGGCATTGATCGTCAAGCCTTAGATCGCATATCAGTTGCTTCTCGTGACGACCCCTGCCAACTGACATGTTTTGACGCCCAACCCCGCTACCATACAATTGCAGTTTTGTATGGTAATTCTTTCCTCTGGTCTCCTTGTCTTTGCCGCTGCTGACCTCTGTCCTCTGACTTCTGACCTCTGGTCTCCTTCTCCTTGACAGGCCTTTCTCCCGTCGCTACAAGAAACTTAAAAACTGATTGTCCTTCTGCGACCTCACTGTTTCTCCCTTTAATCTGCGCACGTATGCAGAAGATCCTGTATTTCCATTGGGCGGGAGTTACGTTTCGCGTTGGAGTCCTTAATTTTAGCTTACTGAAGATGAAAGGGGGATCGGCCAATGTTATTGTCGTGGGCACTCACTTTTTTGATTGTCGCGATCATCGCTGGGATATTTGGCTTCATCGGGATCGCCGGAACCGCTGCATGGATTGCAAAAGTCCTCTTTGTAGTCTTTATTATACTGTTCTTGATTTCCTTGATTACGGGCCGGAGGACACCAGTGTAGATGCTTATTGACCGGTTCATCTTGGGTGAGTGCAGTGATCCAGGCCCCTGAGTTGAGCCGGTTGGATTTTACCGCAAGCGCTTCCCGCCATTGCCCTAGGTAGCAGCAGGCCAGCCCTGGTAGAAGCTCTCTAGCGCGACGGTACGTCCCTCAGTTCACATGAAAGAAGCCACTGAGTACACCCATGGAAGATGAAATTTATCTGGTCGAAATCCCTTTCACGCTGGACCATGCTTCGGTGGTCAAGCGTCTAAGACTTCCCAAAAGCGATGGCCGGCATGAAACGATGGTCTCCGAACTCCTTGAGAGCTCGCGTGCCGTGGCCCGCATGAAGGCGGTTTACCGCGTTTCACACGCCCAGGTGATTGACCGGGATACGGTGGATATCAGCGGCACCCGCTTTACCAGCCGGGCATTGAGCAGAAACCTGATCGATCAGGACACGGTTTTTCCTTTTATAGCCACTGTGGGAAAGGAACTGGATGAATTTTCTGTCCCAGC
>PHBH01000022.1 GCA_002840535.1 Deltaproteobacteria bacterium HGW-Deltaproteobacteria-15 | reverse complement strand
ACGGGCAGACCGTATCGCACAGCCCGCACTGGAAGCATCTCTTGAAGGCATCTCCACCGCTCGCCTTGATGACATCGATAATCTCTTTGTAGGGGGCTACCGTTTCCACTTTCTTTCCTTCTTCATGATGTTTCGACAAACTGACCCAATATTCCAGTATTCCACCGTTCCAATGGCGGCACCCTCACTCCTTCTTTGAGGCCGATATCCTCGCCAGGGTATCCATGACCGTCTCCAACCCATATTTGTCAATCATGGATTCCATTCCTATCTCCACGTCCTCCAGCTTCACTTCTTCTTCCACTTCCTCTTCCCTCTCTTCGTAAATCAGGGCGTCATTCAAGCACCATTGAACGCACAGAGGCTTCTCCTGCGGCGGATCGTCTTCACACATGTCGCATTTGAGCGGGAGTGCGGAATCGGGCTCCTTGAATATATCCCTGGACGGGCAGGAGGCTCTGCAGAAGCCGCACTCGTCGTATTCCTTTCCGTCAATCACATACTTGTCTCTGCCCAGGCATTCGGCCTTAGCATACTCACCTGCGTACACAGGAACATAGACGTCTCTGAGCGGTTCGTGAATCACCCGAATGCGAGACCTCGCCGGATTGTTGCTGCTGTATTTCGGGGCAGCGTGGAAAGCAGAGCAGGCGACCTCACATGCCCTGCAACCGTTGCATTTGTCGAGATCGATCTTTATGGATTTGATGATTTTCTTCTTTTTCTCGCCCATGACGATTACCACCTCTTCACATTATTTCTTCTCTTTTTCCGGCGAATCTTCTTTGGAGGGAGTCGATCCACTGTCCGTCAATATGCCCCTCTTCAGGAAGTCCTCGGCAACGTAATCCAACCCGAGTGCATGCAGAGACTCCTTCGTAGGAATGCCGTCCTGGTTCCACCCCTTGAATTCGTAATAGGCATCCAGGAGCTTTGTCTCGAGCTCGGGAAATCTCTTCTTCCAATGGTCTTCCGGCGGCTTCTCATCGGCCCTCCTCAATCCTCTCCTTACATTGACGGCCCTGACCAGATTCCGATTTCTGTTGAATATCTTCGTCAGTCCGGCTTCATCCATATCCATCCCGGTCGCTGCTGAGATGAACAGCGGCAAATTGTGTATGTGGTAGGGAGGCTTGAGGGGAAACGACGACAACCCGGCGCATATGCCGAGGGCGTCATCAATGTGGTGCATCTTCTCCTGCCAGTCCACAATTTCACAACAGGCTTCGACAGGGGGGTAGAAGGGCATTGAGCGTTCCCCGCGGAATTCCCAGTCCAGGACGTACTGCTTAAACCTGTCATCAGGGGCTTGGACCCAGTCCTTAACAAACTCTTGTTTCAGCTCCATTGTGGAAAAGGGCGCCTGGGGGAAATTCCCTTCGATTTGAGTGATGTTCATCTTTTCGCCGGTAGAATACATCAGGAAATAAATCGGGTTCAGCATTCCCAGCTTGAGAGGGAGCTGCTCATGTTTCTTGATGGTATTGTGAGCATAGGCTTCTGCGCCCTTGCCGATCTGCTTGGCGGCCCAATAGGTGCCGTCGGCCAAAACATCCCCTATCCCCTCTCGCCGAACAATCCGGTCAAGCAACCAGTAAAATTTCCCTTCGTTGTCGGACGGGCACCCTGCAAAGTCCGCATCCGTCAGAATACCCGCTTCCTTAAGCTCAAAGCCGAAAGCCATGGTTTGCGGCATCGAGAACCCGTCCACTCCATACTCCGTAGCCCGCTGAGCGATTTTGAAACCAAAATCCAGGTCTTCTACAAAGGCGGCCATGGTGTAAGTCAGTTTCGAGAAACATTTCATCATGTAGGTGGAAACTCCCGGGGCGGAAATAATGGCTCCGCACTTCATGGGACAGTTGTAGCAGCTGATGAGCCGGGTCCGCACTGTCTCCAGACTGTTCTTCCACTTCTCTGCGATTTCCTCGTTCCAGAAATCTTTTCTCCGTGTGCGGGCATTTCCCCACATGAAATTCTCGGTGTGCCACTTCTCATCATGGACAGCCATCTCCTGCGGTGACCCAAGCACGGCCAGAATGGGCATGACCTCGGGAATCGGTTTAGCTGCTCGGACTTTTATATACTGCAGCACGTCGTTGCAGAGATTCATGAATTCGGCGGGTCGAGCAATGTTGACGTCCTTCGTTCCACGAACGGCTATGGCCTTTAACCCTTTGTCTCCCATGACGGCGCCCAGTCCAAGTCGGCTGGCGCTGGACCGCCCCTGCTCGATGGAAGCCATGTAAACCCTGTTTTCACCGGCCAACCCGATAGCCGCTACCTGTACTTTCGGGTCCTTCAACTCCTGTTTGATCATTGCTGCAGTTTCAACGGCGCCTTTACCCCGGAGATGAGAGGCATCACGTATTTCCACTTTGTCATTGTTGATCCACAGATAAACCAGATTGGGGGACTTGCCGCGAAAGATCACTTTGTCATAACCGGCATACTTAAGTTCCGGCGCCAGGAAACCGCCCATCATGGAATAGCCCATGTACAGGGTTTGAGGAGAATAGGTGGAAATGATGGTCCGGTTCGCACCGGGAGCCGGTGTGCCGCAAAAAAGACCGGTGGAAAAGATCAGCAGATTGTCAGGAGAAAAGGGTTCAACATCAGCGGGAACCCTGTCCCATAGTGTCTTGGCGTTGGTGCCCAGCCCCCCGAGATGAAGTTCGGTCAACCTTGGGTCGGTTGCCACTCTCTCGACGCTTCCCCGGGTTAGATCGATTTCCAGATTAAATCCTGTCTCTGCGTACCTCATCGTATTTACCCCTTACACTCGACTTGCGATATAATCGTCCGCGCTGGTTCCAGACCCCGAAAAACGCGGTGCTCCACTCATTGTGCCGGGCGCGTTTCCGCACCGGTTGGACAACATCCAGCCAGCCGACAATCCAATCTCTTCTTCAAAATAACTACGCCTCAAGAACAAAATCCGGCCGACGATTGTCGACTTGCAGCGAAATCAGTCGACCCTGATGATCTTCACGTGGTGGTTTACCCAGTCCGGCGGGAGATAGACCCTTCCACTGTTGCCGCTCAACTTCACCTTCTTTTCGATCATCTCTTCCCCGAAAACCTCGAACTTCACCTTACCTTCGTGGGGCATCGCAGGGGCGGGATAGACACTCTTTTTGATCTTCTTTTGCTCGGCCACTGAAGCTTCCTTTCCCGGCACCGACACCTTTGCATCCTGTATCCGGAAGTGACTGATGCTTGTCGTCAGCCTCCCGGGCGGAGAAACAGGATGAAGGAAAAGGGTTTAAAGTGAGTCTCGGCTCTCGGACTTGTGATACCGACTGGTTCGGCTGCCCTGTATTGTGATTACATTTTAGCTGTAGCTACAATATGACTCTACTCCGTGGGAATTGGTTGTCAAGCGAAAAAAGCGAATCTGTCGGGGGAGACCGGAAGCGTATGTTTGACGCGGCCCACGCTCTTTGTTATAGAGTTTGCGGGGGTTTGAACATGCTCACCAAAATGGTTGAAGAAGACAAAGAATACCGCCTTCCCACATCCATCATCGACAGCGATCATGAAGAGATCGCCGGTTTTGCCGAAGAGAGCGTTCAGGGGGCCGAGGACCCGGTTGAGAAGGCGGTAAAGCTCTACTATGCCGTCCGTGACGGGATCTGGTACGATCCTTACTGTCCTTTTTATCTGCCGGAACATTACCGGGCGAGCAACGTGCTCCGCAACAAAAGGGGATATTGTGTGTGCAAGGCCTCGCTCCTTTGCGCCCTGGGACGCGCGTGCGGAATTCCAACACGTATCGGATTTGCCACCGTCCGCAATCATCTTGTCACCAGGCAGCTCCTGGAGATGATGGGCTCCGATCTCTTTGTGTACCACGGCTACACGGAGTTCCTCCTGGAGGGGAAATGGGTGATGGCCACACCGGCCTTCAACAAGGAACTCTGCCTCATGCATAAGGTTGTCCCCCTTGAATTCAACGGCCGCGAGAACTCCATGTTTCAACCCTATAACCTGGAGAACAAGAAGTTCATGGAGTACGTCGAATACCTGGGGACCTATGCAGACGTCCCGGTGGCTGCCATTCTAAAGGGCTGGGAGAAAGCCTATGGGAAGGAAAGGGTCGGCCAATGGATCCAGGCACTCGAACAGTCAGCAGGAAAGAACCTTCGCCGTTTTGAAGAAGAGGAAGTCCTGAAGACGTGATCCCAGTGAGTCTCCACCCGCAGAGCCCCGCTCTGCGGGACAGGCACGCGGCCTCAGGTGATCCCCTCGAAGGGGGTTCAACGCTTGAATTCAAGCTATCTCTGGGCATAGGGTTCAGAGTTCAGTGTTCAGTGTACGGGAAGGCCCTCAGATGAAACCTCTTACGCTACCTAAATCTTTCCCGCAGCCCGCAGCTTCTCCTCGATGTCTTTTCGCAGTGCCCTCTTGTCCAGTTTCTGAGTGCCTGTATAGGGCATGGCGTCGATGAACTCGATCCGCTCCGGCAGTTGGAGTACGGAGGCCTTTTGACCTTTCAGGAAGCCGATCACGTCATCAAAGGTCATCCGAACTCCCGGCTTCGGCTGAATATAGGCGCAAACGCGCTCGCCCATGAACGGATCGGGCATCGGAATCACCGCCACTGCCGCGACATCCGGATGGCGGCTGATGAGCCCCTCGATTGCGGTGGAACTGATGCTCTCGCCACCCCGGTTGATCATTTCCTTGATGCGGCCGGTGAGAGTGATGTAGCCCTTTTCACTGATCTTCGCCACGTCGCCTGTTCTGAAAAACCCGTCCTCTGTGAATGCCCCTTTGTTCTCTTCCGGGTTGTTATAGTAGCCTGTAAAAACCCCGGGGCCTTTGAGGACCAATTCCCCCGGCTTGCCGGGAGGAAGTTCGTTCCCATTGACGTCTACAACCTTGTAGGTGTCAAAGGGGCACGTGGGCCTTCCCACGGTTGAACAGATGGTTTCCAAATCGTCCGTGGTTCGTGTGATGGTCGTCATTCCTTCAGTTGCTCCATAGCCGTTGTAGAATTTCATCTTCAGTTTTTCCGTGACGTCCTTGACGAGTCCGGGGTGGCTCGCACCCCCTGCGCTGTGCATCTTCCTGAGAGAACTCAAATCATGCTTGTGGAGATCGCTGTACTGGAGCATCTTCTGCGCCAGAGTGGGGACCCATACAATGGATGTCACCTTCTCCCTTTCAATCGTATCGCAGATGTCCTTATCGTTTGTCGAATCCAGAAACACGACAGTTCCCAGTGTGAGGATGCTCCCCATGAAACCCTTGCTGAAGGTCAAGTCATGGCCTACCGGTCCTGCGAGCAGGTTGATGTCCTGGTTGTTTTGTTCCCAGGACTTGGAGCAGTAATCGATGCCGGTGATGAGGCTGTTATGGGTGCGGGGGACGATCTTGGGCTCGCCGGTTGTCCCCCCCGTCGGTCCCATGTGGGCTACCTGGTGCGGATCGGGTCGTCTTGCCGCGAGCCGGTCCAGATTCTCCCGGGTGGGCTCGGATCTTGCGATCAACCCTTCGAGGCTTTCAAAAGGGCGCTGATCTCCCTCTCCTCTTACGGTGATAACATGTTTGACCTCGGGGTGGTCTTTCAGGACGTCGCGAATGATGGGGAAGTAATCCGTCTTGCCGTATCTGGCTGCGACAATCCAGGAAGTTGCGCCTGAAAGGCCGATCAAGTGGTCAATCTCGAACTGCCGGTACCGGTCGATCAACAACACGGGGATGGCGCCGATCTTTTGAAGGGCAAAATACCCGAAAACGAACTCGTTCCAATTTGGAATCTGAATCAGAACGCGCTCCAGTGGCTGGATGCCCAGATCCATCAGCCCTATGGCCAGCCTGTTCGTCTTTTCCCGGGCCTCTGCATAGGTGAGCCGGGAGTTGCGGTCTATGAAAGCCTCCTTATCGGGCTGAATGTCGGCGGCCCTGTCGAGGATATCCCCAAATGTGAGCCCCGGCCACCAACGTAAAGCGTTATACTTCTCCGCATCGTCCTTTGCGTACGGTGTAAACCCTTCCAGAGACTTCACCATGCGATTGCCCTCCCTTCCAACTAACCGAATAAAGTCAGGGGTAGAATGTTGCTTGATCTTCCCTACCCGCGACATATGAAAATGTCAAGCTTGCCGGCTGCAGAATTCAGGGAGGATATCTGTCGGCAGGATAGACCGGCGAACGTTTGCGCTTGTCAAGAACTCATGCCCCCGCCTGTTTACTCCGATACCCTCAAAGTCGCATAGAGGGTGGCGGCTCGCCTCTTGATCAGAAGGAGCACGGTATCTCCCTTCTTGTACCCCGCAATCTTCTTCTCGAAAGAGTCAATGTCTTTCACCGGCTCCTGATCCATTTCCAGAATGATGTCGCCCGGGTTGATGCCCGCGGCCGATGCAGGGGATCCTTCCTCGACCTCAACCACTACCAGGCCGGAGGACTCGGAGAGCCCAAAAACCTTGGCCGCCTCAGGGGTAATCTCCTCCACGGTCATACCCAGGCTGGGCCTCACCTGAGGATGTTCCTGCTCTCCCTGCTGCTCTTTAAGCTCACCTATTTCGACCTGAACGGATTTTTTCTGTCCTTTGCGTATGACTTCCACATTCACGGTTTTTCCTACCGGCGTCGAGGCAACGGCATAGGGGAGGTCGCCCGTATCCTTGATCTCCTTTCCATCAAAGGAAACGATAACATCGCCACGCTTGATTCCCCCCTTCTCCGCAGGACCGGATGCTGTCACGTCGGCAACAAGAGCGCCTCTTTCCTCTTTGAGCTTGAGTTTATCCCTCAACTCAGGTGTGATCTTCTGAACGACTACTCCGAGCCAACCCCTCGTCACCCTGCCTTTCTTGAGTTGTGGAAGCAGATCCCTGGCCATGTTCACGGGAATCGCGAATCCGATTCCTATGCTGCCGCCGCTTTGGGAATAGATTGCCGAGTTGATTCCGATCACCTCTCCGGCCCTGTTCAGCAGGGGCCCTCCGCTGTTGCCCGGATTGATGGAGGCATCGGTTTGAATGAAGTTGTCATACGCGCCCGCACCTATCTGGCGGTATTTGGCACTGACTATACCCGCCGTGACCGTATTGCCCAAGCCAAAAGGATTTCCAATTGCGACCACCCACTCCCCCACTTCAAGACCGTCCGAATTCCCCAATGGCAACGGGACCAGGGACTGATCCGTTTCGATCTTGATGAGGGCCAGATCTGTTTTGGGATCGCGGCCGATGATTTTTGCGGCGAACTCCCTTTCGTCAGAAAGCCTGACCCTGATCTCATCCGACTTTTCCACCACATGGTTGTTCGTCAGGATGAATCCTTCCTTGTCAATGAAAAAGCCGCTCCCAAGGCTCTGCTGTTTGAAATCCCTGGGCATCTGATTCTTGAAAAAACGATCGAAGAAATCCCTGAAAGGGTCATTAGGGCCAAAGGGCGTTGGTATCTGGCCCCTGCCCTTGACGATCTTGACCGTGCTGATATTTACCACAGAAGGGCTGGCCTTTTTTGCAAGACCGACGAAGGACTCGGGGACCAGACCCTCGGAACCGGAGGCCGAGAGGGTGGGCTTTGGGGACAAGAGGAAAAGCAAAACCAAGCCGATCAGCAATATCATCCTGATAGCAGTTCGATACGGTTCCATAGCATGACTCCTGTTGCGATGGTGCTTTGAGTTTGGATCACAATCCGGATAAGAGTGCGCCATGGTCCGTTATTCTACAAGAACCGCGGCAATTCACAAGGTTGATTCTTTGATGACGAACGGACTCACGCCCTTTACAAGTGACGTTTTAGAATGAAGCGGGGTTGGCCAGGGCAAACGGTTTCGCTTCGCAGTTTCAGAGGGCTAAAGCATTGCCACTCTCTTGAGAATCTCCCGCATCCTGTCCCTAACTCGACGAACGAGCTTTTCCGCCGCACTTCTGCGGCGGTATCCATCCAGCCGCTCTTTGCTGACTTCTTCCGGGCAGTGCCTGAGCTGCATCTTCGTGATTGCATGAAGGTCATCCAGAAGGAGCCTGCGGTAGATGAGATTGAAGGGGAACAGGGATAGTTCAGTTCTGCAGACCGCTGCAGACCAGTCGACGATATACGGTTTCCCGTCGCGGCCAAGAAGAAGATTGGGAGCCCTCTTCAGATCGCAATGGGCCACTCCCCTGGCATGGGCATCAGCAACAATCGCCTCCAGGGCATCGAAGAAGGACTTCGGGAGTTTCCTTTTCTTCTCGAGATCTTCCAGGCTCTCGCCGGGAACCCGTTCCATGACCAATGCCATCCCGTCGAGAACGCGATACAGGACGGGAACCCCTTTTACCCCTCTAAGCCTCCTGTAGGCTTTTTCTTCCCGCCACACCAGGAAGCGGCCTATCGTGTGGCGGAAAAGGGTTCCATTCCTGCTGAAATCTTTGACGACCGCCTCAACCCCGTCCTCTTCAAGAGTCCAGATCACGGGCCTGGTCGCAGTTGCCCGCCTGAGCACCTCCCCGGACCGCGCCGGGAAATCGGAAAGTTTCAAGCGTTCGAACACGGCCGTTCACCCCAGCCTGCCCTCTTTCACACGTTCCTTCAACCACCCGAACCATTCTTCCAGGCCTTCTCCGGTCTTGCAGGAAACTTCGAAAATCCTCAAATCAGGGTTGATCCGGAGGGAATCCTCTCTGATCTTTTCAAGGCTACAATCCACGTAAGGAAGGAGGTCTATCTTGTTGAT
The DNA here is from genome assembly GCA_002840535.1 of Deltaproteobacteria bacterium HGW-Deltaproteobacteria-15. Lineage (GTDB taxonomy): Bacteria > Desulfobacterota > DSM-4660 > Desulfatiglandales > HGW-15 > HGW-15. The sequence goes on along the minus strand of PHBH01000022.1, from coordinate 78,373 downwards.
CAGGAGCGCCTTCGATTCCCTGAACATGAGGGGATACTTCTGCGGTTTGTCATCCCCCTCCGCAACGCTCAGGATCATCACCTTCATGTCTTCGCCCACTCTGAATTCAGCCGGGCAGACGAGATTCCCCACATTTTCCACCACGAGGAGATCCAGTTCATCAAAGTTGAACTCGTGGAACGTCTCCCGGATCATATTCCCGTCAAGATGGCATGCCCCTCCCGTGTTGATCTGGACAACCGGCACTCCCTTTCTCGCGATCCTCTCCGCATCCTGGGAAGACTGGATGTCGCCTTCAATCACCCCCACTCGCAGATCCTTTTTCACACCATCGATGGTTTTCTCAAGAAGGGTGGTTTTTCCAGCTCCAGGAGAGCTCATGAGGTTGATGACATAGAGCTTGCTCTGATCGAACAATTGCCGGTTCAGGTCGGCGATTCGTTCATTTGCCTCCAGGATGGCTCTGACGACGGTGATCTTCATAGATAACCTCTTAAGTAATGATGTATGGGTTCCAGGATGCAGCTACTTCCTGCTCACTCATCCACTTCGATCTCAACGATAGACAGTTCCTGGCCGGTTACCGTTTCCACGCTCGTACCTCCGCATGCAGGACAGAGAAACATATAGTTCTCAATCTTGAATCTTTCCCCGCACGCACGGCATATCCCTTCCACGGGGATGACCTCAATGTTGAGTCTGGCGCCTTCCATTTCGGTTCCCGCCGTGATTACCTCGAAACAGAACGAGAGTGAGTCCGGAACGATTGCCGACATCTCCCCTACATGGAGACGCACGACCCTCAAGGTGTGCGCATTGTGTCGAACCATCTCTTCCCTGATGATGTCGACAAGGCTCTGGGCAATCGACATTTCGTGCATGGATTCTTGCAGCCAGGCTCCAAGAAGGGAGCCTTTCTGCGGATCTCCTTCCCAGATGCATGATGCAGGATCCAAGCTGCAGGATGCAGGATGAAGTGAAGAAAAAAATGATGCAAGGCGCAGGATGATAGCTCTTGGGACACCTTGCCTGGATCTTATCCGTCTTTGTCCTGAATCGTGAATCCTGTATCCTGCATCCGCTCCTTTTCAGGTCTCAACCTTGCATCAGCGCGATGATGAGAGAATTCATCTTTTGTCTGGCATCGTTGAACACTCCCGACAAATTAAGGGAGTGATTGGCAAAGATGCTGTCCGGGTCGCCGTTGAATATGAGAAGCGGTTCAAACTGGCAACGCCTCAAAAGTTCCAGAATCTTTCTGACGAGAGGAACGGAGTTCTTGTCTCGGAGCACCTGGTCAAAGTCCGATTCAATCGCCCTGAACGATTCATACAGAGCATAAGCCACCCCCTGGGCATAATAGAAGTTGTCGTCGATTCGGATCCAGGGGATTTCGACGGCCACAGTTCCGGGTCCTGATTCTCCCATTTTGTCTCCCTCGAGGGAAATCGCCTCCCCTATGTCCCGTGGCGCATTGATGAGGCGGGTATTGACTCCCCCCATCAGAGAAACATACTGGCTGAGCAGTTCCACCAGATTGTCCGCCCTGGGAAAAAACCTGACCTTCCCCGCGACGAGGTTCTGGTAGAAGGCGTCGAGACTCTGAGAGCCCTTTTTCCATTTGCTCTCAGCTGAAGGGAACCACCACTTGTATGGATCATTCGAGAGAGCGGTGAATGCCGCCTCGGCATTGGGATCCAATCTGTCCGTTGTGCGCGTCCTGCTCAGATTGTCCCTGAGGACACGCAGATTGTATCTTACGACTTCCAGCACGCCGATTTGAAAACTCGGCGCATTATCCAGCAGGGCCGTGGGCCAGAAGTAGTCGTTCGGCAGCCAGTTCTTCTGCATTTGCTTGAGCAGGGCCTGGTTCGTCCGGATGAAATGGGTTCCTTTCTCCTTGCTGTCGACATTCTCCAGCGTCAGATAAGAAGGCTTCCCTGAATTGATGAACATCACTACGATGAAGAAGGCGACAAGAACCGCCACTGCCACGACAAGAATATAACGATAGCTGGTCTTGCCGGAGGATGCCGGCGCATTCTTCGGCTCTTCGGAATTCATGGCCCACTCCTTTTAAAACAGTGATATCATGCCATATAGAAGCAATTCGATCTTATTGTCAACCGAATTGCACCCCTCCCCCTACTTAGAAAATACATGCTGCACCTTATTTACTCAAAGTACGTTCTCTGTGACCTTCCTACAAGTGGCTCAACAGGTACTTTCCCGCTGGTAAGGACAAAGGGACTCATGAAGAGAATCCTCATAGCCATCCAAGACGAGGCAATGGCCGTTTTCCTCTCCGAAGAACTTATGGAAGAGGCTTATGAGGTCATAGTATGCTCGGATGCGATTTCGCTCATTAGGGATATACGGAGGGCAAGGCCTCATCTCATTTTAATGGATGAAGAATTCGGAGGGAGTCAACGAGCCATTCTTCACAGAAACATCAGCAGTTGTCTGAGCCAAACGCCGTTCATCATCCTCTGGAGGGGAAACCGACCGTTTTCATCTCAGCGAGGGACGGACATTGAAGGGTTCGCATTAAAAGGGTTTAACCTTTCAAATCTGAAACGACGAATCGAAAATATACTGGAGGAAGGAGCGCTTTCTCCGGTGCCTGAGAGCCGATGTCCTCACAGGGTTCCGCTGATCCAGACCGAATTTCACTGGGTCAAAGCTGAATGAGAGGCAGTACTGTTAGAAATGTCCATAGAGAAGCCGATGTGTTGTTGTTCCATTTTTTCGTACCGAACCTCTCCTACTCAGTTTGGCTGTGACCGGGGTGAAAATGGTGGGCGACCGGACATTGGAGCGCAGGAGGAAAAAGAGATTTCCGGCGAAAGACGGCTGTCTTGTGACGCTGGGAAATGACCCGATAAAGCCGTGGCAGATCCTTGATATCAGTGAGGAAGGGCTTGCTTTCAGGTATATTGGAGGTGCGGACGAACCAAAAGCGCTGTCCGAATTGGATATCCTGACCTGTGACACATCTCTGCGTATAGAAAGGGTGCCTTTCAAACTGGTTTCAGATCTGAAGATGAGCAATCCGGTCCCCCAGCGGTATCCTCTGAATCGATGCAGCGTCCAGTTCGGCTCCCTGACAGAGGATCAGATGGACCTGCTGGTCTCCTTTCTGAGAAATTATACGGCCCCGAAAGACGACCCGCGAACATAAATCTTCTCCCCTTATTAATAATCCCATAATGATTGAAGCTCCCTGCAGCTTCTGCAGGGAAAACGGGCACCGCCCCGAAGGGGTGGGACTCCGAGCGAAGCGAGGAGAATCTTCCACCTCACCAGGAGTTTCTAATCTGTTTTAGATCCGAGCGCTAACCCCGCAGCCCCGCGAGCGGGATTTTTCTTCGCTACGCTCGAACACCCCACCCTTCGGGCGGGTCCCCATGTTGTTCGTGCAGGCACGAACCCCCCGCAAGCGGGACCCCATTTTCCGCTTCGCTACAACAAGCTGCGAGGTTAGCGCTCGCTGTTTCGGTTCAATACCTACCAGGAACCTGTTTTAAAGGGGATCCAAGGAGTAGAAGAGCGCTTATCCAGATCCTGGCTCGCTGCACGAGCCTCAATCATGACGGCATAATTGCTGCTCGGTTTCAGCGTGCCGATGGGTAGTTGATAGCTCCGGAAGGGGGTGCTCTTCGGCCGGTGGACACGGTCGTAGACGTACTCGCCTCCCGCGCTGTTGTTCCGGAGCAGGATGGTGTAGTATGCCGCACCGCTCACCGCATTCCACGTGATGGTCGGCGTCTGGGAAGTAAACACCGTGCTTCCATTGGGGTTAGGGCTGGTCAGCACGGGAATCGGAAGAAAGCTTGCCGCAACAGCGTCGGTATCAGTTATAGCGGTCCCGCTCATGGGGGTCACTGTTACCTTGTATGTCCCGCCCGGTATGGTTCCCCCTGTAAAGTCCTCGTCCGGCCAGCCCGTGGCAAAAAACCCGTCAAACGGTCTCCAATCTTTGGAGAGGTTAAACAATCTTGTTTGCCCATTGGGTGCGGTTATCTTTATGGACTTTACATATTCCGGAGGATGGGCATACTCATCGTCGAAAACATCCACCCTGAAGATCACCAGCTTTCCCTGTTGCTGATTCTGCTCGGTCCAGGCATTGAAATTCACTTTGTGCATGACAGCTTGAACATCGTAGGATAGGGAGACAAGCGCGACAAAAACCACAAAAGCCAAACAACTCCTGATTTTCATACCGCACCTCCATTTTCAGTTTGCATTTTCAGTTTGAAGTGTGAATTCCTTTCTCCTGCCTCTGAGCTTGCTCAGACTGCATATCCGATTCTGTAACCTCTTTCTCTTCTTCGATCTGGACCGAAGCCATGCCCTTTTCGTCATCCTTTTCGGAATCAACTACCGCCTCTTCCGGAGGGATCATCTGCGTTTCCCCGATTTCCTGCATCTTCAATTTCCGAAACGAAACCTCCCCTCCTTTCTTTCGGCCCGGAAGTTCCGGCGCAGCCGGACTCCCCGGTTCGTCGGCCGCACTCATCTCCGCCGGCTCACCTCCACGCTCATCCTCAGGCTCCGCTTCCTGCACCGGGGGCTCGACCGGTTTGCTTTGGGCAGGGACCATTCCCCCCCGGGTGCCGGCAGGGCCAACACGGGCAGGACCGAGAATCAATATCTCTATTCTTCTATTTTCTTTGTCGGTTATCAGGACATGACTTGGATTTCCCGCTGCTGCGAGGATCTTGGCCAGGGAGTCTTCCAGCCCACAATCCTGAAGGACTATGCTGATAACCTTATCTGCCCAATCTCGGCTCACAGCGATCTCATACCCTACAATCCTTGAGATCCTGTCAAGAACGCCCTCCATCGACTCTTTTTCGAGTGACATCGAAATCAGAGGAATCTGAGGTTCTGTACCGGCATGGACCCTTGGAGATGCGCCGGCAAGCACTAGAATAGTGAGGACGATCACTGCCCAAGAGGCGGGCGGCCTAGAAAGCATGAGTACCCCCATTGAAAAGGGTCGGATTGTAGAACGAACAAGCTAAGTTTGTCAAATCAATCACAACTGCACTCGGTTAATGATGATTCATGGTAAGGGAGCATTCACTAACAATTGGAGGAGGAGGCAAGGCAGAGACGTAAATACTTGCCGAGAGACCTCGTGCGCAGGCTTGCCTGCCACCCGCAGAGCGGGTGGCCCAGAATGTCCATCCAACGAGAATGGAAGATCAAAAACAGAAAAGGCTCTCAACGGCCGAAACCGTCAAAAGCCTTCCAGAAAAAATCTGGTGCCGAAGACAGGACTTGAACCTGCACGGGGGACCCCCCACTAGACCCTGAACCTAGCGTGTCTACCAGTTCCACCACTTCGGCACGATTTGCAATCTTGATCTTTACAAATTGTTCTTATATTATTCACTGTTCCCTGTCAACTGGTTAATCGCTGAGGCCTGCCTCGTTTCAGCGATTCCGAATCAAAAAAACGGGCTATCAATGCCTTTCTAAACGAAAACAGGTAATGGTTCGATGAATGTGATCTACGACCTCGATTCTCTGAAACAAAGACTGAATAACCCCGTCCTCACCATCGGGAATTTCGATGGAGTACACAAAGGCCATCTCGCTCTCTTTGATATAGTGAAGAAAAGGGCTCAATCTATCGGCGGCCAGTCCGCGGTCATGACCTTCGACCCTCACCCGGTAAAGATCATCAAGAAGGGCAACGGACCCGCTCTCATAACACAGACCGAGCAGAAGCTCTGCCTGATCTCCAAGGCCGGGATCGACGTCATCCTTTGCATCCCTTTTACGGCCCAGTTTGCCTCGATTCCCGCAGAGAGTTTTGTAAAGGATATCCTTTTAGACAAAATCGGCGTTAAGGAACTGGTGGTGGGTTATGACTACACCTTCGGCCGGAACCGCACCGGGAACCTCACACTTCTTCAGAAGATGGGAAAGGAGCTCGGATTCCAAGTCCACCTGGTCGGGCCGGTCCACATCGACCATACGGTAGTCTCGAGCACATCCATCAGGACACTCGTTCGAGAAGGGAATCTTGCCGAGGCGAGAATGCTTCTTGGCAGGGATTACCAAATCTGGGGCACTGTGGTCAAAGGCGCGAACAGGGGAGGAAGACTCCTCGGTTTCCCCACCGCGAATATCAAGCCCGGCGATGAACTGCTCCCGAAGCGGGGTGTGTACGCGGTCATGGTCGAGGTGGACGAGAGATTGTTTTGCGGGGTCACGAACGTCGGCTTCAATCCTACCTTTGGCGAGAACAGTCTCTCCATAGAAACCTATATCCTCGACTTCTCCGAAGACATCCTGGGCAAGAAGATAAAGATCAAGTTCCTTCACCGAATCAGGGATGAGAAGACTTTCGGCGGGGTCAAGGAACTGACGGATCAGATTGCTCTGGATGTGCAGGAGGCGAGGAGGCTCCTTTCTGCCTCTCCTGGAGCACGGTGTCAAGGTGGGTCGTCTTGACCACATGCGATTTCAGGCCGAGGGTTTTTTCGTCCATTCCCATGGCCATTCCCAGCACCTGAGTGAGATAAAGGACCGGAAGACCGAAACTCTGCTCGAACATCTTTTCGATCACTTTCTGGTTGGCATCAAACATGACGCCGCAAAACGGACATACCACCACCAGGGCGTCAACCTGCATATCGTGAAGCTCTGTCAGCTTGTCCCTGGCAATAGCGAATGCGGTGTTCTGGTCAGCACCAAGGACGGATCCGCCGCAGCATTGCTTTTTGCGCATGTAGTCGACTGCAGTGGCTCCGGTGGCTCTGATCAATCCATCCAAGGTCCCCGGATCCTCCACGAGCTCGAAACCCCCGTATGCCTCTGAAGGCTTCAGGTAATGACACCCGTAGTGCGCCGCAAGACGCAATCCTTTCAGCGACCTTGTACACGCCTGGCTGATTTTATCGACTCCCACTTCCTCCCACAGAATCCGCGCGAAGTGTTTGACCGTCACTGGTCCCTCATACTTTCTGTTGATTCGGGCGAGTCGTGTGTTGACCTCCTCCCGCTCAGATGGATGCTCGGCCAGGTGGCGTGAAGTCTCGGTGAGGGCGGATGTACAGGAACTGCAAAGAGTGCATATGGGAAGACCGGCCTCCTCGGCCAGACTCAGGTTGCGGGCTGCGAGGGACTCGGCCGACATTCGGTCAGCGGCTCCAATGGGGAATCCGCAGCAGGCAAAGCCCTCCAGATCGACCAGCTTGATCCCAAACCGTTCGGCAATGGCCCGGGCCGACTGTTCGTAGCTTCGAACCCTTGCCGGGATGGTGCAACCCAAGAATAGCGCGTATTCAGATCCCATTATTCCCTCGCCTTATGTCAAAAATGGGTTCACCGCAGAGACGCGGAGAGCGCAGAGTCAATATCCTTTTTTCATTTGCCGGGAGATGACGGCAAATGAAAAGGGCACTGCATTTTGGGGCGGAATGCGGACCCTCGATTGTCGGAGGCTTTCTTTTGACTTGCAGTCGTCTCCCTGCAAGTCAAAAATAAAAAACCTCTGCGAACTCCGCGACTCTAGCGCAGCGGGCGGTGATCCCCCTATTTCGCCCCGTCTCCCGGTTTCCCCGACTCCTGGAGGAGCGGTCCCACATCCTCATGCGCCAAAAGCAACGCAGGAAGACCGGCCTTGCCCCGTTTTTTGTTGTCGAAATCGTCCAGCGGATAGAGTGTTCCCTTTTCGGTGAGCAGCTTCACCTGCATTGGGACGATCTCGGGCATGTTGCCGAGGCGGACGGCGATATTTCTCAGTGCCGTCATGATAGAGGCGATCCGCACACCCTGAGGACATCTTTCCTGGCACGTATAACAGGTGGCGCAGACCCACACAAAGGGTTCTTTGAGCACCTGATCCCTCATGCCCAGCAGGACCATGCGTAAAATCCGCCTCGGGTTGAACACAGGGTGGAACCGACGAACCGGGCACCCTGCTGTGCAGGTGCCGCACGCGTAACACTTGCGGATTCCCTCTCCCCCGGGCTCCCGGGCAACCTCCCCCGCAAAGCCGACGTCGAGCGAACTCTCTTCTACGATCGTGGCTTCATCTCTTGTTTTTTCTTCTTCCATACTCCACCTGATCGCCAACCGTGAAATAGATGGGTTTCGCTTCGCTCTACCCATCCTACGCCGTGTACACTCTTCTCCACCTCTATTCTTTCTCGGTCAGCTCGTCTTCCCTGAAGGTGGTTATCGGCAAGGGCTCTTCCAGGGACCGCCCGGGAACGTATTCAAAAACCGACTGCGTTCTTCGGCCCACGGTCCGAAAAATGTCCGACACGCGGATTCCCATTGGACAGGCACTGGAGCATTGTCCGCAGCCCACGCAGGACGTGCTCATGTGAACCATGCGGGTCAGATGAAAAAACAGGCTGTCCGTAGGCATCCTGATGACGCCTCTCTTCTTGGCCATCTTCAGATATTGAGAGGAAGCGTGTTCGAAGGTATTGCTCTCGAAAACGCAGCTCTTGCAGTAACAGACCGGGCAGACTTCCCGGCAGTTGTAACAACGGATGCAGGAGGAGAGCTCCCCGAGGAGCCGATCCATGGGAAGGAGCTCCGACTCCACCTCCTTGAAGAGTTGATCGCGGGATGCGATACGGCCCTTGATCCAGGTTTCGACCGCTTTCGGCCGCTTGGCCTGCTCCTCCATCGTCTTCAGACTCAAACCCTTCAGCGCGGTCTCCCCGGCCTCCGTCCCTGCAAAGAGACACGGCCCCCGGTCCGTTCCCACGAAGAGCAGCTGAACATCTGCGCCCTCTCCGGTCGGAAACTCGCAGGCCTGACAAGCCCTCCGCAGGCTGGGAGCCCCTTGCGGGGGTGTGCCCGAGCCGAGCACGGACTCCAGAAATTTGCCGCTCGAACCGGGGTTGTCCTTGGCCCATGTGCGGTACTGCGGGGGTTCAAAGGTTCCCATGCAATCCATTCCGATCAGGAAGATCCGCTCGCGGTCCCCTTGATGGAGTTTGACGAGTTCCAAAAAGGCCCGGATCTCGCAAGGCCTCAGCACGGCCCCCACCTTTCCTCCCGGGTCCTGGCGGGTCAGACGGGCTGCAAGCACTCCCCCGTTCACCGGGAGCACCGGCGCTGTGGGATCCACACCGGCCAGCTTGTCCGGCGATCGAACCAGCGTGTGCTGGACCATGGGACTGTCGGGAAGATGCTGGGCCACCAGCAATGCATCCAGTATTCCCTGCTCAAGCAACCTCCGGCAGAATCCGCTCAGCGAACCTGCGAGATCATTCTTGCCGTCATCATCTAGGGCGAAGTATCCTGACATGGATCTCTCCTTCTCGGTTTTTCTTAGAGGATCATCCGGGCCTGCACCTGGCTCGGTCCCATGGCGCTGATGGCCTTGGTCATTTCACGGATGGTCTCTGCATACAGGCCGCTTTCACTGGCGCTGATCCAGCGCAGCCACAATCGACTTTTCTCAATGCCCACCGCATCCAGGACCTCGTGCAGGATGGCCACCTTGCGACGCGCTTTGTAATTCCCGCTCGTGTAGTGACAATCCCCCAGGGCACACCCACCGACCAGCACTCCGTCGGCCCCTTCCAGGAATGCCTTGAGCACGTACATGGGATCCAGAGAGCCTGTGCACATGATCCGCACCGTCCGGACGTTCGGCGGATAGGTCAGGCGGGCCGTGCCGGCCAGATCCGCGGCCGCGTAAGTGCACCAGTTGCAGAGAAAGGCGATGATTTTGGGGCCTTCAGGTTTCTCCATCGAAATCTCCTCCTCAGGAATCATGATGGGTTTCGCTCGGCTCAACCCATCCTACAGACTAGCAATTCTGAACCGCCAAGACGCAAAGTGCGCCAAGAAAACATTTGTTTTTTCACCTTCCGGAAGTTGCTCCGGCAGGTGAAAAAACAAATACTTGCATTCTTCCTTCTTCGCGTTCTTTGCGTCTTGGCGGTTCGATCTTTTCAAGACTTGCCTCTCACGCCTCAAGCAGCTCTTCGATGACCGACAGGATCTGCCTGTCCGTTCCGCCCATCATCTGGGCCGCGTCGTTCGGACACACGGCGGCGCAATTGCCGCAGCCTTGGCAGAGCTCCGCATGAACTACCGCGTGGCCGGCTTCCTCGTCCAGCTCCCTTGCATTGAAAGGGCAGGCTGCCACGCACAGCCCGCATGCCGAGCAGCGGGACGACTGCACCGTTGCGGTCTGCGGCGCGGCCGGTCTTTTCATCCGCCGCACGAATGCCGACGCCCGGACAGCGGCGCCGCGGCCCTGGGCCATGGCCTCGTTCACAAACGCCGGCCCAAGCGCCATTCCGCAGCCATAGATCCCATCGGCCAGGTCAATGGGCCGGAACTTGGGATTGGCTTCCTTCAGAAATCCTTCCCGATCCGCAGCGACTCCAAGGGTGCCGAGGAGAGACAGCGGAACATCAGGGACAAGGCCGGTGCTCAGGATGACGCGATCGGGCTGGAAGCGAACGGTCACCCCTGCAATGGGATCGCGTCCGGTCACGGTGAGAACGTTTTCGCCGATCTCCACGGCGGGCGCCGCATCGGGCTCGAAGGGGACAAAGAGCACGCCCTTTTCACGGGCCTCCCGATATTGCCGTTCCATAAGCCCGAAGGCCCGGAGGTCCCGGTAGAAGACGATGATCCGCAAGTCCGGGTTTCCATCCAGGAGCCGGAGAGCATTCTTCAGGGAGGACGCGCAGCAGATCCGGCTGCAGTAGGGATGCTCCTCGTTCCTGGAGCCCACGCACTGGATCATGATCAGCTCGCGCAATGTTTTCGGGTCGAGCTTGTTTTCGAAGAGGCTCGCCTCCAATTCCTTTTGGGTGAGAATCCGGGGATCCTTTCCATACTGGTACAGAGGAGGCCGGTTGACCTGCGCGCCCGTAGCCAAAATTGCTGCGGCGAAGCCCTTCTCCACCTCTTTGCCGTCCGGGCCCCGGAGCTTTGCCTTGTAGAGCCCCGGGCGACCTTCGAGGGCGGCAACCACTGTTCCGGTCAGCACCGTTATGCCGGCTCCCTCCTGAACGCCGCCGACGAGATCCTCCAGGATCTTGTCCGGTTGAAACCTGGGATCCAGGCCGTAGTGTATCCCCCGCAGATTGCCGCCCAACTGGTTCTCCCGCTCTACAAGGGTCACTCCATTTCCCATCCCGGAGAGGGAAAGGGCCGCTGCGAGACCAGCGGGGCCTCCACCGACGACCAGCACTTCGGAACTGCTGTCCCGGTTCTGCGGAACCTTGGGCAGTAGCCTGTACTCGCGGCACCGGACCAGTGCACCCCTGAGCTGAGCCTCGGCCGGTCCGGGGGCTTCCGCATGGTTTTCCCGCGGCCAGGCGGTCTGCTCTCTCAAATTCACGACCTGGATCAGATTGGGATCCAGAGGGGAGATCCCCCTCAAACGACGGTTCAGCCAGCGCGGTGTGCAACCGCCTACCACCAGGCTGTTGGCTTTCAGTTCCTGGATGTCACGGGCCAGGCTCTCCAGATCCGCTTTGTGGCAGAGCCGTGAACAGGTCTTCACCCCGACCACTCCAGGCTCGTTTTTCATGCGGACGCGAAGCTCTTCGGAAATGGTTTCGGTCATCGTCCCCGAGCAGTCGCACAGGACCACCAGGGACCGCAGATCCTCCTCCAGGAGATCCGTCATGGGGGAGTCCTGCACCACCTGCCGGTCCATGCCCGCTATCGATCCAACCCCTGCCGCCAAGGCAGCGGCCTCATGGGCCTGAATGACGGATTCCGGGATATCCCGAGGCTCTGAAGCCGAACCCGCGACGAAGATGCCTTCCTTTTCGGTGCGGCTCAGAAAACCGGGCTGCTGAAGAAGAAAGCCGTCCTGGTCCAGGGTAATCCCCAGAACCTCCGCCAGCCTGAGGGTCTCCGGATGGGCTTCGAACCCGGCCGAGAGCACGACCAGGTCAAAGGGATCTTCGCGCCAGCCGCCGTTTGCATCCTCCACATAGAGCCGGAGCTCCCCGTCCTTCTCGAGGACCTCTCCCGGTCTCCCCCGCGTGAAGACGATCCCCCTCTCTTTGGCCTCATTCAGGTAGGACTCGTACCCTTTGCCGCAGGTGCGCAGATCCATGTAGAAGATCTCCAGGTGCGCATCCGGCAGCAGCTGCCGGCATCTCCTGGCCTCTTTGAGGGAGATCATGCAGCAGACGGAAGAGCAATAGTTCCGTTTTTCCTCCCTGGAGCCCACGCACTGGATCCAGGCGATGCGGGAGGGAACGCGGCCGTCGGAAGGCCTTCGTATGGTTTCATGCCCCTCCAGAAGACTTTTCCCTACGAGCCGCTCAAGCTCCAGCGTTGTGACCACATTCTTATAGCGGCCGTATCCATATTCGCGGTGGGGCGATGGATCGTAGAATCGGAACCCCGTGGCCAGCACGACCGCCGATACCTTCCGTTTTTCCTCAAGGTTCCCAGCTTCGAGGTTGACGGCGTTCTCGGGACAGGCTTCCACGCAGGCCTTGCAGCGGGTGCAGTGGTCCCAGTCTATTTCGATGTTCGACGGCGAGCAGACAGGGGCGCGACGGCCGATCGCCTTGCGGTTGACCACGCCCGCCTGCACCGGGTCGGGATAGGACTCCGGGCATGCCTCGATACATCGGCCGCAGTTGGTGCAGCGGTCCGGGTCAACACCCGTCGCGCGGCGATTGAGAACGACCGTAAAATCCCCTGCGTTGCCCTCCACGCCGACAACGGTAGTCGAAGGACGGAAATCGATCATCGGATGGTGCATCGTCGATTTCAGACAGAATTCCGCACCGTCCGGGCTTCGCGGAAGGATCTGGCAGAAACCGCAGCTGTCCGTGCTGAACTGCCGGTCCAGCAGCGTGAGGAATCCGCCGTGGCCGGCCGCGCTCTCTACGAGAAGCACGGTGCGCCCGTTTTCAACCAGATCGAATGCGGCGGTCAAACCGGACAAGCCGGCACCGATCACGAGGACATCGGAATCCAGTTTCGATTTCTCTTGTTGTTCTTGGGCCTGATCTTCGGTGTTGAAGCTCCCTGCAGCCCCGCAGAGCGGGATCTCCGCTTCGCTGCGACAGGCCTGCAGGGAATCTTCGACCTCACGAGGATTATGTCTGCTTTGACTCGCTCGCTTTTCCCCAATGCGCTCACTATTTCGGTTCACGTATTACGCTCCCATCAAGGCTTCGATTTCGGTCAGGACCTGATCGGGTGTGAAATGCTTGAGGCCGGCCGCACCGCTCGGACAGGTGGCCGCACAAGAGCCGCAGCCGAGGCAGACGGCCTCGTTGATCACGGAGATTCCACGACGGTCATTGTAGTTGATGGCGTTCGCGGGGCACACGGAGATGCAGGACTGGCAGCCCACGCAGACCTCCGGATCGATCGATGAAACCACGGACTCCATCTCGACCACACCCTTGCTCGCCAGGGAAAGGGCCTTGGATGCGGCGGCCGCAGCATGGCCCACCGTGTCGACCACGTCCTTGGGCCCCTGGCAGGTCCCTGCCAGGAAGATCCCCGAAACCGCCGTGTTCACGGGGCCGAGCTTGGGGTGCTGCTCCAGGAAGAATCCGTCCTTGCTCCGGCTGATGTTGAAGACGCGCGCGGTCTTCTGTGCGTCCGGGCGGGGTTCCATGGCCGAGGAGAGGAGGACCATGTCCACGGGCACGTAGACCTTCTCGCCCGAGGCGGTATCCTCGGCGGTGACGATCAACCGACCCTTGTCTTCGGGGAGAATCGGCTGGTCGCTCACCTTGGACGCCTTGCCCCGGATCATGACCACACCCTCGTTCTGCACGCGATTGTAAAACTCTTCGTACCCTTTTCCGAAGCAGCGCATGTCGATGTAGAACATGTACACGTTGGCCCCGATCTTTTCCCGGATCTGATGGGCGTGTTTCAGGCCGTACATGCAGCAGACACGCGAGCAGTATTCATGGTAGCGCAAATCCCGGCTGCCCACGCAATGAAGGATGGCCACATCCTTGGGGATGGTCCCGTCCCTGCCCTGTATTTTCCCCATGGTAGGGCCTGAACCCTGGACCATGCGCTCGAATTCGAGGCCGGTGAACACGTTCTGGTAGCGGCCATAGCCATAGGACTCAATGATGCTCGGGTCCATGATCTCAAAACCGGTCGCCACCACGATGGATCCCACCTCGATCTCCTCCACCCGGTCCTGCTGCTCGAAATCGATCGCTTTCATCTCGCACAACTTCTCGCAGGCCCTGCACTTCCCCTTCTGGAAATAGATGCAGTTGTCGCGGTCGATGACCGGCTTGTTGGGAACCGCCTGGGCAAAGAGCGTGTAAATGGCCTTCCGGTCCCCCAGTTTCATGTGGAATTCGGAGGGGACCTTTTTCGGACACTTTTCCTGGCACATTCCGCAACCCGTGCACACATCGTGGTTGACGTAGGCCGCCTTGTGGCGAACCTTGACCTTGAACTGGCCGACAAACCCCGAAACCTCTTCCACCTCGCTGTACGTGTGCAACTGGATCCGCTCGTGCATGCCTACGGCGACCATTTTCGGGGTGCCGATGCAGGCAGCGCAGTCCAGGGTAGGGAAGACCTTGTCGTACTGGGCCATGTGGCCCCCCACTGAGGGCAAACGCTCCACCAGATGGACCTTGTACCCACCGTCGGCAATGTCCAGGGCCGCCTGAATCCCGCCAATGCCTGCGCCCACCACCATGACATCCTTGTTCACAGCCACTTCCTGGGTTCGAAGAGGGGCATGGAGAGGGACCCTGGCTACCGCCGCCCTGACCATGTCCTTGGCCTTCTGCGTTGCGGCCTCAGGGTCCTCCGTGGGCCAGGAGACATGCTCCCGGATATTTGCGATCTGCAGAAAATAGCGGTTGATTCCCGCCTTCTCGACGGCCTTGCGGAAGGTCCCCTCGTGCATCCTCGGGGAGCACGCAGCCACGATTACCCGGTTCAGCCGCTGTTCCGCGATGTCTTTTCGAATCAGCTCCTGCCCCGGGTCCGAGCACATGAAGCGGTACTCTCTTGCAACCACTACCCCGGGCAAGCCCTTTGCATACTCGGCGACCTTTTCGACCGCTACCTTCCCCGCGATGTTCGTGCCGCAATGGCAGACGTAAACGCCTATCCTTTTTTCCATCTTCCCTCTACATTCTGGCAGGTTGCTGAAAAACTTCCATCTATTGCGTTGACCTCGCCCCGCCTCGTTGCGGCGCACTTCCAAGTGCGCCTCATTCGCCGGCGCATCGGTCGCCTTGTATCTGAACGTTTTTGAGCAACCTGCGACCAGCGACTAGTGGGTCACGTGCGAGTGCATTGAGCCGAATAACCCAAAAAGGACGTCGATTCGTGCTCTGGCCTCTCTTACACAGGACCGGAAGTGGAGGGTACGGCCTCTCTCGGCCGATACCGGGAGGCATCCCAATTCAACGGCAAAGACCGGGCGCGTCTCCGGAGCAACAGTGCGTGCAGATAGAGCGCCACCGGCCGGTAAATCACGTGGCTGAATTTCGTGAACGGCACCAGGAGCATCAGCTCGAGAGCCAGGATCGTATGTACGAGAAGAATCAGATATCCCAAGAAGAACCCCCTGGGCAGGTAGACTGCGATCTCGGTGAGATACCCGCTCAACGTGATGGCCCACAAAAGCCAGAGAAGGAGCCAATCCGACAGGTAGGATTTCTCAAAAGACAATCCCCCCTTTTTTTCCCTTCGCAGCCACAATGCAAGGCTCGTCCCGTAGAGGAGGAGCAGCCCGGCCAGCGTCCCCAGGAGCCTTGCCGGATAATAGAGCGGCACGTGCGAGCCCGGCTCCTTGAAGAGGAAATCGAAGGTCGTAGCCCCGAGCAAGCCCAGGAACCCCCACATGATGGCCAAGTGCATGACCCGACGGCTCAGGTACCAGGGCTCTCGATTCTCCGATTCTTTGACTTTGCACTCATCGAATTCCTTCTGGAGAGCGAGCTCCTGCACCACGTCCATGACAGCACGCACACCATCTTTGATCCAGGAGCCCGGGCCATGACCCGGCGTCTTTGGAAACGTTCTCATGATCTGTCGGGCCATGTTCGCAAAGTTGGCGGCGAACACCAAGCCCACCAGGGCCATCACGGCATACCCCAGGTAATGGAGGAACGCATAATTCATGAATTCGAAAAACGCCGGCCTCTCGGAGACCATTCTGCCGCCGGTAGCGAGAAAAAGCACGGCCAGGACCACGGCAAGAACGGTCATGGAGATCCAGGTGAATCTGGGAGAGGTGTAGAAGCGCCTGCTCAGGGTAGTGACGTCCCAGTTAACAATGAAATACCGGCGTGCCGCATCCATGAACTGGCCGGGGGTGGCCTGCCGGGGGCACGCAGCAGTGCACTCGCCGCAGTAGTAGCAGGACCACACAGCCTTTTCAGCCGCGAGTTTGTCGCGAAGGCCCAGTACAGCATACCGGATCACCCGGCGTGGAAAAGCTTCCCCGGACTTCACCAGATTACAGACTGCCGTGCAATGCCCGCAGGAGAAGCAGTTGATGACATTGAACTCCCCGTACTGGCGGAGTTCATCGAGAAGCCGGATGTCTATTCTGGCGCCTGGATCTTCCATGAAGGAACGGAAAACCTCCCTTTACAGAAAACGGAGTATAAAAACTTTAAT
The DNA here is from genome assembly GCA_002840535.1 of Deltaproteobacteria bacterium HGW-Deltaproteobacteria-15. Lineage (GTDB taxonomy): Bacteria > Desulfobacterota > DSM-4660 > Desulfatiglandales > HGW-15 > HGW-15. Next base: position 61,768 of record PHBH01000022.1, on the reverse strand, counting down.
TAGGCAAGTCAACGAGCTTCAGTGTGCAGAAGCAGATTGGATCCAGGATGCACGATAAAGGCAGATCCAGGATACAGGATGCACAATGCAGGGAAGTGGGAGGAAGATGAACGTCGAACATCGAACATCCAACGTCCAACATCGAATGAAAAACAAATGTAAAGATCCGACTCCGGAGGGGACGGCTTTGGTGTACCCCGGAGGGGGTGAAGTTTGCTGCGCCGAATGAACGCCATCATTCCAGGAGGACCCTTTTCGATTTCGGCTGCCTCCGGATCTTGCATCTTGCACCCTGGATCCTGAATCCTGTATCTTGCATCTTGCATCCTGTGCGGGAATGCTGTAAAAATGATTCTTCTTGAAGGAACACCCAGGGATTGCCACTTCCAGGGAAGGTGGTAAACCACAGTCTTAAAGGGAGATGAACATGAAATCATTGGATCGGTTTTCCCGGGAAGACCGGCTGGTCGGGCGAAGAGCTTTCCTGAAGATGTCCGGATTGCTTGGGCTCGGCGCGGCATCGGGCCTCTTGCTGCCCAAGGCGGCAGAAGCGCTGAAACTGGATCAGAAGAATTACAAGGTGTCGGAGACCAGGCTTGCCATGGGCACGATTGTCTCTATGACGCTGATCCATCCGAGCAAGGATCAGGCGGAAGAGGCCCTGGGACTTGCCTTCGAAGAGATCGAGAGACTGACTGCGGTGATGAACCGCTTTGCCGGATCAACTGCCATATCCGTTCTCAACAAGGACGGCAGATTGGCTGATGCGCCTCCTGAAATGCAGCGTGTTCTGGAGAGATCCCTCTATTTTCACAAGATCACCGGAGGGGCATTCGACATCACGGTCAAGCCTGTCGTGGACCTCTTTCAGGCGAAGTACGAAAAGGGCAGAGTGATCGAGCCCAAAGAATCAGAGCTGAGGGGGTTGATCGAACTCGTGAACGGTGCAAACGTGGAAGTCAGCGGCCGTTCGGTGTCGTTTAAGAGACCCGGCATGGGGATTACGCTCGACGGAATCGCTAAGGGGTATATCGTGGACAGGGCATCGGAGCTCCTTTCCAAGCGCAAGATCTCCAACCACCTGATCAATGCCGGCGGCGATATCAGGACCGCGGGCAGCGCTTTAGAGGAGAAACCCTGGACCGTCGCCGTACAGGACCCGAAAAAGAAGAACGAGTACCCAGACATCATTCATATACGCGACGGCGCCATAGCCACGTCCGGGAACTATGAAGTCTTCTATGACAGGGAAAAAATGTTCCACCACATAGTGAATCCAAGAACGGGTCTCTCCCCTGCGCTCAGCACCAGCGTCTCTGTCATTGCAAAGACCACCATGGACGCAGACGCGCTCTCGACCAGCGTCTTTGTCATGGATCCGGAACCCGGAACCCGATTCATCAATTCCCTCCCTGACTGCCACAGTCTTGTGATAGACAGGAGCGGCAGAATTCTCAAATCACACAACTGGAAGAGCGCGGCTGCCTGAGAAATTGAGTTGCACAACGGTAGAGGGGACTGCTTGAGTCCCCTCTTTTTCTTCGGCTGAAGTGTCATCTTGAACTGCGAGTCTGATCAAACGAATTCTGGATTCCCGCCTGCGCGGGAATGACACTCCTACCCTATTTCAATCGTTCCCGCCCAGGCGCGGGAACCCAGATTCTTGAGAGCTGGGCATTCTGACTCTAACTCGCCGGATCAGTATCCGAGTCCTCCACCGCAGTCGAGGACTTATTGATAGTCCACCAGTCCAAGCTTCTCCTTTAGACCTGCTACGGAGTTCAGAATCATGTCGGGTTCCTCGGCCTCCAGGGTGGCACGCGTGTCGAAACCCGTAAGCACGCCGATTGTCCTCATCCCTGCAGACTTCCCTGCCCTGATGTCCATGCGCATATCGCCCACGTAAAGGCACTGGCCCGGCGCGGTCCCCAGTCTTCGGGCGCATTCGAGGAGCGGGTCCGGTGCCGGTTTTTGTCGCTCGGCGTCGTCTGCCGTGACAACCGCCTGGAAGAGCTTTTCAACACCCGCTTTCTTTATGGGGCCCAACTTCAGGCTCATGTGTCGCGCCTTGGTGGAAGTGACGACGCCGAGTGCCAGGTTCGCGGCGGACAAGGTCCGCAGGAGTTCCTCCGCTCCCTCGATCAGACAGTTCCTCTCCAGAAAAAGAGGCGGCGAAATCTCCTCGATAGCTGCCTGTATGCGATGCACAACCTCCTCTTTCCTCCCCGCGAAAGCCTCCGGCAGGATCCTGTCCCAGTCAAATCCCCCCTCTGCTGCCGCTTCCACCAGGGTCGGCCGGGAGACGGCCGGGAGACGAAGCCTCTCGAAGGCCGTCTCGATGACCAGGAAGAAGATCTCCTTCGTATCGATCAGAGTCCCGTCCAGATCGAAGATGACTGCTCTGATGAAGGGAAAAAAATGGCGCCATGCTGCGGCGCGGGCCTGTACGACCAGCGTGATTTCGTCGCCATCCTTCAGGCCCAAGACTTCCCTGACGCACACAGGGGCAATCACCTCCACGATGTTCCGGCCGTGAATTCTTACCTCCTCGGCCGGAATCACCAGGGCGCCCGAAACATGGGCCAGGGACACAGGGATAATAGACGCGGTGCAAAAGGAAGAGTCGGGCGGCGTCAGTTCCATTCCAGAATTGGCTTGGATCATCAGAAAGGTGAGCAGGCTCTCCGGCAGAAGTTCTATGTTCAGGGTCCCCGGGTAGGGCCTGAACCCCAGTTTTGCACTGCACTGCGCCTCCACCCAATCGAGTTGCGTGAACTGCGCGGCCCTGCGGGCGCCGCTCACAATCCGCCCTGTCAGCTTAACCTCTTTTTCCGCTTCATTTCTGATCATCCTTGAAACTCTTCGCTCCGCTCTGCCCATCCTTCAGCCCTTTTGAACGTTTGATATCGGGTCTCTCGTTTTTCATTCGAAGTTGTACGTTCGATGTTCGATGTTCGACGTCCATCTTAAGGAAGTTTCTATACGATCGTTCCGGCATCCGGCTCCTCCCGGGATTCGTCCTCCACATTCTTATCCTGCGGCAAAATGGCATGACCGGGCCAGAGGAGCTTTTCCATGCGCTCCAGGAGGGGCTTGAAGGTTTGGGGGTCAATGGCTGAAATGGGGATGCCCTTGTACGTACGGGCAAGGGCTTGGACTTCTCCGGATTGCACCCGATCGATCTTGTTCAACACGAGCAGCGTCGGAATCATTCGAAGCTCCAGCTTCTCGAGAATTCCTTCCACGGTCTTGATTTGCTCCTCCATTCGAGGGCTGCTCGCGTCCACCACATGGAGAAGGAGATCAGCGTCATTGAGTTCCTCCAGGGTAGCAGCAAAGGCCTTCATCAAATCCGCAGGAAGATCCCGTATGAACCCGACGGTGTCTGTGATGATGATCTCCCTCTCCCGCGGAAATCTCAATCTCCGGCTGCTCGGATCGAGGGTCGCAAACAGCCGGTCTTCCACGGTCACTTTGCTGTGGGTGAGATGGTTCAGGAGGGTCGATTTGCCGGCATTGGTGTAGCCCACGATAGACACAACCGGGGTCTTTCTGCTGTTTCGGAGCTTGCGCCTGTCTTCCCTCTGAACGCGAATTGCCTCCCATTCCCTGTTCAGTCTTGCTATTCGCTCCCTGGCCCTTCTCCGGTTGATCTCGAGCTTCGTCTCCCCCGGCCCTCTACCCCCTATTCCTCCGGTCAACCTGGACATGGCCGTATTCTTGGTGGCCAGCCTCGGGAGAAGATATTTCAGCTGGGCCAGTTCCACCTGGATCTTGCCTTCCCTCGTAACCGCCCTCCTCGCAAAGATATCGAGAATGAGCTGGCTCCGGTCGATGATTCTCATCTCTGTTGCATCGGTGAGGCTCCTGACCTGTGCAGGGGTGAGTTCGTGATCGAAGATCAGGAGATTGCTTCCGGTCTGAAGGCATCTCAGCACCAGTTCGCTCAGCTTCCCCTTACCAATCAGGAAACGGGGGTTTGCCTTGGAAACGCGCTGGATCACCACATCGATGACTTCCAGGTTGTTGGAGACGGCCAGATCGCGAAGTTCCTCCAGGGACTCCTTTGCCTTCCATGTCTGGCCTTCGGTGACACCCACCAGGATGGCCCTCTCCTTCCTCTCCAGCCTTGTAGTTCCGCTCGTCCTGGCAAGTTCATTTTCAAGAGACTGGATGAGTTCATGGAAATCCACATCGAGCTGTCCGATGTCAGGGACCCGGCTGACGGACCAGCCTTCGGTTCCCTGTTTCTCCGGAAGAATATGGGCATAGCTGATCGGCCCCGGTATCCCCCCCTCGTTCACCTCCACTGAGACCATCAAGTCCAGACCCAGGAGGACAAGGTCGGTCAAATCTTCTCTGGAAAGGCCTTCACCCTTCAGGTGGGTATGGATGCATCGCAGTCCCCTGAGACGGCCGGTCCCGCTTCTGAACCTGCCGAGGTCGGGGATTTCGATACGCCTGTCGTCACCCACCACCACGAAGCTGACCTCGCCTTTTCGGCTGATCAGCAGAGCGACCTGCCTTTCCATTTCCGATGAGACGGCCGAGAGATGACGACTCAACTCATGGGAGATCACCTGGTTGCCGGCTACCCTTCGGCGGTAGAGATTCTGGAGGGATTTGATGTGGCTGGCCTTGAGGCCCCCTGTCTTGCCGTAAATTCTGTCTATGGCTCAGGCCTCGTCATTGCTAGGATGGCTGGTCCTCTTCCGTATAATCCCTGAAACGTGTGACATTTCTGAGGAACGTGAGCTTCACGCTGCCAATGGGACCGTTTCGCTGCTTGGCAATGTCCATATTCAAGATATCCACATTTGGACTGGTGGCAGGATGCGACTCGTCCCTGTAAAGAAAGACGATGACGTCGGCATCCTGCTCAATGGCGCCGCTTTCGCGCAGGTCGGCCAACTGGGGTTTTTTTATGGTTCTGTCTTCCACCTTTCGATTCAACTGCGACAGGGCGATGATGGGGACATTGAGATCCTTGGCGAGCCCCTTGAGCGATCTTGAAATTTCAGAGATTTCCATCTGGCGGGATTCCGACGATTTCCTTCCCTGGACCAGTTGAAGGTAATCGACAATGATCATGCCCAAACCCGATTTCTTCATCAGACGGCGGCATTTGGCTTTCATCTCCAGAACTGTCAAAGCCGAGGAGTCCTCGACGTATATTGGCAATTCGGAAAGCTGGCTGGCGGCGTTCGTGATCCTGTCCCATTCATGGCCGTCGATAAAAGATCCTGTCCTGACCTTCTTGATATCGACGTTCGAAGCAAAGCCGAGCAACCTCATCCCAAGCTGCATCTTCGACATTTCCAATGAGAAGACCGCCACATGCGTCTTGCTTTCAGTCGCAGCATTGTACGCGATATTCAGGGCAAAGGCCGTTTTGCCGGTGCTCGGCCGGCCGGCAATGATGATCAGGTCAGAGGGCTGAAGCCCGGCAGTATAACGATCGAAGTCCTTGAACCCCGTAGGCACGCCCGTGATAAAGCCCTCCTGTTCCGACATGCTTTCGAGTTTCTTGAAGGTGTCCTTGACGATGCTCTCCAGTTCGACGAACTCCTCCTTCACCTTGGCCTCGGCGATTTCAAAGATGGATTGCTCGGCCAGGTCGAGGATCTCATCGGTCTCTCTCCAATTCTGAAAACAGCTTTCAGATATGGTGGAGCATTGCAGGATGAGCCGCCTCCTTACGGACGCGTCACGGATGATGTCGGAGTGGTAAAGGATTCCGGCCGAGGTGGATACCGCATCCATGAGGGACGCCAGGTATCCGGTCCCGCCTATGCTCTCGAGCCGGCCCTTTTGCTTCAGGCAATGGGAGAGGGTGATGATATCGATGGGCTCATTGTTGTTGTAGAGATCCATCATGGCGTTGAAAATATGAGCATGGGCCTCACGGTAAAAGTCGTCCTGAGAGATAATCTCGAGGACCTGATTCATGGCCTCGTTGTTGATCAGGATTCCGGCAAGCACTGCCTGCTCGGCCTCGGTATCCTGCGGCGGCACCTTCATGGAAGGGTTCTCCGCGACGTCGACTCTTTGAGGATGCGAAGGCATGGCTGACTCCGGTTTTGCCCCTGTTCAACGTACTTCTTGTTCAATGGAAATCGGATTCGGAACCGAGATCAGGCGGTTTCCAGGGGAACAACGACCACCTTGATCGTGGCGGTCACTTCCGGATGAAGTTTCACCGGAACCATGAATTCCCCCAGCGTCTTGATGGGGCGATCCAGCTTGATTCTCTTGCGGTCAAGCGCGACCCCTTTCTTCTCCAGGTGATCGGCAATATCCATGCTGGTCACAGACCCATAGAGCTTATCCTCTTCCCCCACCTTCTGCGCTATAGTCAGAACGAGTTCGGACAGACTTTGTTTGGCCTTTTCCGCCTCGTCTTTGGCCTTGAGCCTCTTCTCTTCGATGCTCTTCTTCTGGCTCTCCATCAGGCGGATGTTCTGCTTCGTTGCCTCAAGCGCTATCCCTTTGGGTATGAGGTAGTTCCGGGCATAACCCTCCTTCACTTCAAAGGTCTGACCTACCATGCCCAAGGAATCCACGTCCTGTTTCAAGATGATCTTCATCGATCGATCCTCCCTCAGTGATTCGGCTCACCTTTCTTTGTGTGGATTCTCCTGAAGTCGATCCATTGATCGAAGAGACCTGCCAGCGCAAGGACAATCAGAAGAACCTGCTGAAAGATGATCAGGAAATAGATCCCGGCCCTGACCCAGACCGGAATCTGAAGTTTATTCAGAAAAAAAACCAGGATAGAAAGGCCGTGAAAGAGATATACGGCCATCAGAACGATGAGAACGTTGATGGCGATCAATTGTATAAAACCCACGGGCAAAAATAAAGAGAAACCCGAGCCGATCAGACCCCAGACAAGACGCTCGGGCGAGTGCCAACGATCCAGCGGTCCAAAGTCCGGGTAATCCACTCCGGCAAGACGGAAGAGGGGCTTGCTGACAAGCACATTGCACCATACAACGAATCCGGTGCCGATGACCAAAAGGCTCAGGTACACCCTGAGAACAGCGTTCGTGACTGTCCGAAGATGTCCCTGGATCTCTAAACCCTGTGACCCCTCAACGCCCCATTGCTCATACAGGAGAGCGGCCTCATTGAGACTCTCCCGGATGTGCATCTGAATCAATTCGAAAGGGCTCACGCCCCTGGACAACCCGATGAACGTCAGCGCCGTCAATCCTAAAAGTAGGACCAGCACGGTGGACCAGGAGATCGTGTACCCGATGGTGAAGCCCTTCGTATACAGGAGGGAAATGATCAGACCGAGACAGCAGAACTCCACTGCCAGAAAGATCAGCTGAAGACTACCCGTAAGATACGAAATGAATGCCAGCAGACCGATGGTAACGGCAGAGACCTTCAGCCCCTCCTGGATGCCCAGCTTGCTCCCGTAGAAGAGAAAAGGCAAAGGCGTCAGGATGCCGAGAGCCGGCCCAAGAAACGGCACAAGTGCCGATCCAAAGAGGAAGACACTCGAAGCGCCAAAACACCCTGCAGCGTCTGCGACCTTCATGGACGTTCGACCAGTCCGCCGGCGCTCCCCGGCCGCGGCGAAAGAGCTCCGCTCCGGGTTATCTCAGCGTTGATGTCGTGAACGGCAAAAGGGCGATGTTTCTCGACCTTTTGATTGCAGAAGAAACCATTCTCTGATGCTTGGCGCAATTTCCCGATATTCTCCTGGGGATGATCTTGCCCCGCTCCGTGGTGAACATTCTGAGGGTCTTAAAATCCTTATAATCGATTGCAAGATTGCTGTCGGCGCAAAACCTGCAGACTTTCCGGCGGTGATACGAAGTCCTTTTTCTGCTCTTGTCATAAACCATCGGCCTTCACCTCCTCTGCGGGTTCCTCTGCCGGGACCTGACTCGGCACAGGCGCGGGCGCTTCGGAAACTTCCTGCTTCTTTCCTTCGTTCTGTTTTTGGATCAACTCATTGGGATCGGCATGATCGGAGACCTTCACAGTCTGAAATTTGAGAACCCGGTCGTCCAGTTTGAGATCCCTTTCAAGTTCGGGTACCAGGCCCGACTCCGCGCAATATCCCATGAGGACAAAATAGCCTCGGTCGGACTTCTTCACCTGATACGCGAGCCTTTGGTTGCCCCATTCCTCAACTTTTACGAGAACGCCCTTGTACCTCTCCAGGAGGCCGCCGAACTTCCTCACGACATCCTTGCATTCCTCATCGTTGAGATTCGGATGCACAATAAAAATGGTTTCGTAGTACCTCATTCCATTTCTCCTTCCGGACATTTCTCCCATTCGGGAGATTTTGGCTCCCCTCCCTGGCCGCAGGTTCTGGCCGGATCAGAGCAAGGAGTTGTTTAAAACATGTAAAATTATCATTCGGATTCAATCTTGTCAAGGGTTTCAAAGCGAAGTATGATCGGCATCCAAAGTATGATACATCTAATCGATGGGATTGACCATGTGGAACAAGGAAGCTGAAACCGCCGGAAAAGCCGCCCGGGAAGCCGGCAAAATCCTCCTGGACCTGTTCGGGAAGAATCCCGCAACCAGAAAAAAGGGGGAGATCGATCTCGTGACTGATGCGGACGTCCGATCCGAGGAAACTATCGTTCATACCATCCGTCACCGATTCCCTCGAGACACCATCCTGGCTGAAGAATCCGGGCAATCCCACCGTCTTTCCGAAAGAATGTGGATCGTTGATCCGCTGGACGGAACCACCAATTTTGCCCACTCCTTTCCTTTTTTTGCCGTTTCGATCGGTCTTGAAGTAGAGGGGGAAATTGTGCTGGGCGTGGTTTTCAATCCCGTTCTCAGAGAATACTACGAGGCAGTCAGGGGCGAAGGTGCATATTTGAACGGCAAGCGCATTGCCGTCTCCAGCGTAGCGACGCTTCAGGACTCGCTCCTTGCGACCGGTTTCCCGTACACCATTCACGAAAACTCCGACACGGTGCTCCGCAACTTCAGGAACATGATCACCCGGGCTCAAGGAATTCGAAGACCTGGCGCCGCCTCCCTGGATCTTTGCCTGGTGGCTGCAGGGGTCTTTGACGGCTTCTGGGAGGAAGGGCTGAAACCCTGGGACACCGCTGCCGGCGCGATTATCCTGAAGGAAGCAGGAGGGAAACTGACCACATATGACGGCAAACCCTTCGCCCCCCGTCATGAGACCATTGTCGCATCCAATTCCCTGATTCACGAGCCCATGCTGGCCGCCTTGCGCGATCAGGACGCCTTCTAATCTTCTAAACTACTCATCTTCTCCCTTATTAAAGGCCTCCATGGCCTCTGCTTGAAGCTCCCCCCCCTGGTCGACGTAGCGCGGCGAATGGTGAAAGAGAGTGAACTCCCTTGCCCTTGCCATTTTGGCCAGTTCACCGGCTTCCTTCGCCGTGAGATGATACTTTTCCCGGGCCTTGTCCCGGTCCCGGTCAAGGAACCCCCCCTCGACAAAAAGACGATCCGCCCCTTCAGCGAGGAGCGCAGCAGTCCTCAGATTCTCGGGGCTTCCGATCAAGTCTGTTACATAGGCGATTTTCTGACCCGGTGCAATCATGGCGATCTTCTCCGCCAGTTCTCCAAGGATGAATCCCTTCTCCCTTCCTGCATCCCCGCTATCTTCCCAGGTGACTTGAAACTGCCCGGACAGATCCTGGTCTTCATACAAGGCCTTCTTGAAACGGGTCAGCCATGGCCCCACCGGAAGACCCAGTTCTTTCAGCCTCTCCTTCAGGATCTTTATATGGAAATCCTCGACGAGACTGAACGCGAGGCAGGGAATCCGGTGATCCAGGAAAGCACCGTTTACCCGCAATGAGGGTTCCTCCCACAGGATGCCCGAAAAAGCTCGCTCCTCAGCCGGCCCCCGAGGCTTGAACCGATCTCTGCACACATATACCTTCGTTTTGATCGTAGCGGGATGAACTTCAGTAACCCTCAGGACCGAGTCATGGGGATACTCGCCCACCAGGTTCCAGATATATCCCGCCAGCTTTCCCTCCACGTGTCCGAAAAAGCCGGGAGGCCCGAAAAAATGAATCTCCTTGTTTCTGCCGAGAATGATCCTCAGGAGGTGGTCGAAACCAATGAAATGATCCACATGCGCATGAGTGACGAACACGTGGCTGACTTTGAGGAGATCCCGTGCGGAGAGGGCCTGAAGGTCGCCAAGGTCAAAAAGAAACGCTCTTCTTTGAAATGAAAACGTGACGAACAGCCCTGGATCAGAAAACGGATCATTGATCAGTCTGGCCTGGAAGGAACGGTTCATAAAGAACTCGGCTCCCATTGAGATCTATCATAGTCTGCAGAGGCAACACCCCGGCTCTTTGAAAATAACACATGGTTTGGCCATGGGGCGAGAGCGTTGCTGCGACGGGGATTCGCGTTGGTACGCGTGTGTACGATAACATGAATTGCGCGCCCGAATCCCTTTTTTCTTACTCACATGGTAAAAACCATCCTCTCTGTTCTTATCAGCCCTCATTGACAAACTCCGTGGCATGTGAGATGGTCCGAATAACCGATGGGGATCAGAGGCTTTTTCCGGAGGCACGGTTATGACCATGACGAAGGAGCAGATCGCGAGAGGGGTTGCGGAAAAGATCCGTCTTCGAAAAAAGAAGCGAGAGCGCCAGCAGTTTCTATTTCCGGAAATGAACCACCAGCGTCTGACGAAGAAGCAGGCAGCCGGCATCGTGGATTCCATGTTCGAGATCATGAAGAAGGCGCTCGAACGAGGCGATTTCGTCATGATCTCCGGTTTCGGCAAGTTCCAGGTGAAGTTCAAGTGGGCGCGAAAGGGGCGAAATCCCAGGACCGGCGAGAACATTGTACTGGAATCGAGAAGGGTAGTCACCTTCCATGCATCTCGAAACCTGAGAGTGCTGGAAGAAGACGATGGGCTCGAAGCCTCAGGGTAGTGTGATGATTGAGTGCCGGCAGAGTCCTTTGTCTCTGACCGGGCCCGAAAGGACTTGTTCTTTCAATGCAAATAACGGGGACCACGCCTCAAGGCAGGGTCCCCGTTATTTATGGGCGCAACCGATTCGAATCTCACCTGAAAACAACCTTTCCGTTCTCGACGTCCGCTCTCACCACATCCCCCTCCTTTACTTCCCCGGCCAGAATCTTCACCGCAAGTGGATCCTGTATGAAGCGCTGGATGGTTCTCTTGAGCGGCCTTGCGCCGTAGACCGGATCGAAACCGGCATTCACGAGGAACTCCTTTGCGTTTTCAGTGAGCTCCAGTCTGATCTTCGCGCTCTCCAGTCGACGGCTTAGAAGCCGAATCTGAATATCCACGATCTTCTTGATCTCCTCATGACCGAGAGAATTGAAAATCGTGATCTCATCAATCCTGTTTAGAAATTCAGGCCTGAAGGTGGACCTCAACGTCTCCATTACCCTCTTTTCCATTTCCTTTTCGTCTCGACCTTTCCATTCCTGGATCCACTGACTTCCGACATTGGAGGTCATGATGAGGACGGTATTTTTGAAATCCACGGTTCGTCCTTTTCCATCGGTTAATCGGCCGTCGTCCAGGATCTGAAGCAGGGCGTTGAACACGTCCGGGTGCGCCTTCTCGATCTCGTCGAAAAGGACTACGGAATAGGGATGTCTTCGGACCGCCTCGGTGAGATATCCCCCTTCTTCGTATCCCACATATCCCGGAGGAGCGCCGATCAGCCTGGCAACGGAATGCTTCTCCATGTACTCCGACATGTCGACCCGGATCATGTACTGCTCGTCGTCAAAGAGGAATTCCGCCAGTGCCCTTGCGAGTTCGGTTTTCCCGACGCCGGTGGGCCCCATGAAGATGAAGGACCCGATGGGCCGGTTTGGATCCTGGAGCCCGGAGCGGGCGCGCCGCACAGCACTCGAGACGGCCATGATCGCCTGTTTCTGACCCACCACTCTCCATTCGAGTCTCTCCTCCATTTTGAGCAGCTTTTCTCTTTCCCCTTCAAGCAGGCGGGATACCGGTATGCCGGTCCATTTTGCGACCACTTCGGCGATATCTTCGCTGTCCACTTCCTCCTTCAACATCTTTTTTCCCTGCTGTAGCTCTTCGAGCGCTCGGTTCTCCGCATCCAGATTCTTCTCCAATTCAATGAGCGTACCGTACTTGAGTTCTGCCGCGCGAGACAAGTCTCCCTGCCTCTCGGCAATCTGCGCTTCGTTTCTCGTCGCCTCCAGTTTCTCCTTGATCTCGCGTATCCTCGCGATCCCCTCCTTTTCCCTTTTCCAGTGGGAAACCATCTCCTCAGAGTGTGATTTGAGCTGGCCTATCTCCGACTCGATCTTCTCCAGCCTCTCCCTGGAGGCGCGGTCCTTCTCCTTTTTAAGAGCCTCCTTCTCGATTTCAAGCTGGGTGATCTTCCGCTGGATATCATCGATCTCCGAAGGCATGCTGTCGATCTCGATCCTGAGCCTCGAGGTAGCCTCATCGATCAGATCGATCGCCTTGTCCGGGAGAAACCTGTCCGTGATGTATCGGTGTGACAGGGTCGCTGCGGCCACTAGAGCGGAATCCTTGATCCTTACGCCGTGATGGACTTCATACTTTTCCTTCAAACCCCGAAGAATGGAGATGGTGTCCTCGACGCTCGGCTCCTCTACCATTACCGGTTGAAATCGCCTCTCCAGCGCAGCATCTTTCTCGATGTGTTTTCGGTACTCTTTGATGGTCGTCGCGCCCACGCAACGCAGCTCACCCCTCGCCAGGGCCGGCTTGAGCATGTTGGAGGCATCTATCGCCCCCTCGGCGGCGCCTGCACCCACCAGGGTGTGCATCTCGTCGATGAAGAGGATGATGCTGCCCTGCGCATCTATGACCTCCTTGAGCACTGCCTTGAGCCTGTCCTCGAACTCCCCCCGGTATTTGGCGCCTGCGATGAGAGCCCCGATGTCAAGGGCAACGACTCTCTTCTCTTTCAAGGTCTCCGGCACGTCCCCCTGCACGATCCTCTGCGCCAACCCCTCGACAATAGCCGTCTTGCCGACCCCGGGCTCCCCGATGAGCACCGGGTTGTTCTTGGTGCGTCGCGAAAGGACCTGAACGATTCTTCGAATCTCCTCATCCCTCCCGATCACCGGATCGAGACTCCCTTTTGCGGCAATGGCGGTGAGATCCCTTCCAAATTTCTCCAAAGCCTGATATTTGTCTTCCGGATTCTGGTCTGTGATCCTCTGGCCTCCGCGGATATCGATCAATGCCTTCAATACGCCGTCCCGGCTGATTCCCGCCCGCGAGAGAATCCGGTTCAGTTCATTCCCCTTCTCCTCCAGTACGGCCAGGAGAATATGTTCCAGACTGACGTACTCATCTTTCATCTGTTCCGCTTCTTCAAATGCGCGATCAAGGACTCCCTTTGTCCTTGGTGAGATATACACCTGCCCGGCTCCCGCTCCGGATACCTTGGGCACTCGTTGCAGGATATCCTCCACTTCCTGCACGAGTTGTCCCTGATTGACCCCCAATTTCCCCAGGAGAGGCGGAATGACGCCTTCCTTCTGAGAGAGAATCACCCTTACAATGTGCTCGGGTTCAACCTGCTGATGGCCAACTCTGTCCGCAAGCTGCTGGGCCCCCTGGATGACTTCCTGGGATTTGAGTGTAAACTTATCGAAACGCATACGCGGTTCCTCCTCCACATTGAAAAAGAATCTTTTCTACTTAAGCGCAATGCACAAGCCTCGAACAAATTAAGTTCATATGTTTCCCTGTCAATGTCATCGGATGATCCTCATCGATGCGTGCCCTGACAGGGGATCATGCACCTTCCCCCCAAACCCGGAGAGTCCAATGAAGGAGATTGATTTTTTGTCCCCTTTCCTTTATTCTTGCGGTGTCTTCCAGCCGGAGCTGCTGCCTCCTCTCATTTACTCGCAAGGTGCTGGGGTTCGCGCTTATCGCATGATCATTCTTGCATGGAAATTTTCCGGCCGCGTCATCAGCACCAGACCTGAAAGAAACGGTGACAATTTGAATCGAACACATGGTGGTTTGAAAATCGCCTCTCTGGTTTTTCTTTTCTGTCTCGTCCCGAGCATTTCTCTGCTCTACCCTTCTGTTTGCTGCGGCTCAGTGGACCCGTTGCTCAAGGAGATTATCATTGCATATAATCAGCGGGTTTATGGAGAGAGTCTTCAGGACGGGTCTTACAGGGGAGAAGAAGGGCTCCTGAAGGTCGGCCCTGAAAAGGCAAAGTCCCTGGGGCTCAACGTCCTATTGGATCGCGAGTATCTTGAGGGCAAGGAACTCCTTCAACAGGCGGACAAATTTCTTGAAAAAGCAAAAGCGGCTCTGGTTTCTCAGCGCCGCGATAAAACGCTTCATGAGCATGCCCAGCAGATCGCCGATTCCTTTATCTCTTATAAGAAATCCCTTGAGCTGGGGCGCCACAAGATGATGGTATACAGGTCGAAGCTCGATCCCCAGGTGGACGAAAGATTGAACGATTCGATTGCGTCACAGCTTATTGACAGGCTGATCGTCGAATCGCTGAAAAGGCACGGGCACAGGCTCCGGGACGCTCTTGCCCATTTTTATAACGAGAGCCACGGGATTGACGCGAGCGATTATCCATTGAATTCCGAAAACGTCGTTTTCGTGAACGAGGTCTTCAGGCAATTTCAGTTCAGAGCACCTAAGGAGACCTTGGCTTTTTTTGACCTCGATAGGGAGCCCCGGGGGGAGAAAAGGAAAAATCGAGAGATCTGGAAGCAGGCTCTGGATAGGAGTGACCTGACATACCTGGATACGGTTTGTTCAACCTTGGACCGCATGTTCCCAAAGGCCCCGTCCGTCGACCCTCTTCTCTTTCTCGCGCTCATGAAGAGGGAATCCGGTTTTGACCCATTTGCCGTTTCACGTGTCGGAGCCGCGGGTCTAACCCAGATAATGCCCCAGACGGCGCTGGATCTTGGGATGAAGAACATATTCAAGCCGGGTTACTTTGAAAAGGCTTTCCAGATCAAGGAGCAGGAGCGTAAGAAAAGGAGTGAGGCGATGAGCGCTATGGCCAGGATCACTCCGGAAGACGGGCTTCAGATCGCCATCCATGCAAGGGAGCTGATGCAGGAGTCGATCGCCATGGCCCAGGAAAAGGAAAAGTTCCTGACGCAGTACAAGAACGATCTGCTTCGCAAGCGGCAAGATGATCGCTTCAAACCGGAGCAGGCGATCGAACATGGTCTGCGGTACTTCGCACGCCTTCTTCAGGAACAGGAGGGAGATCTCAGCCTGGCGCTTGCCGCTTACAATGCAGGTTCGCACAGGGTAAAGGAGCACAAGGGAATCCCGCCTTTTGCAGAGACCGTCCTCTTCAGAAACAAAGTGTCTGACTATTATAGAGAGTATCTCAAAAGGGTGGAAAACAGGATCCAGTGAGGGTGACGGGCAATCTCATGTACTTTCCTTCTCCACGCCGGCCGAATGATGCGCCTCTTCGATCCACCGGAGCCATATTTTTTTTCGATTCTGAAATTTGTACTGCACTCTTTCAAGATTCTTGGCGAGCTCGAGGTCATTGATTTTTTTTCTTGAAAAATGGAGAAGCTCCATTTCCAGCCTCTCCCACTCGGGCAGCCGATTTTCGGCGCCCTGACTATATCGCTGGATCTGCAGATGCATTTCTTCTATTTTTCTGTCAAAATCGTAAATGGCATTTTTCCTGGCCAGGTCTTCTTTTGAAAGAAGCATTGTAATCCTCTGTGTATGATTGGGATTTCCGTGTAACTCTTGGCCTTTGAATTTATTTGATTTCCAAGGACGTTTCAATTCTTATTTGAGCAGGAGGACATGATGTCAAACGGCCCTATGGTGCATTCCCATTTGAAAGAGTTGAAGCTCCTGAAAAGGGGCAAAGTGAGGGATATATATGAACTCGAGGATAAATTGCTCATTGTCGCCAGCGATCGAATTTCGGCTTTTGATGTGGTAATGGAGGATCCCATTCCGGACAAGGGAAGAATCCTGACCGGCATCTCCCTCTTCTGGTTCGAGCAGTCAAAGCACATTGTAGACAATCACCTCCTCAGTGCAGATGTCTCTTCATATCCTGAGGCATGCCGCAAATACGGGAAGGAACTCCAGGGCCGCAGCATGCTTGTTAAAAAGGCCGATCCTATTCCCGTGGAGTGTATTGTAAGGGGTTATCTCTCCGGGTCCGGGTGGACGGAATATCTTGCCCGGCAGAGTGTATGCGGGATTCCCCTTCCTTCAGGGCTGAGGGAGTCCGAAAAGCTGGATGAGCCTATTTTTACTCCATCTACCAAGGAGGAACAGGGACTCCACGACCAGAATATCTCTTTTGAGAAAACATGTGAAATTCTGGGCGAGCGAGTTGCCCGGGAGATTCGCTCCCTGAGCATAGCGCTTTACAGATTTGGACGTGACCTTGCTGCAAAGAAGGGAATCCTCATTGCTGATACCAAGTTCGAATTCGGGATGAATGAAGGGAAGGTCATTCTGATCGATGAAGTGCTGACTCCGGATTCCTCAAGGTTCTGGCCGATGGATTCCTACTCCCCGGGTGGACCCCAGAGCAGCTTTGATAAGCAATATCTGAGGGATTACCTCAATAGCCTTGATTGGCCGAAAACACCCCCTCCTCCCAGACTCCCGGAAGAGGTTACCCGGAAAACGCGGGAAAAGTACCTGGAGGCGCTGTCAAGGCTTACCGGACACGGGCTGTCCTGAAAGCGAGGGTTTGATGCCCTGATGTCACATCTCGGCAATGCCCCTCCCCCGGGAAATAATCCCTCCGGGTGCAGGGGTGGTCAGAAGGTGAGTTTTCTTTAAGAAGCCGCGCTCAGGGGCGCGGCTTTGTGCTTCCAAAGCACCTGCCGGCCTTCCTGCATACTGGCTTTTCAAGATTTCCTGCAGTAGCGATGTGACCTTATTCTCCAAATACCACCCCCGTGCAATGCTCCGCGTTTGTAACCGAATTCATGTCTCGGGACACTGGTCTATAACCATGCAGGTTTGCCGAGCATAAGGTATTTTTTGTTCACTTTTGCCCAGTTGACAAACCTCAGGGAGATGCTTAACGTTTGACAATAAATTTGACCTTTCATATTTGCCTGATTTTTCAGCCTTTTTTAAAGGAAGGGCAAACAGAAAAGAAGGATGCAGACGGAGACATGGAGGAAGAAAAAAGCAAAGTCATCTCAGAGTCAGATCAGGAGAACCCCGAGGAAAACCGGTCCATTGAAGCATCGCTGGAAAAAATGACAAAAGAAGAAGTAGTGGAAGCGTTTCGCGAGTTGAAGGAGAAAGCGGACCGCGACCATGATCTCTATCTTCGTTCCATGGCGGAAGTCGACAACATCAAGAAAAGAGCGGCCAGGGACAAAGAGGAGTGGATAAAGTACGCGAACGAGAATCTGGTGAAATCCATTTTGCCGTTCATGGATAATCTCGATAAAGCGGTAGCCCACGCGCGCGATGAGAAGTCGCTGGATGCGCTCAGAGAGGGCGTGGAACTGACGCTGAAGGGATTGAAGGACAGCCTCGGAAAGTCAGGGGTTCAGGAAGTACATACCTCGGGCGCTCCCTTTGACCCGCGTTATCACGAGGCTGTTTATGAAAAAGAGGATGATCAGGCCCCTGTCGGAACGGTCATCCAGGAACTGCAGAAGGGATACACCTTGAATGGTCGTCTCATACGTCCGGCCATGGTCGTTGTGAGTAAAGGCCGGCCAGAAGCAGAAAAGAGGGAGGAGATCCCCCGATAAGGCAGTTTCGATAAACGCTATTAGATACGGAGGAAGAAATGGCTAAAGTAATAGGAATCGATCTTGGTACGACCAACTCATGTGTGGCGATCATGGAAGGGGGGGATCCGGTGGTCATTGCCAATGCCGAGGGAAGCAGGACGACTCCCTCCATTGTTGCATTCACTGAAAAAGGAGAAAGGCTGGTTGGACAGATCGCTAAGAGACAGGCTGTCACCAACCCGGACAACACGATATTTGCCGTGAAGAGACTGATAGGCAGAAAGTATGATTCCCCTGAAGTGCAGAGAGATATCAAGATCCTGCCTTACAAGATCAGCAAAGCCTCAAATGGGGACGCGCATGTCCATGTGAGGGGTACAGATTACAGCCCCGCCGAGATATCCTCAATGATCCTGGTGAAGATGAAGCAGACGGCGGAGGACTACCTGGGAGAAAAAGTGAGTGAGGCGGTGATCACGGTACCGGCCTATTTCAATGACAGCCAGAGACAGGCCACAAAAGATGCGGGGCGGATTTCAGGCCTCAACGTGCTGAGGATCATCAACGAGCCGACCGCAGCTTCTCTCGCGTACGGACTCGATAAGAAAGGCGACAAGAAGATCGCGGTGTTCGACCTTGGGGGCGGGACCTTTGATATTTCCATCCTGGAAATCGGGGAGGGAGTTTTCGAGGTAAAGGCGACGAATGGCGATACCCATCTTGGTGGCGAGGATTTCGATCTCAGGGTAGTGGATTATCTGGCCAGTGAGTTCAAGAAGGACCAGGGCATCGATCTGCGAAATGACAAAATGGCCCTTCAAAGACTCAAGGAAGCCGCTGAAAAGGCCAAGATGGAGCTTTCCAGCTCTATGGAAACCGATATCAATCTCCCTTTCATCACGGCCGATGCCAGCGGACCAAAGCATCTCAACATCAAACTGACCAGAGCGAAGCTGGAGTCATTGGTTGACGACCTTATCGAAAGGGTGGTGGAGCCCTGCCGCACTGCGATCAGGGATTCCGGGCTGAAGATTCAGGAAATCAATGAAGCCATTCTGGTCGGCGGTATGACGCGTATGCCGAAGGTTCAGCAGAAGGTGAAGGAAATCTTCGGCCGCGAGCCGAACAAAGGCGTAAACCCTGACGAAGTGGTGGCAATTGGCGCCGCAATTCAGGCGGGTGTGTTAAAGGGGGAAGTGAAGGACGTTCTTCTCCTGGATGTAACCCCGCTTTCGCTCGGGATAGAGACCCTTGGCGGTGTTGCGACGAAGCTGATTGAAAAGAACACCACCATACCTACCAGGAAAAGTCAGATTTTCTCAACAGCCGCGGACAACCAACCTGCGGTGGAGATCCACGTGCTTCAGGGCGAACGGGAAATGGCGGCGTACAACAAAACCCTGGGACGTTTTCAGCTGGTAGGCATTCCGCCCGCGCCCAGAGGCGTTCCCCAGATTGAAGTCACCTTTGATATTGATGCAAACGGAATCGTGAATGTTTCCGCAAAGGACATGGGGACCGGGAAAGAGCAATCCATCAAGATCACCGCATCGAGCGGTTTGAGCGAAGAAGAGATCCAGAGACTCGTAAAAGACGCCGAGCTCCATTCCGAAGAGGACAAGAGGAAGAGAGAGCTTATCGATGCACGAAACGCAGCAGACTCGCTGATCTACAATGTCGAGAAATCCATGAAAGAGGCAGGGGACAAAATTGACGAGTCCACCAAGAGCGACATCACAAAGGCCATTGAGAACCTGAAGGGCGCCATGGGCACTGAGAACACCCAGGAGATCAAGCGGCTGACCGACGAACTGGTCCAAACCTCGCATAAGATTGCCGAAGCCCTTTATACAAAGGCGACAGGCGGAGCTCAGGAGGCGGGAGGCCCGGGGCCTGACTCCGCGCCTGGCGGAAGGCCCAAAGACGAGGACGTTGTGGACGCGGATTTCGAAGAGGTGAAGAAATAGGTAATCGTTAATTGTGAATAGTTAATTGTTGACAGCTAAAGGTTGAAGCCGTCCTTGCGTTGCGAGGGCGGCTTTTTTTGACTTGGCGAATTTCACGGCATTTCGTCTTCCAAACCTTGAACTCTGGACCCTGAACTCTAAACGCCGGACCCTCTTTCCAGAGGTCATTCCGCCGGCGGAGATTCTGCTGCTACCGGCTTTCTCTTTCCTGCGACCATTGCTGCGATGATCCCTACTTCATACAGAACGATCAGGGGCACGGCCATCATGAACTGAGTAATCACGTCCGGGGGGGTGATGACCGCTCCGACGATGAAGCACATAAGAATGGCATATTTTCGCTTTTTACGGAGAGAGGCCGGGGTTACCGCGCCTATTCGTGCAAGAAAAAAGAGAACCACCGGCAGTTCGAAAACCAGTCCGAAGGCCAGGAGAAGCTTTATGGAAAAGGAGAAGTATTGTTTGACTGAAGGGAGGGCCTGCAGGAACTCGTTTTCAAAACTCAAGAAGAATTTGAATCCGAAGGGGAATACGACGAAATACCCGAAAAGCCCCCCTCCCACAAAAAGGAGTGTTGAAAAAAAGATGAACGGGAGGACGAGCGTCTTCTCCCTCCTGTACAACCCCGGAGCGATAAACATCCATATCTGATAAAAAATGAAGGGAGACGAAAGGAGAAGGCCCGCTACAAACGCGGTTTTCAGATAAACGAAAAACATATCCGGAAGGTTCGTGAAGACAAGCCTTTCCCCTTCGGCAAGGTTGCTCTTCAGGGGCTGGGCAAGTATTTCGAAGAGTTCTTCAGAGAAGGCATAGCAGACTGCAAAGCCTATGCCGACTGCAATCGCACTGGCAACCAGTCTCTTTCTGAATTCACCCAGATGGGCCATGAGGGGCTGTCCATTAGCCGGCATGATCGTCTTTCGCTTCCAACGCAGGATCCTTCTTCTTGTCGTTGGGGTTTTGGTCTTCTTCCGCCTTCAGCTTTTCGTATGACTCGATTACCTGATCGTATCCCTCGAACTTCGCGGTTTCCTCCTCAGGTTTTTCGGCCTCCGCCGGAGTTTCGGGGTGGTCGAGACCCGTCACGGAATCTGCCAGGTCCTTCCGGACCGACTGCAGATCCTCGTTCGATTCCAGGCTCTCCTTGATCTCGTGGGTAGCCTTCTTGAATTCCGCCATCCCCTTGCCCAAGGCCTTGGCCAGTTCCGGGAGCTTCTTGGGCCCGAATACAATGAGGGCGACAACCAGGATGATAATGAGTTCCGGCAACCCTATTCCAAACATGCATCGCTCCTTTTACGGCCCGAAGAGCCCAGATCGATTACCATTGCGGTTTCGTCGCAGTCCGGATATTTGGCGCATCGCAGGCAGTCCGCCCACACCTTGTGAGGAAGAACGGACTTTTCCACTCTCCTGAACCCCAGACTTGCAAAAAAACCCTCCACGTACGTTAGTGCAAAGACCTTTTTCAATCCAAGGCAGACAGCCTCCTCGAGGCAGCCTTGCACGAGGCGGGCCCCATACCCCATCCTCTTGTATCCTTCCGCGACAGCGAGCGATCGAATTTCAGCAAGATCTTCCCAGCAGATGCCAAGCGCACAGACGCCGATAATGGGCTCGGCACCGCCCTGAACGGTGAGTACTGAAAAGTCCCTCAAATGATCATAGAGCTCGCTCAAAGGCCTGGCAAGGAGAAGTCCTTTCTCCCCGTAGCTGCTCAGCAGTCTGTGGACAGGCCTGATATCTTCAATGATGGCCTTCCTGATCATGACCTCAGTCGAATTTGGAAACGATCCCATTGATCCCGGCCTTTTCAGCCACTTTTCTGGCGTGAATGCCGGCCTCCTCTTTGGACTTGAATTTTCCGCTTCGGATGCGGTAGAAGGTTTTCCCTTTGATCTTTACCTCATAGAAGTAAGCATCAAATCCGCCCGTTTTCAAGCGATTGACCATTCCTTCAGCCTTTCCCCTGTCTTCGAGTGATGCCAGTTGGACCGTATATTGGATCCCTGCCGCTTCTTCCGGGCTCTTTTCAACCGGTTTGGCAGTCGGCGGAACTGCTTTATCCTTCGGTTCCGCCACTGCCTTCACCGAGTCCTCAGGCTTTGCGGCTTTTTCCTCTTTCGTGCCCTTTTTCTTTACCTCTTCCTTCTTGCTGGAGAGCTTTTCATAAAAGGCCAGCTTCGGATCCTTCTCGATCTTCTGGGGCTCAGGGGGGGATGTCTTGCCGTGTGGAACAATACCCTGCAGTCTGCTTATCTGCGACTTCAGGTCGGAAATGGTGCTGACAGCGCTCGGCAGGAATCCCCGCCCTACCAGCACACCCAGCACAAAAACCCACGCGAGGAGAAAACAGAGACAGAATCCCCAGAAAAAGAGAGAGAGAGAGCTCATCTCCAGGTGATATTTTCCGCTGTTCCCCTTAGAGGAGGGGGGTCTCTTCCGGGCCATGTTCCAGGGTACCTATTACATCTTCTCAGGTGCGGTGATCCCGAGCAGTCCCAGGCCGTTTTCAAGGACGATTCGCAATGCACCGGCCAGAAATAGCCTTGCTCGGCTCAGTTCTACATCATCGGTATTGATGACTCGATACTCGGCATTCTTCGTCCCCATGTTGAAGTACTTGTGGAAAAGCCCGGCCAGATCCGCCAGATAATACGTCAGACGGTGAGGCTCAAGTTTCCCACAGGCATCCTCCAGGAGTGGAGGGAATTCCGCCATGTTCCTGATGAGCGCCATCTCCTCCTCTGCCGTCAATCTGCCGAGAACCGGCGGCGGGTCCCAATGTACCGGAAGCCCCTCCTCCGCAGCCCTTCTGAAGATGCTGCAAATCCTTGCATGGGCGTACTGAACATAATACACAGGATTATCGCTGTCCTGTTTCTTCACGAGATCCACATCGAAGTCGAGCGTCGAATCGTGATTCTTGGTAAGAAAAACAAATCTTGCCGCATCCACTCCTACTTCTTCCAGAAGTTCTCTCAGTGTGACGTATTGGCCGGCTCTCTTGGACATCTTCACTTCCTGGCCGCCTTTCCAGAGCTTCACGAGCTGGATCAGCAGAACCGAGAGCCACCCTTCTTCGACGCCACTGCTGTTCAAGGCCGCTTTCACTCTTTGAACGTAGCCATGATGGTCCGCTCCCCAGATATTGATAGCACCGGTAAACCCTCTGCTCCACTTCTGAAGATGATAGGAAATGTCCGAAGCAAAATAGGTATACTGGCCGTCCCTCTTGCGAATGACCCGATCCTTGTCATCTCCATAATCAGTGGTCCTGATCCACATGGCCCCGTCTCTTTCGTAAACCATTCCTCTCTGGCGAAGCGCCTGGAGCGATTGTTCCAGGAGCCCTGAACCATGCAGATCGGTTTCACTGGACCAGGTGTCGAAATGGACCCGAAACTCCTTCAGATCGGATCGAATCTCTTCCAGCATTTTTTCTTTGCCGAACCGTGAGCAAAAGGCGATGGCATCTTCTTCCGCCATGTTGCCCAAGTCCTCTTGCATCGATATCTGTCTGGCCAGATCGAGGATGTACTCTCCATGATAACCCTTTTCGGGGAAGGGATGACCGGGATCCACGGTCTGCTTCCACCTGCTGAACACCGATTCCCCCAGAAGCCTGATCTGCTGACCAGCGTCATTGATGTAGAACTCACGTGTGACGTCGAACCCGCAGAAATTGAGTATGCGGCAAAGGGTATCCCCCAGAGCGGCACCCCGACCATGTCCAAGATGAAGGGGGCCTGTGGGGTTGGCGCTCACGAATTCCACCACTGTTTTCTTTCCCCTTCCCAGATCGCTCCTCCCGTACTCTGCACCGGATGAGACAATCCGTGAAAGAAGATTTAACCACTCATTCCTGGCAATCGAAAAATTGATGAAACCTGGGCCCGCTATATCCGTCTTTTCAATCAACCCATCCTGATCGAGAATATTTGCCAGAATGATTCTTGCGATTTCCCTTGGGGGCCTTCCCTGACTCGAAGCCAGCAGCAGCGGCAGATTGGTTGCGAAATGTCCGAATCCTGCGTGGTTCGGGACTTCGACGCTGTAGTTGGGTATGGGGCACCTCTTCAACGATTCCGCCTGAAAACACTTTTCAAGGCCCGCATTCAGAATGTCCTGCAGTCTCTTTCTCATGAATATTCCCTGATATGCCTCTGGCCGATGGAGCAGAAGACCTCATAGGATATGGTATTCCCCCATCGGGCGAGATCATCCCCGGTAACCGCCTCTCCGCCCGTTGCGCCGAGAAAGACGGCTTCGTCACCAACCGCTACCCCTTCCATCCCGGTAACATCGCATACGGCCATGTTCATGCAAACCGTTCCCAACAGTCGGCATCGCCTGGATCGGATCAACACGGCCCCTTTGTTTGAGAGGCTCCGGGGGAGCCCATCCCCGTACCCGGCTGAAACAACCGCGACCTTTTGCGCCCCGGTCGTGTAGTAGGTTCTTCCATAACCTACAGGCGTGTCGGAAGGCAAATCCCTGACCTGCAGCACTTTCCCACAAAAAAGCATCACCGGCGCGAGTGGAGGCGGGTCAGGGAAGTCGGGGGAGGGAAGACCGCCATAGAGCATAATGCCGGGTCGAACCATGTTGAAATGGGACCTCTTGTACCTTATCACACCGGCGCTGTTGGCCAGGTTGTTGAAGTCGAGTCTGAATCCCATCGATAGACCTTCGTTTACAGCCCTCTCGAAACGCTCGATCTGCATCTCAGTGAACTCCGGGTTCGGCTCATCTGCAGAGGAGAGATGGGAGGTCAATCCCCTGACCTCAAGCATAGTGAAATCCGTCAGCCTCCTCATAAACCCCGGAACCTTCTCAGAAGGAACTCCAAGCCGGTTCATGCCCGTATCCACCTTGAGATGAACACCGATCTTTTTCCCTCTCTTCAGGCACTCGGCAGAAAGCAGCTCCACGGCTTCCATATCGAAAATCACCGGAGTCAGCCTTCGGGCGAGCGCTTCGGCCGCATCATCTCTGCTTCGGATACCGCAGAGAATAACTACCGGGCACTGAATGCCGCTTTTGCGGAGTGCAACACCCTCTTCCGGATGAGCTACTCCAAGGCAGTAGATTCCTTTCGCCTCCAGCACCTTCGCGACCGGAACGAGACCATGCCCATACGCATCGGACTTGACGATGCCCATGATCTTCGTTTCCGGACCAAGGAAGCCCTTCACAAGCTCGAGATTCTTCACGAGGGAGGAAAGATCGATCTTCACTCTGTTGGGGGATTCGATCATGTCGTGTTTCCAAATAGCTTTTCAAGCTAACTCTTCTGCACATAGATATCAAGCCCTATGTGGGCTCAACGCGTTGTCTCCTCGGCAATTTCTCATCTGGAATTGTATAAAAGGTTTGACAGAACTACTCCTTTTCACTAGCCTATAAACTTTCGTGAAATCCTGAACCGAAACAGCGAGCGCATTCTCCTCGCTTCGCTTGGAGTTCCACCCCTTCGGGGCGGTGTCCTTTTTCCCCCGCAGCTTGTTGCGGGGTTAGCGAGCGAGGCCAAAACAGACAGACAGTCCTCGTGAGGTGGAAGATTCCCTGCATCGTGTCGTAGCGAAGCGGAACATGGGGACCCGCCCGAAGGGTGGGGTGTTCGAGCGTAGCGAAGAAAAATCCCGTAGGCGGGGCTGCAGGGAGCTTCAATGTTTGACATCGACCATTACGATTATGAACTGCCCGAGCACCTGATCGCCCAGATCCCTGCAGAGAGGCGTGACCACTCGCACCTTCTTGTTGTAGATCGCCGTCGGAGGGGTTTTTCCGATCATTTTTTCTATGATCTTCCCAGTCTGCTCAAACCCGGTGATTTGCTGGTGGTGAACAATACCCAGGTTGTACCGGCCAGGCTTTTCGGCAGGAAAAAAAGTGGCGGACGGGTAGAGATCCTCATATTGGATCATCCGACCACCGACTCCGACGGGAGAGAGTCCCGGCTGTGTCTCCTGAAATCATCCAAGAGACCCAGGGAAGGAAGTTCGCTGTTCTTTGACAACAATCTAAGTGGTGTGGTCGAGTCCGTAAAACCGGATGGGCTGCTCAGGATCCGGTTTCAGGGCGTCTCTTCCCTGGAGCATTATCTCGAAGACCATGGCACTGTTCCGGTTCCTCCATACATACGGAGAGAGGAGGGGAGCGGCCTGACCCAATTGGATCGGGAAAGATATCAGACCGTTTTTGCACGGATGAAAGGCGCGGTCGCCGCGCCGACAGCAGGACTTCATTTCACGAGAGAGACGAATACCCTATTGACGCAATCGGGCATAGCTCTCGTAGAAGTCACGCTTCACGTGGGTTACGGAACGTTCAAGGCCGTCAGGACCAAAGACATCCGGAAACACCGGGTGGGGGAGGAAGAATTTTTCATAGAAGCGGGTGCTGCTGATGCAATCCGCAGGGCGAAGTCGGATGGCAGAAGGGTAATCGCGGTCGGCACTACCGTTGTAAGGGCACTCGAGACCGCTGCCGCAACTATGGAGAGCATCGGTCCCTGCAGGGGAAAAACGGATCTTCTCATCACGCCCGGATTCCGGTTCAGGCTGATCGACGGCCTCTTGACCAATTTTCATCTGCCCCGTTCATCTCTCCTCTTTCTTGTCTCAGCCCTTGCCGGCCTGGACTTGATCAAGGAGGCGTATCGGCATGCCGTTGAAAACTCGTACCGATTTTACAGTTATGGGGACGCAATGCTCATCGTTTAGCGCTGATTACGCAGATTACACGGATCTATAATATCCGGGCTGAAAGGAAAGCTTGGCTTTGCATGAATCGAAATCTGCGGCATCTGTGAAATCCATTTGAATCTGCGTTATGGAATTCAGGATTCTCCACAAGAACACGGGTAGTCGAGCGAGGGTGGGCAGGATCAGAACTTCTCACGGGGAGATCGAAACCCCTGTTTTCATGCCCGTAGGAACGAGGGCTTCAGTTAAGGCGCTTTCGCCCGAAGACCTCAAGGAAAGCGGCGTTGAAATTGTCCTGGCCAATACCTATCATCTTTTCTTGAGGCCTGGGCTCAGGTTGATCGAAAAGCTTGGAGGTCTCCATTCCTTCATGGGCTGGGATAGACCCGTTCTCACGGACAGCGGGGGATTTCAGGTCTACAGTCTTTCCGCCCTGAGATCCATTTCCGAGGAAGGGGTCACCTTTCGATCCCATCTTGATGGAGCAGAGTGCTTCCTGGGCCCGAGAGAGGCCATGGCGGTTCAGCAAGCCCTTGGCGCCGATATTATCATGTGCTTTGACGAGTGCGCGCCTTACCCTGCCGAGTACGGCTATGTGGCCGACTCGGTCGGCCTTACCTCACGCTGGGCCGAGATCTGCATGAAAACAAGACCGCAGGGCCAGGCACTCTTCGGAATTGTACAGGGCGGTGTCTATCCCGATCTGCGGGAAAGAAGCGCAAGAGACCTGGTGGCGATGGGCTTCGACGGATATGCTCTGGGGGGACTTTCCGTCGGCGAAGACAGGGAGACAAGGAACAGAGTTATTCATGAGGCGATACAATTTCTTCCCGAGGAGAAGCCGACCTACCTCATGGGAGTGGGGAAACCGGAGGATATTCTGGATGCGGTCGGGTACGGAGTGGACATGTTCGATTGCGTTCTGCCCACCCGCAACGCCAGGAACGGAACGCTCTTCACCCGAACGGGAAAACTGGTTATAAAGAATGCCTGCTATGCAGAGGATCCAAGGCCTGTTGAAGAAGGTTGCGATTGCTATACCTGCAGTCACTTCTCGAGGGCTTATCTCAGGCATCTCTTCATGTCCAACGAACTTCTCGTTTATAGGTTGAACAGCATCCATAATGTTTACTATTATATCCGCCTGATGGCCGAGATCCGCAAAGCCCTCCGTGAAAGCAGGTACGAACGCTTTTGCGAGGAATACCGTCAAGCACAGAGGGAATCGTTCACGGAGTGAGTGGTCGACAGGCCGGGTTGATCAAAGAAATATGGATGGAGAGCTCTTCGTCTTTTTCCTGATGAAACAGCCCATCCTCGAAAAGTCTTTGTTTCATTACGAAGGACACGGAGAGCACGAAGAACATCAGCCACTGACGAATTTTCGTGCAGCATGAATTCGAGCCTGGTTGGAGAGTCGCCGGCTGAAAATAGGATTCTGAGGAAAGAAGAGGAGGTTCGGGAATGGATTATCTAGCGTACGCCATGGGATCCGGTGGAACGGGAGGACAGGGTGGAGGCTTAGGCGCCTTTATCCCTCTTATCCTGATGTTCGCCATCTTCTATTTTCTGCTGATCAGACCACAGCAGAAGAAGGCGAAACTGCATAAAGCTATGCTTTCTGCGATCAAGAAGGGTGACAGAGTGGTGAGTTCAGGCGGCCTTCATGGAGTGGTGACCGGCATCACTGACGAGATCGTGACCATGGAAATCGCCCCTAAGGTGAGGGTGAAGGTATCCAGAGGCTCTATAGCCGGGGTAATGAGCGGTCCCCCGGCCAAAGTAGAAAACGAATAGAACTAACCCCGGAGAACGGACGTTCGGGACCCCGCGCCTGCCGCGGGGCAGCATGTTGAAGGAGAAATACGTGTCAAAGAGCATAGGCTTGCGCGTTGCAATTCTTGCCGTACTCATATTGGCTTCCCTCATCTATCTGATCCCTTCCATCAGTCCGGAGCTTCCTCCCTGGTGGTCCGGTGTTCTGCCGCAGGAGAAGATCCATCTCGGCCTGGACCTGCAGGGCGGGGTTCACCTGACCCTGGAGGTAGAAGCTGCAAGGGCTGTGGAGAGTCACATCGAGAGAGTGGCGGAGGATCTGAAGCAGGATCTTCGCAAGAACAAAATCCGGTACGCGGATTTGAAAAGGGCCGGTACAACCGGGATCCAGCTTGCCCTGCTCAGGGGAGAGGATGGAAAAACATTCGAGGAGCAGGTGGCGCCGAATTATCAGGATTTCACTTTTGACAGGCCGGTCAAGTCCGACAAAGGCATCGTCTATACCATGGCGATGAGCGCCAATGCAAAGAGCCAGATCATGCGTCTCGCTTCTGAACAGGCCCTGGAGACCATCCGCAACAGAATAGATCAGTTCGGGGTGAGTGAACCGGACATCAGACCTCAGGCGGATCACAGAATTCTCATTCAACTTCCGGGGGTCAAGGAACCGGAGAGGGCCAAGGAGCTGATTGGCAAGACTGCGCTTCTCGAGTTCAAGCTCGTGGATGAAGAGAATAGCCTCGAGGATGCCTTGAGAGGCAATGTTCCCCCTGGGAGTGAAATCCTGCATCAGAGCGTGGTGGATCGGAAGAGCAATCAAAAGAAACAGGCATCTTTTCTCCTGAAGAGAAGAACAATGATCACAGGAGAATACATTACCGATGCAAGAGTGGCGATTGACAGCCAGTACGGCGAACCCTACGTTTCGCTCTCCTTTGATTCCCGGGGAGCCAGGCTTTTTGAGAGGGTCACCGGCGAGAACGTCGGCAAAAGATTGGCCATCGTTCTCGACGGAAATGTCTATTCGGCTCCCGTGATCCGGGACAAGATCGGCGGGGGAAAGGCACAGATCACCGGCAGCTTCACTATGGATGAGGCCAAGGATCTGGCCATTGTGCTCAGAGCAGGGGCATTGCCCGCCCCGGTCAAGATCCTGGAGGAGAGGACGGTCGGCCCATCTCTCGGAAGGGATTCCATCGAGCAGGGATTCAGATCCATGCTGGTGGGGGGAATTATCGTTCTTGTCCTTGTGGCCTCTTACTATAAGCTCTCCGGAGTGATCGCGGCTCTGGCCCTCATCCTGAATGTGCCCTTCATCATGGCCGGACTGGCTGCTTTCGGGGCTACGCTGACTCTTCCCGGGATCGCCGGCATTATCCTGACCATAGGAATGGCCGTGGATGCCAATGTGCTCGTATATGAAAGAATCAAGGAAGAGCTGAGACTTGGAAAACCGGTGAGGGCGGCTATGGAGGCCGGCTATGCTCGCGCCATGGTCACTATTCTTGACTCCAACGTCACTACCCTCATTGCGGCCCTGGTGCTGTTCCAATTCGGGACAGGGCCTGTGAAAGGATTTGCCGTGACCCTCACGATCGGCCTTATCTCCAATATATACACGGCCGTGTTCGCTACTCGCATCCTTTTTGACTACCTTTATGTGCAAAAACGCTGGAAAACAATCAGCATCTGAGCGGAGCCGATATGGAAATTTTTAGACCCGGTATAAACCTTAATTTCGTCGGCAGGAGATACATTGCTCTCGGTATTTCCGCAGCCGCGATTCTGATCACCATTCTCCTTCTCGCCTGGAGGGGAGGGCCTAATTACGGCGTGGATTTTGCGGGCGGCATCGTCATACAGGTGAAACTTGAGAAAAGACACTCCCCGTCCGAGCTCAGACAGGCCCTTGAGCCGATCCAGCTCGGCGACAGCATCATTCAGGAGTTCGGAGAAAAGGAGCATTCCGAGTATCTGATCAGAGTGTCGAAACCCGACGTGAAACTGACCGGGCTGGAAGAAAAGGTCAGAAACACTCTCTCCTCTCAACTCAGCGAGGGTGTCGAGCTGCGGCGGGTGGAAATGGTCGGACCTCAGGTGGGTGAGGATCTCAGGACAAAGGCTCTCTACGCCATTTTCTATGCTGTTCTCATGATGGCCGTGTATATTTCTGGACGATTCGAGCACAAGTGGCTGATGAGCATCATCATGGCGGCCTGCCTGATTGGAGCCAGTTCACTTGCGTCCATCATCGGGGTCGGTGTGACATGGCTGATCGTCATCGCCCTGGGCGTAACCATGGCCCTCTGCTGGTTCATGAATCTGCGATATGCCCTGGGCGCCATTGTCTCCATTATCCACGACGTGATTATAGTGATCGGGGCGTTCGCCCTCACCGACCGGGAGATATCTCTCACCATTGTGGCGGCGTTTTTGACAATCGTGGGGTACTCCCTGAATGATACCATCGTCGTCTTCGACCGCATCCGTGAGAATCTGGGAAAACTCAGAAAACGAAGACTCCACGAGATTATGAACATCAGCATCAACGAGACTCTGAGCAGAACCATTCTGACGGGCACAACGACGCTTATAGTGTTGATCATCATGATTTTCCTCGGCGGACCGGTGATCCGTGATTTCGTTTTCGCATTGTTGGTAGGGATTGTTACAGGAACTTACTCCTCCATCTATGTTGCCAGCCCAATCCTCCTTTTATGGGAAACCGAGCCATCCAAAGGGACGGCTGGGAAAAAGGTGTCCAAGGCAAAGGAATAGGTTGTGAGGAAGGTCAGAAGAAAGCCCCGACGGAAGACGAGAAGAACGTATTGGGTCGTCCTGCTGATCGTTTTGGGAGTCTTCCTGGTTGCCTGGTGGATCTGGCCGGGATACTACAGCGCTTCTCCCCGATTTCAATCCATGCTTATGCAGAAAAACGATGAAGTTCTCCTGGCATTGAACGGGGATACACTCGAACTGCACCCGCAAGACAAGGTAAAAATCCTCAAAATCTCAACAACGGTTACCTTCAATGTCGGGGTTCGCCTTTATGCCGGAGCTTTGGACATTCCCGCCCTTTCCTATGAGAAACTTCCAATGGCAAGCCTGCTGCCGAAAGAACCGTCCGGAGGGGAACACCGTTTTAAAGTTCACGTCAAACATTTCAACAAGGAAATAGGCTTCATTGATATCCTGGTCCGGCCCTTTGTGGAGGACTGGCTGGATAAGGCCGAACGCGTGATCGAACCGGCACGAAAGCTCGAAGTCCTGGAAGAGGCGTTGAAGGCGGCTCCTCAGGAGCGGCGCATCCGAACAAGGCTGCTCGAGGAGTACAAGTCGCAGCGGAAGTGGCAGGAAGCTGTCGCGCTGCTCGAGTCCATGGCCCGGGAAAAAGAGGATCCTCAGGTGCTGCAGGAGATTCTTGAGGCTTATGAGGCCATGAACCAGACGGCCGGCATTCTCTCCTCGTTGAAGAGATTGGTCCAGGCGCAGCCCGATAACTCCGGAATCCGGCTCCGATATGCTTCCGCCCTGGAGAAGTCCAAAAAGACAAGAGAGGCCATCGCAGAATACGAAGAGGTGCTCAAGAGGGCGGATAAAGGGGAGCAGGCAGCTCTTCTTAAGACCATAGGCTACCTTTATTCTCTGATTTCGGAAATCCCCAAGGCCATCCACAGTTACACCAGAGCTTTTGAACTGGACAAGAGCGATCCCAATCTCTGTTACAATCTTTCGAGTCTCTACGAAAAAGCGGGAGATCAGGAGAAATCAGACTTTTATCTCGGCGAAGCGATCCGCCTGAGGCCGGAGGACAAGGATGGCCAGATGAGGCTTTCAGAACATCTGGTCAGGAGGGGTAAACTGGAAGAGGCTGAAAAACAGTTGAGCGATCTGCTCCGCAAGAGTCCCGATTCAATGAACGGACTTCTCCTGATGAGCCAGATTGCAGAGAAGAGAAAGGATACTCGAAAGCTCCGAGAGGTATATAACCGAATACTCTCCCTCGAGCCGGAAAATCGGACCGTGATGTACAATCTCGGTATTCTGGCTTACGAATCGGGAGATCTCCAGGCAGCCCTTCCACACCTTGAAAAATATGCCGCAGCGCACCCACAGGAAGGGGAGGTCCGCAGTATCCTTTTCGACATCTACAGGAGGCAGAAGAAGGACGACCTCGCTTTCAAGACCGCCCAGACCCTGGTGGCCCTGAACCCCAAGGATCTCCAGTCCTATTCCTTCATGCTCGAATACCTCGCCAACCGGGGAGAGTACTCCAGGATCATTGATACCGCAGAGTCCGCCATCCGTTCCCTGCCCGCTGATGTGGATCTCAGAAACTATCTTGTTCTCGCCTATCTGAAAATGGGCAAGGAGGATCTTGCCCTTGAGCAGATGCATCAGATTCTGAAACTGACCCCGAAAGATCTGGATCTCCTTCTTCAGATTGCACGGCTCCAGGAGAAGAAGGGTCGGAACTCGGAAGCCCTGGCGACCTATGGGAAGATCCTTAATCTCGCGCCCCAGCATGAGGAGGCAGGCGAGGCATACCTTCGTCTGAGAATGGGGGGGTTGCCAGTTGAGAAAGAATAAGCCTCATTTAGAGGTTGCAGCGGGTCTGATACAAAGGCATGGCAAAATTCTCATAACGAAAAGACCTGTAGGAAGTCACCTTGCAGGATACTGGGAGTTTCCCGGGGGCAAGAAGGAGGAGGGGGAGACCCTGCCTGAATGTCTTGAGAGGGAGATCAGGGAAGAGCTTGGAGTCGACATCAGGGTCGAACGGTTCCTCTGCAGGGTGGAGCACGAGTACGAAAGCAAGTCCATCTCGCTCCATCTCTACAAATGCTCCGCGCCGGATGAAGAACCCGTCCCGATCGGCTGCGAATCCTTGGCATGGGTTGAGCCAAAGGAGCTTGGCAATTTTCTCATGCCGCCGGCCGACGAGAAATTCCTTTCACTGATACAAAGAGAACGAAAACAGGGGATTCACCACCAAGAACACGAAGAGCACGAAGAATTGTCCTGAATAGCATCTTTATCCTTCGTGCTCTTCGTGATGGTGAGTTTCTCTGTCTGCCTCCTGCCGCCACCCCGCCCGGCCAGTGTCACGTCTCACAAACAAGTTGACTTCGCATCAGCGCAGGTAAGATTTGGCCACGATTTGTTTCTCGATCTCCTTGGTGCCCTCGTAAATCTCTACAATTTTTGCGTCCCTGTAGATTCTCTGCACCTTGTACTCGTCAATGTACCCATATCCGCCGTGCATTTGAAGCGCATGATCCGCGCATTTCACCGCTATCTGACCCGAGAACCACTTTGCCATAGCGGTCAGCGCATGATCCATTTTCCCCTTGTCCGTCAGCCACGCGGCCTCATAGTAAAGGTTTCGTGCGGCCCTGATCATGGTCGCCATTTCCGCAATCTTGAACTGGTTTACCTGAAATGAGGCGAGCGGCGCACCGAACTGGCTCCTCTTCTTGATGTGCTTTACGGACTCTTCCAGAGCCGCCCGGGCTATGCCTACCGCCATTGCGCAGATATGGAGCCTTGTGAGATTGAAAAAGGCCATCAACTCTTTAAAGCCGTCCCCTAACCTGCCGACCAGGTTGGACGCAGGGATACGAACATTGTTGAAGAAGACCTCCGCCGTGTCATTCGCGCGGATGCCGAGCTTTCCGTGGAGCTTGTTTGCCTCATACCCCGGCCGGTCCGTCTCCACGATAAAGAAAGAATGCCTGCGGTGCCTGTCAGGGTTATCGGGGTCTGTCAGGCAGAAGACATTCAGGTAATTTGCAATGGTCCCGTTGGTGATGAACATTTTGGATCCGTTGATTACATATTCATTCCCATCCTTCACCGCCGTGGTCGTAGCCAACGTCACATCCGATCCTGCATCCGGCTCTGTAATGGCAGTACCTATGACCGCCTTTCCTTCGACCAGAGGGGGCAGATACTTTTTCTTCTGCTCTTCCGATGCAAAAATCCGGAGAAGCTCAGCCCCGAAGGTGGCGGTGATCACCGCGTTCCCCATCCCGGCGTCCACCGCCCAGAACTCCTCGGTGATGAGGCAGTGTTCGAAAAATCCCATCCCTGCGCCGCCGTATGCCTCATCGATGAACACGCCGACAAAGCCAAGCTCACATGCCTTTTTCCATATCCCGCGGTCAAAGGTCTCTGTCCTGTCGAATTCCTGGGCTTTCTCAGGGAACTCACCCAGGGCAAATTCTCTCGCCGCCTTCTGAATGTCCTTCTGTTCCTTAGTCAACTCGAAGTCCATCTGATCTCCCGATCTGCGCCTCTCCGACGCTTGCCCTGTCATCGATCCCGGGGCTAAATCGTATATTATCGTCTCTGATCAAATCCGAAATCCGAATCTCAAAATTCGAAACAAATTCAAAGCACGAATACTCCAATGCTCAAAACGTTTATTCTTTTGAACGTTAACGCGCGACTGAACGTGAAAAGATCAATGACGGACACGGACACGTATCACGGACACCGCGTTACTTAGTCATTTGAATTTTGGTCATTGGATATTGTTTCGGATTTCGGATTTCGGATTTCGAGTTTCGAATTTCATTTCTTGAGTTTCCCCTTCAACGCTTCCACGACTTTGAACAGATCATCCACAACGCCGTAATGGGCCACTCTGAAAATCGGCGCCTTTTTATCCTTGTTCACAGCAATGATAGTTCCCGCTCCGGTGATTCCGGCTACATGCTGAAACGCACCGCTGATCCCCAGGGCGAAATAGACTTTCGGTTTTACCGATTTTCCCGAAGTGCCCACCTGGTGGAATTTGGGGAGCCAGTTCTTATCCACCACAGGCCTTGAACAGGAGAGAACCCCTCCCATGAGATCGGCCAGTTCCTGAACCAGGGCCACATTCTCCTGCTCGCAGATTCCCCTTCCTACCGATACCAGGAGATCCGCCTGAGTGATGTCTATTGCGCCTGCGGATGATTCCTCAAAGGCTACAAACTGCCTTCGGACCTCCGGAAGTCCTGCAGGGACATCCTTCCTGATCACTTCTCCTTTATATTGTCCGGCCCGGTCGGATGGAAACGCACCTGCCCGCAACGTGATCAGATATCCTTCTGACTCCTTAAAGGACATCTTCTGAAAAAGCTTTCCCGAGTAAACTTGTCGGACAACTTTCGGCCGATCATTCTCAATGAGAACATCGACACAATCGGTGGCGACAGGATACCCCGTGCGAACCGAGAGAGAAGGCCCCAGGTCCATGCCCCAAGGAGTATGGCCCACAAGGGTAATGAAAGGACGGTTTTCCTGGATCAGCGACTGCAGAATTCCGAGATAAAGGTCCGGTGTGAAATTCCGCAGGCTCTCGTTCTCGATCACTATGACCTTGTCTGCCCGGGAGGCGATCTCGGGCACAAAAGGCTCCTCTTTCCCCCCCATGACGATTGCTGTTACGGGGGCGTTCATTTTCTTGGAAAGATCATTCGCTTTCCACAATGCCTGGAAGGAGATTTCCCTTGCTTCTCCCTGCCTATGCTCCACAATCACAAATATGTCGGCCATTATAAGCTCACCCCCTTTTCCTTGATGATCTTGAGAATCTCCTCCGCAACCGTAGCCGGATCGCCTTCGATAAGCTGGGCCCCGGCGGTCTCCGGGGGCGGGAACAATTCTTCTATAATGGTTCTTGGGGAAAGATCGTCCTGAGTGAGGCCAAGGTCCTCCGCCTTCACGACATTCAGTTCCTTCTTGGCCGCCTTTCTTATTCCCATAATGGACACATACCTCGGGACGTTGATGCCTGTCTGGATAGCCAGAAGGGCGGGGAGTCTGATCTTGGAAACCTCATCAGTACCGCCTTCGAGCTCCACCCTGACAGTCAACGCTCCCTCTGAAGGCTCCACCCGCGTCACCACTGAGCAATGGGGGAGAGAAAGCTGCTCTGCCAACATGACACCAACAGCGCCCTCATTGAGATCATCCGCCTGTACACCGGTGAGGACAAGATCGAGCGGCAGGCCCTTGATAGCGCCTGCCAGGACTTTGGATACAACAAAGGGATCGAGCGTCATATCCCCCGGATCGATCCTGAGCGCCTTATCGGCCCCCATGGCCAGACACCTCCTGAGGACCTCCTCATCATCTTCGGCACCTACGGTGACTGCCGTAACAGTTCCTCCGTGTTTTTCTTTAAGAAGAATCGCCTCTTCAATAGCATAATTGTCCCACTCGTTGATCACGTAAGCCAGTACGTCCTTTCGCACATCCCTGCGCTGTGCGTCGATCTCGAGATCAACCTCCTGTGTCATGGGAACCCTTTTGACACAAACAACGATGTCCATAGCCTTCCCTCCTTCAGTGATCGTCATTAGCGGCTTTCAGGAGCGCTGAATGAATTGTCATTCATTTTTGATTTCGTACCACACCGGGCATTTCAAGTCAAACCTTTTGAACGAGTAAGTCGGCAAGTCAGGTGGTGATTGAGGTGACAAGCTCTCTGTAGCGAGCGCTTGCATTAACGATTGAGTTTGTAGTAATGGTTGGCTGCGTACATTCGATCGATGGAGCCACGCAACCTCAAAAACTGGAGGAGGATCATGAAAGTCATAAAGGGAGTTCATATTGGAGGAAGGACTTGCCTTTGCAGGTCCCCCTTCATTATTGCCGCCTTCCTTTTTATAGCCGTTTTTCTACTTGTGCCTTTGTGCTGGGGCGGCGAGAAGATTATAAAGATCCCCATTCAGAAGCAGGCATCTCAGCCATCCGTAAAACCGGTAGAAAAACCGGGACCAGCGGTCTCCCAGCCATCGGATAAACCCGTAGCAAAACCGCAGGCAGCACTCCCTCAGCCACCTGGCAAACCCGTAGAAAAATTGCAAGCACCGGTCCCTCCGGTTCAGATAAGACATGCTGTGACACTGGATTTTGAACTGGAGATGAAAAGAGTCGAAGCCCTGATCAAGGTCAACGAGAAAAACTCGGATGCCTATTTCAACCGTGCCTGGCTTTATGAATACAAGGGAGACATGCAAAGAGCTTTACAGGACTACTCTAGGTCAATCGAACTCAACAAAGGCATGAAAGATGCTTTTTACAACAGAGGTCTGGTTTTTTCCGGAATGAAGAAATTCGAAGAAGCCCTGAAGGATTTTTCAGAGGTGATCAGGTTGGAGCCAGCCGCGGCCGATGGTTACTGCAATCGAGGGAATATTCACTTTCTGATGGGGAAATTGGACCTGGCTCTTGCCGACTACAATTCCGGACTCCAGGCAGCCCCCAATGACGCGGATCTCCTTTACAATCGAGCTGTCGCATACCTTGCAAAGGGAGACAAGGCCGCAGCCGCTGAAGACCTCAAGAATTCTGCCCGGCTGTTCCATGACAGAACGAGGAAGGAATTTCCCGAACTTGCTTCCCAGCCTCCTCCTCAATTGAAAAAGGCGGCTCTTGACGGACAGATAATGGAATTTCTCGGGTACATGCCTGAGGATTTGCGGCAAAGGGTTCAAGGCTTCGAAGCCGCCAGAAAGAAGGTGGAAAAGGCAGTTCTCGAATTGGAACAGAAGTCAAAACAACTTCTGGGAGACAAATTCCGGCGTCAGGGAAATGCTCTGGCCTTTCCGATCGCAGGCACAGATCCAAGATGGGCCGAGGTATTTGGCCCAAAGTGGTCCGAAATGATCAGGCAAAAGCCTGATGAGCCCAAGTTCTTCTACATGGCATGTGAATTCGGATGGAAAGAGGAGGTCCAGGTGGTGCAGCGGCTACAGGCGTGCATGGAGAACCCCTCTTATTGCCAGGAGTCAACGCCCCAGAATTCCGCCTTTCATTTGAAACGGATGTCCGGAGTCTGGAAGCTCGTGGATGCTAAGAATCCTGAAGAATGGAAGCAGGTGCAAGCCATGGGAGAAGGATTGGCAGGGATCGTAGAATGGGCGAATAAAACCCTTTCTGAGAACAAGGGGAAGATGGCGGACGAGGAGATGCTCATCGGACTGGCCAGGGGATACATGCAGAAGATCATGGCTCTCTCAGGCAAACCGAAAACAGCGGAGAAGAGCAACTAATTTTGAGAGTTAACCGTTAACTGTTTTCGTCATCTGCGAAGCGGCTTAGCCTCCTCACGAATTTTCTCAGCCAGCACGGGGTCTCCACTGGAGAAGCCCTCCGCCTTCTGGAAATGAAATGTCGCTTTGCTTTTCTCCCCCAGTCTCTTGAAGTAGATTCCGAAATTGTAATGGGCCAGGGCGAGACGGTTTTCTCTGCCATAGCTGACACCCAGGTTATAATAGATCTCATCTTTTACAGGCTTGAGCAGAAGCAATCTCTCGAATATGCGGATGGCCTGGGTGTGATCCTCCATGTTCTGATACGATCTGGCCAGGAGATACAGGGAAGCCTTATCCTGGGTGTTCGCCCTGAAGACCTTCTCCAGGATATCGACCGCCGCCTTGTCCATTCCCTTCAGATGGTATGATTCTGCCAGCTTTCTCATGATCGGGAGGGAATCGGGACGGTTTCTGAGCGCCTTTCGGAAGATCTCGATCGCCTTGTCATGCTCAGATCTCTCCTGCCAGAGAACACCGAGTCCGAAAAGTGCAAGCGGAGAATCAGGCTCCTTTTCAAGCTCCTTTCGGAACTGGGCCTCCACTTCATGGGGCTCGCCCGTCCTCGCTCTCACCACTGTTCTGAAGTAAGGAAAGAGCTCCTGGTACCTCCTTTTCTGGTCCTTCTCTCCCCCTTTGGTCGATGAGCTCAACATGGATTGGATATTGGAGATCCTCTCCGCGCCTCCGGGATGGGTCAAAAGATAAGGTGGAATTACGTCTGCGCCATGATACTGACCTTTCTCAAGGTTTGTGAGCGTTACAATCATTCCTGCCGGATCAAAGCCGCTCCGGGACATATATTGAAAGCCTATCTGATCCGCCTGTCGTTCATCTTCGCGGCTGTAACCCAATTGCTTTTGGATAGAGGCGGCGACGGTACCGCTCGCGATGGCGCCACCAGCCTTTCCTCCCACGAGAATGCTTGCAAGCATGCCCGCCATGGTGGCATAGCCGATCTTCTGAGCCTGTTCCATCCTTTCCGACAGGTGTCTGGCGGTAACATGGGCCGCCTCATGACACAACACTGCGGCAAGCTCATCGACGGTGTCCATGGCAGAGACGAGTCCCGAAAACATGAAAACATGCCCTCCCGGTCCTGCGAAGGCATTCAAGTTATTGTCCTGGATCAGGTAAAATTGAAAAGGGAAAGGCCGTGTCTCGGCAGCCTGGATGAGATACTGGCCCAAATCGTTCAGGTAGTCTGATGCGAAGTCATCATCCAGGAGATCGAACTCCTTCCGTATGCTCTCCACGAATTTCTGCCCCATCACGGTCTCATCCTGCACGGATATGGCATTGGCCGACCGAACAATGCCGAGTTGAAGAAGAAAGACCATAAGGGAAAGCAAAAAAATCCTGCGCTGCGCACTACCGTATCTCATCATAAATCTTCCAACTCCACCCTTGGCGCTTCCACCCAGAGACCTTCAAGGTCATAGAACTCGCGGACAGGCTGATAGAAGACATGAATCACCACGTCATTATAATCAATAAGCACCCAATGTCCCTGCTGCTCCCCTTCCATTCCATAGACTTTGAACCCTTCTTCCCGCATCCTTCGGACGATATGCTTGGCAATCGTCTGGACCTGTCTATTCGAACTCCCGCTGGTGATGATGAAGTAGTCGGTGATGGAGGTGAACTCCCTCACATCAAACAGAACGGGATCGATTGCCTTCCGCTCCCGAATGATCTTTAGGCACAGGAGAGCTTTATCGAGAGGACTCATCGCCTGCATATAACCCCTTATCCGTTATATAAGACCTTACCGCCTCGGGTACAAGGAATCGTATGGATCTCCCTCCTGCCACCCTTCTTCTAATGTCTGTGGAGGAGATCTCCATGAGAGTGGCCCTCTTGTAAATCACGGAGTATCCGGTGGTCATCAGGAAAGGGCCGTTTTCCCCTGTTTTGCGATACCCGACATTCAGAGAGAGAAGAAACGGCTCGAGCTTTTCTGAGGGCAACCCGGGCCTTTGGATCACTACGAAGTGGGCATAAC
This sequence comes from Deltaproteobacteria bacterium HGW-Deltaproteobacteria-15, assembly GCA_002840535.1. GTDB lineage: Bacteria > Desulfobacterota > DSM-4660 > Desulfatiglandales > HGW-15 > HGW-15. The sequence continues at coordinate 21,486 of PHBH01000022.1, read as the reverse complement.
TGAAAAGCTGCCGGTATTCTCTCCAGGTGTCTATCTCCAGAAACGCATCCAACCCCATGATGAAGTATAGCTGGAGATTATTTTCGAAGATCCGATGGAATTCCCGGAGCGTGTCTATGGAATAGGAAAGCCCTTCGCGCCGTCCTTCCATGTCAGAAGCCTTGAATAATGGCGATTCACAGGCGGCAAGCCCGGTCATGGCGAACCGATGCGGAAAGGAGGTAACTGTTCGCTTTTCCTTGTGGGGTGGATATAACGCCGGAATCAGGTAAATACTCTCCAGCATGAGATCATCCCCTACCTCTTCGGCCAACCGAAGATGGCCCAGATGAATCGGATCGAAGGTGCCTCCCAGAATCCCAATTCGCAAACATCTCCCCCATAGCGGTAAAAAGGACCAAGAGAATTCTTTAGACAGGATAACAGGATTGGCAGGACGTAAAAGGACATCTTTGCGCCGTCATATTCATTCACGTCTTTCGACTTGGGGAAGCCCTATCTGCATCTCTTTCGTCCAATAAATCCTGCCAAAGTCCTTCGACGTTCACATCCTGTTGATCCTGTTATCCTGTCTCAACTCCCCCTGTAACCTTACGTCCTTACCTGGCCGTCGCCGTAAACGATAAACTTCGTGGTCGTCAGTTCCTCCAGCCCCATGGGGCCGAAGGCATGCAGCTTGGAAGTGCTGATGCCGATCTCCGCCCCCAGGCCGAGTTGATAACCATCGTTGAACCGCGTGGAAGCATTGACCAGAACAACGGAGGAATCCACCTCTGCAAGGAACCGCCTGGCCCGTCCATAATTTTTTGTAACAATGGCCTCCGTATGGTTGGACCCATAGCGATCGATGTGGTCAAGTGCTTCATCCATATTCTGAACAATTTTCACTGCCAGAACAAGATCGAGGAACTCAGCAGGCCAATCCGATTCTTCCGCAATTTTTGCGCCGGGGATTATCGCCACGGTTTTCGGACAGCCCCGGATCTCGACACCCGCATCCTTCAGTCTTTTTCCGATGATCGGGAGGAAAGTCTCCGAGATCGACTCGTGGACAAGCATGGTCTCCATAGCATTGCAGACCCCCGGCCGCTGGACCTTTGCGTTGAAGCAAACCTCAGATGCGAGGTTCAAGTCGGCCTCTTCGTCCACATAGATGTGGCACACGCCTTTATAGTGCTTCAGAACGGGGATACGGGAGTTTGCAGCCACAAAGCGGATCAGACCTTCCCCTCCCCTGGGTATGATGAGATCGACAAGATCATCCATTTTCAAGAGCGAGGTGACCGAATCCCGATCTGTAGTGGGGACAACTTGGACAGCTCTTTCCGGAAGACCGGTCTCGGCCAGCGCGCCTCGAAGGATCTCTGCAAGAATCAAGTTGGAGTGGATCGCTTCGGATCCTCCTTTGAGGATAACGGCATTCCCGGACTTCAGGCATAGCGCTGCTGCATCCACTGTCACATTCGGGCGGGACTCATAAATGAACCCAATGACCCCGAGCGGAATCCGTACCCGGCCCACCTGGAGCCCGTTGGGTCTTCTCCACATGCCTGTGACCTGCCCGACCGGATCAGGAAGTCCGGCTACTTCAAGGAGACCGGCCGACATCTCGTCGATCACCTTGTCCGTAAGGGTAAGACGGTCAACCATGGATCCACTGAGGCCGTTATCCCTTGCCAGGGATACATCCTTCGCGTTCTCCCTCCTGATCTCCTCTTTCCTTTGTTTGAGCCTGGCGGCCATCAGGTTGAGGGCAGCATCCTTCTTGGGCCTTTCAACCCTTCTCAGCCCCCGCGCGGCCTCCTTTGCATCGACCGCCATTTGCCTGATCATATCCTCAATCGACATAGATCCTCCCCATTGTAATTGGTCAGTACAAGGTTGTCGCGGTGGATGACCTCCTCGTCGTGCTTGAACCCCAATCTGGCTTCTATGTCACAGCTTCTGCAGCCCATAATCTTTCGTATGTCGGCTGCAGCGTAGTTTACCATTCCTACGGCTACTTCCTTTCTGTTTTCGTTCAATATGACCACCGAATCGCCGATCGTAAAACCACCGACAACCCCCACAATGCCGGAGGGCAGAAGGCTTTTTCCTCCTTTGACCAAGGCCTTTTCAGCGCCCTGGTCCACAACGATTTCGCCCTTGCTCGATTTTGTGAAAGCGATCCAGTGCTTGCGATGGCAGAGTGCGTCCTCCTGGGGCATGAAGAGCGTTCCGGTCTCTTCGCCTCTAAAGATACCGTTGAGGATGCCTTGCTTCCTCCCGTTTGCGATGATGGCCGGGATCCCGGCAAGGGAGACCTTCCGTCCTGCCCTGATCTTGCTCCCCATACCCCCTGTGCCCAGAGAACCGGGTGCAGCGCTCGCAAAACCCAGGACGTCGCTGCCCGCCCTCTCCACAACGCGGACAAGTTTCGCATCACGGTTGGTCCTGGGATCCTTGTCAAAGAGGCCGTCGATATCGCTCAGATTCACCAGGAGCTGCGATTCGGTGAGGCTTGTCACCATCGCGCTGAGATTGTCGTTGTCGCCGAATTTTATCTCATCGACGGACACGGTGTCGTTTTCGTTAAAAATGGGTACGATTCTCCAGGAGAGAAGGGTGAAGACCGTGTTCCTCGCATTGAGATAGCGCCGCCTGTTGTTCAGGTCATCGCGCGTGATCAGGATTTGGGCCACCCTGTGCCCGCATCGTTCAAAAGCCCTTTCGTAAGCCATCATCAGACTGGGCTGTCCTACGGCGGCCAGAGCCTGCTTCTGGGAGAGCGATTCGGGCCTTTTGCTGAGACCGGTCTTCTTCATCCCGGAAGAAACAGCGCCGCTGGAGACCAGGATGATCTCGATCCCTTTTTCTTTAAGAGCACAGATATCGCGTGTGAGATTGTTGATGACCCTTCTATTGAGCCCGTCTTTGCCCGTAAGCACGCCGCTTCCGACCTTGACCACCGCACGCCGTACGTGCCGCAGCATCTCTTTCCTGGGCTGCAAATGGGATTTAGTCTTTTCTCCCATCAAAAAATCTCCTGAAAAAGGCTTCCTTGAGAATATCCAATCCTTCCCCGGTAGCGGCTGAAATCGCAAAGACCTCGAAACCAATCTTCTCAAGTCTCTTCATCAGAGGCCCCACATCTCTTCCCCGCTCGAGGTCGATTTTATTAATGGCAACCATCTGCTCTTTTCTCAGCAGCGACGGATCATATTCCTCCAATTCACGCCGCAAAACAAGGAAATCTTCGAGCAGGTCTTGTTCTGGAACATAGGTGATATCCAGAAGATGCAGCAGGAGTCTGGTCCGCTCGATGTGCTTGAGAAAACGGTGGCCGAGACCTCTCCCCTGCCCGGCGCCCTCGATCAGCCCTGGTATATCGGCCAGGGTGATCCGTTTTCCGTCTTCACGATCAAGGACCCCCAGATGCGGATGAATAGTGGTGAATGGATAGTCGTCGATCCTTGGTCGGGCCATGGTCAGGCTCGACAAAAGAGTAGACTTGCCGGCGTTTGGAAAACCTATGATGCCGACGTCCGCTATGTATTTAAGGGAAAGACGGAGTTTCCTCTCCCCGCCCGGAAGCCCGGGCTGAGCAATTCGTGGCACTCTTCTGGTTGGAGTGGCGAAATGCTGGTTCCCTCTTCCCCCCTTGCCTCCCGGCAGGAGAAGAACTTCCTGATCCTCTTCCATAAGATCATAGAGCATTTCGCCCGTGTCCTTGTCATAAACGAGTGTTCCCGGAGGAACCTCTATGATCGTATCTTTCCCGTCTTTACCGGTCCTGTTTTGCCCGCTGCCGGGGCTGCCGTTCTGCGCCTTGAAATACCTCTTGTGCCTGAAGTGAGCCAGTGAATTGAGACCGGCTGCGGCCTTGATGACAACGCTGCCGCCATTTCCGCCGTCTCCGCCGTCAGGTCCCCCTTTGGGAATAAACCTTGCCCTCCGGAAGCTGATGCACCCCCTGCCTCCGTTCCCGGAGATCGCGGTGATAATCACCTCATCCAGAAAATCTGACTTGTTTGTGAAATTCGAACCCATGGGCAGTCACCCCCACCGGAGCCTTTTCAAGTTTGCAGGGTGGTGGAATAGTGGAATAATGGAATGTCGGGACAGAGGTCGAAAGATTTCGCTCGATGTGTGGGGGCAAAAAGGGTGGCGGAAATTCAGGCCGGATATCGTTCAAATATTCGGCGGGACTTCATTCCCTCATTGTTGCCGAAAAGATCGAAGGACGAAGCCCCGTTACATGCGATTGCTACACGCTTTGCGTGGCAATTTCATAAACGCTCACCTTTTTTCTCAGCTTGCCCTGACGCTCAAAGGTGACCTGCCCATCGATTTTGGCATAGAGGGTGTAATCTTTCCCTACACCCACGTTGTTCCCGGGATGGATCTTGGTGCCCTTCTGCCGAACCAGGATATTGCCGGCGCGGACAATCTGGCCCCCATATCGCTTGATTCCAAATCTCTGCCCCGCGCTGTCCCTGCCGTTTCGGGAGCTTCCTCCCGCTTTCTTGTGTGCCATGCTCGTTCCTCGCTTTCTAAAATTTTTGTCAGCCAAAAATTTTAGATCCTGTCCCGCTTCCGGGACTCAAACCCTATGTCTTATTCCCCAATTAAGCTTCCCGAGAAGAGGGATGTCGTACCGCATAACAGCGGGAAACAAAAGAGGTGCGAAACGCTCCTCCAACCTCAAACCTGGATGTTCTCTATCTTGACCTGCGTAAACTGCTGCCGATGTCCGATCTTTTTCCGGAAGCCTTTCCGCCTCTTGAACTTGAAGGCAATTACCTTCCTGGCCTTTCCCTGGCGGGTGATGCGGCCTTCCACTTTGGCATTGTCCAAGTAAGGCTTCCCAATGCTGACCTGCTCGCCGTCCGAGGTGAGAATAATTCTATCAAAGATGACAGAATCCCCTGCATTTCCAGGGACTTTTTCAACCATAACGCTGTCACCCGGTGCTACCCTATACTGCTTGCCCCCAGATTGAAATACCGCATGCATTTGCAATCCCTCCAAGAATCGAGAAATTTTTATTTTAATCTGGGATGGATGAACATGTCAATATCATTTTTGCGGTAGATGACATCGCATACGAGATCCCCGGGTCGGAAAGGGGTGCAGATCCAGAATACGGTCCACAAACAAATAAGTGACGGGGTTACTCCCATCACTCATATCGATGATGTCACTCTCAATGGTGCCCCCGGCGTGACTCGAACACGCGGCACCCAGATTAGGAATCTGGTGCTCTATCCACCTGAGCTACGGGGGCCGAATCCGAATTTTGTTTTATAGCACAAAGGAAAACGTTTCGAAAGCGATAATTGAGGCTGCTCCAGTTGGTTTACATGAAGCAATCAGGCCGCCTCATGCCCATAAGGGCGGTATTTCATCTTCATACCGAGAGCAGATCTCATACGAGGCTCATCTCTTTCCTTTTTGGATTTGACAGCAATTTTCCTGGACTTTATCATTGTTGTCCAACAGCCGACACGTCCGGGTGGAAAACGGAAGCCCACAGACTCTTGCCCAAAGGAGCGCTTTGCCAGTACGAAAAAACTTCCGGTTCGCAGGGATATTTCAGGAGATGGACTTTTGCTGTACTTCCCTCTGGGTTATCTCAGGTGACCGATGATAAATGATCATTCGTCCGGTCCCGACGCAACGACTCGGCGATGGAACGCCTCCATAGCCATTCTCTTCCTGCTGACTCTTACGACTCCGGTCATCGTGCTTCCATGGTCCCTTGAGAATGCTTTCGTTGCTCCGAAAAGTGCTCTAATCCTAGCCGGAATTTCGATCCTGCTCGGGATTTATATCTTAAAGTGCATAAATGGGAGTTTGGTCCTGGTCCCAGGGGCAGGTACAACCCCCATCTTTCTCCTGTTAATCGTCCTCAATTTCTCCTCTTTCTTCTACACTGAAAACTACTACTACACCGTTGTAGCCGCCGCTTTGAACACTGCATGCCTGCTTTTGTTCTACTTTGTCTCGATCTATATGGACGGCAAGAAGGCTTTATGGCTTTTTGTCACCGCCGCTGCTGCAGGATTTCTGGTCTCTTTGGAGACCTGGTTACAATTCCTCAATGTTTTTGTTCTTTTTCCACGAGCCCAGCCTGGCTTCAATGTGGTTGGAACCATCGGGAACTCCAACTATCTTGGAGCCTACCTGTTATCCGTGCTTCTTATTGTGGGGGGTCTCGCGTTTATCGGAAGAGGGTACTTCAGATGGATTTCCATAGGACTGTTCGCTTTCGTCTTTGCGGCCTTTCTCTTCAGCCGCGCCCGGGCCTCCTGGCTGGGATTCGGGCTGTCCTTCCCCCTGTTTCTCTATCTAATGGCAAGGATCCACGGTTACAGACTCAGGGTAAAGCCTGCCGTGGCCGGCGCCCTGGCCGTCCTTGTAGTGGGCGTCGGGGTCTGGTATTTCGCTCCAGAGCAGTCATGGAGAAGTTGGACAAGCACAAAAACACTCAACCTGCGTACACAGAAATATTCGGCAAGCTCTTGGTGGCTATTTAAAAAGAGTCCACTATTTGGACAGGGACTCTGGTCGTACAGAAACCTGGTCTACAGTGCCCAGGCAGAAATCAACAAGTCTGATCCTGAGTTCTTCAAGAACTACCCTGAACCGAAACCAAGAAGGGTTCACAACGAGTTTCTTGAGATTTTAAACGACGGGGGGTTGCTGGCAGCCGTCGTCCTGGCACTGTTCATGGCGGCGGTTATGGGCCACGGATGGCGAGTAGTCCGTAATGATGCCATAGACAGCGGAGACAGGATAATATCGGCCACTGCCTTCTCATCCATAATTGCGATCCTGGTTACAGCCGTTTTCTTCTTCCCCTTCAGAGTCAGCAGCACCCTTTTCATGACCGCCCTGATGCTGGGAATCATGGAGTGTATGTACCTTCGGAATTATGGTCTGCTTTCGATCGCTCGGTTCTCCATGATGCCCGGCTTGAGGCTTGTCCTCACCCCTGTCGCGGTCCTGGTTCTCGTCGGTTTCTTCTGGTACACAGGTATAAGGCCTTTGATGGGTGAATTGGAACATTTCGAACACAGGAACGCATTGGCTCAAAGAAATTACAGGAAGGCTGAAGAGCATCTTCTTAAGGCTATTGATTGGGATCAACGGAACACGGCCTACTGCATGGCGGCAGCTCAGCTTTATATGGGGCCTTTTCAAGAGCTCGGAAAGGCCAGGGATTTCATTGAACGAGCCATTGTTGATTTCAATGGCGACATCACGCTCTACTCTCTATATCTTGTTAAGGGGGTTCTTCAGTTCCGGATGGGAAATCTCTATGAGGCAAGAAATGCATTCGAGAAGGCCCTCTATTATTATCCTGAATTCCCGGAAGCAAGGCAGAAGCTGCAGGAGGTCAGGAGGGTGATTAAGGATCATGATCAGATATTAATCAAGTTTCGCTAGTGAAAATATGTAACACTCCGGTTCCCGTAGATTTGCAGGCGGCGGATCCTGTTTGTATGCAATTAGGAAGAAGCGGGTGATTTGATTGGCAGTTTACGAATACAGAGCTATTGATAGCAGGGGCAAGGACGCGAACGGCATCATAGAGGCTGATAGCAGGGTTTCTGCCGGTCAGATTTTGAAGAAGATGGACCTTTATCCGGTAGGTATCAGCGAAACGACACAGAAGACCATCGAGATTAAACGAAGAGACTTCTCGCTCAACTCAATTTTTGAGAGGGTAAGCCGAACGGATGTTTCCGTCTTTACGACGCAGTTCGCAGCACTGGTCGAGGCAGGTCTGCCTGTGGTCGCCTCCTTTGGTATCGCCATCCAGCAGACCGAAAAGAAACCGATGAAGAAGATGCTTTCGGTTATTAAGGAGGAGGTAAACAAAGGTTCAACTCTGGCGGATTCGTTCAAGCTTTTCCCCAAGCACTTCTCCCCTCTTTATGTGAACATGATCAGGGCCGGAGAGGAATCGGGCAGCCTCGAAATCGTGCTTCGAAGGCTGGCGGATTTCCTCGAAAGCCAGAACGAGATGAGATCCAAGATTACTGCCACTCTCGCCTATCCGCTTCTCATGCTGATTGTTGCGGTCGCAGTTGTCTTTTTCCTGGTTGCCTTCGTAGTCCCGACAGTGACATCCATTTTTGAGGAAATGAATCAGGCCCTTCCTCTGCCGACCCTGATATTGCTGGGCCTGAGTGGAGCGCTTAAAGAGACCTGGCTCTACATTCTGGGCGCTGTTGTCGTTTTCTTCTTTTTCTATCGAAAATACAGGCAAACATCCGGAGGGAGAAAGCGGATCGACGGCTGGAAGATGAAGATCCCTCTCCTTGGAGCCCAGTACAAGAAGATCATAATGGCCCGTTTCACCCGCACTCTCGGCACACTCCTGTCTAATGGCGTGCCCGTGGTCACGTCTTTTGACATCGTTAAGAACATCATTGACAATACCCTCGTTTCCAGGGAGATAGAGAAGGCACGGGACGACATCAAGGAAGGGAAAGAGATTGCCACGCCTCTTGCGCGGAACGGAATATTTCCTCCTGTGGTAGTTAACATGATTGCCATAGGAGAGAAGAGCGGTCAACTTGAGGAAATGCTGAACCGGGTCTCCCGGATAATGGAATCCGAACTTGAGACTTCACTGAAGCGGCTCATGTCACTGCTTGAGCCGATCATGATTTTGCTGATGGGCGGGGTTGTCCTGTTTATCGTCATTTCGATATTGCTTCCGATTTTCGAGATGAATCAGTTGATAAAATGATTTCCCTCGTGAGATCATTTTTATATAAACGCCGGGTGTGTAGTTCCAACAACCCCAAATCTTCCTTGGTGTTTCTAGAGTCCTGGCAGGGATGACTATGCATGGAATAAAGAAGAGAAAGAACGTCCTGAATGGAAAAATCTTCGCGGTGAAGCCCCGCAAAATTGTATCACCAAGTGATTTTATCAAGCGACGAGAAGGATTCACACTGATCGAAATCATGGTAGTCGTCGTGATTCTCGGCATTTTGGCCGGCCTTATCGTGCCTCGAATTATGAGCAGGCCTGAAGAGGCACGCAGAACCAAGACGGCGCTCCAGATCAGGAGCCTTGAATCCGCCTTGAAGTTGTACAAGCTGGATAATGGCGTATACCCGACTACCGAGCAGGGTTTGGAAGCGTTGATCAAAAAGCCCGAGAGCGGCAATGTGCCCAAGAAATGGCGCGAGGGGGGGTATCTTGAGAGTTCAAAAATCCCGAAGGATCCGTGGGGAAACCCCTTCGTTTATCTTCTTCCCGGGGAGCACGGCGAGTTTGACCTAAGTTCATACGCCAGGGACGGGCAGAAGAGCGGCGAAGGAGACGATGAGGACATCAATAACTGGGAATTGGAATGATGAGTTCCCGACCGGAAACTCTTATTTAGTGCGGCTTTGGGTTTCCAAGTCAACATGCTTCAAAACACTTCTTCGCTGACGCCCAGGTTGGCTTTTGTTCCAGGGAAGGGAAGCGAATGGCAAGACAAGCAGATCTGTCATGCGTCGATATCAACCTGAAGGCTGAAGGAGCGAAGCCCTGTTCTAGGGAATTTCTGCAGTCCCGGAAATTTCATCATGGTTTTACCCTCATTGAATTGTCCGTAACTCTCTTTATTGTCGGGATCCTTTTTTTCATCTCCATGCCGAAAATCGGGAATTTTCTCTTCCGGACCGATCTGAAGGAGACTGTACGCTCCCTCAAGGCGGCTGTAAACGTCCTGCGCTCAAAGAGCATATCCTCCCACAAACCTACAGCCCTTCATCTCGACCTGGACCGCAATGTATACTGGGGTGCATACGCAGGCCAGGAGCGCAAAGAGGAAAACCCAGGGCCTCAGAGCATCTTGATCTCTCCAAGAAGGCTCCCGTCAGATGTCCGATTTCTTGACGCCGCCAACATCAATACCTCCAAGAAGACGTTCGGTCTTCTGAGCTCTACATTCAATTCCAAGGGCGCCCTGGAAGAGACGATAATCCACCTCACCGACAAGAACCGGAATGTAATCACTGTTGTTGTGAACGCTTATACCGGCAGGTTCTCGATTTTCGATGAGTACGTGGATGTGGAATATTAGTGAATCCCGCAATACCTTAAAGTGGCGGCGTTATTTCATGGCGCGAAGCGCGGGGTTCACCCTTCTGGAAGTCATGGTTTCGCTTGCAATACTGGCTACGGCCTTTGCCGCTGCATTGAGACTCCATTCAGATTCCATCGGGATTCTGGTCTCAACCCGTATTCACACAAAGGCTGCCGAACTTGCACAATATAAAATGACAGAAATCGAGATAGACGGGTTAAAGGGCGTTGGGCCCTCGTCCGGGGACTTTGGTGAACTCGCCCCTGATTATGTATGGGAGACGCGAGTCGAGGATTCTCCAAAGGACTACTTGAAATTGGTGACGGTTCGTGTCAGAAACAGGCACACCGGAAGGGCCGGCGAGTTCGAGCTGTCCGAGTATATGACGGATAAGGGAGCCCTCACTCATGTTAAAGGCCCCCCAAAAAAGTAGTCTGGCAGAAGTCTATTGAACGAGGATAGGAACGGTTTTCACGGATGAAGATTCACGCACTGATGGCAAGCATGTTCCCGCCAATTTCACAGGCTGGGGATCCACGAAACCCCAACTGCCTGGTCTGTGCTCATCCGCGTTCATCCATGTACAAGTGGAAACCGTTTAAGCCTTCTTTACCCCTGCAAAACACCGCACGAGACCTGAGGATCTGCGGGAGAGATGGTTTCACCCTCCTTGAAATCCTGATCGCCCTCGCCATGACCGGCCTTATACTTGGCACCCTCCTCGTTGTCTTCACCGGGATGATGTCCAGTTCGGCCTACTCGTCAAGGAAAGCGGAGCTCTACCAGACAGGAAGGGCCGTTATGGATCTGATCTGTGCGGATGTTCGAGGGTTCCTCCCCCTTTCGTCACTCGAGGGAGAAGTCTTTTTTCAGGGGATTACTGCTGTCTCGAACGACGACCAGGAAGCGACCAGATTGAGCTTGATCACCACCAATACCCTTACCGCCGGGATTGGACGGAATCCATTTCTCTCCGAAATCGGGTACAGCGTTAAGAAGAATCCGAAGGATGACCTTTACTCGCTCTGGCGCCGTGCAGAGTACCCTCCAAGCCTTCCTTACGAAGAGGGTGGGAGTGAGGTCCCCATATGCAGGATCCTGGAAAATTTTCATTTGGGATTCATAACCAGCAGTGGTACAAACCACCACTTAATCAGGGGTGCCCCTAAAGCCGTGATTCTGAGTTTCACGCTGAATTTGGAGGGGGAAAGAGAGCACTTTGTAACGATGGTAAGGCCGATGGTTGAGCCTGTCGGTGAGACAGGCTTGCCTGACCCCTCAGTGATGAAGCGGACCCAAACATCTGTTGACGGGTAATTCCGAACCGGATTCTATCGAAGCAAGAACGAGGAAAACCGTAACACTTTAGCTCTTTGAAAATGGCGCAGGGTTGGGCATGGGGGTCTTTTTTCAAAAGCGAGGCGCGCTTGGGAAAGCGCATGCAGAAAGGGGTAGCAAGGCGGGCGGCGAGCCTCCTCAGTCGATTCGACGCAGAGCTTTCTGTTGGGACCACCGGGAGGCCCTTCGCCCGCCCTGTAGTATTGCTCCCGCCAGGCATCGTCCACCGAGTCTTTCGCTTTTGAAAAAAGACCCCCATGTCCAAACCTCACTCAAACGGATGCTTCATAGAGCTAAAGTGTTACGGAAAACCTGGTTTTCGCCAGGAAAGTGCCTTTACGATGGGCAAATATCTCACCAATAGACAAGGCGTAGCTTTAATCACAACGGTGATGATTGTGGCCCTTGTGGTGACAATGGTCGTGGAGTTCAGTAGAATTACTGTTTCCGAGATAGAGGTTTCAAAGAATTTCAGTGATGAAAAGAAGATCACCTACCTGGCGGTTTCAAGTATAAATGTCCTCAAAGATCTTCTCATGTTAGAGGGCACACACTCGAAGGGAGATACGCTTCTGGAGGAATGGGCAAATGGCCGAGGATATTTCAGTTCCGCAAGCGCCGCCTTTCATGAAGGAAAGTTGGAGGGGGAGATTTTGGATGAATGCGGCAAAATCAATTTGAACAGCCTGGTTGGAGAGAATGGTCAGTTCGATGAAACGCAAAAAAAACTGTGGGAGAGATTACTCAGGCAACCACGGTTCGGACTGACAGGAGATCAGATCGATGCCATCACCCATGGGGTGAAGGACTGGATCGACAAGGATGATGAAGTGACGGGCATATTCGGGGCCGAGGATACCTCTTACCGCAGCCGTGGATATCGCTGCAGGAATGGAGCCTTCCATACGCTTGAGGAATTGCTGCTTGTGAATGGCATGACAAAAGAAATCTTCTTCGGCAACGAAAGAGGAGAAGGGATCCACCCCTATTTCACGGCTTTCGGCAGATCGGAGATCAATATCAATACGGCGCCTGTCCCCATTCTTATGGCATTCTCCGATGAAATGACGGAAGATATTGCATTTGAAATGGACAAGTTCAGGAGGGATGAGACAAACCGGAAAGCCCTCGAAAACAAGACATGGTACAAGGACATATGGCCATACGGGAACCCTTTGCCCGAGAATGCAATGACCACTTCTTCCGTCACCTTCTCCGTCCATATGAAAATCTCATTAAGAGAGAACGTGAAAGAGATCAAGGCGATCATTTTCCGGCCCTTGGAATCTGAGCCTTCTCTCATTTATTGGCAGGAAACATAAGGAATGAACGGGTCCTTCATCGCACTGAATATTGCTTCCGACGAGGCCAAGCTTGTCCGGTTCGGTCAGCACAACGGCACCCGCGTTGTTCAGGGCCTCTGGCATCTGCGGGCAGATCAGGGTGAAGATGAGCGGTTGCAGGACCGGATCAAAAGGATAGTGGAGGAAGAGATCGCCGGCACTCGAAGGACCCTCCTCGTCATCAGCAGCGAAGAGGTCGTTTACAGGCATTGCAGCTTTCCCTTCACCTCCCCAAAGAAGATCGCCGACGCCATCAGGTTTGAAATTGCCGATGAGTTTCCTCACCCCAGATACATCTCACATTCAATTGAGAGCTTCCCCACAGAATCCGGGAGGAAGAGCTTCATTGTGGGCATAGTGGAAAGAGAGGCCCTTCAAAAGCGCGTGAAAGAGGCTGACGAGGCAGGGCTGAGTATCATCGGCATCACAAGCGATGTTTCCACCCTGGGAAATTATTTCATTGACGAAAACGAGGCGCTCGTCATGGAAGCGGGGTCAAGGCAAACTCTTTTCTTTCTCTATTCTCATGGATTGCCGATCTTCGTGAGAGAGATCCCCATTGGTTTGAGAGATCTTCAGAATCATTCCATCAAGCCCCTGCTCAGCGAAATCAAAAGGACCGTCCTCTCCTTCAATGCCAGATCGCACTTCAGTCTGAACAAGATCTATATATCCGGGAGCTTGATCAGGCACAGGGATATCATTCAAACCCTGAATGAAGCCACTGACCTCCATTTCATCGACCAACCCCCTTCAGAAAGGGAATTCAAGATCATCGATGATAGAGCTGATCTCAACACGTTTGCCTCCCTTCTCGGAACAACTCGCTGGAAGAAGAAAAAAATGACCTTTGATTTTTACAGGGAGGAGTTGGGCGTCGCCAATCCGTCAGCTTCCCGCTGGACCGCTCTCCGTTGGGGGGCTATGGTCCTCATTTGTTTTCTTCTGGCATTCTTTTTTTCTTCGTGGCTCAAGATTTTCACCCTTCAGAAGAGGGACATATTTTTGCGATCAGAAACCAGAAAGGTATTCTCGGCCGCGTTTCCCCACGCAACTAAGATTGTGGATGAGGTAAGACAAGCCAGGACTTTTTTGGAGGCCAGGAAGTCTGAATCTGTCTCAAACCCCCTCTCGTCCTTTTCTGTGTTGGGGCTTTTGGATTCGATAAGCCAGGTCATCCCCCGGGAGGTTCACTTTCAGGTAGTGAATCTTTTCTGGGAGCGTGGAAGACTGGAGATCGACGGCAGGACAGACTCTTTCAAGACGGTAAATGTAATCCAGGAACTGCTTTCAAGTTCCAGGGATTTTCCTGAGGTAACTATCAGTAACGCAAAAACTCGGAGTGAAGGACAGGATGTGGATTTCAAGATCACTATCCGCATTGCAGGATAAGTTCCTCGCCCTCTCAAACCGAGAGCAGATCATTGTTACTCTCGGCGCTTCCGCCATTGCGCTGTTGCTGCTTCTGCAATTGGTGTTCATACCGACCCATGACCGGCTCAACCGGCTACAAAGATCCATAAAAACCCGGGAACGGGACCTCATTGAATTGAATAGTATCGTATCTCAGTACAAGAGCCTGGAAACAGGCAAGGTGGAGAACGGAAAACCCGGTGGAGAACCTTTCACTCTTTTCTCGGTTCTGGAGAGGTTCGCAACAGAGAGCGGCCTCATGGAGAAGATTGAATACATGAGACCGGGAAGCATGCAGCTGGATCCTGCCAGAGACGAGAAGTGGGTAGAGATCAAGCTGGGAAGGGTGACATTGAAGGAGTTTACCGAATACCTGGGAAAAATTCAATCTTTCGGCAGAGGGATCTACATCAAGCGACTGTCTGCAAGGAAAGAAGGAGAATACCTGAATCTTATTTTGCAGCCCGGGGTTTTGGTAGCGAAATGAGGAAACAGGGGCAGAGGAAAGAGTATGAAAGTTTCAAGCATTATAGACCATAGAAAAAGTAAACTTGTATACCTTTCCCTCCTGTTAGTGGCAGCAGCCTATTTTGCGAGTAGTGTTGTAGTCTTTGTCAACGACCTCAAGCTGGTCAATGACATGCCTCAGGAGAAAGACAACCCCTCAGCAGACCAGCCCAGATCCATCGATTCTTCTCCTCAGAGAGAATACAAAGCATTTCTGGAAAGGAACCTTTTCGCTGTAAAAGTTCAGGAGGAGAGCAAAGGGAACAAGGAGAAAGATCTTATTGCCAATCTGGACAAACTCGCTCTTACATCCTTGAATTGTACGCTTGTGGGAACAGTGGTCAATGAAAGCGGCGACTCCTGGGCAATAATAAGAGATAATCAAAGCAAGAAGGATGAAAAGGTGACTGCTGGTTCGCATTATGCAGAAGCGAGGGTCGTACTGATACTGAGGAACAAGCTGGTGCTCAACTTTAAAGGCAAGGACGAGCTGCTGGTGATGGGGATCGAGAGGATCAGGGCGGACAATTTTGCCAAGAGACAACCCGACGACGTTGAGGATATCGATGATCCTTTGACCTTCAATATCAGCAAGGAATTCATTGATGAGAGTATCACTGATGTTTCAAAGCTCTTGACGACGGTGAGAATCAGGCCTTTTCTCCAGGACGGAAAGCCCGGGGGATTCAGGATCAGCAGCCTGAAAGAGGGAAGCATCTTGAATACCATGGGTTTTCATAACAAAGACGTTTTCAAGAGCATTAATGGACAGGACATTCATTCGCCCGAAGATGTGAACAGACTTTTCAATACACTGAAGGAAAGCAACTCCTTTAGCATTTCGATTTTACGAAACAGCCAATTAAAGACTTTTAATTACACAGTGAGATAGCGATGACGAAAAAGCGCCGCTGGAAGCTCTTTGCCTTTGCCTCCTTATTGCTGATTGGCTCCTTTGCCTTCGCCGTTCTGCCTGACGCTGCAGCAACAGAAGAAATGAAGGAGGTCACCCTTGACTTCGACGACGTGGATATCCGGCTCTTTATCAGGGTGATCAGCGAGATGACCGGGAAGAATTTTATCATCGACAATAATGTCAGGGGCAAAGTGACCGTGTTGTCTCCGAGGAAGCTGACAACGCAGCAGGCCTATGAAGTATTCAAATCGGTTCTCACTGTAAATGGCTTTACGGTGGTCGAGGCGGGACAGATCATCAAGGTTGTCCCTGCACAAAATATGAGCGGGTATGAGCTTCCGCTCGGCACGAAGAAGATTCTCAAGGGGGATGACGAGTATATCACTCAGATCATGCCGCTGGTCCATCTCGATGCGAACGGCCTGGTCCCTGTCGTTAAACCTTTACTGACGAAAAATGGGGCCGTGTTCGCTCCACCTTCTTCAGACATCCTTGTTGTCACGGATCACAAAAGCAACCTCAAAAAAGTGGGTGAGCTCCTCGAAGAGATCGATATCGATATCACCGGGGCAACAGCCGAAAGAATAGACCTCAAATACTCCACAGCGGATGTAGTAAGCGCCAAACTCACCGACATCCTGGACACAAAATACGGGAAAGGCATCAAAGGCGCCAGAGCGGTTCCCTTCAGGGTAGTTCCTCTGGAAAGGGTCAACGCAATTATTGGCGTGGGTTCCCCGACCGTTCTGAAGGACATTCGAAGTCTCATTCCACAAATGGATGCGCGCACCCCGGAGGGGAGAAGTCTCGTTAACGTTTACTACCTCGAACACGCCAAAGCGGAAGACATGGTCGGGGTCCTTACGGAAACGCAAAAATCCAAGACTGCTAGCGACACGGCCAAATCCTATACCCCAACTACGACCACAGGACTGAGAGGGACGACGGGGCAAAAATCTGCAACGGAATCCATATCGAGGACAGAAGGAGGAGGCTCGATCATTAGCGGGAAGTTCAAAGCTTTTGGGAAAGAGACGAGCATCCTTGCAGACAAAAGCACCAACAGCATCGTCGTCTATGCCGAACCCGAGGACTACCTTCCGATCAAGGAGATGATTCAGAAACTGGATATCCCGAGAAAACAGGTCTTCATCGAGGCCCTGATCATGGAGGTGTCGCCTGACGAGGATTTTAGCTTTGGAACCGAATGGTTTGTCGGAAAAGATGTTCAAAATCCTGTCGAAAGCAGTAAGCGTGCGGCTATCATCGGCGGCAGCACGAATATCGGGTCATTAGGTAGTGTTATCAACTCTAAAATAAAAAATAGCTTGGGCAGTCAGGGGGCTTTGGAGAAGGGCTTTTCTCTTGGGATTCTTGGAGAAAGCATTACAGTCGGTAATTTGACATTTCCGAACCTCAGTGTACTCATCAGAGCTCTTGAGACCCTTAAGACCGTAAATATCCTCTCCAAGCCTCAGTTGATGACTCTCAACAATGAGAAAGCAATGATCAACATCTCCACAAATACTCCATTCAAGACGAGCAGCACCACGTACGTTGAGAATATCAATGCACAGACTGAAAACCTCGAATACCGCGACGTAGGCATCAAGCTGGAGATCACCCCCAGGATCAACAACAGGAAAAAGGTCACTCTGGAGATCAAGCAGGAAGTGAGCAAATTCGCAGGGACGGTCACAGAAGATAAACCGACTACCCTCAAGAGGGCCATCGATACAGTTGTGGAGGTGAATGACGGCGGAACCATCGTGATCGGAGGCTTGATCGAGGAGCAAAAGGATTTCAACACCGGTGCGGTCCCCTGCCTGGGGGGTATCCCTTTCCTGGGCTGGGCATTCAAGAGCGTAGGCGTTTCATCCAAGAAGACCAACCTCCTGGTTTTCATCAGTCCTCGGGTTTTCGACTCGTCAGGGGATGCGGAAAACCTGACCGGAAAAAAGAGGGAAATTCTGGATAATGAAAGCATAAACCAGCAGCAGCAAATGGATCGGGGGAAACCATTTTTTATGGGTCCTTCGCAAGAGCCGAAACCTGATCAGCGGAATGACCTCCCTGCTCAATGAAAACTGCGCTCTTAGACATCCTGAGTCGTGAGCTCCTCATCGATGAGGAAAAGATTGCGAAGATAAAGTCCCTCGATTCAAAGGACGAGTTCTCGTTTGCCGGTCTTCTCCGGACAAAGGGGATACTGGAGGAGTCTGTCCTGCTGAGAGCCTTTTCAATCCTCCTTGGCCTCGACATCATGGACAGGATTCCTGCGTACTTGATCGATACCAAACTGGCTTCGCCTTTCTCCGTGTCCTATCTGAAGCAGAGAAAGGCCATTCCATTAAGGAAGGGTGAGAAAGAGGTAGTCATCGGGATCAATGATCCCTTTGACACGGAGACAATCGATACCATAACCAAGAGCCTCGGGCTAGGCTTCCTTGAAACGGTTCTTGTTCCTGAAGAAGAAATAGGCAGATCCATAAACAAGGCTTTTGAGGAAGGGGTACACACAGCAGAACAAATCCTGAAGGACATCGATGAAGATGACAGCGCCCGGATCTTTGCAGAGATCCAGGAGACAACGGACCTGCTGGAAGACACTTCAGAGGCTCCGGTCATCCAGTTCGTGAACCTGATGCTGTCCAAGGCGGTGAAAAACCGCGCGAGCGACATTCACATTGAGCCTTACCAGTCAAACCTGAATATCCGTTTCAGGATAGACGGCCTTTTGTACAATACATTCGATCCACCGAAAAAACTCCATCCTGCAATCACCTCCAGAATCAAAGTCATGGCCGGCCTGAACATTGCCGAGAAGCGCGTGCCCCAGGACGGAAGGATTGAGATCAGGGTCGCAGACAAGAACATAGATATCCGTGTCTCCAGCTTACCCACCGTGTATGGAGAACGACTGGTCCTGCGCCTCCTCAACAAGAGCTCGGAAATGTTCAAGCTAAACGAACTGGGAATACCGGAAGCGCACCTGGTCGAGATCCGCCGGCTGATTACCCTCTCTCACGGCATCATTCTTGTAACCGGCCCCACAGGCAGCGGGAAAACGACCTCCCTTTACGCCGCTCTCTGCGAGATAAATACACCGGACAAAAACATCATCACCATAGAAGATCCGGTGGAGTATCAGATCGACGGCATAGGACAGGTCCATGTCAACCGCAAAGTGGGTCTTACGTTTGCAACTGGTTTGAGAACCATTGTGAGGCAGGACCCGGACGTCATACTGGTGGGTGAAATCCGAGATCTGGAAACAGCGGAGATCGCCATTCAGGCCGCGCTGACCGGCCATCTGGTCTTATCGACTCTTCATACGAATGACGCAGCCTCTGCAGTGACCAGGCTGATAGACATGGGCATCGAGCCGTTTCTGATCAGTTCATCGGTGCTTTCCATTATTGCACAAAGACTTGTCAGGACTGTTTGTCCCTACTGCAAATGCGCCTCTGAAATCAACGGCGAATATATGAGGGAGCTGAACGTAAATAGAGAAGACCTCAAGCACGCCTCAATCTGCATCGGCAAAGGGTGCGAGAAGTGCATGGGAACCGGGTACTATGGAAGGACCGGAATCTACGAGATCATGAAGATCTCGGAAGGGATAAAGAAGACGATTCTGACCACATCCGATGCGGACACCATCAAACGTGTGGCCATCGGCGAAGGGATGAGAACGTTGAGGCAAGATGGTGCGGACAAGGTCATGCGTGGAATCAGCACGACTGAGGAAATATTGAGAGTCACTCAGGTCTAGGAGATGATTCCCAGTCGGACAAAAGCGCTGATCTCATATCTGCCATTGATCATTCTGACTCATTCATGCCAACGGAATGACAACCGTGGTTTTTCCCCTGAGTTCCTGTTTGTTCGAGAATTGACTCCTCGTCGGCCTTACCACGAGTCAATTCGAAATCACAAGCCTTTCAATGGATGACTGCTTTAGAGGAATCACCTGTACGAAGAAGTTCCTTCTGCGGATTGATTTTACAGCTTCGTAATGCAACTGAACCGGTTAGTGAGAAAGACCATGAATAGCCTTTTCTTGCCTTGGCGGCGACAGTGGAACATGAGCGCCGTAATTCTGGCAATTTCGGCCATGTTTTTGTTCCCGATGCTTCCACAGAGCGTCTGGGCTGCGCCAACCACGGAAAAGGATGCTCAGCAGGTGGTGGAAGGGTGGCTCTCTCTGGATGCCGCCCCGCTGGGGGCCAAGGTAGGCAGGTACATAAGAGAAGTCAAAAGCTTTCAGGCCGAAGAAGGATCTCCTTTTTATATAGCCTATCTCAACCCGGCAGGGTTTGTCATCGTGTCGGGTGATGACTTGGTGGAGCCTATAATCGGTTTTGTTCCGGAAGGCACGTTTGACCCCACCCTCGCAAACCCTCTCGGGGCCTTGGTGTTCAAGGACCTCCCGGGGCGGGTTTCTTCTGCCAGGCAAATGGAAGCCCAGGGCTTGGCAATTTCATCCATGCCCGAAAAGGCGCAGAAGGCCCGTAGGAAATGGGATCAGCTGAAGGTCTCGAGAGATCTTCTGTCTTCTCAGGACCTCGCTGGTTTTCAGGACTTCAATCTCACCAGTATTTCGGATTTGAGAGTGCCTGCGTTGATCCGGAGTAAATGGTCGCAATCCGAGGTTGGGTCAGCTTACTGTTACAACTATTACACCCCCAAGCACTATGTCTGCGGATGCGTTGCTACTGCAATGTCACAGCTCATGAGATATTGGCGACACCCCACTGGCGCTGTGGGAACCGGATCGTTCACGATTAACGTTGATAATGTACCCCGAAGCGAAAACCTGCGCGGAGGTGACGGTGCAGGGGGACGGTATGTCTGGAGCAGTATGCCTCTGATACCGGAGAACGGCATAACCGATTCCCAGCGCAAAGCCATCGGGGCGCTCACCCATGACGCCGGCACATCTGTAAAGATGTATTATAGCGTCAACGGCTCCGGTACCGATACCCTGTTGTGCGGTGATGCCTTTCGTTATACTTTCATGTATAGCAATGCCCGGAAGGGCTATAATGACGGCTACAATTTGCCCGGCACACAAAGAGACCACATGGTCAACCCCAATCTGGATGCCGGTTACCCGGTGCTGTTTGGCATTACCGGCGGAGCCGGTGGTCATGCTATTGTTTGTGACGGATATGGGTACAATAGCGGAACAGCATACCATCATCTCAATATGGGATGGGCGGGGCTAAGCGATGCCTGGTATAATCTCCCCACGATCTCCACTTCCTCCTATAGTTTTTCCTCGGTGTATAAATGTGTCTACAATGTCTATGTGGACGGCTCCGGGGAAATCATCAGCGGCAGGGTCTTGGACCAAGACGGCAATCCTATTTCCGGCGCATTGGTTACCGCGTCTCGGAGTGGAGGAGGAACTTACAGCGCCACCTCCAACAATCGTGGAATTTACGCATTGGCCAAGGTGCCGTCGAGTTCAACATATACGATCAATGCCTCTAAAATCGGTTACGCCTTTGACACCCATTCTGTGAATACCGGAACTTCCTTTGACAACAGCACCGTTGCCGGCAATGTTTGGGGAGTGGATTTCACCGGGAACCTGGGCCCTCTTCCCAGCAATCTGAGCACTGCTCTGGATAACAATATTCAAGCCTTCACGAACGGCGGAGACGCCTTCTGGTTCGGGCAGTCCGCAACTTCCTACTATGGGGGAAGTGCCGCACAGAGTGGTGACATTGCCGATAACCAGACTTCCTGGTTCCAGACCACGGTCACCGGCGCCGGGACGCTTTCGTTCTATTGGAAAGTCTCGTCTGAAAGAGATCATGATTACCTTGAATTTTACATCGACGGGGTCAAGCAGAGTGCAATCAGCGGGGAGGAGGACTGGC
>PHBH01000021.1 GCA_002840535.1 Deltaproteobacteria bacterium HGW-Deltaproteobacteria-15 | reverse complement strand
ATACGCGGAATAGGACAAGACCGCTAACAACGGTTTGCACATGGACGCGCATAAGGCCGCGCGCCAGTGAAACCGACCGTTGTGCTAGGAAGAACGATAACCCTATGTCACCAAGAAAACACAAGTTCATAGGTGTACCCACAAGTCTTTTCCTCCACAATACCACTCTAATTAAGCAGGAGTTGTTGCTCTTTGACGAGATTGTGTTTACCGACCCAGGATATCTTGATGATAATCTCACGCCTGAACTCGAACTGCTTATTGACAAAGGCCTCATAAGTGCAGCTGATCTAGTTCCAAATCTCGAAAAGTCAAAGAGCTACCAAGAAACGTATGAACTCCTTGGTGATGCAATAAGGCAGTGCTGTGATGAGTGGCGTAAAGGGCAACTAGAACGTCTTGCGAGAGGATACACCTCTTTTAACGTGTGGAGTCTACCCTGTACACACTTAATGGATGAATATGCTACCCGTCTCTTTTAACGTGTGGAGTCTACCCTGTACACACTTAATGGATGAATATGCTACCCGTCTAAAGGTGTTGGAATTTGCAGAATCGGAGTATATAGACGCAGTCCCAGTATTTCTTCGAAAGCCGTTTTCGAGTCCCGTAGTAGACCCTAAGCGAGAGGAAGTGTTGCGAATTGCTTTGGGTTTCCTACCTACTTTGGAGAAGACTACGCCGATCGAGCAAGTACTTGAGTTCCGGTCTGATCCAGATAGTCAGCGCAAGTTTGCGGCATTAAGACATTTTATGAACGAAATCGCCCGATCAAGCCTGATGGGAAACGAAATACGAGATCAGATAGAATGGTTGATTTGCGACTACAGAGCTCATATGCAGGTCCATAAGTTAAAATATGGCAAAGGCAGACTTGAGGTATTCATTGTAACCACCGCAAAGACGATCGAAAATGTAATGAGGCTGAAAATCAGTGAGGCGATAGAGGGTCTTTTTAGCGTGCGACGTCAAAAAGCAGACCTATTGGAAGCTGAGTTGAAGAGACCCGGAAAGGAGGTTGCCTATCTAGTTGAAGCACAGGAGCGGTTTGTGAATGATTGATAACAACGGTAAGGTGAAGCTGCCCGGAAGTGTATTGCCTTCCTCTTAGGTTCAGGCCGCAGTATTTTGACACCGGCCCGCGCTGTGCACTCGGGGGAGAGTAAGATAAAATGAAACACAACAGGTCGCTGAAGAAGGACGCGGCTAAAGAGCCGCCGCGCCACTTAGCTTGGCGTTGGAATTGAAATCAATGAAGAAAACTACCTTTACTGTGCTAATTTTCTCATTGTCCTTGTTCCCATGGACGGTTTGGGCACACGGGCTCAGCCCGACATACTTCCCTCTTGCTCATTTCCCTATTTTCCTGCTGCGGGAATGGTGGCTCCTAATGTTTCTCTGCCCGATTGCAATCGTAACTGAAACTCTGGTTCTATGGAGCATGGCAAGCCTGATTGGCCTTCTCGGGAATTTTTGGCGGGCGGTTTTGCTGTACATTGCTGCCAGAGCTGGGGAGACTGTAGCAGTTTTCGGTTTGAATTCCATTCCGATGTTTCAGTATTCAGGCTGGGGTTTATCCACTTTGGGGGATTTCGCAGCACTGGCCATATACCTTGCCTTGGGCCTACTCTTGGCAGTTGCCGTCGGTTCGTTCCTATACAGACGTAAGGATCTGAAACCATGGTTGGTTGTGATTACAGTTTGCATGGCATCATTGGCGGGGTACTTCTCTGCCGCTGGCTACGCTCATTTTTTGTTCTGGATAGTAGGATACTGAAAAGTTTTCCAACAAGAGCCTACAGCCGACGCGCATACTGCCGCGCGCAGCTGAGGCTCAGCGTCGGTTCAAAGGATGAATTCTGAAAAGAAACAGTTTAGAAAGGCAACCGCACCTTCAGCACTTTTCGCGGGAATCTTTTCGGGATTAGGATCAAATGTTATTCAGTATATCAATACCAAGCACCAACCTGGCAGCCAGATTTGGGATATTTTGGATGCGGTTCTATCTGCAATTATTTTTCTCATTCCAGTTTTAATGTTCGTACTAGGAATCGGCTTTCTCTATGAAAGGTTTCGACATCCAACCTGGAAAATATTCTTCTTCCCGAGTAGTGATGAAGACCTTAAAGCATTAGGCAGAACTCTGCTTTGGTTTTTTGGCGCAGGAGTTGCTTTCTTGCTTACGTCCGGGCTTTTTGTCTCATAAGGAGCCTCGGCGTGTACCGAACAGTTTAATAAAGGCGACGGGGTTATAACTCCGCGGTTTTGGCCGGCCCGGTTGCCCCCGCGCCTTATCAAATCGTTCGCAGATACTGCAAGGCATGTCCCGGAGGAGTGTAGTTTCCCTTTACTCTTATGAGAGGAGGTCGAAGGATGTCAAAGAAGGTCCTACAAATCAACTTGCAGTTTAGCGGGTCCCGGGTCCGGGTCGGACCGGCATAAGGTTTTGTAATAAGTAAAGAAGATTCCTGGAAAGCAGCGATTTCAAGGCTTAGAACGATGTTTTTGACCCCGGAAATTGCCTTTTAAGAATTTTGGACGTGTATGCCCAGGGCAAACAGACATTACATACCCGGTTGTGCCTGGCATATCACCCACCGGTGTCATAAGAAGGAATTCCTCCTGAAATTTGCCCGAGACCGGCGCCGTTACCTCCAATGGATGTTTGAGGCTCCTAAGCGTTATGGCCTTTGCATCCTCAATTACACGGTCACCTCAAACCATGTTCACCTCCTTGTCAGAGACAACAGAAATAGAGACGTGATTCCTAATTCGATTCAGCTGATCGCAGGAAGAACAGAACGAGGGGACTTACACCCCATAAGTTCACGCCCATGCCGGGCGTACACAAGGCTTTTGCAGCGGAGCGCAAAAAAGCCGCGCCCGCTGAAAAGCATCGTTAACCTCAAACGCTCCTTGAAAAATGCTTTGGTATGACATATCCCCATACCGGACGTGAGAAAAATGGCCGCATCGAAAATAGCAATCACAATAGATGATAAGTTTTTGAAACAATTTGATTATCTCGTAAAAACAAAGCGGTTTGCCAACCGGAGCAAGGCCATCCAGGACGCTGTTGCTGAAAAACTGGCCCGCCTTGAAAGAAGCCGTCTTGCCCAAGAATGCGCAAAACTTGATGCGGAGTTCGAACGCTCCTTAGCGGAAGAAGGTTTTTCAGCGGAGATTGCAGAATGGCCAGAATACTGAGGGGCGATATCCATTGGGGCGGATTTAAACCCCGTCGTTGGCGGTGAACAGGGCGGCCTACGTCCTGTTCTCATTTTGAGTCAAAACGTCTTTAACGAGCGTTCAGGCACTGTGATCGCGGTGGCGATCACCAGTCAACCCCAGCGAGCCGGGTTTCCGTTGACCTTGGAGTTAACCGAACCCAAGCTCCCCAAACGATCGTGGGTGAAGATCAGTCAGATTCGCACTCTTTCTGTAAAACGGATCGGCAACAAGCTGGGAAGAGCGACTGACGAAGAATTAGCCATGATCGTTGACGGTCTAAATGAAATCATTGGCGGTTAATAGATCTGCCCGGAAAAGAACATGGCGCAAGATCGGTTGCCATGGCTGATCGAGTCATTGGTTGCCCTCACGAGGAGGGCATTGACTCCCGGAAGGCCAGGCGTGCCCGATGTGTCCTGGGTAGGCCGAGACCGCTGGACGGGGAAGCTGGAGCACTGAGCGAAATACAGGACGATCCCCTTTTTCACAAAAGACCTGCCACTTTTGATTGATGGACTAGAACCGTTCCTGCAGGCCCATGGGGTCCTTGAACTCGAGTTGCGGCTGGAACCTGAGTTTCTTCTTGCCCCGCTCATCGACGTACTTCATGATCTCAAGATCCACCTTTATCGGCACGTCCACGCCGGCCTTGGTGAGAGCCTGCCTCAGGAAAGCCTCCGACTTGGTGCTGAAAGCAATGGAATCGCCCAGGATTCGCAACCCCTCCGGCGGGTTGTGGAAACCCATCGAGTTTTCGGCGTTCAGGAACAGCGAGCGGTAGAAGCCTTCTTCATAGAAGTCCCTGGCCTTGTCATAAAGCGGTTGGTCGATCTGTTTCCCCTCCGCCTGGGCCTTGTGCGTGATCTCGAAGAGCTTGGCCACTGTGGCGCACTGGTAGCCGGCGCGAATCATCAGGGATGCGGTTCGGTCCTGGATGGAGAAGACCCTCTCGCGCAGCCAGTCGGCGCTCTCGGCGTGGCACTGTTTGCAGGATTTCATCTCGGCCTGCACCGGGCTCATGACGCGGTGGTCCGAAACCTTGTACACCCCGGCGACAGTATAGGGCATGTGGCAGTCTGCACAGGAGGCGCCGGCCTTGAAATGGATGCTGTTGTTTGTCCAGAATTCGTATTCCGGGTGGCGAATATAGGCCATCTTGAATCCGGTGACGGCCTGCTTCCACTCCTTGACGGTTTGGTCGCTGCGGATCTGCTTGATGATGTTCTCGATGGTGATATTGCCCATCTTGCTGCCCTGCCAGGGGAAGTAAAGCCCGACCGACAGGTTGTCCTTGTCCTTAGGGATGTTGTAGGTCACGTGGCACTGGCCGCAAACCGCCGAGCGCATCTCCTGCCGTGACAGCTTGGCGGGATCGACTCCAATGGCCTTGTAGGCCTCGATCAGCGTAAACCCACGGGAGATCTTGAGGCTCATGTCCTTGTTGTCGTGGCAGTCGATGCAGGCTACGCCCAACTCCCGGTTCTTCTCGGGAATCATGGCTATGACTTCCATGAAGGGCTTGCTGTAATAGTTGGTGCCCATCTCCTTTTGGAGTTTCGGGGCATAGGGGGTTTTGCAGCTCAGGCACACCCCGCCGGAACCGATGCGCGACGCATCGATCTCCAATTGGTCTCGAACCATGTTGGCATGCCCCCTCGGCTCGTTGTACTCAATGCCGAAACCCATGCCATTGTAGAGCAAGGCCATAAACGGGAACTCGGAAAGCTTGTCCACCGATACGGAAACGCCGTCCATGCCGGTCTTGTACTTGCTCCGCCGTGCGCTGACCGCTTCCGCAGTTTTCTTCCAGAGCTCGTATTCTTCAGGATAGGCCTTGCCCCAGACCGCCGGATCGATCTCCCCGTCCGGGATGTTGACCGTCTTCACAGGCGTTGGCTTGGGCGAATCGCATCCGATGAGGATGACTGCCAGGACCATGAACAAACAGACCACCAGGATGTGTTTTTCGCTGTGGAACATCTATCCCCCTCCTGAGTGTGGATTCGAATGAGATTCGATCCTAGGATTTCAGTTTGTCAGTCGAACGCCGGCCAGCTTGTGCTGCAGAAACCGATGGCATTCCCAGCAGTTGCGATCCTGATCGATCATGGCTACGCGCTCGGAATGGCAGCGGATGCAGTTGGTGCGCACGACCCCCTGCGCGCGCTCGGTGATCTCGATCGTCTGCGGCACCTGACCGGAATAGAACACGACGACATCTTTCATGCCGTCGATGGATTTCCAAACATAGTGAACAGCCAAATTTTGATGCGGGAGATGACAGTCGATGCAACGAATGGTGCGATGGGCCCCGACGTGGAACCATGCTTCGTATTGGGATTCCATGACATGGCAGGATGAGCAGAAAAGGGGCGTTTCCGACCAGGCCATGAGCTGCGGCATGGCGAAGGCCGCGAAAAGTATGCCGGCGCCGGCCAGGATGATCAGGAACACCAGGACTTTTCGATTGATCCTCTTGAGAAGCCTCATCTCTTAGCAACCTCGCCGGAAAAGATCCTGCCGGTGCCTGCGCAAATGCGCGGGTGCATGGGGTAGGTGACCCCAATCACGATTCAAAATGATTGATGATGATGAACTCGGCACGGTCGGAAAATCATGCTGACGCGGCCAACGATATTCCAGCCTGAGCTTTCCAGTCAATAGGGTCTACATTTTATATTGACGTAAGGAAATCCCCGCATTTCCCCGAAACTGAAGGCTGGAAGGGATGCTGGGACGGGGAGATGATCGACTTGCCCAAGAGAGTTTGATGATTACCGTTCTGGTTAGTTCACGCGCAGCCTGCAAAGACCGCTTTGACAAAGGATGAAGGGAGGATTCCAGGGAAAATGAAGTTGATCCATTGTCTGGTTGGGGTGTTTCTGGGCACAGGCTTGATCTCGGGGGAATCTTCGGCAGAAAAATCGCAGTACATGCCGGCGGCAGAAGGACGCTCTGCGTGCAAGCCCACCCCTCCGGACGGCCTGGGTCCGTTTTATGAACCGAATGCGCCGATGCGAGCTTCGGTCGGCGAGGGATATGTGCTGACGGGCGAAGTCAAGTCGGCTGCAGACTGCTCCTCTATTTCCGGGGCGCGCATTGAATTATGGCTGGCCGGTCCGGATGGCAAATACGATGGCGATCACCGGGCGACAATTTTTTCAGGACAAACCGGCGAATACCGATTCGCGAGCAATGTCCCTCCCAAATACACGAACAGGCCTCCTCACATCCACATCCGCGTTTCCGCGGAAGGATTCAAGACGTTCGTCACGCAGCATTATCCGGAAGACGGCAGCAAGCAAGGGACCTTTGACCTGGTGCTGGTGCCGACACCATAGTCTTCCCCCTGCTCCTTCGATTTTACTTTTCCGGTTCGCCAAATAATACCATGGTGCCGTGTCCCAAACTCGCCACTCTCGGAATCATCCACCCATTCATGCATCAGACAGCATTCACAGGCAGCAATCAGCTGTTTCGGCTCAAGGCATCCCGTGTTTTTGCCGATGAAAAACTCAACTGTTCCTATTCACTCATGTGCAACATGAGAGATGACACAAGAGAGGAAAGTGAGGAAGGTATGCCAATAATTAATAACATTTTGACTGCTCTATCCCTCAGCACACTCTTCCTGATTATAGCCGGACTGATCAGACCAGCACTGGTTTTGACATGGACTGCGCAGAAGAGTCGATTACGGGTACTGACCGTTTTTGGCGGACTGTTCCTCTTTCTTGCAGTAGCCGCTTCTGCGACCGGCCCACGCGCAATGAAGCAGGCGGAACAGGAAGGACATCCGATTGTAAAGGGACTGGTATCAGCAGCGGCGGAACCCGGATCGCTCCAGCCCTCCACGGCTGCCATGGAAGGCAATGATCCAAAAGGGGGGGCTAACAAGAACCAGGTCGGTGCAACTGAAGAAGCTTTGCTTCAATTTCTGCAACAAAGCGGGTTCAAGAAGCAGAATGCCTTATACTTTTATCATCCGGATGCTTCTCATCCCCTGAGACCCTACCTGGCATTGGCTTACAATTATGATTCAATGGGGCTTAATTCTTTCCAGGTGGACAACTGGTATTCCGATCCTGTTGCGGCGGCAACCCTGCCGACCAGCATCAATATGAAACTGGAATCCATGGAAACCTCACTTCTGACCGAGCTGTTAGGAGTCCCCCTCGGAAGCAGATTGGCCTCGGTCAGGAAAGAATTGATCCCGGCAACATCAGGCGATGTCTTCTCGATGACTTTGAACGGCAGAAAATTGTACGGGTTTGTAACCAGCGGCGGCGGAAGCATTGTTTTCATGGATGATACCGCCCCTCTCGGGGAGGGGCGGTATCGGAAAACACCAAAGCGAATCATTTAACACAGGATGGACTGTGAGAACTAAGTCCCCGGTTTGATGATCGAGCACTGACCGCACCCGCATACGGGGCAATCGACCTTTTCCTTCAAAGCGCTTGCACCCTCCTGGCCAAGAATCCGGTCCACATATATTTTGAAAGCCCTGCCGCATTCCGGGCAAAGCGCTTCCACTTGATCATCGTCCCTATCGGGAAGCTCGGGATTCATCCGTTGTCTCCTTGCTTATGGACACGGGCCCGGAAAAGAGACTCGCGTACTCCCCATAGCCTTCTTTCTCCAGGTTTTCCTTGGGAATGAAGCGAAGCGCTGCGGAGTTCATGCAATACCTCAAACCCGTTGGAGGAGGGCCGTCCGGGAAAACGTGTCCAAGGTGCGAGTCTCCTTTCCTGCTTCTGACTTCCGTTCGAACCGCAAACAACGCCCTGTCCTCCCTTTCCACGATGTTCTCCTCCTCCAAAGGTCTGGTAAAACTCGGCCATCCCGTTCCGGAATCGTACTTGTCCCTCGAGCTGAACAGCGGTTCGCCGGACACGATGTCCACATAGATCCCTTCCTGTTTGTTGTCCCAGTACTCATTGTGGAAAGCAGGCTCGGTTCCCTCTTCCTGTGTCACCTTGTACTGAAGCGGCGTGAGCCCCTTCTTCACTTCCTCATCATTGAGTCTTCTGTAGTTTTTTTCTTTATGGTTTCCTTTCATCCTCTCTTTCCCGACTCCCCACGCCTTCTTCAGAAACTGATCGCGACCCGAGTTCTGTCTGTAAAATCTGTACCGGAGCTCATGCGTTTTGTAATAGTCCTGATGGTATTCCTCTGCAGGGTAGAACTTGTTCAACGGAGCGATGTCAGTGGCTATGGGTTTATCAAACCGGCCCGATTTCTCCAACAGCGTCTTGGATTCTTCTGCGAGCCTCCGTTGTTCTTCATCATGATAGAAGATCGCGCTCCTGTACTGACTTCCCCTGTCCACGAACTGCCCTGCCGGATCCGTCGGGTCCACGTGTCTCCAGAAGACATCGAGGAGTTCCCCATAGGAGACCTTTTCAGGATCATAGAGCACCTGCACCGCCTCCACATGGCCCGTTTTTCCGGCTGAGACCTCATCGTAGGAGGGATTTTCCCTGTGCCCTCCTGTGTAGCCCGAAATCACTTCAACAACACCGGGAATTTTTTCGAAGTCCGCTTCAACGCACCAGAAACACCCTGCGGCGAACGTGGCCCTCCGCAGGTTTCCGGCCTCGATCTTTTTTTTCATGGTCTACGTCCTCTCATTGGAATTGACTACAAAAATATAGGAACCCTGGAGAAAAACGCAAGTACATCAGACATATTGACTATTTGCCGCAATAATATCATAGTGCAGTCATGATCCGGACTTCGGAGAGGGGCTTTGTGAAGCCCGGGTCCAATCTACTTCCGGGCGAAAACCATTGCTGCCATACCCTGAAATAGATCCTGTCCTTTTCAGGATCGGACCGATCCAGATCCGCTGGTACGGGCTCATGTATGCCCTCAGCTTTGTGCTCTCCTATTTCATCATTTCCAGACAGAAGAGAGCGTCACACCTGGGTTTTCACGGGGAGCGCCTTCAGGAATTCCTGTTTTATTCTTTCATCGGGCTGCTGGTGGGAGCTAGGCTCGGGTATGTAATCTTTTATCAATACCCGAACTTTACGGATTTTCTCCGCAACCCTCTCGAGATCATTGCTGTGTGGCATGGAGGCATGTCATTTCACGGTGGGCTGGCGGGATGCGTTCTTGCCGGGATCTTCTTCTGCCGCTCCAGAAAACTCCCTTTCTGGGAAGTGGCCGATCTGGTCATTGTGGCTGCGCCGGTCGGTCTTTTTCTCGGAAGAGTCGGCAACTTCATCAACGGGGAACTTTATGGCAGGATCACGGACGTTCCCTGGGCCATGATATTTCCGGGCGCAGGACCGATGCCGAGGCATCCTTCCCAGCTCTATGAAGCGGGACTGGAGGGTATCGTACTGTTTCTGATCCTCTGGAATCTTAAAGACCGCCCCATGTTTCCAGGCGCTCTCATCTGCGTTTTTCTTTTGGGCTATGGGTCTTTCCGTTTCTTTGTCGAGTTCTTTCGCGAGCCCGACCCGCAGCTTGGCATTCTGATGTCCATCTTTTCCATGGGGCAGTTGCTCTCCATTGTCACGGTTCTTTTCGGTCTTCTTCTTTTCGTGTACCTTCGAAGGAAGAAAAGCTGAAGAGACAACGGGGCCAGCACATGCCCCACAGATCTACAACCGGATCCTTCCTTCTCGATCTTCGTGGCCTTCGTGGCTCACACACGGATATTTCAGCTGTCCTGCTTCTGCCCCTTCAGCAAGTCGGCTAACCCGGCGAACGGTTTGTGGCTGATGGGCTTTTGCTCCTCATCCCCGACCTCCGCCCCTCCCCCTGATTCATAGTCGAGAATTCTGCTGTGCTCATTATCATGGCAATAGATGCACAGATTCTCCCAGTTGCTGCCGTCAGGAGGATTGTTGTTGTGGTTGTGATCCTTGTGATGCACGGTCAACAGGTGGAGATTCTTTGCCGTGAATTCCCGGCCGCAACGCGCGCATATCCACGGGTGAATTCTGAGCGACTGCTCTCTGTACCCTTTCAGTCTCTCTTCTTCATTCCGGCGCGCCTGGGCCACAATTCGATCCATTTGCTCCGTGTCGATCTTCGTTCCACGCTGTTTCTTTGATCCCGAGCTTCTGAATGCCATGCTCCCTCCTCTGTCGATCCGGTACCTCTGTTTCCATAAGAAGAAAAATCAGATCAAATGTCAACATGAGATTACTCAAGTAGCACAGGTACATACAGAAAGAAAGAGGTCAAGCAGGCTTTGCCGGCGGCAGGATCCAGCCTCCTGTAAAGACTTCGCCCGGGCGGCATGGCCCGGGCGAAGTGCCGAACTGTCTTGCATGTCTCTCTGTGGCCGATCCAATTTCGGTCAACAGTTCGCTCGCTAGTGTACTGCGACAGAAGTCATTTTACATACTTCCTGACACTGTAGAATGTAAAGAAGCGTTGGACGCACTGCACTAGCTCGCTGCTGAGAAGCCGTGACATGCGCTGCAATCGATTTTCTTACCATCCACATGCTTCTTATGAACGTTCATGAAACGGTCGGAGTCCGACCATGCGCCGGACTTGTCCTTATGACAACTCGCGCACAGGTCTTTGCCCTTGTATGTGACGTTGCGCGAGTAGCCCAGGGCTGCAAAATCGAGCCGGCCTCCCTTGCTGTGGCAATCCGTGCAGGAGAGCGCCTCTTCTTTGGGAGAGACCTCATGGAACAGCCCCATGTAGCGTTCTGTCTTGGCAAAATCATGCCCGGAGTAGGGCCAGCCCACGGCGAGGGACCCTGCCTCCACTGCCGGGGCGACCTGGCCGGTCGTATAAAACACTCCCATTTTGAGAGGCAGGAGTCTTCCGGTCCCACGGGCAATGGGCTGGATCGCGGTGTGGCGCTTGAAGGCATGGATCTTTGCCCCGGGATCCTGGATGCGTCCATCCGGCGCAGACATGGTCACCCATCCGCTTTCGGAGGGAGATGCACTCTCGCCGAACTCATAGAAATGGGACTTGCCGTTGAAAAAGCGATATACGGGTTTCACCTGCGACGACTTGACCATGTGCGGCTCATACAACCCGGCAGCACGATTCAATTCGCCCGGCCGGCTCCAGTCCCTTTCCATGTCGGTTGGGGCGGCCTTGGCATAGAAGGGAATGTGACACACCGTGCAATTGACTCTGGCCACGTGCTTGTCGAGGCTCTCGTTCTGGTGAACCGTTTCCGAGTGGCACTTGACGCAGGTGACCTTTTCATCGAGATCCACGGGGCGCAGGTCGGTCCCCCGGCCGGCGATCTTGTGATCTTTTGCAACGTGGCAGTCCAGGCAGTTCAGGCCCGCTCCCCCGTTCTCTTCGGTTGCAAGGTGCACGTCGAATTCCCTGGTGGCGTTGCGATGAGCCTCTTCAATGTCGCCTCTCTTGTAATTGTCGCCTCCTCCTGATTTGGCGTGGCAGTTGAGACACCGGCCCGTGGAGGGGAGGGAGATATCCGTTGCAGCCTCCTCGATACTCACGGTCATCTTGCTTTCGTCGGGGAGGAAGCGGGGTTTTCCGTTCACGACCTCTATGGTTCTCCGGTATGACTCGGAATGGCAAAGAAGGCAGTCCACATTCTCGAGCTGAGCCTGATTCGCTGCCTCATCTGGTTTCTCACCAAGACCCGCATGGCACTTGGCGCAACCTCCATCCACGAGAGCGCCATTCACGTTCTTCAATTTGGCCAGCCAGTTGATATCCGGATAGATGCAGAAGTCATTGATGCCTCCCAACTTTCCTGCCTCGGGTGTGGAACTGTCGATCACATCCCGGGCGTCTCCCTTCCACTGATAGTGGACGGAATCATGAATCGCCCGCGCTTCCTGCTCATGGCATGAAAGACAAGTTTTGGTTCCCTCAAAAGAGGCAAACAGGCCGGCATGAGACTTTCCGCCAGTGGAGGATCCCTTACCCGGTTGCTTCCGCTTGCTTTTGAATGAATCCTTGACATTTTTTTCAACGCTCAGGTCGCCGGCCTCAGCCGTTACACGGGTGGGCGGTCTCCAAAGGCCCGACAACTTGAATTTCCACACCCCTTTGGAATTGGACCGAACGAGGCCAAGGGAGTTAGCGGCCGTGGTGTCCTTGAGATGGACATCCGTCATTTCTTCCGCCTTCCCCTCTACTTTCAGTTCCGCCTTGTCCGCATTCCACTCCGCCTTGGTGATAGTGAGTCTGGGGGGGGCGGCTTCAGCGGCCATTAAGCCTGCAATTCCAACCAGCAAGGAAACGATCATAAAGGGTTTGGTACGCCTACCTGTCATTTGAAACCTCCGTCCATGCTCCTCCCGGCCCCATGGGCACATTTCTGCCGCAGAAGCAGCAGCCGCCTAGATGCGGAATTACTCCAGGTCGGAAACATGCATAGATCCATGCAGTTCATTCCAATCAATGTCAAACAACCATTCTTAGGGTTATGGCTTCAGCACGATCCTTACAAGAAGTGTGCCTACAAAATGATTTAACTTAAGTATTTTGATTTAATTGATTTTTAGCAAATAAGGAGGAGGGAAATTTACATGGTGCAGGATAAATCATACAGGGATGAGGAAATGTTCCATAGTTAAGCACTATGAATAACTGATTTTATAGGTGAAGGATTTTACCTACACCAAGGAAGATGCCCTGCCACTATGCACGTCCCCGAAAGGCAGGCCCTCTCCGGATCTGTGGCTGAGCGCAGCCAGAAGAAGGGGAGTACATTCACGGATTTCTGCAAATACAGGAATGGTTCCATTCGTTTTAGAGCGCCGGCGAATTAACATTGGGATGAATAGTCCGAATAAAACCAGCAGCACCGCGATCGGACCGCATTGGAAAGGACAGAGACATGAATACGCTTACAAGGCTGCACTTATTGCCGATCCTGGTTCTTTGCTTCTCCATGGTAGCCTGTGCAACCGAGACGCGGCTTGAGCCGGCCCCCGGCGCCGATGTCCTCGGCAGGGGGAGTGACCAGGTAGTGGATAACTTCGCAGGTGTCGAGCTGATTGCCAATCCTGACGCATGGCGAGGCATTCCCGAGATCACCCAGGAAGTGCTCCCCATCAGGGTTATTGTGAGGAACCGACACGGTAAACCCATCCAGGTGAGTAACCGAAACTTCGCCTTGGTCGCCGATTCGGGCCAGCGGTATGCGGCAAAGGCTCCCGGAGACTTTAAAGGAGAAGTCAGGGTTTCGGCACCGGTTCCCTATGCAGGACCCTCTTTTTACCACCACGATTTTTTCATGTACCGGCCCTTTGGGTATTATCCCGGAGTTCCCAGGACTGTTGAACCCTTCTACTATGATCCGTTTTACTACTCCCGGTACCAGTACTGGCGGCAGGTTCCCTTGCCCACCGAGGAAATGACTTCCGAATCCCTGCCGGAAATGGTGGTACCCGACGGCGGAGAGATATCCGGCTTCATTTATTTTGAGGATATCGAGGACGCGGACCGTGTGAGTCTCACGATGGACCTCGTGGAACCGGACGGCAACTCTTTCGGCAAGATCGTCCTCCCCTTTGTAGTCATGTGAGGGGAAAAGCGAAGAATCACGGGAAGTCACAGCCGGAAAAGACCGAAGAGAAGGGTGATCAGGCTTTGCCCCACAACAAGCTGAATGCCGGTTACGAAGAGTATGGCATACACAACGCGGTTGAACCAGAGATCGGTAAAACGTCGATTGAGGCGAATTCCGAGTTTCACGCCGGCATAGGTCAGGGGGGCAAGCAGGATCAGTGTGATCGGATCTATTGTGCGGAAAAGCCCCAAGAGGTAATAGGGGATAAGCTTGGCCAGGTTCACGGCGGCAAAAAAGATGACGGTGGTGCCCACGAAGAGGTCGCGGGGAAGTTTCTGGGGAAGAAGATAGACGGAAACGGGCGGTCCCCCTGCGTGAGCAATGGTTGAAATGAAGCCCGACATGGCACCCAGCAGAGACCCCTCAAAAGCTCCGGGCTTCCGTGCTTCTGCTGCGCCTAAAATGACTGTTCTGAAGAACTGAAACAGCACGAATGAAAGGGCCAGGATACCCATCGAGATCTGTAGGAACCTCTCATTGGCCCTGAAATATCCGAAAAATAGTGATCCTGCCGCGATGCCCACGATTGCCGCCGGAAGCAGCAGCAAGATGCTTTGCCTGTGAAATCTCAGCCGATAGTGGTACATGCTGAACAGGTCCGTGAGAATGAGAAGAGGCAGGAGGATGGCCACTGCCTGGGCGGCGGGAACTGCCAGGGTGAGGAGAGGCGTAGCCAGGATGCCCACCCCGGTGCCGAAACCTGCCTTTGAAATGCCGAACAGGACCACGGCAGCGATCGCGAGAAGCCAGAACATATCGGGATAATCAGCCAAAGAGAACGGTTCGCCCTTTCCTCGAAGTTACAGGACGGGGAATATAACACGGGTCTCGGCAACCTGCCAGTGTCCTGAATCGTTAAATCGTTTACGAATGTTTTCTGCAGATGGTGAAGGATAGTCGTTGGACCGGGTCCGGGGTGGTCTTCGGAGAAAAGGTCTCGTCCTCCAGATGGGGCTGTTTAATGATTTTATCCCATTTCCATATCGAGCGGAGCGGTAGCAGCCCACATAATGGCTGAACAAAGACACCGACCTTCGTCACGAACATCAGGAATTCATGAGATCATAGGGGCGGTCCATGAAATGACCACGAAATCGTGACCTTTTCGGAGAAGACTACCCCGGGCCCGGATTTGTAAGCGGATTAGCGACGCAGAACACTAGGTTTCTTCATCGGATGGCGCAAACCCGCGGCGTGTGGTGTTTTCCGTGACACACCGGGGATTCATGAACTGCAGGAGATAGTCCGGTCCACCGGCCTTTGATCCGACCCCGGAAAGCCCGAACCCGCCGAAAGGCTGGCGTCCCACGAGGGCCCCCGTGATTCCCCTGTTGAGGTAAAGATTCCCCACGCGGAATTCCCGGCTCGCCTGTTCCAGGTTTCGGGGGCTTCTGCTGAACACGCCGCCGGTGAGAGCATACCTGGTGGAATTGGCAATCTCGATAGCCTCGTCGAAAGATCCCGCTTTCATTATCGAAAGCACAGGACCGAAGATCTCCTCCTGGGCAAGGCGATGCTCGCGCCGGATGTCAGCGAAGATGGCCGGAGGCGCATAGTATCCCTCGTTCGGCACTTCACGAAGCAGAAGCAGGGTCCCTTCTCTGCGCCCAATGTCTATGAACTTCAGGATCCTCTCCTGGGCGCCCTTTTCAACTACAGGACCCACCTGACTGGCAGGATCTTCCGCAGGTCCGATCCGAAGGGATCCGGCCGCTTCAACCAGCCTTTTCACGAAGCGATCATAGATCGATTCCAATACGATCACCCGGGAGCACGCGGAGCATTTCTGCCCCTGGAATCCAAAGGCCGATTGAACAACGTGGATCACGGCCTCATCCAGATCCGCATCTTCGTCGATGATGATTGCATTCTTGCCGCCCATCTCGGCAATCACCCTCTTTACCTGCGTCTGCCCGGGATGAACTCTGCCTGCCCGATCGATGATGCGCAAACCCACCTGGAGAGAGCCGGTGAATGCAATGATGCTGATTTCCGGATGGTCAACCAGATAGTCGCCCATCACGCTGCTTCGGCCTGGAACGAAGTTGAACACACCCGGAGGAACGCCCGCGTCACGGAAGAGTTCTGCAAGGGTGAACCCCACAACGGACGAGATGCCGGAGGGTTTGTAGAGCACACAGTTTCCTGTTACCATGGCCGCGGAGCACATGCCGCAACTGATTGCCAGAGGAAAATTCCACGGTGCAATCACTGCAGCAAGGCCCTTGGATTCGTAGAAATACCGGTTCACCTCTCCAGGTATCCGTTGAAGCCTCTTTGGCCCGGAAAGGGCGATCATTGTCTTTCCGTAGTACTCCAGAAAATCGATTGTCTCCGTCAGGTCGGCATACGCCTGGTCCCACTGTTTGCCGACCTCAAAGACCTGCCATGCGGATAGCCGATAGATGCGCTTCCGCGCCAGGTCAGCGGCCCTGAAGAGAAACCGCGCCCGTTCCCCAGCCGGGGTATCGCGCCACCCGGGATAAGCCGTCCGGGCCGCTGCGATTGCGGAATCGATGTCAGCAGGCTCCGACTGGCAGACCCATCCCACCACTTCCGAGGGTTTGGCCGGGTTGACCGATTCCAGCTTGTCAGGGGAACTGATCTCCTTGCCGCCGATCAGGAGAGGATAGGCCCTGCCAAGTTCCAGCCGCACCTCTTCAAGCGCCTTCCTGAACGCGCTTCTCACCTCCGGCAGCGTGAAATCGGCCTGGGGCTCGTTCCTGAATTCCAACGGGTCGGCCTCTGAATACGGCTGTTTCTTTGACACGCCGGCCGGAACCTTTGACGCGGGGTTTTCGAGAAGTCTTTCGATATCCATCTTTTCAACAAAGCTCCGCCTTAAGAAGGATTCATTGGAGGTGTTTTCGAGCAGCCTCCGCACCAGGTAGGCCATGCCGGGCAGCAGTTCACCAAAGGGGCAGTAGACACGAATACGCAGCCCTGACTTTCGAAGCCCTTTTCTGACCGGCTCGGCCATGCCATAGAGCGTTTGAAACTCGAAGCGGTCATCCGGAACATGAAGAGCGCGCGCAGTCTCCAGGACCGCCGAGATGCTTCGGATGTTGTGAGAGCCGCACGCAAGATAGCAGAGATCATGATTCTCCAGAATTTTTCCGGCCAATCGCTCAAAGGCGGCATCGGTCTCGGCTTTATGCCGGTAGACAGGGGGAACCCAGCCGTGCTGCGCCGCAAGGATCGTCTCGTAATCCCAGTAGGCGCCCTTTACAAGGCGGATGGACAGCGGAAGAGTGTTTTCCCTTGACCACCGGAGGAGATCGGCCAGGTCCTGGTCGGTGTCTCTAAGGTAACTCTGCAACACCAGACCCAGTCGAGGGGTTTCCATCGGTCTTGCGGAGAGCAACCTCTTGTACACCTCGATGGTAATCGCCTTTGTCCTGTACTGTTCCATGTCCATGTGCACATGGGCTCCGATTCGGGCGGCCTTGTTCAGGATAGGCTCGAACCTTGCGCATAGGACTTGGACGGATCCCTCGAAATCGAGGGGTGAGACCTGGGAATAGAGGCCGGTGGGCTTTATGGAAACCTGCACCTTGGGCGCATACCCCCAATCCAGATCCGGATCTCCATTGCCCAGACCTTCCCACGACCTTGCCTCCTGATCCAGATCGGCAAGCAGGTCCAGGTAGCGCTGAAGATAGAATTCCGCTTCCGTCTCGCTGACAGCAGCCTCTCCCAGGATATCCACAGTGAAGGCAAAATTGCCCTTACGGAGTTTTCTGAGATTTCGGAGGGCTTCCCCCCTTTCTTCACCAATGATGAATTGCCTGGCCATGCTCTCGATGCTCATGCGCATGGCTTGGGCAAGGAGTTTGCCTGTGGCCGCCCCGCTCGCACCCCTCCCCTTCACTCCCCATTTGAGCAGCGAAGGAAAAACCGGGACGGTATCCCCGAAATATTCTTCGATGTGCCTGTTGAGTGATGCTGTGGTGTTCAAAAGGGGAAAGACGTCAACAAACCGAAAAAGCCGAACCTTGAATTCCTCATTCTGCATGCACCAGTTCAAAAGCTTGCCCATCCACCAGCCTTTGTGCAGTATGACCGGTGCATTTCCCCTGGCGTGGGCGTAGAACTGCCTTCCTCGCGCCCTGATTCTGGATTCAAGGTCTATTTTTTCCATATTGCCGGCGCCCTTCCCAAGGAAGATCGTTTCAACCAACTGTATACTGCTCAGGAACATTTCCTCCATACAGTCCATACTGTAATTTTCAAACCGGATCTATGGCCTGGAATTTGCAGATGCACAAAGAGGACAACATTGTGGAGAAAATGGAATGGGAAGCGATACCTCTCAGGAGAGGCGCCAATCGAAGAGATTCCCGGTGGGCGACGGCGCCTTTGTCTGCCTCACCTCATCGGGAAGAAGGCTCTGGCATATCCTGGACATAGCCATTGGGGGGCTTTCATTCCGTTATGTGCCTGCACTGGAATCCATGGAAGGGATCTCGGAGTTGGAGATCGTCACCAGGGATGCAAGCTTTTCGCTCGAGAAAGTGCCCTTCCAAACCGTATCGGACATCGAATTGAAGGACAGGGTTGGGAACAACTTCAAATTGAACCGCTGCGGAGTGAAATTCGGCAGCCTGACCCAGCCGCAAGCAGCCCGGCTGGAAGGTTTTCTAATTCGCTATTCCGCCGGGGCTGCCTGATCGCTGCTGTCGCGCTGTCCTACAGGCAGGAAACCCTGCCCGTCGGGATTAGAAGTCCTTAAAAGTCTCTTCGTCCAGTGGGATAACATCTCTGGGGGTCGCCTCCCTCCGATGAGCCAAGTCGGCCCTCTGGGGTACGAGCTCTCTGCTGATTGTCGCGCCCTTCCCTTTTTTGACAGGGAGGCTTTGGCGGGTAAGTACATGGACAGGATGGTCCTGGACCGAAGCTTCTGCCCCGATCCTGTCGGAACCCCCTCCTACCAGCGACACCAGTTTGTTCACAAATTGTTTCATCTGCAGGGCTTGGGCATTCATCTCTTCTGCGGCACTGGCCGACTCCTCGGCATTAGCCGCCGCCTGCTGCACTACCTTATCCATTTCGGCAACAGCCTTGTTCACCTGGTCTATCCCCTGTGACTGTTCATTGGACGCTGCTGCGATCTCGTCAACCAGATCTCCGACCTTGCCCGAAATGGTCATGTTCTCTTTGAACGCGGTCTGTGTGGCCTGGGTGATTTCGTTCCCGCTTTTCACTGCCTTGATGGTGCTTTCGATGAGATCTGCCGTGCTCTTGGCTGCTTCAGCCGCCCGCATGGCAAGATTCCGAACTTCATTTGCCACGACCGCGAAACCGGCCCCCGCTTCTCCAGCCCTTGCCGCCTCCACCGCCGCATTGAGGGCCAGCAGGTTTGTCTGGAAGGCGATCTCGTCGATGGTTTTGATGATTTTTCCGGTCTCCTCGCTCGATTTGCTGATCTCAGCAATCGCCGCTGCCATGTCCCCCATGTGTTTGTTTACCTTGGAGACAGTCTCTCTGGCCTCCCGCATCTGGACTTTGGCCTGGTCGGCATTGTCCGCGTTCTGCCTGGTCATCGAGGACATTTCCTCCAGTGAGGAGGAGGTCTCCTCAATGGAGGCTGCCTGCTCCGAAGAACCCTCCGCCAGGGACTGGCTCGCAGAGGAAACCTGCGACGCCGCAGAAGAGACTTGATCGGAGGCGGAAGAAAGCCCCTCGATGATCGCCCTGAGGGGCCTGGTTACGCCGCGGCCAATGGACCACATAAGAAGGATACCTATTACAAGTCCGGTCCCGAGGACGCTCAGAAAGATAATGACAGTCCTCTGGTACGTTTTGGTTGCATCTTTTTCGCCTGCTGCTGCGAGCTTGAGGGTCAGATCGGTCAACTGGCTCAGGTGTTTTCTCATCTCTTCGAATTTCTGCTTGGCCATCCCAAGGCTGAGATCCAGTGCTTCCCTGCGGCCTTCCCTTGTATCGGCAACCCGGCCGGCTACGATCCTCCCGGACACCGCCTTCCACTCCTCGTTTGCCTTCTCATACCTTTGGATGATCGCTTTTTCTTCGGCGGTTGCAGCGAGAGCCCTGTATTTTTCCCATCTTTGCCGGGCCTCCTTCAGGTTTTCCTCGTATTCTTTCACCAGACTCTTGAACTCGTCGGATTGGGAGTTCGCAAAGATCATGGAACGTTCCGCCACCAGTGCGCGTTGCAGGTCCCGATCCGCCTCTGCGAGATAATCGATACTCGGAAGGTTTACGGAAAAAATCTGAGTGAGACTCCCATGGATTCTCCCTATGCTTGAGAACCCGAAATACCCGATGATCGCCATGAATACAATCATGGTGGAGAACCCAAAGACCAGCTTGGTGCCTACTGTCGTATTTCTGGGCGATTTCATGTCAGCACTCTCCTTACTATTTCAGCTTATCCACATCCACTCCGATGGTGATGGCGCCTATCGCTTTATCCCCGTCTTTTACAGGGACGGATACCTGGACCAGGTAGGACTGAGTGCTGTCGTCAAATTTCACGTCGCCGATGTGAACCGCTCCAGCCCCTCCCTTGTAGGATTCCTTGAACTTGGCCTCATCTCCCTGCCAATAGTCCGATGTCTTGTCAGTCATGGCCACATTGGCCCCCTGGTTATCCATGACAAAGATTTCGGCATAGTAAGGCTCGCTCTTCTGGAAGTTTCTAATATGTTTTCCGCAATCGGAATCCATTATGGCTTTCATCAAATCGTCGATACCTGCCGTGGCCATCCATTTCTTATCCATTTCCTGGATCTGAGCCAGAGTCTTGCCTTTACTGTTTTCCTGCTTCACTGCCTGGACGATGACAGGGTCCGAGCCCAGCTTGACCAGGCTGGAATTGGCGAGATCTACAACCTTTTGAGGGGCCTTTTCCGCGGCAAACGCCGGTCCGCCTGTTACCAGAAACAATCCTGCAATTACCACCAAGAATGCCTTTTTCATACCGAACCTCCCTGTGTGATGTTTTTGGACCTTGTACACCCCTGAAATAAGCGGTTTACACTGATCGAGTTTGAGCATTACCATTTGCACACGCGCCTCCAGTGTTACCCGATTGTTTCCGTATCAAATTACGTGCCACTGATCCCATTAGTCGGATCACGCGGATTTAAGCTTTATAAACAATAGGATGGATGGAGATGGAAAACTTTGGAGGAGCAAACCTGTGTAACATCGTTACAGAGTGTCAACTTACACTTCCGTAACAGGAACACACCTGAGCATCACTGGAAAGCAAGGGTCGGCGGTTTAGACTTGGCTTGTTAAAGGGACATTTGCTCCAATTCCCGGAGACCGTCACCTTGCCCCTATGTGCAGTTGGATGTTTTCGAAGATATCCTCTTCAGGGTCCCAGGTGACCTGTTGATAGAGCAAAGGTCTTATCTGTGGATATTCGATAAACACCATGGTGGTCCCCGGAGTGACTTCCTTGATGCTCACCTCCATCCAATAGGTGGTCCCGGTAAAAAATGAATAGGCATCTCTTCGAATGTCGTCGCTTGCCCGGATGATCCCCAGTTCCCTGTCCATGAATTGAATGATGAACCCCATTTGCGGCAGTGTCTGGATCACTGCCGCCCATACGTCCGCTTCTCCTGTGTTGTACACCTTTTGAAGCGGATAGCCCCAGTCAGAGGCGGTTCTCACGCTTCCTGCCGCACACGATGACACGGACAAACAGATGAGCGCTGCAACCAGCCATTCTGCCGGTCTTGACATTTTCATAAATTACCCTCTCGTCGCAGCCCGTGGCGATGCCGGTCACCTTGTCCGGAGGTTTCTCCCTTTGCTTATCGAACTGAAGTTGGAGATCCCATGGTTTCGCGGGGACTGCTCACTGCCTACTGCTTACCTTTTGCTGTTCCTAGGGAACCCCATGCTGATGATCAAGCAGCCTGTTGGCGTCAGTGAAGGTGTTGACCCTGCCTTGGATCTTGCCCTTTTCTTCGGCCGAGAGCCTGGTATCGAGAGGAACGCAGATATCGCAGTTCATCCTGGCGTTGCAGATCCTCACAATATTTCTGACGTTGAACCTGTCGAAGAACTCGTCAAGGCAAACCGATAAATCCTCATCCTGCACGAGATCGGTGCGCGGCATAAACGAATGATCGGTGATGAGGTCCATGAGCGGGAGATCCAGCGGTTGCGTTTTCTGTACGGCCAACGCGACATCTTCCGCGGTTACGGGATGAAGAAGATTGATATAGACCCTTTGGCTGTCCTCTCTGTACCAGATTTCAAACTTGTCTGAGCGGTAGACCGGTTTGTATCCGAGCGCCTCAAGTTCCTGATTGTCAGGCATGGTGGACTCCTTTTCTTTGTGATAAACCCGTCATCCAACATATTTATTTCCTTCTAAGACGAAATGGGGGAGTTCCTGTAATTCCCCGATCAGGCAATCTGAATCGGTGATTGACCGAAATGATTCGACTGCCCTATATTGAAAAAATTTCGATGGAGGAACGCGCAATGAATGAAGAGGAGCGAAAGAAAAAAACCCAGGAGACCGCAGCCAGGCTCTTCCGAGGCGGGATCAAAATGGATCCCCCATATCTCCTGTGGAAGGAATTCGACAGGGATCTGGCCAATGATTTTTCCATGTTTATAACAGGGAACCTCTACTCCAGAACAGTGCTGACCCTGCAGGAGAGGCAGATGGCCGCCTGCGCCATGCTCGCCGCGCTCAGGGCCCGAGGAGAACTCAAGCTGCACGTAAATGCGGCATTGAATGTAGGGTGCGACCGAAAAAAACTCACAGAGGTCTTCCTCCAGCTCGGTACCTACGCAGGCATGCCTGCGGTGAACGAGGCACTGGAGACTTACCGCGAGGTTTTGAAAGAAAGGGGCGAGTGGCCGCTATAGAGGACGCAAGATGCAGGACGACGCCACACATCATGACGACGGGTGAAGGAAGCGAGTTGAAGCGTCTCGACTAATCGCTATTAAGGTCCTTCACGCCTTTTCATGGCAGTCTTGGTTTTCCACCAGAAGAAGTTTATCCCCTGCCGGCGGAGCTCGCTGTTCATCCAGAGCTGGCCGAAAAGCAGGGCCATAGCGTCTGCCACAGGGAAGGCGAGCCAAAATCCGGTTAAACCGAGGTAGCGTGGCAGGATCAGGAAAGGGATCAACAGGAAAACGATGCCCTGAGCTGCCGTAAGAATAATCGCCGGCATTCCTTTGCCTATGCCCCTGGAAAAAAAGACCCGGCACCGTGCGGAGCACAAGGTCTTGATCTTATCTGGTGATATTGTTCCGGCCTTTGTTCAATCAGACTCCGACTTCTTCGGATCTCAACGCTTTATTTTCCTCAACCATATGTGTTGACTTTGACGGGTTTGTTTCCTACTCTTTCCATATGGGGAGACTACCAGGCGCCCCTGTAAGGCGAATCCAATAAGACCTTAACCCATATATTGCGCCCGATTGTAGCTCCCCAGATTTATTTCCGCCAAACAAAGAGCGC
The DNA here is from genome assembly GCA_002840535.1 of Deltaproteobacteria bacterium HGW-Deltaproteobacteria-15. Lineage (GTDB taxonomy): Bacteria > Desulfobacterota > DSM-4660 > Desulfatiglandales > HGW-15 > HGW-15. The sequence continues at coordinate 64,261 of PHBH01000021.1, read as the reverse complement.
CCGAGGACCTTTCCCGGAGCGCTCTTTTTCTTGACCGTCTACGATATGGGAGCTTATCCCTTCGTTGCAGTGGAGCAGGGAAAACTCGCCCGTACGAAAAATACTTTACAACCTTGATGACATCGGTTAACATGACTAATTTTATTAATACTTACGCTATTTTTCTGGCGCTTTGAGAGCAAATAGACGGTCATCCGATGCTATACAACGTCAGCTTTTGATAGGAAAAAAGGGGATCCCCATGGCACGAATTACCATAGAAGACTGCCTGAACAAAGTAAACAACCGCTTTACCCTCATCCACATGGCCGCGAAGCGGGTCAGACTGCTCAGGAAGGGCTCAGAACCCACGATCTCCTCAAAGAACAAGGATATCGTTGTTTCCCTCAGGGAAATCGCAGCGGGTAAGGTTTTCAAGTCAGACAAAACCGACCTGCGGACAGTCGAAGCCGGCGAACAACCGGAACTCCTTCCGGAGACGACAGCTGAAGAGGCGCACAAGTTGGAAGCCGCGGCAGCAAATGAGGAAACGGAGAAGAAAGAGCCTGAGGAAGGAGGTCCGACCGAGTAGTCGCGAGGGGATTTACGATGCAGAAGAGGGATTACTATGAAATTCTCGGGATATCTCGGAGCTCCGAGGAAGATGATATCAAAAAGGCGTATCGAAAGCTCGCGATGAAGTATCACCCGGACAGGAACCCGGGGGATGGAGAGGCTGAGGAGCGCTTCAAGGAAGCCGCCGAGGCTTATGAGGTGCTGAGAAATCCCGAGAAGAGGCAGATCTACGATCAGTTCGGTCACGACGGCCTTGCCGGCACCGGGTTCCGCGGATTCTCCGGTTTCGACGACATCTTCAGCAGCTTCGGAGATATCTTTGAGGACTTCTTCGGATTCGGCACGAGATCAAGGGGGAGGAGCAGGGCCAGGCAGGGCCAGAATCTCCGTTACGATCTCGAGTTGAGCCTCGAGGAGGCCATGACCGGCAGAGAGGAAGAGATCCACTTCAGAAGGATGGAAGTCTGTTCAGAGTGTAGCGGCACCGGGTTGCCCCCAGGCACTCAGCCCCAGGCATGCAAAACATGCAAGGGAAGAGGACAGATTCTGCGGACCCAGGGCTTCTTTCAGATCAGCACCACCTGCCCCACTTGCCAGGGACAGGGTAGAATCATCACCGATCCATGCCAGGAATGCAGCGGGGCCGGAAAAACCAAGATAGAGAGGAAGATCACTGTAAGGATCCCTGCCGGTGTGGACACCGGCTCGCAGCTAAGGCTCCAGGGAGAGGGCGAACCGGGGGGTAATGGCGGACCCCGAGGAGACCTTTTCGTAATTCTTCATGTGAAGGACCATCCCTTTTTTGTGAGGGAAGGAGAACACCTGTATTGCGAGATCCCCATATCTTTTGTACAGGCTGCATTGGGTGACAAAGTCCTGATTCCTGTGCTTGGAAGCGAGCAGGGCCAGGAGCTTGAAATCCCCGCCGGGACCCAGCCCGGCGAGGTTCTGAAGCTGCACGGTTTTGGCATGCCGCTGCTTCAGACAAATAGAAAAGGAGACCTTTACGTGAAAGTCAATGTGAAGGTGCCCAAGAAACTCAATCAGCGCCAGCGCGAACTCCTTCAAGAGTTCGGCAAGACCACGGAGTCGAGCAAGCGCAAGAATACCAAGGGATTCTGGGACAAGTTGAAGAAGGCTTGAAGGGAAGTAGGGTTATGATGAATGACGCCAAAATCCAGTACTTCAGGGGCTTGCTTCATGAGAAGCTCGACGAGCTTCTGCATGAAGCCAACAAGACCGTGAGCGGGATGACATCACGAGAGGAAAACATGCCGGATCCGTCGGACAGGGCCACGCTGGAATCGGACAGGAACTTCACTCTCAGGATACGCGATCGGGAAAGAAAGCTCATCGGCAAGATCAAAGAAGCGCTAGAAAGAATTGAGACCGGGACATACGGCATATGCGAGGTGTGCGGAGAGGAGATCTCCGAAGCCAGGCTGATTGCCAGACCGGTGACGACGTTCTGCATCGATTGCAAGAAAAGGCAGGAGATGGAAGAAAAAGTCAAAGGTCTGTAGCCGACCTTCTCCATCACCCATGAAAAAAAGCCGGCGCATTGTTCCTGCCCGGCTTTTTTTCTTGAAATTCCGGATGTCGTGCGGCGATGTCGGTGTGATATGATCCGTCATTTGAAGGAGCGGGGATAACATTGGAAAAGGAGCCGGAAAAGGAGAAAGAGCCCAAAGGGGAACGCCGGCAGGTTGAGGTGATCACCACCCATTTGAATGCCGACTTCGATGCCCTTGCCTCGATGATTGCGGCAAAGAAGCTATACCCCCGCGCTATTCTGGTATTTCCGGGCTCCCAGGAAAAAAACCTTCGGAATTTTTTTCTCTACTCCACCTCCTATCTCTTCAACTTCGCCAGGATCAAGCAGATCGATTTTGAATCGGTCAGGCGGCTCATTCTTGTCGACACGCGGCAGAAAAACCGGATCGGCAAGTTCGCCGAGCTTGTGAACAGGAAAGGCGTGGAGGTCCATGTCTACGATCATCACCCCGACTCAGAGGATGATGTTCGAGGGGATTTCGAAGTGATCCGGCATTCCGGGTCCACTACGGCCATCCTCACGGAAATCATCAGGGAGAGATCGATTCCGATCACCCCCGATGAGGCCACGATCATGAGTCTGGGCATCCATGAGGATACGGGCTCCTTCACCTTCTCCTCCACCCGATCCGAAGATCTCATAGCGGCTGCGTGGTTGATCGAAAAGGGCGCCAACCTCAATCTGATCGGCGACATGCTCACCAGAGAACTGAAATCCGAGCAGGTGTGGCTCTTGAACGACCTGACACAATCCGCCGTGACCCACACCATCAACGGCGTTGATGTCGTCATCGCGAAGGCGATCCGGGAGGAGTACATAGGTGACTTTGCCGTGCTGGTTCACAAGTTCATGGAGATGGAGAACCTGAGTGTGATATTCGCCCTGGCCCAGATGGAAGACAAGATCTACCTGGTGGCAAGGAGCAGAAGGGAGGACGTGAACGTGGCGGATATCGCCCTTGCCTTCGGCGGGGGGGGCCACCCCTATGCGGCGTCCGCCACCATCAGGAAGAAGACTCTGATACAGGTTGAAAAAACGCTTCAGAACCTCCTGCGGAGTCGAATCATTCCTCAGAAAAGGGCAAAGGACATGATGTCCTCCCCTGTCATCCGGATCCGGCCTTCCCAGAGTATCAAGGAAGCGGCCAACATCATGACCAAGTACAACATCAACGTGCTGCTGTCCATTGACGAACAGGAGAACCTGACCGGCTATATCACCAGGCAGATCGTGGAAAAGGCGGTCTACTTCGGACTCGGGGAGATCCCTGTGAAGGAGTACACCAGCATCGAATACTCCACTGTGGGCCCCGACGCATCCCTGAAAGATGTCCAGGAACTGATCATAGAGAACAAAATCAGGATTCTACCCGTCGTGGATGACCACAGGGTTGTGGGGGTAATCACCCGGACGGATCTTCTGAACATCCTGGTGGGCGGCCCTGTCATACCCGACTTTCTCTACGAGTCCAAACACGCCTCCCACTTCCGAAGGCACAAAAACATGACTGCCGTTCTAAAAGAGCGACTTCCCAGGAAGGTCTCGAAGATTCTCGCGGATCTCGGAACTGCCGCGGATGGACTCGGTTACAACGCTTTTCTGGTGGGAGGTTTCGTGAGGGACCTCCTCCTCGTGAGGGAAAACTTCGACGTCGACGTGGTGATCGAGGGCGATGGGATCCGGTTTGCTCAGGAATTCGCGAGGATCTATGGGATCAAGGTGCGCAGTCATCAGAAATTCGGCACAGCCGTTCTGATCTTCCCGGACGGCTTCAAGATCGATGTGGCCACGGCAAGGATCGAATACTACGATTCCCCTGCGGCCTTGCCCAATGTTGAGGAGAGCTCCCTGAAGATGGATCTCTACAGGCGCGATTTTACCATCAACACCCTGGCCATCAAACTGAACAAGAGGGACTTCGGGGGGTTGATCGATTATTTTGGAGGGGTCAAGGATACCAAGGAAAAGGTCATTCGCGTCCTCCACAACCTCAGCTTTGTGGAAGACCCCACGCGTGTGCTAAGGGCCATACGATTCGAGCAGCGGTTCGGCTTCAAGATCGGAAAACTCACACTTTCTCTCATGAAAAATGCGGTCTCTATCAATTCCTTCAAGGGTGTCTCCGGCCGGAGGCTCTTCCTGGAACTGAAACTCATCCTTACCGAACAGGAACCTTTCAAGGCCATCCAGAGGATGAGTGAATTCGACCTCCTGACGGTCATCTCGCCCCGGCTGAAGCTCACGCCCGAGATGAGCGCAGTCATGGAGGAGATCAAAGGGGTGCTTTCCTGGTTCAATCTCCTCTACCTGGGTGAAAGCTATGATCCCTGGAAAGTGTACTGGCACGGTCTCACCTCCGGGGTTGATCAGGAGGGCCTCAAGGAACTCGCAGAGAGGCTGCAGCTCGGCCATTCTGAAGAACAGAGCCTGATCAAACCGAGGTTCGGATTATCTCAGACTCTGGAGCAGATCGAACGGCTTCAAGACGAGGATAACCATTCCCTCTACACATTGCTTTCCCAGTATGATAATGAAACGTTGCTCTACAGCATGGCGAGATCGAAGAGCCAAAAGTTGAAGAGAAACATCTCGACTTATTTCACCAAATTGAAGGGAACGAGAACTATTCTTAGAGGAAGAGATCTGAAGAACATGGGGATGCAGCCCGGACCGCTTTACAAGCAGATCCTGGATACTCTTCTGAAGGCGCGGCTGGAGGGAGAGGTAAACACGAGGGAAGACGAAGTACAGTATGTGAGGAATCGGTTCGGTAACAGATTCTAAGCGAGAACCTTATGGATCAAACCGCAGGCAAATCGGACGAATATGAAGTAAAATTGGAGATCTTCGAAGGCCCGCTGGATCTCCTCCTCCACCTTATCAGGAAAAACGAGGTGGATATCTTCGATATCCCGATTGCCGTGATCACCGATCAGTACCTTCAGTATCTGGACTTGATGAAGGCATTGAACGTCTCTCTGGCCGGCGATTTCCTCGTCATGGCCTCCACCCTCGTGCACATCAAGTCGAGGATGCTTCTGCCTCAAAGCGGAGATGACGAAGAAGGCGAAGATCCACGGGACGAGATTACCCGCCCCCTTTTGGAGTACATGAGGCTGAAGGAGCTCGCAAGCGAGCTTTCCGAAAGGCCGCTTCTGGGACGGGATGTATTCCCTCGCCTTTCTTCCACGGACCTTTCCGGCCAGTTCGGCGGAGAAGAGCCCCTTCTCAGAGTCAACCTCTTCCAGCTTATGGATGCATTCAAGAGGGTGCTGGAGCAAAGGGTCCCGGACGCACAGATCCGGTTCCAGGTCGAACAATGGTCGGTCAAGGACAAGATGGATTTCATTCTGGAGAGCCTGAGGGAAGGAGTGGCGCATACCTTCATGGATCTTTTTGCCTCTGACAGGGCGATTCCGGAGTTCATTGCGACGTTTCTGGCGGTTCTGGAGCTGGTCCAGATGGGACTCGTAAGGGTGTTTCAGACCGGACCTCTAGGAGAAATCCGGATTGAACTCCACCTCAGTGAGGAACAGGAAGATGGTTAAGTCATTAAAGCTCATCGTGGAGGCGCTGCTCTTTGCGTCGGACAAGCCCCTCACCGCAAAAGACATCCACGCGGTGCTTCCGGACGTGAAACTCCAGGAGATCACGAGCGCCCTGCGAGTTCTGAAATACGAGTACGAGGCGTTCGGCCGCAGCTTCGGCCTGAAGGAAGTTGCCGACGCTTTCCAGTTCAGGAGCCATTCCGAATACGGCCCTTACATCCTGACAATGTACCAGAGCTCCCCCAGCAGGCTCTCCCGAGCGGCACTCGAGACTCTGGCAATCGTCGCCTACAAGCAGCCCGTTCTCCGCCAGGAGGTAGAGCGTTTGAGGGGAGTGGACTCAGGGGGCATCATGAAAATGCTTCTGGAAAGGGAGCTGATCCGAATTGTCGGAAGAAAGAACCTGCCCGGAAGACCCCTTATTTATGGAACCTCCAAGAAGTTCCTGGAGGTGTTTGATCTCAAGGATCTCGATTCACTTCCCAAGATCAAGGAGATCAAGGCTCTCGGGACAGACGAATTCGAGCAGTCTGCGCAGGTACAACAGCCCGCAGCACAGGAGGAGCCCCCGGCAAATGGTGAAAAAGCGCGACAGGAAGCCGGGCCGGTCCCGGAAGACGACTCCGCAAGCGAGCAGCAGGATCAGCAGTCCGCCCCCGACGGCGCCCTACCCGTCCCAGAGCCTGAGACTGAATAGGATTCTCTCCCTTGCAGGGGCAGCGTCCAGAAGAAAGGCGGACGAGCTTATCCAGGCGGGAAGAGTGACGGTGAACGGAAAGCAGGTGCGCGAACCCGGAACCCGCGCCGTTTGGGGGGAAGACAACATCAAGCTGGATGGCCGGGATGTGCGCAAGCCCTCCGAGCGAATCTACATCCTCCTGAACAAGCCCTTCGGTGTTGTCTCTTCCCTCCGTGATCCGGAGAAAAGACCGGTAGTTTCGGATCTGGTCAAGGGAGTCGGAGAAAGGGTTTACCCGGTAGGCAGGCTTGACTTCGACACCATGGGTCTTCTCATCCTCACGAACGACGGGGACCTCGCCCACAGGCTTGCCCATCCCCGGTATCATGTCCCGAGAACCTATAAGGTGACGGTAGAGGGCTCCATTTCGAATGAATCCCTCGACAGCCTGAGAAAAGGAGTGGTTTTGGAGGACGGCTTCAGCGGCCCTTCCAAGGTGACTTCCATCCAGAGGAGCGCAGGAAGGAGCATGATCCGTATGACCATTACCCGGGGAAGATCCAGAATGGTGCGCCGCATGGTGGAGGCCGCCGGACACAAGGTCATTCACCTGTTGAGAACGGGCTTCGGTTCGCTGGAACTGGGAAACCTGAAGGTAGGCGCCTACCGGTTTCTTGAAACGGATGAGGTCGAATCGCTCAAACGGCTGGTCGGCCTGGAAGGGTAAAATTCCTGTTTACATAGATCCGGGTTTGATGTATCAAGATTAAGCACTTTTGAAATCATGGGCGGTTAACTCAGCGGGAGAGTGCCATCCTCACACGGTGGAAGTCGCAGGTTCAAATCCTGTACCGCCCACCACCTTGAATCGCAGACAAAGAAAAAAACGCCGGGGTTCTCCCCGGCGTTGCTGTCAGTGCGGAAGGTGTACTTGTCCTCGGAAGACCACAGCAAAGTAAAAATCAACTGGCTCACCCTCTCCTTTCCCGAAGAATTCGAAAAGGAGTGTCAGCACAGCTACACCAGGTTGAGCTTGCCCCAGATACGCATCGCCCTTGTGCTCGGCATGATGTTGTACGGGTTTTTCGGTCTGCTCGACGCCTGGATCCTCCCCGAGGCCAAGCTCAAGCTCTGGTTCATCCGATATGTCTGCGTCGTCCCTTTCGGGGTGCTCGTCCTGATCGGGACCTACACGCGCTATTCTGAAAAGATAGCGCAGCCATCAATGGCTTCACTCGTCACCCTTGCGGGAGCAGGGATCGTGGCGATGACGGTCATTGCCGCACCGAAAGCCGACCAGAATTACTATGCGGGATTGATTCTCACCCTCATCTACGGGTACACCTTCACCCGCCTTCGTTTTGTATGGGCTTCGGTTATGTGTCCTTTTTCCGCTTTGAAGAGGTAATCCGCTACGGGTCTCTATATCCGACTCCCTGCCTCGCGCCATCGATCCAGAAGACATCAAAGAACGAATTTCGGTTATCCAGAAAACCGGGACCGTGCATTGGCGTTGGTCCTGCTGCAAAGGGATATGCATATTGGTCCACGGCATAATCGTGTCCCTCTTTTTCTGGCAGACTCTTCAGTGCCCGGGATTTACGCGATATGCATCTCCATATGCCTTTCCCAGTCTCTCATGGATGCGGTTTTGATCAAGGGCTTCGCCTCCTCCTCTGTCATGGTCGGGTTCTTGTATTGGATGCCGAAGAACTTGCACATCGCGGTGAACAGATATGTGTTGTCCACTTGCCTCCCCAGACCGAGTTCTCTCGCCCTATGGCCGTAAGCAAGAACGATCTGGTCTTCCGCCGTATGGTGCGAGGAGGTGAATCCCACGTTTCCCCTCCTGAGGATGGCCTTCCCGTCCCAGAAAATCTGCCAAACCTTTTCATAGATGCTATGGGCCAGGATCCTCCCCATGGTCGATTCAGGTTGAACGACATAATCTCCGTGCTGGAGTCTGAATTCCTGCTGCCTGGATTTGGAGATCAAAGCTGCCTCTTCGTCCGAAATCCTGTAAGTGGTAAAGTGTTCGAAAACATCCTTGATCTCCGCCGGAGAGGCCTCCTTCTTCATCTTTTTCTTGATGTACTCCAAGGACGCCTTGATCGGCTGATACTTCTTCAGCGCCTCTGTGGAGTCGTTATATTCGGGCCCTGTGCCATTGATGCCAAAGCATCCGGTGCCGTGATCCGAAGCAACGATGACAAGAGTCTTGGGATTCTCTCTAAGGAATTCTTCGACTACCGACAGGGTCAGATCCAGCTCGTACGTATCCTGAATCGCTGCCCATGCGTCGTTGTTGTGATTGGCGTGGTCTATCCTCCCCGCTTCCACCTGCAGAATGAAGCCCTTGGGGTGTCTGGACAGTTTCTGGAGAGCAATCCTCGTCATCTCCGGAAGAGCAGGCTCTTTGTTTCCCAGTTCAAACTGGTTGGTTCGATCCAGGTAATAATCCAGATGCGAGGAGGCAAACGTGCCCAGCAGCGGTTTCTGGGAGGTGAGTCCCTCATAAGCAAGAAGGCTTGCCCTCTCCTTGATCACATCGTAACCCGCATCGGAAAAGGCCTTGAAGAGGTCTTTGCCGTCCTTTCTCGCGGAGGGGGCAAAATGCTTGCTTCCACCCCCGAGCAGTACATCCGGTTTGAATTTCAGGTAGTCCAGGGCGATTTGATCTTCTTTGTCCCTGTCCATCTGGTGCGAAACCCATGCGGCCGGGGTTGCATGGGTCACCCTCGCGGTAGTGACGAGGCCGCACGCATACCCGCGATCCTTGAGAAGTTCCATGATCGTCCTAAGAGGCCGGCCATCAGGCAGGGAAGCAAGCAGCTTGTTGGAGGTCTTGGATCCGGTTGACCAGGCCACAGACCCGGGCGCGGAGTCTGTTACTACGCTGGAGAGGCTATGTGTGGACGCGTGCCCAAGCGCTGAGCGAACATCCTTCATCCTGGAGTAGAAAATCGAATCCTTGTCCCCATAAATCCTGGTCCTGATTTCATGCATCCCCTTGATCACGCCTAGAGGCATCCCATCTCCCACCAAAAAGATCAGCCCCTGACCTTTGGAAGGAGAAAACGCCGAAGCGCTTCCTCCCAGGCCGTAGCCGGGGAGCATTGCGAGGAGTGCCCCTGCTCCCATGACTTTCAACATATCTCTTCGATTCATACTGAAATCACTCTGTCCCTCTGTCCTCATTTTCTTCATTGCCATGCCTCCTTGAGTGAATTGCCCCTGGTTTTCCTGCCGAGTGTTAGACTTCCATGCAGTCTCATGTCGACCTGCCAGCCGCCTTTCTGGTTTTGAATTTTGTTATCCCCCCAATTTGGTCGCCTGGTTTGAGTTGATGAGTTGACCGAGTATCCTGCGGAGAAATAAACGGGCACCGCCAGTCCCCCCGCCCAAGAAAAACGGTCCGCCCCCTTTTGTCCGACTCTCTTGCCGATACCTGCTTGTCTGCGCAGGTGTTCGTCCGTCGGACTACGGGTACGATGATCCTTTTCGGCGAGTCGAGTTCCTCTCTCTCCCCGGGCGCCGATAAGGATGGCCATCCAGCGAATGATTACCCTCGGGCTGATCCGATCTGAAGTTGGAAACGGGAACCTACTTGAAGAGATTCACCCCCCGGTATCTAAGGGGACAGTACCTTTTGTTGTTGCTGACGTTCGGAGCCAGTGGGAGCCAGTGTATTTCATGGCCCTATTGGGAAAATTAAACCCCTCCCAGGGGCGCTAGGCGTATTCTGAGAGGGCGAGTTGTGGTGTAAAAAGAGACAGAACCAGCTATCTCCCCATAAGAAGATTCGGCAGCCAGGGTGCAAAATCGGGGAAGACAAACATGATCACCAGGGCGAGAACAAGAGCGCTGAGAAATGGGATAACGCCTTTGTAGATGGTTTTGAAAGGAAGCCCGGTGATATTTCCCAGGATGAACACATAAATGGCAACAGGTGGAATGAGCCCCCCGATCATGAGGGTCATGCATATCAAGATGCCGAACCAGATGGGATCATATCCGAGGTTGACTACGGTCGGGAAGAATATCGGTGTGGCCAGCACCATAAAGGCCAGATCATCCATGATGGAGCCGCCGATGAGGTACACGGCGATGATGACGACCATGATAAAGAATTTCGGCACGGGAAGGGCGGCGGTCCACTCGGCGGCAATCATGGGGATCTCGGTGATAGCCAGGAAGTGCCCGAAAATAGAAGATCCGGCGATCAGCATGAGCGTCATGATGGAGGTTCTCAATGACCCTCGAAATGAAGCCACCAGCATCTTGGAATTGATTTCTCTTCTCGTCAAAGCCAGAATAAAGACGGCGACCGTGCCGATGGTGCCCGCCTCGGTAGGGCTGAAGAAGCCGGTGATCATGCCGCCGATCACGATGCCGAAAATCACCAGGATGACTAATCCATCCGGGATGGCGGCGATCCGTTCCTTCCATGTCCCCTTTACCGCCCTGGGCGCAATTTCAGGTCTCAAAAGGACCCATCCCGCGATAACGAACATGAAAAACAACGATATCATCAATGCCGGAAGTATCCCTGCAAGGAAAAGCCGGCCTATGGATTGTTCAACTTGAAGACCGTAGATAATCAGGACCGTGCTGGGCGGCAGGATCATCCCGATGGTGCTGACCGAGGCGACTGTTCCTGCGGAGAGCTCCTTTTTGTAGCCGTAGCGGTCCATTTCAGGAATGGCCAGCCCGGAAAAGGTCCCGACCGTCGCGAGGGTCGAGCCGCACATGGCTTTGAACGCGGTTGCGCCCAGCACGGTGGTCATGGCAAGACCGCCGGGTATGTGTCCAATCCACTTTTGCGCCCCCACATAGAGTCTCTTGGCGATATTGGAATTCTGGGCCAGTTCCCCCATCATGATAAACAAGGGGATTACCGTATAACTGTAGGTGGTAAAGGTATCGAAAAAGTCCTTGACCACCAGGTTGGAGGCTGCGCCAAACGACATCAGAAAAGTGAAACCGACAAAACCCACCAAAATCATGCAATAGGCCATTTCGAGCCCTGTCAGGAAAAGGGCCAGAAGTATGATGATGCCGTATATGCCGACCGCGATATCACTCATGCTTTTCTCCCTGAAGGGTCTTGATCAGATCACAGAATATGGTGAGGCTCTGGAACAGAAAACTGAGTGAGATGGCAAAACAAAAGGGATAGTACGGGATTTTGAAACTCGCCGTCAGCTCGCCCGTCCTTTTCACATCCAAGGCGTACATGAAAAAATTATAAGCGATGAACAGGAACATGATAATGCCTATGCTCCTGGTAACGGCTTTGATCTTTTTCTGGTTGATGAGGCCCAGCTTCTGGGTTACCAGATCGACGATCACCTGTGCCCCCATCCAGGTGGCATAAGGGATGGAAAAACCAAATACAATGGAGCCGCCGTACTGGATGATCTCCATGGATCCGGTGATCGGGTGACCCAGATTCCTCAAGATCACGTCACAGAGGGTCAGGATTATCATGAACGCCAACACCACACCGGCGGTCGTGTATAAGATTTTGTCCCCCTTGAGCACCGCTGCCGTAAGGCTCTTCATCATGTCCCTCCGAACTTCACTGGATCAGTGTTCAGTGTTCGGTGTTCAGTAAAAACGCTAAACGGCTGAAGAGTGAAAATAATGTTCAATCCTCAGCCGTTCTGCTTGATTCCTGGTGATTACGGATTGTTCTTCAAATAGTCCAGGCAGAATTTCAGGGCCTCGTCGCCGGGCAGTCCCTTGGACTTGGCCATATTGACGTACGCTTCCCAGATCGGTTTCATCTTTTCGACGGTCGCCGCCTGTTCTTTCTCGGAGACGGTCACAAACGTTACCCCTTTGCTTATGGCAAATTCCTTCGCCTTGTTATCCAGTTCGACCCACAACTTGGCGAGTTTCTCATTGTACTCTTCATTGATTTTCTCTATCGCCTTCTGGTCTTCCGGCGAGATCGAATTCCATTTGTCCTTGTTCATGGCAACGTACATCGATGTCATGTAAGACACCCCGTAATCTTCCAGGACGGTCTTGACCACTTCACCGATTTTGAAACCCTGCAGTGCTTCAACCGGGAAAAGGGTCCCATCGACGACGCCTCTCGAGAGTGCATCGTAGGTCTCGCTGACCGGCATGGTCACCGGTGCGCCGCCAAGATTCTTTACGATGTCGGCGTTTTCCGCATTGGCCTTGATTCTGAGACCCTTGATATCGGCTGCTGTTTTAATCGGCTTCTTGGTCATGATAAAACCAGGGGCCGCACCATGGAGGTACATGACCTTCACGTCGTCGAATTCCTTGGGTTTGAATTTCTTGTAGTAGGCATTAGCCAGTTTGCTGGCCTGATAACCGTTTCTGTACCCGAGAGGCTGCTGCAACACCTCTGAAAGCGGCAGTCGGCCAGGGGAATAAGCCAGCAGGTTCCCGGCCACATCCACGACCCCTTTTACCGTGGCGTCATAGGCCTGCATCGGGGGAGAGAGGGTGTTGCTTGCGAACATGGTGGTCTTGATGCGGCCCTGGGATACCTTCTCAACATCCTTTCCCCACTCGACCATCAACTTGGTAATGGGATGCATTGGGGGCCATATGACAGAATACCTTAATTTGATCTCCTTATCCTGGGCATAGAGTGGAATCGAGACGAACAAAAATCCAAGAGCCATCAAGAAAACAAATGCTTTGACCATAAATCTCTTTTTCATGACATGTACCCCTTTCTCTGTTTTTCTCCCTCTGAATGTGAAACAACCCCCCCTATTTCCAGCCGGCTGCAGTCGATTATTCATTGCCTCCGACAAATTTCTTTTTCAGCTCCCGTTTGAGGATCTTGCCGGCAGGATTTTTCGGCATTTCATCGACCACGAAGAACTCCTTCGGGACCTTGAAGGACGAAAGGCGCGATTTGAGGAGAGACTTCAGATCCTCCGGAACGATCCTCATTCCCGGCTTTGGGACAATGACCGCCGTCACCCGTTCGCCCCATTCCCTGTCGGGAAGACCGATGACAGCGCATTCCTGCACTTCCTGCCTCGTGTAGAGCACCTCCTCGACTTCCCTCGAGTAGACGTTTTCTCCCCCGGTGATGATCATATCCTTGAGGCGGTCGACAATGTAGAGGTAACCGTCCGTATCGAACAGCCCGACGTCGCCCGAGCGATACCAGCCGCCATCCCAGAAAGCGGCACGGGTCGCTTCGGGGTCGTTCAGGTACCCTGTCATGACAATGGGGCCCCGGACGCAGATTTCACCTTCGTGCCCCTGCTCCACAGGTTTTCCCGATCCATCCCTGATCTGGACCTCCACGCCGTTGACCGGCTGGCCTACCGACCCGACGACGTGTCTGTGGTAATGATTGTAGGAAACCGGCATGGCTTCCGTCATACCATATCCTTCCGCGATGGAGATCCCTGTGCGCTCCTTCCACTGCCTGACGATCTCCACCGGCATACTGGCGGCGGCCGAGAAACAGTAGCGCAATCTTCCGAGCCTTTTCTCCAGGTCGCCAAGGGTCAGGAGTCGCATGTATACCGTGGGTACGGCAAAAAACTTCGTTAAGCGGCCGGACTCCATTGCCTCCAGGACCTGATCCATGTCGAAGGAGGGCAGCAACTCCAGACAGCCGGAGCTCAGGATGGTGGCATTCAGGATGTGCATTTGGCCGAAAACATGGTTGAACGGCAGGAAGCAGAGGGCAACATCCGTCTCTGTGGAGCGTTCGGAGTGGGACACGCTGTGAGCGGAGAAATGGATGCCTTCATGTTTCAGCATTACCCCTTTGGGCATGCCGGTCGTGCCGCCCGTATAGAGGATCGCTGCTATGTCGAATCGATCCCTGTCCAGCGCCTTGAACGATCCCGAACCCATACCCATGAGTTTATCGAGAGACAGGTCACCGCCGGGACAGATGATCTTCTCCAGCCCGGCAGAATCCTTCAACCGGGTTAGTTCCTCCAGCCTCGCATCGGTTGTGAACATCACGCGAGGTTTCGCATGAGGGACAAGAATCGACAGCTCATTCTTGGTGAGGGCGCCGGAAAGCGTCACGGCTACGGCACCGGCCTTGAGCACACCGAAGTAGAAGGCAATCCAGTCGGCGGAGTTCAGGGCGCATAGCCCGACATGCTCGCCCGGAGCAATACCCATTTTAATGAGGCCTGTGGCAATCAGGTTTGCACGCTCGTTCAGCTGAGCGTAAGTCGTCTCTTTGCCTGCTTGTCTGACAGCCGGATTGTTGGCGAAAAAGAAGGCAGATGCTTCAAGATTAGTGGCAAGATTCATACGAGCCCCCTCGAGGAATACAGCATCGAGGATCCGCACATATACCCCTTTTGCATTTAAAAGGGATTCGGCACCCCTATTAGGTCTAAAACTTAGTTTGGTATAATATTTGTGTCAAGGAAATTGTTTAGAAATTTCTTGCGGTACTTGCCGGGTTCGTTGTAAAGATGTAGAAGAAAAGAGGTATGAAAAATGCCTGCGTTTAAACCGATCAAGCAGTCCCGGATATCCAAGGAAGTGACAGAGCAATTGAAGCATGCCATTCTCCTCGGCCAATTCCAGACGGGGGATAAATTGCCGCCGGAGCGCGAACTGGCCGAACAGTTCCAGGTGAGCCGCGTTGCCGTTCGGGAGTCGTTGCGGGTCCTTGAGAACACAGGGTTTCTCACAACCCGGCCAGGGGTTTCGGGCGGTACATTCGTCACGGACCTGACATTTGAACACCTGAGCAACGCATTCATCGACCTGTTCCTGGCCGAAAAAATCTCTATCCCCGAACTGGTACACGTGAGGGTTCTCGTTGAACCCGAAATTGCCCGGCTTGCCGCCTCGCACGTGGACGAAGAATCCGCCCATCTTCTAAGGGAACTCCTCGAAGCGGAAGAGGTGCCCAGTCGCACCCTGGTTGAGGATATAAACAAGAAGACCTCGGTTCATTACATACTGGCCGAGGTGTGCGCAAACCACTTTCTTGAAGCCCTGGAACGTTCGCTGATGGCAATGACGCGGCGTGTTGTTCAGGTAGTTGAGCCTCAACCCTTGTGGCTCCATCCGGCGGGAATGCACCGCCCCATTGTCGACGCAGTATTGGCGCGCAATGCCGATGAGGCCGCGGAGGCCATGAGAAAGCATGCCATCGAATTCGGGGAAAATCTCATCAAAATGGCGGAAATCTTCCGCGAGAAAAAGGTCTCTTCGGGGTTGTAAGAATCTCCGGACCGACTGTTTCGATTTCGGATTTCGTGCTTCGGATTTGATGCCTCCATCTTGTACTCCGACGGCCCAGGGGCTGCACGGCAGGACCTTGGCAGGGGGATTCTCCTACCGAAAAAGGTATTTACTTAGGACCTGCGCCCTGCTAAAATCTCTTAGTCACAGGTTCGAATCACCGTATACATCACCAGGGGTTACGGATAGTGCCGTAACCCCTGTTTATCTATCCAAGCTATGCAGCATATAAGAAACTTCAGCATCATCGCACACATCGATCACGGGAAATCCACCCTGGCGGATCGCTTTATCCAGCA
This sequence comes from Deltaproteobacteria bacterium HGW-Deltaproteobacteria-15, assembly GCA_002840535.1. GTDB lineage: Bacteria > Desulfobacterota > DSM-4660 > Desulfatiglandales > HGW-15 > HGW-15. Next base: position 48,394 of record PHBH01000021.1, on the reverse strand, counting down.
TGCGGGTCTGGTGAGCGCCAGGCAATTTCGCGATCAAATCCTGGACAGCATGGATCTTGAGCGGGAAAGAGGCATAACCATCAAGAGCCACACCCTGACTTTGCCGTACAAGGCAAAGGACGGCAAGGAGTACGAGCTGAACCTGATCGATACCCCTGGCCATGTGGATTTTTCCTACGAAGTGTCCAGGTCCCTGGCAGCGTGCGAGGGCGTCCTGCTGCTGGTCGACGCATCCCAGGGGGTGCAGGCACAGACCATCTCCAATGTCTACATGGCGATGGAAAACAACCTCGCCATCGTCCCGGTCATCAACAAGATCGACCTCCCGTCCGCGGATGTGGAGAGAGTGAAGGAGCAGATCGAAAACGAGCTTGGCCTCGATTCAGACCAGGTCCTGCTCTGTTCTGCAAAGGAGGGTGCAGGCATCGAAGAGATATTCGAGGCCATTGTGGAAAGAATCCCTCCTCCCCCGGGCAGCCGTGAGGATCCCCTCAAAGCGCTCACATTCGATGCGCACTATGATCCTTTTCGGGGAGTGATCATCAGCTGCCGCCTCTTCTCCGGCGCGTTGAAGCAGGGGGACATCATCCGATTCATGTACAACAAGTCCGTCTACAAGGTGGAGGAGGTCGGGATTTTTCAGCTGAGCAGGATCCCCCGGCCGGAGCTCGCCGCCGGATCCGTGGGTTACATCATTTCCGGAGTCAAGACCGTGAGCGACATCAGAATCGGCGATACCGTCACCCTCGACACCCGGCCTGCAGACGAACCTCTTCCCGGCTTCAAGGATGCCAAGCCGATGGTCTTCTCATCCATCTATCCCATGTCATCAGAGGATTTTCCGAGTCTCTCAGAGGCCCTCGAAAAGTATAAGTTGAACGATGCCTCGCTCGTTTACCAGAAGGATTCATCCATAGCCCTCGGCCAGGGTTACCGGTGTGGTTTTCTCGGCCTGCTGCATCTGGAGATCGTCCAGGGCCGGCTCGAACGCGAATACGATCAAAGCTTTGTGATGACCGTACCGAGTGTCGAATACCGTTTTACCCTCCAGGACGGCAGCACGATTGTGGTGGACAACCCGCAGTACTACCCCGATCCCGCCTCCATTGTGGGCTCGGCCGAACCCTTCATCAAGGCCACCATCTTCACACCGGACCGGTACATGGGGGCGGTGATGAAACTCTGCATGGAGCGGAGGGGGGTCAACTCCAGGGTCCATTACCCTGCACCCGGCCGTCTTGAGATTACCATGGAGATGCCTCTTGCAGAGGTGATCGTCGATTTCTACGACAAGCTCAAGACCGTGACCCAGGGGTATGGTTCCCTTGATTATGAGCTGATGGATTATCGGGAAAGCGACCTGGTAAAGCTCGACATCCTCGTAAATGGAGAAAAGGTGGACGCCCTGTCCGTCATCGTTCACAGCGAACGGGCTCGAGAACTTGCAGTGCAGGTGTGCGACCGCCTCCAGCAGGAGATCCCCAGACATCAGTTCAAGATCGCCATCCAGGGCGCAATTGGAGGAAAAATCATTTCGCGCTCCACGGTATCGCCTTTCCGAAAGGACGTCACTGCAAAGTGCTATGGAGGGGACATCACCCGCAAACGGAAGCTCATTGAAAAGCAGAAGAAAGGCAAAAAGCGGATGAAGATGGTGGGCGCTGTCATGATCCCCCAGAGCGCTTTTGTGGCGGTGTTGAAATCGGACAATGAGTAGCACGGAAAGCCCGGGGCTTTACATCCACGTACCCTTCTGCCGCACGAAGTGCCCCTACTGCGATTTCTACTCCGTTCCTTCTCTTTCCGCTGTTCATGTATGGGCAGAGGCCCTTTGTAAAGAGATCGTGGCATATAAGGATCGATCGGGAGTGTTCGGTTCCCTCTACCTGGGGGGCGGCACGCCCAGCGTACTGGAGGAACGGGAACTCGCTCTGATTTTTGAAAGGCTCTTCAGCCATTTTTCCTTTTCCCCCGATGCGGAGGTCACCTTTGAGGCGAACCCCGACGATGTCACCGAGAAGAAACTGGCGCTTCTGAAGAGTTGCGGCATCACGCGTATCAGTCTGGGAGTTCAGTCTCTGGATGAGGGCGAGCTTCGCGCCCTGGGGAGGCGACACACGGCGGAGCAGGCGCGCCGTGCCGTTGAAAAGATCAGGGCCGGGGGTTTCTCCAATGTGAGCGTGGATCTCATGTATGGTCTTCCGGGCCAGACCGCATCGCAGTGGATGAATACCCTGAAGAGCGCTCTCGAATATCGGCCCGAGCATCTTTCGTGCTATCAGCTGACTTTCCATGAGGGGACCCCCTTCGGCAGGATGCTTCAGGAAGGCCGGATCGGCCGTCTCAACGAAGAGGAGCAAAGGCTTTTCTTCCTGATGACAGCCGAGACCCTTGAGAGCAGCGGCTATAGGCATTATGAGATTTCTAACTTCGCTAGGGGAGAGGGGTTCGTTTCGCGCCATAACCGTAAGTACTGGCGCAGGGTTCCGTATATCGGACTCGGCCCCGGTGCACACTCCTTCTGGGGGGGAATCCGGTGGTGGAACGAAAGCTCCGTCACGAGCTACTGCGAAGCCCTGAAAGGTGGCCGACTCCCGATACAAGAAAGCGAAGCGCTTACCGATGAGCAGCAGCGGATCGAGTCGCTTTGCCTGGGGCTGAGAACCAGCGAGGGAGTCGATCTCCCCCTCCTGAGAACCTATCCGGGCTTCGAAAAGGTGCTCTCGCGGTTGGAGGATGATAACCTGGTCCAGGTCTGCGGGGATCGTATCATCCCAACCAGGGAAGGATTTGCAGTTGCAGACAGTCTGCCGATGCTGTTTCTCTGAACAGTAGGCGGTAAGCAGTTGGCAGTCCCGCGACACCGCGCACGGGATCTACGCTGCGCTTCGATAAGCAGCAATGAAAAATATCGAATTATCTGTTCCGGTCGGATCCGGAGAAAGTGTAACCAAGAGACGAACGATGACCACGATGACTAGAAATGACAAAATCAGAAACATTGCCATTATCGCCCATGTCGATCATGGCAAGACAACCCTTGTTGATGCCGTGTTCCGACAGAGCGGGCTTTTCAGAGCGAACCAGACAGTCGACGATCGCCTCATGGACACCATGGACCTGGAAAAAGAGCGCGGCATTACCATTGCGGCCAAAAACTGCTCGGTCATGTGGAAGGGGGTCCGGGTCAATATCGTGGACACTCCCGGCCATGCGGATTTCGGCGGAGAGGTGGAGCGAGCCCTCTCCATGGCGGATGGCGCCGTCCTCCTGGTCGATGCCTCGGAGGGACCTCTCCCCCAGACACGCTTCGTACTTCGCAAGGCGCTTGAAGCGGGTCTCAAAATCATCGTTGTCATCAACAAGATCGACCGCCAGGACGCAAGGACCGGCGAGGTTCTCGATGAGATTTACGACATGTTGATCGACCTGGACGCCACCGAGGATCAGCTTGAATTTCCCCTGCTCTATGCGGTCGGTCGAGAAGGGATTGCCATGAAGGATCCCGGGGACAAGGCAGAGGATCTCCACATCCTCATGGAGACCATCCTCGAACAAATCCCGGGACCGAGCCACGAGCCGGATGGGCCGTTCCAGATGCTCGTTTCCGACCTCGGGTATTCGGATTACGTGGGCCGTCTCGTCATCGGGAAAGTCTTCAACGGGACTGCCCGTGCGAGAGACAGCCTGATGCGCATCGGCGAGAACGGTGAAGCCGCGCTTCTGAAGGTAACAAAGCTCCAGATATACGAAGGCATGAGCCTGAAGGATGTGGACGAGGTCCGCGCAGGGGATATTGCGGTACTGTCCGGGATCGAGGAGGTCAGGATCGGCGACACCATCACCACCTCGCAGAATCGCAAAGCCCTTCCCAGAATCAGAGTGGATGAACCCACCGTCTCAATGGCCTTCACGATCAACGACTCGCCTCTGGGGGGAACAGAGGGGAAATACGTGCAGTCGAGCCGGATCAAAGAGCGCCTCAGGAAAGAAGCCCTCCTCAATGTGGCCATCCAGGTGGAGGACAACGGCGGCCGGGACAGCGTCAAGGTCAAAGGCAGGGGAGAGTTCCAATTAGCCATCCTCATAGAGACCATGCGGCGCGAGGGATATGAGTTCTGTGTCGGCAGACCTGAAGTCATCTACCGTTTTGAAAACGGCGCCAAACTCGAGCCCATCGAGCGCCTGCTGATCGATTGCGAGGAGCGTTTTCTCGGAGTGGTCACGGAAAAGCTTTCGCTCCGCAAGGGAAAGATGATCAACCTTGTCAATAACGGCAGCGGGAGAGTGCGGCTCGAATTCACCGTGCCCGGCAGAACGCTGATCGGATACAGGGATGAGTTTCTTACCGATACGCGCGGCACCGGGATCATGCATACGATGTTCGACGGATACGAGGAATTCCGTGGAGAGTGCCCAAGCCGGTTCACCGGCTCCATTGTGGCGGACCGCTCGGGAAGGGCCATTGCCTATGCCCTCTACAATCTGGAGCCCAGAGGCCGTCTATTCGTGGTTCCCGGGGATCCGGTGTATGAAGGCATGATCGTAGGGGAGCACAACCGGTCCAACGATATCGATGTGAATGCCTGCAAGGAGAAGAAGCTTACCAACATCCGGGCCGCGAATAAGGACGATAATGTCCTCCTGACCCCGATCAAACCGATGACCCTGGAGCAGGCGGTAAGCTTCATCCGAGAAGACGAGCTTCTGGAAGTGACTCCTCTTTCCGTCCGCATGCGAAAGTCTGTTCTTCCTGCCCAGAAACGACACAGCTCCACCAGGATTTCCCGCAAGGAAGCCGCATAACAAAGCCGTGCCCGTGTCTGCTGTTATTAGCGCTTGCACCTGAGCCGAAGCGGCCACGGCGCACCCGCCAAAACGGACGGCGCGAGGAGCGCGTCCGTGTCCGAAGCCTGCTTTTCCCTGACCTGGCCAACAGGGCAGCCGGCCTGTTCAAACAATTCCGACAGGAGACCTTCCTCTCGGTCATTATGAGTCTAAAGGAGACACTATGCCGCCTCAAGTAGCAAAAGATGTTGTCTCGTACTGTTCAAGCTGCAAACGGGATGTCCTGCATACCATCGTAGCCATGAAAGAAGACCGAATAGTTCGTGTCCTTTGCCTGAGCTGCAAAAAACAGCACGCATTCAGGCACTCCCCCAACGACAGGAATTCCCCAATCCGGAAGCCTTCAGCCGGAAAAAAGGAGCGGAAACGGTTTGAAGCCACTGCAGAGAATTGGAGGACGGAGATGTACAGGGTAAAGGACGCTCCGGGCAAGGTGTATACCCTTGATGGCCTGTTCGAGGAAGGAGATAAGGTGACCCACCCAACCTTTGGTCCCGGCATTGTGAAGGAGCTGATATCGTCTGACAAAATGGAGGTCCTTTTTGAAGGGGGAATGAAGGTGCTTGTTCGTGGAAGTTCCCGAAGATGAACCCCCTCCTCTGTTCCTTTGATCCGCACCTCTGCTGGAGGTTTCATCGCTCTAGGGACACGGATCCCCGCCGCACCCCGCAGATTACTCTGATGTTCATTCCCGCGCAGGCGGGAATCCAGAATTTGTTCGATCAGGAGTAGTGAGTCTCCGCAGAGCGGGCTCATGCGAAGGGGATATGAATAAATCCGAAATCCGAAGCACGAAATACGAAACAAGTTCAAATGACCAAAATCCAAATAACCAAAACAACCGTACTTGCACCTCTCATGTATCTTCGTTTTTGTCATTTGAAAATTCGAATTTGAATTCCTTTGTTTCGAATTTCGATATTCGAGATTCGGATTTTCAGGCCATGATTTCACACCGGATCGGTAGAACCTCTCCGGGTCCTCCACCGGGGTGGAGATTTTAGAGAGGAATGAAAAGAATCTTTTCCCCCAATCCCGAATCCTGCAATGCGGTCCTTACCGGGCTGAGAATACAGTCTCAGCGTGCATGATTTACAGTCTCCTTTGAACTTGCTTTTCATCCCTTCTGAATTAAGTACATACGTAAGATTTTAGCCATCGTCCGTTCGGAAACCATTTAACGGCTCTTCTGCAAAATCATTAGGATGAACAGGAGATGTCTATGGAGAAAGAGATAGGCCCTCGAAGGCTTCCTTTTACTCTTACTGAAGAGGAGGCCTTCCAGGTTCCACCTCCCAGGAGAACGTTATGCCCGAAATATGAAGACTGCCTCGACTACGCGGCGGATCGCCTTTGGACGTCTTTTACCTGCAGAGGTTGTCTCCAGGAAGAGCTGATCCTCGCCGGGATAGTCAAAGAGCTGGCACCGCCCAAGGTGAGAAGCACCATTCTCCTCGACACCCCGAGGTATGTTCCCCCTCCCCCCCTGATTTGAGCGATACGGAGCCCACCTACGCAAATACGGGAAACTTTAGTTCGGAATGGGGGTTTTCTCTTATATACTTTTGATCCGCCCCTATGTAATTTCGCCTCTATGCAGTTCATGCAGGAAATCCAATTTTGAAGCAGTAAAGATCAGATAACTTACCGGAGAAGAAGAGTATGGATATTTACACGATCAAGCAAGGGGTGATGAAGCAGGTTCCCGTAGATTATGAACTCAAGCAGATGGTGAAGTACATCCTCTTTACTATCCTGGGGCTGATGATAGGCCGTTTTATCGGAGCAATCTAGTGTCGCACCTCGCAGACAAGCTGAATTGCACTTGGACCGAATCGGCATTTATCACGATCTGGTGAACCCTTATGAAAACACGATGTCGTTCGGCATGGCATCTCTTCCTGTCCCTGCCGCTCTTTTTCTGTCTCTGCTCCCCTTTCGGAGCAGGCGCGGCGGATCCTGCGCAAAGCCTCTTCCCAGAGTTCGGCGGTTTGGTCGAAGCCTTTCATGGGAGAGCACCCGGTGCGGAAGTCCTCCGATACTCCGCCACCCAGGATCCTTTCCCTGTGGGCTGTCTCGCACTGGGGGTGAAACCATCGCTCGATCTTATTGACAAGACTTCCTATTCCCTGAAGCTTTCACTGCCGCTGACATGCGGGCCATATTTTTACAAATGGGATGGCGAGGAGGACCACTTTCTCGCCGCCGGCTTTCTTGCTTCCGTGCAGCTAAAGTCCCTTTCACAGCGTTTCGGGTCATGGACATTGAGCACAGCGTTTTTCTACATCCGAAAGGATCCGATCCCATTTAACGAATTCGTCCATGCCGAGAATTACGAGAACGCCGGCGGCATGGGCGCCATCAACATCAGCATCATCTACTGACACCCGCCTTCACCTTTCGCCGCCATATGGTAATGTGAAAATAAAGGTCGAACCCTCTCCTTCCGTGCTTTTTGCGGTAATTGTACCCCTGTGCCGTTCCACGATCTTCTTGCAGATGGCGAGCCCCATCCCCACCCCGTTATATTCACTTCTTCCATGGAGTCTTTGAAACGGCATGAAAATGCGGTCGAGATATTTCTCTTCGAACCCTATCCCGTTATCCTCCACACAGATTTCATATCCTCCTGTGCCGTTTTCCAGGCGACGGCAGTAGATCCTTACCCTGGGCTGCTCATCCTTCCTGTGAAACTTCAGAGCATTGCCTATCAGGTTCTGAAAAACCTGGCTGATCTGGGAAATATCGGCTTCCAGGGTGGGCAGGGGCTCCACCTCCACTCGCCCGCCCGTTTCCCTGATGCTGATCTCCAGGTTGCTCAAAGCATTTCTGACCGCCTCCGACAGGGCTACCTGTGAACAAAACTGCACCCTTGAACTCAACCGCGAATATTTGAGCAGGGAATTGATGAGCAGTTCCATCCTTGCGGCCGCCTTCTGCATCCGGCTCACATAATCCCTGGCATGCTCATCCGGAAAATGCTGGAACTTGGTGAGAAGCAGATCGCCAAATGTCTGGATCTTGCGAAGAGGCTCTTGAAGGTCATGGGATGCAATAAAAGCAAAATCCTGGAGTTCTCGGTTCTTCTGCTCCAATTCGGCGGTTCTTTCCGCCACACGGATTTCAAGATCATCCTTTGATCTCCTGAGTTCATCCTCCATTTCCTTTCGTGAGCTGATGTCATAAAAGGTGATGACACCGGCAATGATTCTCTTGCTGTCGTCAAATATGGGGGACGAATTCGCACTCATGTATCCCACTGTTCCATCCTTGCGTTTGAAAGCGATCTCCTTCTCAAGGACCACTTCACCGCACCTGAGGGACCTTGTCAGAGGCCATTCCTCCTGTGGGAGGACGCGACCGTCAGGATGGAGTGCGCTTTCTTCCCTGAAACCCTGCATCCAGAACATTCCCGCTTTCCTGTTTCCGAGAATCGGCTTTCCGGTCTCAGCTTGGGCAATCACCACGCCGGCGGGCATTTGTTCCAGAACGGCGTTCAGCAGGCTTCTCTCAAGGGCCAGAGCCTCCATGCTTAGCCGCATCTCCCGTTCCACCCTTTTTCGATCCGTAATGTCCCTGATGATGAGCGTGGTGGTCCAGTTTCTGGCGACCTTTGTCCTGGAAATGGAAATCTCAACCGGCAGCGGATCGCCGTTCCTTCTTCTGAGATCCACTTCTACAATCTTACTCTCGCCTTCAAATCCCCCGTTCAGGGCCTTCTCCAATGATCCGGCGTCTGCACCGCCAAAAAGAAAATCCATCCCTTGCGACCCGATGACCTCATCGGATCCATATCCGAACATCTTTTCTGCGGCCGTATTCCAGAGCAGCACCATTCCCTGACAATCAAGGGAAACGATGGCATCCGTCGTGGCCCCGATCAGAGACTCGTAAAGCGCACGGGGCTTCTGAAGAAGACCGATGATAATTCTCTCCAGAGGGACATTTCTTGAACGGGCCTCGTATGCCGCCTTGGATAAAGACACCAGAAGGTAGATGCCGCCTGCGTACTGGGCGATGCTTCCGGCCCAGGCAAGAGGACTTCCAACCACGAACACAAGAAAGAAAGCCAGCAGTCCTGATGAGATGAGAGCAAGTCCCAGTCCGTACCAGAAAAGGAATAAGGCGCCGAGGCGATAGGAAGCCGCAAGAAAAAAGATGGAGGAGAGAGCAAAAAAAACAATGGCCCACCCGAGCACCAGCTGACGCAGTGGCGTGGGGCCGGCAAGCGGATTGAAAAACAACGGAAGGGAGCGGTCCATGTTCAGGAAAAAAGAGAGCAGTATCAGCGCAACCACCGCGGCGTAGGCGAAAATCGCCTTGATCTTCCTCATCCCGCGGCTCGTTTCCTCAACCGTATCCAGAATGGTGAACACTGCCCCTGCAAAATGAAATGCTCCTCCCACCAAAAACCCCGCATTTTGGATGGCAATAGAGAGGTCGTGTCCTTCCGGCAATGCCATGGACCACCCGGCAGCAGGACCTGCCAGTCCTACTGCCAAAGCGCCACACCCCAAGAACAGCAAACTGGTTTTCCCGCCTGTCAGGTAGCTCTTGGCAAAAATATGGGAAAGAACGAGGAAAATCAGGGATAGAAAGAGAACATTCAGAACCGTGACCAGGAAGGGCGGGTTATACACAAACCACGGCGTCACCACCTCGAAATAGAGGCAGATGATCATGGTCAATATACCGAAGGCTACTATTGCAGGGAGGTGGTGTTTCCTTCTCCCATGGCCTTCCACTCCGGACTTGCACTTTATCGGGCCAGGGGAAATGGGGATTTTCCTGAGGGACTTTGGCGGGGGGGATTCGTGTTTCATGATTTTCCTTGGAAGCACCTTATCCACCACCCTTGGGGGGTTCTCCTCTCCGCGGCCGCAATCTCCTTCTCAGCCGGGTCCTCACCATACCTGCATGGCGTAATGGACAGGGGGGGCAACGACGGAAGATCCCCCGGACGAATCAACCTGTTTCATGCCATCGCAATTTGCTGTGAGCTCCTATGTCTTCAAGACCTTCTCCGCACCTCCTTTTTCCATGATCTCTTCTACCTCTTCACTTCCTTCGGCGTAGAAGCCCTCTTCTTCCGGCGCAAGGTTTTTCAAGAGCCGCAGAAACTCACCTGCATGGACACGCTCCTCGTCTGCCACGTCCTTCATGACTGCTGCAGTCAGCCGATCGTCCGTAGCCTCGGCAATCTGCATATAGAATTGAACGGCCTCGTACTCGGCTGCGATCGAGAAACGGACCGCACGTATCAACTCCTCCCGCGTCATTTTGCGATCAAGTCTCAAACCTGAAAACGGCGTAGTGAACTCGGGCATGATCACCTCCTGGCCAAATGGGAATGACCTCGTAATTGAGATGCGACATTAGTCGGGAAATTTCAGGGTCAGTTTCTCTTCCTCTCCGCGCCTTTTCAATTTGATGTTAAGGTCGATACTCCCGTCCCGGACACCCATGGCAAGAAGGGTTTTGCCTTTCTCCCCTTCAAGATGGGTAATACTCCTCAGGGACTCCATAATGCAACTCCCGATCGCAACACCGGGAGATGGCAGCTCGGCTTTTTTGTACTCCGCCATGACCCGGACTTCGCCTTTCTCGGATCTCAGGACGGAGATCTCTTTAGCACCGGAGTTGATGCCGTGAATCACAGCGAGCGCAAGCCACTTCAATGCTGCTTCCTGCCGGTCATTTTCTCCGGGAAGACCCGCCATCTCCTTCAGAGGGTCTGAAGTTGCGAAGCAATCAATCAGTTTTTGAACCTTGCCGTGCAACGTCTCCTTTTCTCTCACGCCCTCTTCCTCCTCTCAGTGTCTGGTGACGGATTTATACCTGGCATAGAGTTCGTGCATTTTCCACTTCAGTTCTTTCAATCTCCTGCTGTCTTCGTCATTCGCCCAGCGTGGCTCGCTGATCGAAAAAAGAGCATTGCTTAGCTCATCGATGACATGCTCTGTCGCCACGCACCATTCGTCAGTGCAAACTTCACGCATTTCAGAAGCCTCTGCGATCCCCTTTTCCAGGGAATCTACCGCCTCCTTCATGCTGCACAGGAGTTGTCTCCAACTCTCAAGAACGTTGCTCTGAATCTGCGATTGAAAGGCGTCTCTTGGAAGGACCATTTTCTAACTCCTTTCCGTTTTCCCCTGTTTCTCAAGGTACTATTTAAATTAGTTATTTTGTTTTTATCAGGACACCCGCGGGAATTGAATGAGGGGGATCCTGTATTCTCGTTTACGCGCGTCTGTATTCAACTACGAGCACCTAAGCGTGCTGACTCCCCTCGGCCGCCGGAATACCATTTTCCCCGGTCACCGAATACAGTTCTTTCCCCATTGCAGAAGACGGTCCATTCCGGCATCCTGATTTCGCTGATGAGAGGTTCAGTCGGGATAGCCCCTGTCCGGGGAAGTGAATTCCCTTGCAGGGAAACGTTTTACGTTTTAACAATGGAGGAAACATGACCGAGATAAGAACAGAACCCCTGGTTTGGGTCAAAGACAATGCAGGCAACAGATTCATTTGCCCGTTGGACGCGTTGAGGGATCCCAATTATGTCAGCGAAGAGGAGAAGCGGCATTGCGTGGACGACGCGTCCCAACTTCGAAATCCGAAGAGCGTCCCCGGAGAGCAAAAATTCGGAGCAACAACCCCTTCCAAAAGCCCGAACTAAACCCTCACGGAGTATAGAAGAATGGCGGAACTGCACCACCGGGGAGGAGATTTTCCGTCTGCAGTGTTCGGCAGCGAATCCGGTTCACAGAAACGTCAGGGTAATTTTCCAGAACCAACTCCTTGCATAGCCCGGCCAAATACGGCGGGGCTATGTTTTTCTGCCGGGAGATGACGTGGCTTCGCAACAGGAACTCAGACAACTGGCATCCCTCATCCGAACCTACTCTCTCCTCGCGACAACTGAGGCAGGATCGGGCCACCCGACCTCTTCCCTTTCAGCGGCCGACCTCATGACCGGTCTGTTTTTCGGCGGAACGTTTCTTTTCGACATCGAAAAGCCGGACCACCCGAATAATGATCGACTGATCTTCTCCAAGGGTCACGCATCTCCGCTATTTTATGCCGTCTGGCTGGCGGCAGGCGTTATTACCGAGCAGGAAATTCTTACGTTGAGAAAGTTCGATAGCCGTCTGGAAGGCCATCCTACTCCTGCTTTTCCTTTTGCCGAAGCAGCCACAGGTTCACTGGGTCAAGGACTTTCCATCGGCCTTGGAATGGCCATGAATGCAAGACTCGAACGACTTCCCTACCGGACCTATGTGCTTCTGGGAGACGGTGAAATGACGGAGGGGTCCCAATGGGAAGCGATTCAGATTGCCGCGCATTACAAATTGGACAATCTCATCGGCATCATCGATGTGAACCGTCTGGGCCAGTGCGGACCCACTATGGTCGGCCACGACCTGAGGGTCTACGAAAAAAGACTGGCCTCCTTCGGCTGGAAAACCCTGTGCATAGACGGGCATGACTTTTCTGAAATCCTGCCCGCTTTCTCCGAGGCCGCTGCGACGTCGGACAGGCCTTGCATGATCATCGCCAGAACGACAAAGGGCAAGGGGGTCTCCTTTCTCGAAGACACCAATGGATGGCATGGAAAACCTCTCAAGAAGGATGATCTCGAAAAAGCGCTTGAGGAAATAGGAAATGGTGATCGGTCGATCCGTGCCGGAATTCGCCCTCCTGCGGATCTGAAGCCTCATACCCCTGCTGCAATCGGCATCGAACCGCCGTCCTACGACACCCATCCGGTATCCACCAGGAAAGCCTATGGCAATGCGCTGAAACGCATCTATCCCAGGTACCCGCAAATGGTCGTCCTGGACGCCGAGGTAAGCAACAGCACGTATTCCGAGATTTTCAAAAAACAATATCCCGAGCGCTTTCTGGAGATGTACATTGCTGAACAGAACATGGTGGGTGTCGCTCTCGGCCTGGCAGCAAGGGGAAAGATCCCATTCGTTTCAACATTTGCCGCCTTTCTCACCCGGGCTTTTGACCAGATCAGAATGAGCCGCTACTCCGATGCAAACATCAAGATCTGCGGGTCCCATGCCGGGGTCTCCATTGGCCAGGACGGACCTTCCCAGATGGGCCTCGAAGATATAGCGATGTTTCGCACGGTCCTCGGCAGCGTAGTGTTTTACCCGTCTGATGCGATCTCCACGGAACGTGCTGTTGAGGAAGCGGCGAGCCATCGAGGCATGGTTTACATCAGGACCACTCGCAGCGATACGCCCATTCTCTATGGGAGTAACGAGCGGTTCCCCATTGGCGGCTGCAAGATCCTCAGGCAAAGTAAGGATGATTTCATTTCACTGATCGCGGCAGGAATCACGCTCCATGAAGCCCTTGCTGCATATGAGGAACTGAAGAACAGAAACATCCCGGTTCGCGTCATCGACCTGTACTGCATTCAGCCCATGGATGCTGAAACGGTGAGGAAGGCCGCGCTGGAGACGAACGGCGTCATCACGATCGAGGATCACTTTGCCCAGGGAGGGCTGGGGGAGGCGGTCATGAGCGCACTGGCGCCCTTGGCCGTCCCTGTTCATTCCCTTGCAGTCCGTAAAATGCCAAGGAGTGGAAAGCCGATGGAGCTTTTGGAATATGAGGGGATTTCACGAAACGCGATCGTGCGAAAGGTGATGGAAATAAAGAAAAGTAGGCAGTAAGCAGTAGGCAGTAAGCAGAGCAGCGGAGCAGTGAGCAGTAGGCAGTTAAAATGTAACAGGTTTGCGCTCTCCACAGCACTCGCTTACAGCTACCATTTCCGGTGAAGAACGGGCGGTGCATTCGTTAGGCCGCGAGGGTGCTCAGTTCCTTAGAATTTCTTTCTGCTTACTGCTCACTGCTTACTGCTCACTCTCTTTAATACGGCCCCTCTTTGCGGATAATACACGATCTTCCTAATGTACTTGAAAACTCCGGACGCACTATTGTTTTCGGTGTGGACTCAGGACGAAAGGAAGCGGGCATGGACAGAATTTTCCATTCTACAATGAATCGTCGCATATTCCTCAAGACGGCCGCAGTCGGCTCGATTCTTGCGTCGGGCGGAATCGCGGGGTTTCCCATCTCGACAAGCGGCGCTGCTTCGGCGCATACGCTTCCGCCCCTGCCCTACCCCGAAGACGGACTGGAGCCGTACATTTCCGGCCGAACCTTGAGCTTTCATTATGGCAAGCATCACCGCGCCTATGTAGACAAGACAAACGAGCTCGTAAAAAACACCGATCTGGCGGGCCTCTCGCTGGAAGAGCTGATAGAAACTTCAGCCGAAAGTCAGAACCGGCAGTTGTTCAACAATGCCGCTCAATCCTGGAATCACACCTTCTATTGGAGAGGGATGAAGTCCAAAGGGGGAGGCTCGCCTTCCGGCGATCTGGCAAAAGCAATCATCAGGAGTTTCGGCAGTGTTGAAACGTTCAAGGAGAGCTTTTCCCACGCAGCCGAGAACCGTTTTGGCAGCGGTTATGCCTGGCTTGTCGCACAGGGAGATATCCTGAAGATCATGAGCACGGGAGATGCGGATACCCCCGTTGCTCACGGTGTCAAACCTCTGCTCACCATAGATCTATGGGAACATGCCTACTACCTGGATTACCAGAACAGGCGAAAGGCATATATCAAGGCTTTTCTCGATCACCTTGTCAATTGGGACTTTGTCTCCGAAAATCTCGACGGCAACTGAATCTCCGCCTGTGAACGCATACTCGCCGGCGCAACTCAATCGGAGGAATCGGATATGAAACCGGAGGTCCTTGAACGAGCCATCCGCCTCGCAAACCGTGTAGGGGTTGCACTCGTCGCCACAGCGGACGATAAGGGGTCCCCTCATGTAGCCGCATCGAGCAAGATTGAGGCCGAGGGTCATCCCCGAATTTCGGTTTCGGAATGGTTCTGTCCCGGCACCCTGTCGAATCTGCAAGTGAACCCCAAGATCTCTATCGTAGTTTGGGACCCGGAGAGCGATACCGGATTCCAGTTGCTGGGCGAATCCGAGGGGATTCAACAGACCGCTGTGATGAACGGTCTTTACAAGGGTCCTGAAGAGGAGTCCCCCCTTCCTCAGGTGAAGAGGAAGATCTTCGTCCGGGTTGACAGCATCATCCGCTTCTGCCATGCGCCCCATAGCGACCTCGAGGAATGATCAGGAACGAAATATCGGATATCGAAGCCCGAATATCGAATTAGGAAGTCTTCACTTTCCGTTACGAGTGGCCGCAGGACAAAGTCGACTTTCTTTGCCTTCCTTTGACATTCGATATTCTTTATTCGATATTCGACATTCTCATTTATAAGGCAGGACAGCATGCCAAGAGAAATGGTGACCATCGACGGCAATGAGGCTGCAGCTTACATTGCTTATAAGACAAACGAAGTCATATCCATTTACCCCATTACCCCGTCTTCCCCCATGGCCGAACTCGCCGATGAATGGGCAACAAAGGGGAAGACGAACCTCTGGGGAACGATACCCCTGGTTGCGCAGATGCAGAGTGAGGCGGGCGCTGCCGGCGCCCTGCACGGCGCTCTGCAGGCCGGATCGCTTGCCACTACCTTTACCGCCTCCCAGGGCCTTCTTCTCATGATCCCCACCATGTTCAAGCTGGCGGGTGAACTGAATTCCACGGTCTTTCACATTGCCGCACGCACCGTTGCCACGCACGCGCTTTCCATTTTCTGCGACCACAGCGACGTCATGGCCACCCGCTCGACCGGCTTTGCCTTCCTCGCATCCTGTTCGGTCCAGGAGGTAATGGATCTTGCTCTGATAGCTCAATCCGCAGCACTGGAAACACGCGTGCCCTTTCTTCATTTCTTCGACGGTTTCCGAACCTCTCATGAGGTGATGAAGATCGAGAGACTCGGAGATGAAGATCTTCGGGCGATGATCGACCTGACTTATGTCGAGGAGCATCGATCGCGGGCCCTTTCCCCGGAGCGGCCCGTGATCAGAGGGACGGCGCAGAATCCCGATGTATTCTTTCAATCAAGGGAGGCATCCAATCCCTTTTACCTGAACTGCCCATACACGGTTCAAAGGAGCATGGATAAATTCGAAACGCTCACGGAACGCCGGTATGAGCTGTTCCAGTACGAAGGCGCGCCGGATGCGGAAAGGGTCATGATTCTCATGGGTTCCGGATGCGAAGCGGCCGCCGAAGCCGTCGGCAGACTCGAGGAGGAAGGGGAAAAAGTCGGGCTTCTCAGGGTAAGGCTCTACAGGCCCTTTTCCTCGACCCATCTCATGAAGGCCTTACCCGCAAGCACAAAGGCGATCGCGTGCCTGGACCGGACCAAAGAGCCTGGGTCTGTAGGCGAACCTCTTTACTCCGATGTGGCGACTGCCGTTCTCCAGGGGTTGTCGGACGGGACTTCGCCTTTTCAGAAGGTTCCTGCGGTGGTGGGCGGCCGCTACGGGCTCTCGTCCAAGGAATTCACCCCTGCCATGGCCAAGGCTGTTCTGGACGAGTTGAAAAAGGAGGTCCCGAAGAATCACTTCACTGTGGGAATCACGGACGACGTGACCCATTCGAGCCTGGCCTATGATCCTTCCTTCTCGGCAGAAGGAGAAAGGGTCATCCGGGCCAAATTCTATGGCCTGGGGGCGGACGGCACCGTGGGGGCTAACAAGAACAGCATCAAGATCATCGGAGAGGAGACACCCAATTTTGCGCAGGGTTATTTTGTCTATGATTCCAGGAAATCAGGATCCAGAACCGTCTCGCACCTTCGTTTCGGGCCCGGGCCGATTCACTCCTCGTACCTGATCGACAAACCCAACTTCATCGCCTGCAATCAACCGGCCTTTTTGCACAAATACGATATGCTTTCGGAAAGCGCCGAAGGAGGTATTTTCCTGCTGAACACCGATGTGCCGCCGGAAGGGGTCTGGGACGCCCTTCCGCGATCCTTCCAGGAGAATCTCATCCGGAAAAGAATGAAATTCTACGTTGTGGACGCATACAAAGTGGCGAGGGGAGCGGGCCTGGGGGGAAGAATCAACACGGTCATGCAGACCTGTTTCTTCGCCATCTCCGGTGTACTCCCGAGGGTAGAGGCGATTATCAAGATCAAGGAGTCCATACAGAAAACCTACGGCAAACGCGGAGAGCGTATTGTTCAGATGAATTTCAGCGCGGTCGATGACACCCTCGCGAGTCTTCATGAGGTGGCCCCCCCGGCCGAGGCCGGTTCAATTATAGGATTGGCGCCCGCGGTTCCGGACGACGCGCCCGAATTCGTGAAAAAGGTGACGGCCGCGATGATCACAGGCCGGGGCGACGAGCTGCCGGTGAGCGCAATGCCTGTCGACGGCACCTTTCCTGTGGGCACGACCCAGTGGGAGAAGAGGAACATCGCATTGGAAATCCCGATCTGGGACGGGAAAGTCTGCATTCAGTGCGGCAAATGCAGCATGATCTGTCCCCATGCAACCATCCGCATGAAGGTCTACGATCAGTCCCTTCTCAGCAATGCGCCGGAAGAGTTCAAGTGGGCCAAGGCAAGAGGAAAGGATTTCCCCGAAGGCTCGGCCTTTACCGTGCAGGTAGCCCCGGAGGAATGCACCGGGTGCTGCGCCTGCGTCAGCGTTTGTCCCGCGAAAGACAAAACCCGGCCGGACAGGAAAGCCATAAACATGTACCCACAGCCGCCTTTGCGGGAGAGGGAGGCCGAACATTACAGGTTCTTCCTCTCTCTTCCCGACTATGACAGGAGCAAGCTGAAGATCAACACCGTCAAAGGATCTCAGTTGCTGCGGCCGTTGTTTGAGTATAACGGCGCCTGCGCCGGGTGCGGAGAAACCCCTTACATTAGGCTGCTTTCGCAGCTCTTCGGTGATCGTGCGCTGATTTCGAACGCCACGGGGTGCAGCTCCATCTACAGCGGAAATCTGCCGACACACCCCTATACCTCCAATGCGGACGGGAGGGGGCCCGCCTGGTCGAATCCTCTTTTTGAAGACTGTGCCGAGTTCGGAATGGGGCTCCGTCTTGCAGTGGAGAAGAACACCGTGTATGCGAGGGAGCTGCTGGAAACGCTTTCATCCCAAATCGGTACGGATCTGGCGGACGCCATTATCCGCGCAGACCAGAAGGACGAGAAGGGGATTTCGAATCAGCGGGAACGAGTGGCTGCCTTGAAGGAAAAGCTGAGAGGACTCTCTTCACCCCAATCCGCCATGCTGGCCTCTCTCGCGGACTTCTTCTTGAAAAAGAGCATATGGTGCATCGGCGGCGACGGATGGGCGTACGATATCGGCTACGGCGGTTTGGACCAGGTTCTTTCCATGGGACTCAACATCAATGTGCTCGTCCTGGACACCGAAGTGTACTCCAACACAGGCGGCCAGGTATCCAAGGCCACGCCCCGCGGAGCTGTAGCGAAGTTCGCAGCTGCCGGCAAGACGAGCCCGAAAAAGGATCTGGGGCTGATGATGATGACTTACCGCAACATCTACATCGCACAGGTGGCGATCGGTGCAAGCGATACGCAGACAGTACGGGCCTTCATGGAAGCCGAGGCATACGATGGACCCTCCCTGATCATCGCCTACAGCCATTGTCTCGCTCACGGGACGTTCGTGCCCGATGCCTTTAACCATCAAAAAGCGGCCGTGGACAGCGGGTATTGGCCCCTGTATCGGTTCAACCCGGATCTCGTTCGTGATGGAAAGAACCCGCTCCAACTCGATTCCGGCAAGCCGAAGATTCCAATAATAGAGTTCGTGGACCAGGAAACCAGATACAAAATGCTCAGCCTCAGCAGACCGGAGGAGGCAAAGCGTCTTTTCGCCCTGGCTCAAAACGATGCGGACGCAAAATGGCGGCTATATGAACAGCTCGCATCCCTCCAATGCTTTGCGGAGGAGGACGGGGGTGCAGAAGAGCGGCCACGAAGACACTAAGACTCAAAGAAAAGCAGAATTGAGTTCTTGGTGTCTTTGTGTCTTGGTGGCAGAAATGCCTTTTAAGGAGAGGCAATAAGATGGATCTCAAAACCACATACATGGGCATGGAGTTGAAGAACCCGCTTGTGGCCTCCGCGTCGCCTCTTTCAAGGGACCTCGATTCGGTCAAGCGGCTCGAAGATGCCGGTATTGCCGCCATTGTACTTTTTTCGCTTTTCGAGGAAGAGATCCTTCACGAGCAGGAATCTCTGCACCACTATCTGACCCGGGAAACGGACCATTATCCCGAACACCTGACCTTTTACCCGGATGTGGAGGATTTTCACCAGCAGGCGGATCGTTATCTGGAGCATATTCGCCGGGTCAAGGAAAGCGTGACCATCCCCGTGATCGGAAGCTTGAACGGCATTTCCGACAAAGGGTGGAGCGATTTTGCAGGAAGCATCCAGCAGGCCGGGGCGGATGCGATTGAGCTGAATGTGTACTATGTGGCGGCGGATCCCGTTCGATCGGGATCGGAAATCGAGCAGATCTACCTCCGGAATCTTCGAACAGTGAAGAAAACCGTTTCCATTCCGGTTGCCATGAAACTCAGTCCGTTCTTCAGTTCAATGGCCCATATGGCAGTGCAGCTCGATAAGGCCGGGGCGGATGCTTTGGTACTCTTCAACAGATTCTATCAGCCCGATATCCTGCCGGATACCCTTGAACTGTCCCCTTCGATTGTCCTCAGCGAGCCTCATGAAGGAAGGCTCCCCCTTCGGTGGATAGCCATTTTGCATGGAAATGTGCGCGCGAGTCTCGCTGCGACCACAGGGATTCATACGGCCGGGGATGTGATCAAGATGATCATGGCGGGCGCGGATGCGACCATGCTCTGCTCCACCCTGTTGAAATACGGCATCGGCCGAATAGAGCAGATCATGAAAAACCTGCTCGAATGGATGGAAGGCCGTGAATATGAGTCTGTGGAGCAGATGAGGGGAATCATGAGCCACAAGAGGCTGGAGAATCCTTATGCGTTCATTCGGGCGAATTATGTCAAGACGCTGAAGGCATACAGGGTCAAGAGCTCGGAAGCGTGGTAATAACAGCAGGCAATAAGCAGTCCCGCGAAACTTCACACGCAGATGGGCGTTTTTCAGCGACCTGCTAAGGCAGCCTTCCTGCGGCGCGGTATTCGTCCAGGCTTTTCTTCTCGATGAGTATGGCCTTTCCCGTCCGTGGCTTCACGGCCCTGATCTCACCGTTCTCGATGAGCTGATAAATGATCTTCTTAGCGACGCCCAGTTCTTTGGCGGCTTCGGCGATGCTCAAAAGCGGAGCGGAGATATATCCGGTTTCTTGTTCCATATTCCCAATTACAGGAAAGCATTAGATGCCGAACTTCTCAGGAGGCCTTCTTTCAGGCACATAGACGTGAGGGGTCTTTTCCTCGTTCCACTCCTGTGAAACATAGAGATTGCAGTAACAGCTTCCATATTCTTCAACGTCCGGCGCCCTGTAGACGCAGGGACATATGATGTCCTTGTCTTTTTCCCGATCCTCGGCGGCGATCCTGCACGGGCAACACATATACCCGTAACGTTGTTTGTTGACGATCAAACCTTCGAGCAGATCGAAGGTGGTTTCCTTGTGTGCGTTGAAAAAGTACCCTTTCGCTTCCTGTACTTTCTTGAGCATATTGTACAGCTTTTCAACTTCTTCCCTGCTCACCGCCTTGTTGTTATCCATTTGAACTTGTCCCTTCGTGCTCTTTGTGTCCTTCCGCGAGACATCCCTGAAAAACCCGGTTCTGGTTCTATCACGATTATGACATGAAGAGCACGAAGAATTGCTTCCGATGACTCTCTACACAAGTCCGTCGAAGAGAGACAACTCACACCACTCTTTTGGCCGAATGCCCGGTTCAAGCTTTAGTAGACAATTCATAATAGGCAATGGTGTAGTTGACGTTGAGAGGGATCTCAGGCTCGGCTTCCCGGTTGGCGCGCTGTTCACATTTGGCGCAATTCCAATGCGACCAACGCTTCCTGATCACCGTGTCGAGACAGCCCGAATAATACGGGCAGAAAATGTTCCTTTTTCCCCTTTTAGGACTCGGGTTGGTTTTCATATCCATGGTTTCCTCACCCTTGTATTTGAATTTCGGCTCCACTCTCTGCCGGGGGACGAAAGAACCCCCCCGCCAGAGCAATCTCCACGGTTCTGTGCACATCAGCCAGTTGGAAGGGTTTGAAAAGAATGTAGTCGACACAATTTGTATCAGCGCTTTCTTCGACGCGGGATCCTGTAACCATGACAATAGGAGTGTTGGGGGATGCCATTTTCACTTTGGCGGCCAGGGCAAAACCATCCATTTCCGGCATGCTGAGGTCGGTCAGAACCAGCGAAAATGAATCTCTTGAAAAGAGTTCGAATGCCTGTTGCCCATTTTCTGCAAGAACGACACGATATCCCAGATTGGTGAGGAGGAGAAAAAGCATGCGGCGAACGCCTTCGTCATCATCGACAACCAGAATGCGCAACTCCTTGGAATTCTCAGTTGTGACGCTTTTAAAACTCATAGCTTCTCCTGAGGAAAAGATCCGACCCGTTTGTCCGCCCCTGATGCCTTTGAATACCTTCAAAAGCGATGTCTTACTTGACGCGGAGTTTACTAATGTTTTTAGTGGGGAAAGCGAAATGGAGCAATGGGGGGAAAACTGTATTCGCTAGGTAGGTATTTATGTATATAGGCTGCATCTCGATGTTTTTCGGCATATGAACGTCAAGGGAGGGGAAGCACGAGCATGGAAGGAATGGAAAGGATTTGCTTCTTCAGGTATCCAGAACAACGGTGGCTTGCCAGCCTTCGGGAACCGCCTGCACGCTGAAACGATGAAAGGTCACGGCCTTTACGTCCACGAGAAGATTGTGCCGCTCAGGGTCCATTTTCTCCCCGCGCGCCTGACAGCACAGGACATATTCTTCATCCTTCCCGCTGATCTTCACATCCCCCGGACGCAGCAACTCCTGCTCGGCGTCTTTGTAGAAAATAAACTCTTGAAGAAACTGGAAAAGGAGCATCTCAACGGATTCGGCTTCGAGGCTGATCGGCCTGTGCACCCTGTCTCCCAGGGTTCCCAGATCTTCCACCATTGTATTGACAACCGCATCGGCCGCATCTGCAAACAACCCTTCCAGCGAGTCGGACCACGCATGAAATGCCACATCGGAGATGGCAATATCGTCGAGGTATTCGTAAGGCATATAAGAGAATTCGGAAGTCGGACTTCGGAAGTCGGAAGTCACAGAAGAAATTCGGAAGGCGGAAGGGGGAAGTCGGAAATCACCAAATACATCCGTTTCCCACTCGACCCTCGCTCTTTCTTTCCTTCCGCATTCCGCCTTCCAACTTCCCCCTTTGTTTCTTCAACCTTTCACATTTCCCAAGGGTAACAGACGAACCACGGGCCTGCTGATTCCAGCCTGGTGCGCAGCTTCGATCACTTCATCGATATCCTTGTAGGCAGAACCGGCCTCCTCTGCCAATCCTGAATAAGACGTGCTCCGCACGTATATTCCATGGCTCTCCATCTGCTTCTGCAGGTCTTTTCCGCGAAAGAGCTTCTTCGCCTGTTTTCGGCTCATGGTCCTCCCGCTGCCGTGTGCGGTCGAGTAGAAGGTCTGATCACCGGTAAAAACCCCCGCCAGCAGGTATGATCCTGTTTCCATGCTGCCACCGATGATTACCGGCTGCCCGACCTGCCTGTAGATGTCCGGCAAGCCCTTCATGCGAGGACCGAACGCCCGTGTTGCCCCTTTTCTGTGGACCAGCAGTTTCCGAAGTTTGCCGTCTACAACATGCTCTTCCAGTTTGGCTGTATTATGCGAAACATCATAGACCTGATGAAGCCCCAGATCGTGTGCATCCCTGTGGAATACCTCGGAGAATACCTCTCGTATCCTGTGAAGAATAACCTGCCGGTTTGCGAAAGACATGTTGACGGCGCATTTCATCGCCGCGAAATAATCCTGTCCCTCCGGAGAAGAAAAAGGAGCGCTGGCAAGTTCACGGTCGCGCATCCTGATCCCAAATTTCGGTGTCATGACCCTCAGGAATTTCTGCAGGTAATCTGTTGCAACCTGATGTCCGAAGCCGCGGCTTCCACAATGGAACATGATTACGACCTGATCGGGAATTGTGATCCCGAATATTTTCGCAGCCTGTTCGTCAAAAATAGACCCTTTGGGGGCGACCTGTATTTCAAGGTAGTGGTTGCCGGAACCAAGGGTGCCGATCTGCTTGAATCCGCGCAAAACTGCCCTTTCGCTGATCTTGGAAAAATCCGCGCCCTTGAAACGGCCCGTCTCTTCGGTCCTGTCCAGGTCTTCAGCCCAACCGAAGCCTTTCTTGACGCACCAGTGCGCTCCCTGCTCAACCACATCACCAAATTCAGATTGTGAGACTTTCACGAATCCGGTCCCGCCTACACCCGCCGGAACGCGGGCGAAAAGGCGATCGACCAGGGTTCGAAGATGCGGCCTCACCTCTTCCAGACGGAGACTGGTCAACACCAGCCTCATACCGCAGTTGATATCGAAACCGATCCCACCGGGGGAAATCACCCCCGTCTCCGGATCCATTGCCGCCACTCCTCCAATCGGAAACCCATATCCCCAATGACCGTCGGGCATGCAGAGGGCGTACTTGGTAATGCCCGGCAAAGTGGCCACATTGGAGACCTGTTCAAACACCCCCTCATCCATGTTGGCGATCAATTTTTCCGTCCCATAGATGCGGGCAGGAACCACCATGCCTTCCTTATAGGTTTCGGGAAGTTCCCAGATGGTGCTGCTAATCTTTTTGAGCTCCTTTGGAATGTTCATAGTCCTTAACCTTGCCATCCTCCGTCTCTTTGTAAAGAGGGAGATGAGGAAAATGGATGACTAAGGCGCGAAGAAAATGCAGGATTGACCTGATTCAGCTTTGAAATACCCTCCGGTAATTTGTGAGACGATACGGAGAATGCGCTCGCTGTTTCAGTTCAAATTTGACGTCGCATAGAACTTCCAGCTATTCTGTATTATGATCCCTTTCAGCCGGAGTCATAATGACAGGTGCGCATCACCCTTTACGAAAGAGAAGATCCCATAGGATTTTTCCATGGAACAGCTTTTTTTAACAAACACCCTGAGCAGGAAAAAAGAACTCTTCAAGAGCAGGGAGCCCGGCAGAGTGAAGATGTTCACCTGCGGCCCTTCAGTGTACAGCAGGTCCCACCTGGGAAACTATCGCACCTTCCTGTTTGAAGACATCCTTCAAAAATACCTGGAGCACATCGGCTATCGTGTGGACCGCATGATCAATCTCACAGACGTGGAAGACAAGGGGATTGAAGAGGCCCAGGCAAAAGGTATCACACTGAAGGAACTCACCGCTCCGGTGGAAGAGCTGTTCTTCGAGGAGGCCCGCCTGCTGAGGATCAGACTTCCCGATTACTTCCCCCGCTCATCCACCAGTGTGGAACAGGCCGTGGACCTGATCAAAATCCTGACGAAAAAGGGGCATGCCTATTTTCATGGGAAGAATGTGTTTTACGATCCGCTCAAGTTCGACGGGTTCGGTAAACTGTTCGGCCTGGATATGAGTCGGTGGCCCAAACAGAAGCGTCGCTTCAGCAGAGACACCTACCCGGGACAAAGATGGAATCTCGGCGATTTCGTCCTGTGGCACGGCGGCCGAGGCGATCACATCTATTGGAATACGGATCTTGGAATAGGCCGACCCTCATGGAATGTTCAGGATGCCGCGATGATCACAAAACACCTGGGCTATCAAATCGATATCGCGTGCGGAGGCGTTGACAACCTCTACAGGCACCATGATTATACCCTCGCCATTGTGGAATCGATTTCGGGAGAGACTTTCTGCCCTTACTGGCTTCACGGCGCCCTTGTCCTGGTCAACGGCAGGAAGATGTCCAAGAGCAGGGGAAACGTCGTTTATGTCGACGAACTGGTGGAACAGGGCCATAGATCCAGCGCCATCCGGTTCGCCATGATCTATCGGCACTACCGCAGCGAGCTGAACCTCGTTCCAGATTATCTTGCCTGGTCTGCCGAAAGGCTTGAAGCCTTCAACTCCATGGCGAGGACACTCTCCGAAACGGACCCTGACCCTGGAGGAACGGTGAACCCCCTTGAATCGGAAATTTCAGAAGCAGGCAGCATGTTCAGAGAAAGAATGAATGACGACCTGGATGTACAAGGCGGTTTTGACCTTCTCTTTGACAAGTTGTCCGGATGGATGACCCTCAAAAGGGAAGGGAGATTTCACCCACGGTCATCCGCACGGTTGAAAGAAGAATTGAAGAAGATCGACGCAGTGCTGGGCATAATGGAGCCAATCTGAAGAAGATGACCCCAATCATAGATGCAGTGGATCTCCTGAAGAGATACGATCAGTTCACGGCGGTGGACGGGGTAAGCTTTCATGTCAACGCAGGAGAGTGCTACGGGTTCCTGGGCCCTAACGGGGCCGGAAAGACCACCATTATCCGCATGATCTACGGCTTTTCTCCCGTGACCTCCGGTTCTCTTCGGGTATTCGGCCTCGATCTTCAGGAACAGTGGCGGGAGATCCGCGCGCGAATCGGTGTCTGCCAGCAGCACAATGCATTGGATCCGGACCTGAGTGTGGAGGAAAACCTGCTTGTATTCGCCGGTTATTTTCTCATGGATTCCGGCGAAGCCAGGGCAAGGACCGAAGAACTGCTTGATTTTTTCGCCCTGGCCGGCAAGAGAAATGCCAAGGTAATGGAGCTCTCAGGAGGTCTTGCGAGAAGACTCACCGTCGCTCGCGCCCTGATCAACCGCCCGGATCTGGTCATCCTCGACGAACCCACGACAGGTCTTGACCCTCAGTCGAGGCACCAGTTGTGGGACAAGCTCCAGGAACTCCGAAGGAGCGGCATCACCTTGCTCCTCACCACCCACTACATGGAAGAGGCATCCCGCCTCTGCAACAGGTTGATGATCATCGATCATGGGAAAATACTCGTGGAAGGCAGCCCCGAAGAACTGGTGGTTCAGCATGCAGGAGATTCGGTTGTCGAGGTGGAGGGAGTCGATGAGAGGCTGAAGCAATTCCTTCTCAGGGAAAAGGTGCGTCACGATATTACGGATCGCAGGATCGTCATCTATGCGAACAATTCGGTGAGCGAGCAGATCCGGTCGCGCTTCTGCACGTCCCGTTGCACCTTCAGAACAGCGGGCTTGGAAGACGTATTTCTACACCTGACCGGGAGGGAACTCCGGGAATGATTGCCGCATCCAGCTTTTCCTGGCGTTTTTGGCGTGTCTGGCAGCGGAACGTCATCGTTTATCGCCGTATCTGGAAGGTCAACTTCCTTGTGCCTCTCTTTGAACCGGCTTTCTACATCCTGGCTTTCGGACTTGGGTTTCGACAGATGATCGGTGACGTTTCCTACGCGGGCGCAACCCTCTCTTACACGGAATTCATCGCGCCCGCCCTCGTGGCCACTTCCGTGATGTGGAATGCCTTTTTCGAAACCACCTATTCGTCCTTTGTCCGCATGTACTACCAGAAGACCTTCGATGCCATGCTGGCCACTCCTCTTTCTTTGGAAGAGATCATCGTGGCGGAGATCGCATGGAGCGCCACAAAGGCCGCCGCAGCGGCCCTGCTCATGCTCGTCGTTCTCATGCTGCTGGGATATGTCGTTTTTCCATTGGGTCTCCTCGCCGTGATCTGGGCATTCCTGGGCGGACTTGCTTTCGGGGCAATCGGCATGTATTTCACCGGGATCGTGCCGACTATCGATCTCTTCAATCTCCCCATTTTTCTTTTCATCACCCCGATGTTCCTCTTCAGCGGCACCTTTTTCCCCGTTTCAGGGCTTCCGGGATGGGCGCAGGATTTGTCTCTTGTATTTCCATTGTACCATCTTGTCGAGCTTACACGTTTCGTCTCTCTCGGTCGAAGCGAAGCAACGGTTCTCTTCAGCATCGCTTACCTCCTCCTCTTCTCGATCTTTTTCATATTCCTCTCTCTTCATTACATGCGAAAGAAATTGATCAAGTAAAGAACGGGCACAGCAGACCCGGCTTTGACCTAAGTCCAGAGGGCGTGATCTACTGAATTGCCATTGGCCAAATTCGAAATCCGAATATCGAAATCCGAAACAAATCCGAATATTCCAACAACAGAAATAAAACAGAAACCACCGTGCCATTGTTTGGGTAATTTGAATTTTGGTCATTGGGAATTGTTTCGAATTTCGGATTCCGTGCTTCGGATTTTGTGCCTCCCATGCGGTAAGGCAAAAGCCGATTGTCTTTGACTTGGCCCAGAAGACCATGCTCCAAAAAGACAACCGGCCTGGCCACCTGTCTCTGACATGGTTCGGAGGGCCAGGATTTCCGCGTCACCCGAAATACACTTTTCACTGCTTCTCAAATACATTGCATGCCCCATATCCTGTCTCATCCCGATCTCTTACTCTGGCATGCAGCCATCTGCAAAGGGGGAACTACAGAGATGGAAATCGAGTCACAATATCGAAGCGACCTCTGCATGACCTGCGGAGAGATCTCCTGCACCCTCAACTATGAAGAGGCACTGAAGGCCATACTGGATGCCGTGCACAATTG
Source organism: Deltaproteobacteria bacterium HGW-Deltaproteobacteria-15 (assembly GCA_002840535.1). Lineage (GTDB taxonomy): Bacteria > Desulfobacterota > DSM-4660 > Desulfatiglandales > HGW-15 > HGW-15. The sequence goes on along the minus strand of PHBH01000021.1, from coordinate 20,952 downwards.
TCTCAGCGCGGATGGTTCCTCACTGTTTCTCCTGGATCTCTCCAACGATAAATTCTCCATAGCCGCGGTGCGGGGTCTTTCCGAAAAGGCCATGGACCAGCCCCCGATTGCCCTTCAAGAGGGCTCCACGGGCGCTCGATTGCTCGAGGGCCATGAGGTGGCGATCAAAGATCTGGTTCATGATCCGACTTTTGAGAAGATAGCTCGGGATGAAGGTCTCCGCTCCGGCCTTGCAGCCCCCCTCCGATCGCGGGGGAAGGTTATCGGGGCATTGCTGGCATTCTCCCGGGAACCAAGGGACTTCTCGGCCGACGAGGCGAGCTATCTCCTCACACTCGCCTCACAAGGCGGGGTGACCCTGGGCAATGCCAGGCAACACCGGGACCTCCATCTCATCGCGGAAGTCGGCCGCGCAGTCACCTCCCGGCGCGATCTTCGGGAAATCCTCAGACAGATCGTCGAGAGCGCGAAAAATCTGTTTGCAGCCAAAGGCGCAGCCGTATATCTGACCAATCCCGAGGCGAGGACCCTGGAAGTCAAAGCCTCTTACGGTTTGAGCGACGGTTTTTTCGAAAAAGATGTGCTCAAAATCGACGACACCGTTCAGGAATGCCTCGAGCGGCTGGTGGTCATTCCGGATGCTTCCAAAGAGCGGGAATTTCCTTTCCCCGAGCACCTCGAGACGGAAGGGCTCCGTTCCGTGATCTGCACTCCCTTGAAAGTCAAAGACAAACCTATAGGCGTTCTTCGGCTCTATATGACCCGGCTTCGGGAGCTGAGCCATGCCGATAGGATGCTCATTGGAATCCTTGCGGACTTCAGCGCCATTTCCATTGAGAATGCCCGCCTTTACAACCACATTGTGAGAGACTACGAGGACCTCACCCGAGACGTATGGCAGTGGTACGACTGGGGCGAACGGCCGCCAAAAACGTGAGAGGCTCGATGTACGAGGTGTTTCTTCTCGAAAAAGAACGTCTTTTCCCGTGGCTCGACGAGATCCGCCGCGGCCGGGTGATGGTAGGGCCGGTCGAGGAGCAGGGTTTTCCGGCCTTCCGTGAACCGTCGTCCACTCACGATCTTTGGCTGGATTATGGGCTGACCATGATGGGCCCTCAAACCTGCATCTACCATCTGACTGAAAAAGTCTGCACGATACAACGCACCGATGAAGGCTTTGAAATCGATGACACCGTCACGGCGCAGGACCAGTTGCTCGTCGGCGTCCATTCGTGCGATCTCCACGCGATTCTCGTCTTGGACAAGGCGTTCCTGAGAGGCAGGGTGATCGATAGGAACTACAGGATCAGGAGGGAAAAGACCGTCGTCGTCGGTTACCACTGCACCTCCGTTTGTTCTCAGTGCTTCTGCGCCTCCATGGGCACAGGGCCGTTCTTCGAGCCCAGAGAGGGGTATGATTTTCTCCTCACCGACCTCGGGGATCGCTACATGCTGGAAGCCTTGGGGGAGAGGGCTCATGGAATGGTTGCCCCCCTTCGTCTTCACAAGGCGGAAGAAAAGCATTTCAGGGAGAAGGAGGAACTGCGGCAGCAGTTGCTCGGGCAATTCACAAAGAGACTGGATACGAGCCGCATCGTGGAGATCATCCTGAGGAATCAGAACCACCCTGTGTGGAGAAGAACTGCCGACGAGCGATGCCTCAGCTGCACGAACTGCACCAAGGTCTGCCCGACGTGCTTCTGTTACAGCACCAGGGACCTGGGAGACTTCGAACTGAAGAAATGGGACAGAACACGAGCAAAGGACTCGTGCCAGGAACTCCATTTTGCAGAGGTCCACGGCTCCAATTTTCGGGGAATCCGCGCGGCCAGGCTGCGGCAGTTCGTTACACACAAGCTTGCCACGTGGTGGGAACAATTCGGGTGTTTCGGATGCATCGGGTGCGGACGCTGCATGACCTGGTGCCCGACCCATATCGATCTTACACACATGGCCAAAGAGATCATGGCCACGGAAGGGCTGGGCATGCGGTGAGGCCGGAAAGCAACGAATTCAAAATCGCTCGTCTGATGGAGGTGAGATCGGAGACCGGGGATACGAGCACGTACCTTTTTATCCTGGAAGCCGAGACCGAATTCCTTTTCGAGCCGGGCCAGTTCAACATGCTCGGTCTTCCGGGCCTCGAGGAAGCCCCCTTTTCCATGAGTTCCCTGGCTGAGCCCGGGAACAACCTTTTTTCGCACACCATCCGGCATGTGGGCAATGTGACCAACCACATCTCCCGCCTGAAACCGGGGGATCGCCTCCTGCTGCGGGGCCCTTTCGGCCGGGGGTGGCCGGTGGACAATCTGAAAGGACAGGACATCCTCGTCGTTGCGGGCGGCATAGGCCTTGCGCCCCTCAGGCCGCTCCTCCTGCACTGCCTCGGGAACAGGGAAGAGCTGGACCGCTTTATCCTCATATACGGCGCCAGGACCCCCGACGACATGATCTTCCGGCATGATCTCCTCTCCTGGCAGGATTCCGGCTTCATGAAAACGATTTTTTGCGTGGACCGGCTCGAAAACGGACACGGGACTTCCCTGCACATCCGGGAGGGTCTGGTCACCTCTTTTCTCGGCGAGCTCGACCTGGATCCGCTTCGCACAAGGACTTACGTTTGCGGGCCCGAGATCATGATGCGATTCGTGGCGCGCACCCTTTTGAGGGACGGGCATGCACGAAACCGCATCTATGTCACGATGGAAAGAAGAATGCGGTGCGGAACCGCTCATTGCGGCCACTGTCAGATCGGCCCGAAGTTCGTGTGCCAGGACGGGCCTGTTTTCGAGTACGGGGATATAGCGCGATTCTCCGACGTGCTCCTGTAGGTGGCTGAAAAACATCTATCTACGGCGTTGCCCTTGTCCCTCGTCGTTGCGGCGTACTGACTTTGTACGCCTCACTCCTCGGGATGTCGGGCGCCTTGTATCTGGACGTTTTTGAGCCACCTCCGAGAGTCATTCCGGCGCAAGCCGGAATCCAGTATTTCTGCAGAAGAAACCCCCTGCGTCTTTGCGGGAGAAACATTTCTTACCGGGGTCATCATGAAGAAGAAATTTCGGCTTGGAGTGTTCAAATACAGTTGCTGCGCAGGATGCGAGTTTCAACTCATCTATTTCCAGAACCATATCCAAGAGGTCTTTGAACACCTGGAAGTAGTCTACTGCAAAATGGCCCAGGGCGACAACCGGGAGGAAGGGCCGTTTGACATAGCACTGATCGAGGGTGCCATTACCCAGGCCGAGCAGGCGGATCAACTGAAACGGGTCAGGAAGGCCAGTAGATGGCTCCTGCCGATCGGCTCCTGTGCGGTCAACGGAGGGGTGCCGGCTATCAAGAATCACATAACGGAACTGGAGGTGCAGGAAAGGGTCTATGAAGATGTCAGCCATCTACACTCCATGAGGACCCAGCCTGTCGATGATTTTGTCAGGGTGGACGGATACATCAAGGGGTGCCCCATGGGAGAGCCGGATCTTGTCGAAACAGTCCTTTCCCTTCTCATGGACAAGAGGCCGAACCATTTCAACTACCCGGTCTGCGTCGAATGCAAGCTCAGGCAGAATCCGTGCGTCCTCGTGTCATGGAATCAACCCTGCATGGGGCCGGTGACCAACGCCGGGTGCGGTGCTTTATGCCCCTCCTACGGTCGGGCATGCTATGGCTGCTGGGGCCCTGCAAAGGACGCGAATGCACCGGCCCTTGCCAGACAGTTTGAAAGGATGGGTTTCGGATCGCAGGATATCTTCTGCCGGTTCACGCAGTATGCTTCTCCAAAGGCGGAATTCCGCAGGGGGGCTGAGCTCTATGAAAAGCATTAGGCCAAGGGAAGTCCGCATCGATTATCTTGCGCGGGTAGAAGGCGAAGCGAACATCATTATCAGGCGGGGCGCGGAAGAGGTGGAGGAGATTCGACTCGACATCTTTGAGCCTCCAAGATTTTTCGAAGGTTTTCTCGTCGGAAGGAAGTACGACGAGGTTGGGGACATTGTCTCCCGAATATGCGGCATCTGCCCCATCTCCCATATGACCACCGCGATTCAGGCCGTGGAAGCCGCGATGGGAATAGACCCGAGCCCCCAGACAAAGCAGATCCGGAGGCTGATGTGCATTTCGCAGAACCTGGCCAGCCACATCATCCACCTCTATATGCTGGCCCTTCCGGATTATGTCGGATACCCGGGCTTCCTGCCCATGATGCCCAAATTCCCGCAGGAGGCGGAGGATTTCCTGGCCATGAAGTCCGCCATGAACCAGGTGGCCGCAATCATCGGTGGAAGGGCGCTTCATCCCATTTCCATGGTGGTCGGCGGCTTCACAAGGATACCCACCCGGGCCGATCTGGACGATCTTGCCGAGCGCATCCAGAAGATTCTTCCACTGGCGCGCAGGACCATCGACCGTATCCACGGGCTTTCCAGCCCGGAGCTTCATTCGGACTCAGAGTATCTGGCCCTCCGAAAAGAAGACCTTTTCGCCATCAACGACGGGATCATCATATCCTCTCGGGGCCTGAACCTGGAGACCCGGGAATACCCCTCCTTTTTCAGGGAGCGGCAGGAGTCTTATGGCATGGCTAAGAAGTCTTTTACAGGCCAAGGGAATACTTTCATGGTAGGGGCACTGGCCAGAATGAACCTGAAGTTCAACCAGTATCACGAAGAGACACGCAAAATTATGGAGGAAACAGGCATCACGATTCCGGACACAAATCCCTATCACAACAATCTGGCCCAGGCCCTGGAGATCTACGACGGCACGCTGGAATGCTTGCGGCTCCTGGAAGAAATAAGGCCCCAGAAGGAAACCCCCGTAGTCCGCGTCCGGGGTGGCGAGGGACTTGCGGTTACCGAAGCCCCACGCGGCCTGCTCATGCACTTTTACAGAATTGATAAGCAGGGAACGGTCGAAAAGGCGAATCTCGTCACGCCAACTTCACACAATTTCGCAAACATCGAGAAGGACATCCGCTCCCTTGCAACTCAATTTCCCGAGGACGATGAACTCGGCTATCTTCGCCTCAAGTGTGCTCAGCTCGTGCGAGCATACGATCCGTGCTTCTCATGCTCGGTGCATTGAGCTGGGTTCAGAGTTCCGGGTTCAGAGTTCAGTGTTCAGGTGCAGAGAAATGCAGGAGGGGTAGCCACTCGACAAGTTTCAACCGGAGGGAAAGCCGTGGTGCAAAGGACGAGAGTTGACGGACTCGGACAGTTTCTGGACATGGCATTTTTTCTGTCATTCCCGTGAAAACGGGAATCCAGGAATTTTGTCCAGTCGCCGCTTTAGCGGGAGGTACACACCATGGAATTCCTGCAGATGCATCAAGCTTGATGCAAAAAAATCTGACGTATAGGAGGAACGTTATGGAGTTCAAGAAAGCCACGGTCGAATGGATGAATTCCTATGAAGATGGGCTCAAGCGAGCCAGGGAGGAGAACAAACCAATCCTTCTGGATTTCTTCAAGGACGGGTGAGCGGGATGCGCCAAGCTGGGTGCCGTGACGTACCCCGACTTCTGCGTCTCTGCCTCAATCAATCAATATTTCATTCCTGTCCAGATCAACGTGGACGAGCAGCAAGAGCTGGTGGAGCGATTCCGCGTTGTATGGACACCCAACATCAATATCCTGGATCCTGACGGGAACATCTTTTACCATGTCGAGGGCTGGCTGCCGCCCTCCGACTACTCTGCAATGCTCATGACGGCGCACGCCCATTACTTCCTGCACCACAAGAGTTTCCAAAAAGCGCAGGAACTGTTTCAAACGGTATGGGACAAGTACCCGGGAAGCGTATACGCTCCGGAGGCGCTCTACTATCTGGGGGTCACCCGCTACAAGGTTTCTCACAAAGGAGAACAACTGATCGACGGATGGAGAACCCTGCAGCGCTTCCACCCGGAAAGCACATGGGCGATCCGATCGAGCGTACTCTGAGTCTCTTGAAAGACGTAATGCGCGATGGGCAAGGACAAAGTCCAATCCCATCACGCATTACGAGCAGGCATCAATCTTCTTCCCAGTCGATGCACTCCACGGGACAGGATCCGATCGCTTCTTCTATACAATCCTCCGGCCCCCCTTCCGGAAGTATGACCTCGGCCTTTTCCTCATCCTCATTGAAGGCAAAGACCTCCGGACACAGCTCCACGCATGTCTGGCACCCTACACATTCCTCTTTATCGAGAATCACTCTCCTGGCCATATCGTTCACCTCCAATTCATCATTTCTTGTATTCACATTTGGACGACAGTCAACCCCGTAAAACAAGATCTCAGTTGACCTCATACTCAGTCAGAGGTGTCACTGGGATGGGCACCTCGTGATGAGGTAAGACAATAATGAGCGATGGGTAGCGGTCCCTAAAAACAAAGGCGGCCTGCCTGGCCGCCCGATGGGTTTCGCTTCGCTCCCCCATTCCTGCAGTGTTCTTTGGGATCGCGAAAAGGTTCAGAACAAAATCCTGTATCATGCATCCTGAATCCCGGATCCTGCATCTTCCTTATTGGCAGGCAGTGACCCGGAGCCAATCCATGTACAGTGTTTTTATGGCTTCGTTCAGCTCGTGAAAGCTGCTCGGTTTTGTAACATAACCATCCGCGCCTGCTCCGAGACAGCGAAGTTTGTCTTCCTCCAGGGCGGAAGTTGTCCAGACGACCAGCGGGATTCCTTTCAGCGCAGGATCGTCTTTTATCTCTGAAAGGGCCTGGCGCCCGTCCTTTTTCGGCATATTCAGATCCAGGAGTATCAAACCCGGAACCGGAGAAGTATTGGGGTCGGAATACCGTCCTCTCCGGTGCAGGTACTCCATCAGTTCTTCTCCGTCTCTTACGAAATACAGTTCGCAAACATCCTTGTAAGACGAAAAAGCTTCCTCCAGCAGCAAACGATCGTCGAAATCATCTTCCGCTATGAGGATAGGCAGTTTGTTGTTGCATCGTTTGCTCATTGTTACTTCTGTTTCTCCGGCAATTTGATGATAAAAGTGGCGCCCGTCCCGAGTCTGCTCCTGGCCGTGATCGTGCCCCCGTGTCGTTCGACAATCTTCTTGCAGATCGCCAGGCCCATTCCCGCGCCTTCGCACTGAGTGTTCCCGACCAGCCTTTCAAAAGGCATAAAGATGCGGTCCAGATACTTCTCATCAAAACCGCTCCCGTTGTCTTCGACAAAGATCCCGAATTGCCTGTCTCCCGATCCAGGGGTCTCCAGCAGACGGGAATAGATCTTAACTTTTGGCGGAATGTTTTTGCAATAGAATTTCATGGAGTTGCCGATGAGGTTCTGGAACAACTGGGTCATCTGAAGCTTGTCCCCTTCCACCACAGGCAAATCCAGGATATCCACCTCGCCGCCTACCTCCTGCAGTCGCACTTCGAGATTGCTAACAGCCTCTTTTGCAGCCTCGTTGAGATTTACCGGCGCAACAGGTTGACCCGTTGTCGACAAACGGGAATACGCCAGCAGGGACTTGAGAAGAAGCGACATTCGCGAAGCTGTCCGCTGCATACGGCCGGCGTAATCCATCCGTTCTTTATCGCTCTTTCCCTCTATTGCGAACAGGTCCGACAATACCTGAATTTTCCTGAGGGGTTCCTGGAGATCATGCGAGGCAACGAAGGCGAAGTTCTCCAGTTCCCTGTTGCTGACCTCCAGTTTATCTACATACTCCCTGATCTTTGCCTCAGCAGCCTTCTTCTCGGTGGTATCCGTGACCACGGCGCACGCCACAACGACGCTGTCCAGATTGAGCGGACTGATGGAAACAAGTGCGGGCACCTCTGCTCCCGACGCCGTTCTCAACCGGACCTCCCCTCTCCCTTCATTTCCTTTTCCCCGCTCGAGGATCTCGGCGACCAGTGCCCTGTCCTCGGGACATACCCAGTCTTGCAGCGAAGAGCCGACAACCTTTTGATGGGTGGACCGGACGATCTCGGAAAAACGTTTGTTGCAGTAAAAGATGGTGCCTTCTGCCGTGAGGGTCACCGCCCCTTCGTTCATCGCTTCGACAAAGACCCTGTAAGGCTGATCCGCATTCTGAAGGGTGTAGATTTTTTCTCCATCGGTCCCTGAAACAACCAATGCGTCCACTTCGCCTTTGCGTATGGCGAGAAGGGTTTCCTCGGCTTCTTCGAGTTGGATGCGCAGTTCGTCAGCGAGCAAATCTTTCCGGCTTACATCCTTCATTGGTGCACCTTCACCCCTTCTTCTTCAAATCCAATCCAAGAAGAACCTTCTCGGAGTCGGAAAGATCCCCGATGAACTTTCTAATGGGCAAAGGCAGTTTCCTGATGAGCGTCGGGACCGCCACGATCTGCTCTCCTTTCAACAGGGATGGCTGCTGATACACATCGATGACTTCCAGATCGTAGTTGTCGGGAATGTTCTCTTCACAGATTTTCCTGATGTTCTCGATGGCTCTGATGCTCCGGGGAGTTGTGCCGGTCACATAGAGCCTGAGTACCGCCCTCTCTTTCGTTTTCTTCGCAACGGCCTTTTCAAATTCTGCGGCTACGTTTCTGGGCTTTCGTTTTGGCATTTCATATCCTCTTAGGTTTCCGGGTGAACTCTCCTCCGATTTTCTTCCAGAATACAGAAAATCAGAGAGGGAGAATATCGAGCCCGACGAGAACGCGTTCCGTATTGGAAAGATCGCCGATGATCTTCCTGACCGGTTCGGGAAGCTTTCTCACCAGGGTCGGGATGGCCAATATCTGGTCGCCCGCAGCAAGTTTGGGGTTTTCCACAAGATCGATCACCTCTATGCGGTACTTGCCCTGAAGGTGCTCTTCACAAATCTTTTTCAAATTGGCAAAAGCCGTGATGGATTTTGGGGTCTGGCCGGCCACGTACAGCCTCAATTCGAAAAATTGGGCATCATCTTTCCTGCCCGGTTTTTTCGCACTCTTTTTGGCTGCTGCGCTCTTGGATGCTGCGGCCGGCTTTTTCGCCTTTGCAGTGGATCCGGGTACTGCGCCCGTCTTCATCATATCCCCCCTTTCTGTCCCTGATGAAGCCTGTCGGATCAATCCGCCTTCCTTACCCTGGCCATCTTCATGCGGTCGTCCGTGAGCTTTCTCTGGGCGGCTTTCTCCTGCTCGATCGCCTGCTCCAGCTCCGCCCTTTCAGTTTCAAATCTTGCTTTCATGATCTTGATGGAGGCCTCCATCTCCTGCCTCTTCATTTCCAGCTGGTTCCTCTTGCGCTCAATTTCCTGCTCCCGAAGCAAGGCATCCGCCTTTTCCCTGGCCTCCAGGCTGATCCTCGCGCTCCCCGTGAGCACTCCCTCCGGTCCGGTGTACACATCCAGGAGATCGATCCCCTTTTCCGAAATGATAAACTCGCGAATCTGATTGGAATGACCCATGCCGCGGGATTTGAGCACATAAATCCCCCGGGTTCGCTCTCCTCCGGATTCGATGTCCCTTAGCAGCAGCCAGGTGTCCATGATTGAGGAAACCGCGTTGTCGGTACTCTCCAGGGCTTCGCCTCCATGGGTCAGATTGGTAAACAGCGCGGTTATCCGGCGAGCTTTCAGGTAATCGACCAATCTCGTCAACATGGACTTGATCTCTCCCCTGTTGCCAAGTGAAATGAAATTGCTGATCGGGTCGAAAATGGCCGCAGTGGGATTGTGTTCTTCGATCAGCTTGTGGACCAAGGCAAGGTGCGTCTCCAGACCATGGGAAGACGGTCGTGAGGAGGAAAACCGCAGGAGGCCTTTCTTGACGAATGGCGCAAGATTGATATTGATTGAGCGCATGTTGCGGATAATTTGAGAAGCGGATTCTTCAAAGGCAAAATAGACGCATCGTTCTCCCCGGTTGCAGGCTGCCAACGTGAAATTTGCTGCGATGCTCGATTTGCCGGTTCCCGCAGTGCCGGATACCAGAATGCTGCTGCCCCTGTAAAAACCCTCTCCTCCGAGCATATTGTCGAGGCGACGAATTCCCGAGGAAACCCGCTCGGTGCTTACCTCGTGGTCCAGACCCACGGAAGTGATGGGCAGGACAGAAATTCCGTTTTCATCGATGATGAAGGGAAACTCATCCGTGCCGTGGGTTGTGCCGCGGTATTTCAGGACACGAAGCCTCCGGGTCGAGATCTGATCGATTACACGATGGTCGAGGAGAATCACGCAATCCGCCACATATTCCTCGAGCCCATGACGGGTAAGGGAGTGGTCTCCTCTTTCACCCGTGACCACGCCGGTGAGATCTTTGTTCTTCACCCATCGAAATAGTCTTCGGAGCTCGGCTCTGAGCACGGCGGTGTTTTTCAACCCCGAAAAGAGCACTTCTATTGTGTCCAATACCATTCTTTTTGCGCCAATGGACTGAGCAGCGTACGCGAGCCTGATAAACAGGGCCTCCAGATCGTACTCTCCGGTCTCTTCGATCTGGCTCCTTTCTATGGCAATATGCTCGATGGCGATCTTCTTCCTCTTAATGAGATCATCCAGATCATACCCCATGGATGCGAAATTCTCCGCAAGCTCATGGGGGTTTTCTTCAAACGCGACAAAGACGCCGGGCTCGTTGTACTGAACGGCGCCCCGAAGCAGGAATTCCATTGCAAAGATGGTCTTGCCGGAGCCCGCGCCCCCGGCGATCAATGTCGTTCTTCCCTTGGGCAACCCGCCGCAGGTAATCTCATCCAGACCATTTATTCCGGTTGGAGCTTTATCCAGTCCCGCAATCAAATTGTTTTGATTTCTTTTCTCTCTGGCTACCATCCTCACTCTCCTTTCGATCAGAGCCCGGAAGATTACCCGTATCCCCGATCCGGACGATGAGTCCGGCTGACATCAACGCAAAAAATTCATCACTTTAAATGAGGACAACCTAAGAAGCATCAATGCGGTCCCGAAACCGGCATCCTGTCTGGAAAATCATGCTTGACGGGGCGGTTAGCCGCGGGAGAGCGATCTCGCTCACTACATTTCACAGAGGCAGGCACAGCGGGCAGAATAGGAAAAGGCCGCATACTATGTCAAGAATAAGTTCAATTTTCAAGGAAGCTTATCGTCAGAAAATCCTTGCAATACCAATACCTGTAGAGTTGCGGACCAAAACCTCATCGGATCATTTAATAAGGCCAATGAGCATAAGTCAACCCTAGAATACAGGATACCTTTTAAATGCCACTTGAGTGATTATTAATCATAGATGTACCTTGTACGATGTTTCGGCGGAGGTGAAATGACGGAACCGAAAGTTGTTCCCAACAAAATTCCTGTGGTTTGTTCCTATTGCGGGGTCGGGTGCAATCTCGAATTTACGTTGGATGAAAAGGGAAACCCGGTAAAGAGCAGAGCCTCGGGCAGAAACAAGGAGGTGAATGACAAATACCTTTGCGTCAAGGGGTTTTCCCTTCACGAATTTGTCACGAGCAGCGAGAGGCTTCTTTACCCGCATATTCAGGATGGAGGCGGGATGCGAAGGGCGAGTTGGGAAGAGGCTCTGCAGCTTGCAGCCCGCCAATTGAAGGAAATTATCCGGCGGCACGGCCCCGACAGCGTGGCAATGCTTTGCGGTGGAAAAATTCTCAATGAGGAAGCCTTTCTCTGCCAGAAATTCCAGCGCACCGTCATAGGCAACAACCATGTGGATAATTGCGCCAGACTTTGCCACGGCCCCTCGGAGGCGGCCATGGACAGGCAACTGGGCTTCGGCGCTGTCACCATCGCTTTCGCGGACTTTGATGAGACGGATACGGTTTTTGTCATAGGCGCCCACACCAATGCCACCCATCCGACCAGTTGGATGCGGTTGAGGAAACATGCCGGCAAGCGGCTCATTCATCTCGTGGTAGCCGACCCGAGGAGCACGGATCTGGTTCGTTTTGCAGAGATGCACATCAAGCCGAAACCCGGTACCGACATCTTCTGGATCCAGGCCCTCGCAGCGATCATTCTCTTCAGGGGATGGAACGACTCCGAGTTCTGCAGCCGCAACACCATCGGCTGCGATGCGGTGCTCAGATCCATGCGTAACCTGGATGTCCGGCTGGCATGCGAACGTTCGGGAGTACCCTGCGAACAACTTGAGAAAGCGGCCGAACTGATTCACGGGAAGAACACCATCTTCATCTGGGGAATGGGGCTCACGCAGCACGCCCATGGGACCGACAGCGTTTCCGCCCTGGTCAACCTCGCCCTGCTCACCGGCAACGTAGGCAAGCCGGGATGCGGGCTCTCCCCCCTGAGGGGACAGAACAACGTACAGGGGGCCGGCGATATGGGGGCGCTGCCGCACCACCTGCCGGGTCACATGCTCGTGGAAGACGAGGCTTCCCGGCTCCACACCGGCGCCATCTGGGATTCGGTTCTTTCATCCAGTCCGGGTTTGTCCGCATCGGAGATGATCAATGAGATCGCTTCGGGAAAAATCAGGGCACTCTATGTGGCAGGGGCAAATCCGGCCATCTCCGAACCACACGCCAGCTTTGTGGACTGGATGCTCCAGAAGCTGGATTTTCTTGTCGTGCACGATGCCTTTATGACGAAGACCGCGAGGCGAGCTCATATCCTGTTTCCTGCTGCGGTCGTCGGGGAAAAGGAAGGCACCTTCACGAACGCATTCAGGCGAATACAGTACACGAGCGGAGGACTTGCTCCGCCAGGCGAGGCGAGGCCGGACTGGCAAATTCTGCAGGACATGGCCAGGGCCATGGGGATAAACTGGAATTACCGCAATACGGAGATGATCTGGGAGGAAGTGCGAAGGACCGCCCCTATCTTTTCAGGGGTTACTTACAGCCGTCTTCGGCAAGAGCCTGGAATCCTCTGGCCCTGCTTTGATCAGAACCATTCAGGCACGCTCCGGTTGTACGAAGACGGGTTTGCTTTCCGGGACAGAAGGGCGAGGTTCAGGATTCCCCAGCTTCCAAAAAGCCTGATGGAATCCACGAGTGCGTATCCTTATGTCCTGATTACAGGAAGGCTTCTCGCGCACTACAACACCGGAGAGATGTCGCGGCGCTCTCCAAAACTCCTCAGGTTGGCATCCGAGTCCTTTGTGCAGATGCATCCGCAGAATGCGAAAGAGAACAATCTCACCACGGGGCAGCCGGTGCGGGTGGTGAGCCCCTATGGCGCAATCGTCACCAGGCTGTCGGTGACGGAGGAAGTTCCTGCAGGGTATCTCTTCGTGCCCATTCACTTCGATGAGCCGAACGTGAATATCCTGATGAGCACCGTGCCGTTCGATCCGATTGCCAGAATGCCGTCCCTCAAGGTAATTCCCGCTGCGGTTGAAAAGCTGGCGTAAACGATTCAATGGAGACTTACTCATGTACAACAGGATCATGGTTCCTCTGGATGGATCAGAACTGGCCGAATGTGTGCTTCCCCACGTGGAGTCAATTGTCAGGAACTGCTCCACCGCGCATGTGACATTCATCCGGGTGGTTGAGCCCCTGCACGTATCGACGTCCCCGGAAGCCGACGGATCAACAGTCTCTTCCACCTGGAATGCGCAACAGGTCCGCAACAACGTTGATTCGGAAAACATGGCGATTGCTGAAGAGTATGTCACCCGCGTTGCCGCCCGCAACAGGTACCCGGGCGCTGAAGTGGAAGCAAGGGTCATCATGGGGAAAACCGCGGAAACACTCGCCGACTATGCGCAGCAGCATGGAATCGATCTCATCGTTATCGCCACGCATGGGTTGTCCGGCATCAGCCGCTGGATATGGGGGAGCATTGCCGACCGTGTGCTTCGCGCCGCATGCGTCCCTGTTCTGATGGTGCGAGCCCCGGGGTGCATCTCCGGCTTCTGAAGAAGACGCAGAGAAGTGAATGGATTGAACCGCAAGGGCGCGAAGAACGCAAAGATTGTTTGTTTACCTGCCGGGGCGGCTTCCGGCAGGTAAACAAACTACTTCCTTGTGACACTTGGCGGTCTAAATTTTTGTTAATCAGGAGAACTCGATGGCAGAAGAAGAACTTCCTCCCGGATTCCAGGACATGCAGGAGTTCGGGCTCATTGAAGCCCTTCTCGGCCGGCGCTCACGCCGTTTTTTCAAAGGCGCGGAGATCCCGGACGGATTTTTTGCCTACAAGAGCCGCCACGATCCAATGCCTCTTTCAGAATTGGAGAAATTGCTGGTGGTCGCCGCCTGCGGGGGTAACACAGGGTGGCATCACATGATTTATCGAGCAAAGCGATATGCGCCTTATCTTTCAAACTACGCAGGCGCGGCCGGAGGCAGAACATTTCCGTCGGCTGCCGGTTTCCATACGAGCGTGACCTTTTTCACGGACGACGAGGGAGTCTACGTGCTGGACGCTCGCGATGGGCCGGCTTTTGCAGAAAGAGAAGAAGACGGATCCATGGAACCTCAAAAAGTCATGGAGACTTTGAGATCAAGAGTGACGAAGATCGGGGACAACAGGATCGGCGTCCCTCCGGAGACACCGTTCATTGAAGCCCACAATACCTGGGTAGTGAATCGGCCGGGAACGCTTCTGGTGATCCCGGTGGGAGATCTGGCTCAGCATGTGCTTTTGAACCTCTGCTATATGCTCCAGAACGGGCTGGTTCTCTTTGACAACATCAACAGGAAACCCATCCCTGGAATAGAAAAGTACGCCGGCATCGTGGATGTCGGGAATGTCTGGCCCCTCACCTTTGTCGAACAGTGGTCCCTGGCCGAAATGACCACCGAACTGTCGACTAGCTGTTATGCAGGCGCTCTGATGCTGCAGGCGATGGGCCTGGGCGGATGGATGTTCAATGGAGTGGACCCCTTTGCCGTGCTCGGGGCAAGCGGAGACCCGAGTGTACCGGGCCTGGGATTTCGCTATGATAAGGATGACCGCTGGCCTTACCCGAACCCTACAGGTATGATAGGGGTCATGGAAGGATTCTGCCCCCCGCACTTTCCCGACATGCGAGCCGCCGTGGAGGCACTCTGCCGGCGAAAGTTCGGACCAGGGGGGCCCTTCCATCCGGAGACCCCGGGTCCATGGAAAAATTCCGTCGCCGTTCGTTCAGCAGCGCAGATTCACAGCGAGGAATTCAAGGAGTGCGTTGCTCTTCAGGCGCAGTATATTTTTGAAAGCTTCGGAAAGTTTCCGGGAACAGTGCCATCCATTTTTATGATCACCCTTCTGCAGGCGCATCACTTGGACATTGAATTCTACGACCACTTTTTCAAGCCGGGAGCATACCTCAGAACCCATGCCAGGCACCTGGAGAGATGGCATCATGGCCGATGATTTTGAAGAAGCCCGAGAACGCATGGTAAGCAACCAGTTGATCCCCAGAGGCATCAGCGATCCGCTCGTGCTGAGGGCCATGAGAAGAGTCCCCAGGGAGCGCTTTTTGCCGCGCGAATTGTGGGATTCCGCATACGGAGACCACCCTCTGCCAATCGGGGAACAGCAGACCATCTCCCAGCCCTATATCGTGGCCCAAATGACCGAGTCCCTTGATCTGACCGGCGAAGAGAAGGTCCTGGAAATCGGGACCGGCAGCGGATATCAGGCGGCAGTGCTGGCCGACATATGCAGCGAAGTCTATACGGTCGAGCGGATCACCACCCTCTCCGAAAGAGCGAAACGGATACTTCAGGATTTGGGGTATAAAAACATCTTCTTCAAAATCCACAACGGCACTCACGGATGGCCGGAGCATGCTCCTTTTGACGCAATATTGGTCACGGCCGCAGCACCCTCTGTCCCGGACCCCTATTTAGAGCAATTGAAGGACGGGGGGCGGATCGTCATTCCCGTCGGAGACCGATTCAGTCAGAACCTGATCAGGATAACCAAGTCACAGGGGGAAATCATCAGCGAAGATTTGGGAGGAGTCCGATTCGTAAGCCTTGTGGGAGAATATGGGTGGAAGGAAGAAAGTAAGCAGTAGGCAGTAGGCAGTGAGCAGTAAGACTGGGGAGAATGAGTAAGCAGTGAGCAGTGAGCAGTTGAGCAGTTGGCAGTGAGCAGAAAGCAGAAAGCAGAAAGACAAAGAAGTGCGCCGGCGGAAATCCAAAATTCATTTAATCAGCCTCGCAGTTCGAGATGGCATTCATCTTGATGAAGTAGGATGGGTAGAGCGAAGCGAAACCCATCTTTTTCTTGGGGTTGCACCATCTTCGGTGATGGGTTTCGCTTCGCTCTACCCATCCTACTCTGTTCCTGAAAGCAAGGCGCAGTGTTTTCTCTTACTGCTCACTGCCTACTGCTTACTGCTCACTTTTTTTCGTTGCACCCTCTTCAGTGATGGGTTTCGCTTCGCTCTACCCATCCTACTCTGAAAGCGAGGCGCACCGGTTTTCTTACTGCTTACTGCTTACTGCTCACTGCTTACTTTCAGTTTTTTCAGGCTTGCCGCTATAAAATCCGGGATGTCCGAAGGCTGACGGCTGGAAATCATGTTCCCATCCTCAACTACCTTCTGATCCAGAAACTGAGCACCCGCGTTCTTGATATCCTGGATAATCGATTTCCAACCGGTGACCTTTCGGCCCCGGAGCACATCGGCCGTGATGAGAAGCTGCGGGCCATGACAGATGGCGAAAAGCGGCTTCCCGCTCACGAGAAAGTCCCCACAGAACCGTGCCGCCTTTTCATCGGCTCTCAGCTTGTCCGGAGAAAACCCGCCTGGAATCAGCAGGGCATCGAAATCCTCTACCGATACATCCGCAACGGCCTCCTCGACCTTAACCCTGGTTCCTTTACTCTTTCCCTGTACTACAGCGTTCTTCTCCAGGCCGACGTGGACAAGCTCATGCCCGGCCTTTTTGAATGCCGCGGCAGGCTCCACATATTCCGAATCCTCGAAAAGATCGGCTATGATGACTGCAATCTTGCTCATTGTTTGTTCCCCCTTCCACTGGAGTATTGGAGTTTCATAGGATGGGTAGAGCGAAGCGAAACCCATCGTTCAATGCCCGGAGTTGATGGGTTTCGCTTCGCTCTACCCACCTACGGGAATCCACTGGAGGCGAGATCGAGATGCGCAGTTTTCGGGAGATTTATCACCCAATTCTTCCATAATCCATGCGGTCTCCGCTGTCTCCGAATTGCCACTGCTCCCGTTTCTTATGCAACCATAAAGTTTACTCTGTCTTTTCGCTATGCGCTATGCCCTATGCGCTATGCGCTTCAGGGCAGCCGCGGCAGATCCTCCATGTGAGCGACACCGGACGGTCGATACTTCCGAGCGGCCCCATCCGGCTGCTCCTCTCTTTTCCATGGAGGTGATTGGGTGATGGGTCCAAGAATTTCATCGATTTCCTCCTTGGAAAGCGTCTCGCGCTCGAAGAGCTCCCGGGCCAGCGCATCCACCTCATCCCGGTGCTCGACAATCAGCTTCTCAGCCTTGGCTTCCATGGATTGAATGAGATCCCGCACCTCTTCATCGATGATCTGGGCTGTCCTTTCACTGAAATCCCTGGGCTGGCTCATCTCCCTGCCGAGAAAGGGATGGGTCTCTCCCTGCCGATAGGTCACGGGGCCGATCCTGTCACTCATGCCCCATTGACATATCATTCGACGCGCAAGCTCGGTCGCCTTTCTGAGATCATCCCCTGCACCGGTGCTTATATCCTGCTTGGTGATCTTCTCCGCAACCCTGCCCCCCAGCATGATGGCGATCCGATTTCGAAGGTATCGACGGCTGAGATTATGCTGATCTTCTTCCGGGATTTGTTCGGTTGCACCAAGGGAGCGTCCCCGGGGAATGATGCTCACCTTCTCAAGGGGATCCGCGCCCGGCAAAATTCTTGCCAGTATTGCATGACCCGCCTCGTGAATAGCGATGACCTCCTTCTCCTCGTCTCTGATGATATCCTCCCTTTCAATCCCCATCAGAATTTTGTCCCTGCCCTCTTCGAAGTCAACGGCATCAACAGCCCTCTTCTCTTTCCTCGCAGCCAGCAGGGCTGCTTCGTTTACCAGGTTTTTCAACTCCGCGCCTGAAAAGCCCACCGTTCTCCTGGACAGGAGATCGAGATCCACATCAGGGCCGAGTGGAACGTTGCGCGTGTGAACGTCGAGAATCTCTTTGCGTGCCTTTCTCTGAGGAAGGTCGAGTGTGATCTGGCGGTCGAAGCGCCCCGGACGGATCAAGGCGGGATCGAGGACATCCGGCCGATTGGTCGCGGCCAGTACCACCACCGACACATGCGGAGAGAAACCATCCATCTCGGCAAGGATCTGGTTCAGTGTCTGCTCCCTTTCGTCATGCCCTCCTCCAAGACCTGTGCCGCGAACCCGGCCGATGGAGTCCAGTTCATCGATAAAGATGATGGAAGGGGCTTCGCTCTTCGCCTTGGTGAACATGTCTCTTACGCGAGAAGCGCCCACTCCCACGAACATCTCGATGAATTCGGAACCGCTGATACTGTAAAAGGGGACATTTGCTTCTCCCGCCGTTGCCCTTGCCATCAGGGTCTTTCCCGTTCCGGGAGGTCCGACCAGGAGAATCCCTTTGGGGAGCTCGCCGCCAAGCGATTTGTATTTTGCCGGGTTTTTGAGAAAGCCTACGATCTCTTCGAGCTCTTTCTTGGTGTTTGCGAGACCTGCCACATCCTTGAAACCGACATTGCTGGTCTCCCTGGTATACAGCTTCGCTTTTGACTTCGCGAATCCGAATATCCCTCCTCCCATTCCACCCTGAAGTCTTCGCGAGGAATAAAGAAAGAGTCCAAGTATGAGAAGCCAGGGAAGCCACCCGATTACCACCATCCGCAACCAGGAGCTTTCCTGGGATTCCGCACTGATCATTACCCCGTTCTGCTCCAAGAGATTGAGCAGATCCGGATCGGCAAAGGGCGGTTTGGTTGTTCTGAAGTTTTCGTAAAGCCGTACATCCTCCCCGGATTGAGGCGGCTTCAATTCCTCTGTCAACCGTCCTTTGAACTCACCCGTTATCTCGTCCCCTCTGACAGTGATCTGAGCGATCTTTCCGCCCGAGGCCAGGTTTTTAAAATTTGTATAGGATATCTTCAGCCGATTGACGGATTCACGGGGACTTACAAGTGAGAAAAGGACGAGAGAGAAAAATAGAACGACCAGGAGTCTCTTGCCCTGAGACCACTCATTCTTCTCCAATGGTTTCATGCCGTTCATGACGTTTTCCTTTGTCTTTTTGTTTGACCATTGCGGTCCATGAAGTGTGCGAGAAAATCCGGTTTCTTTCAGTGTTCTTTAGAACCCCGGTGAAAGAAATAGGGTGGAAAACGTATCGAAAAAAGAAGGGAAGTGTATTTCCATCGGGCGAAAAAAAGGTCGCAAGAATGTTACACGCGGATCGGTTCTGGAAATACAGGTTTTTACCCATACCTTCGCTGGAGAGCGATGGTTAAAGGCACAGTGATCCAGCAGCAGTTCTTTTCCATCGAACCCAACGTTTCACCGATCCACAGGATGAGACATCGAGCCCATGGATGGCATGAATGAACAGGAGGAACAAAGATGAAGTGGGGTAAGAGAAGTTGGATGGTCTTTTTGGGAGCTCTTTTGATACTGGGAACGATGTCCGTCTCGCTGCTGTCGATGGCAATGGCGCAACCCTCACAGAATTGCCCCTGCTCGTTCAGAGGACTGGCAGAAGCGGCCGGTCCGAGCGTCGTGAATATCAGTTCCATGAAGGTCGTAAAGGGAGGTCCCTTTCGCTTTGATTCACCTTTTGGAGGCGAAGACGACCCGCTCAGAGACTTTTTCGAAAAGTTCTTCGGGCAGAGGGGGGTCCCAAGAGAACACAAACAAAAAGGGTTGGGGTCCGGGTTCATCATCGATCCTGACGGGTTTATTCTGACCAACAACCATGTGGTGGAAGCCACGGACGAGATTCTCGTCAAACTCGGGGATGGGAGAGAGTTCCAGGCAAAGATGGTGGGGAGGGATCCTCAAACGGACCTGGCGCTCATCAAGATCGAACCGGACAAGCCCCTGCCGGCGCTCAAGCTGGGAGATTCCGAGCAGCTGCATGTGGGTGATTGGGTCCTCGCCATCGGCAGCCCTTTCGGCCTGGTAAGCACCGTAACGGCGGGGATCGTCAGTGCAAAATACAGGAGAATCGGCATAGGGGCGTACGACGATTTCATTCAAACGGATGCCTCCATCAATCCCGGAAACAGCGGCGGTCCTCTCCTCAATATAAATGGTGAAGTGGTGGGGATTACAACGGCGATCTTTTCCAAGAGCGGGGGCAATATCGGCATTGGTTTTGCGATACCTGCGAATATCGCCAGGGAGCTCCTCCCTCAGTTGAGAAAAGGAAAGGTAGTCCGAGGCTGGCTCGGGGTCATGATACAGCAGATAACGCCGCAGCTGAAAGACAAGCTGGGCCTGTCAACCGAAGCCGGAGCACTGGTCTCGCAGGTCACACCTGGAGGCCCTGCGGAGAAGGCCGGAATAAAACGCGGAGACGTTATTGTTTCCTTTGACGGCCAGACCGTTAGGGAAATGAACGATCTTCCATTCCTTGTTGCAAAGACCGAAGTGGGAAAGAAAGTTCCTGTGGTCGTGCTCCGAAAAGGAGAGAAAAAGACCCTACAGGTTACCATTGCACAAATGAAGGAGGAACAGGAGGAAGAGGAGCGAACCGAGACGGGCGTAGGACCGGAACTCGGTCTCGCGCTCGAAAATCTCTCCCCGGAACTGGCTTCAAAATTCGGCATCCCGGATACCTCCGGGGTGCTGATCACGAATGTTATAGAGGGTTCGCCCGCCGACGAGGCGGGCCTGAGGCCCGGCGATGTCATCATGGAGATGGACCAGGAGCCGGTTCAAGGGGTTCAGGAGTTCGCCAGGAAAATAGCAGGGTATCCGAGGGGGCAAGCCGCCTTGCTCCTGATCAACAGGAAAGGAAATACCATGTACGCCACCCTTGCGATTCCGAGAAGCTGACTAGACGCCGCCCTGTAGTTGTTCCGGTAAAAGTAAAGCAAGAATTTGCGGCTGAGCGATGCCGCAAATAAGGCTCTTTGAAATTCGGT